>NZ_JBFULP010000005.1:0-348246 GCF_054049835.1 Lysobacter sp. P5_B9
TAACGAAAAGAGAATAGCAGCGGGGGCAAAGTAAATGACGGCGATAACAAGGCCGTATGCGCCAGCGTCTACGGCGGTCGAGATGTTGCCGTGACGATAGAAGAGAACGAATAGACAGGCGAATACAGCGGCAGCGCTGACATCTAGCCATGCGGCTTTACGTGCAGATTGGGTGCTCTGTCCCATGCGGCCTAACGCCTGAATTAAGCCGAGCCGCGAAGCGGCTTCGGCTTGAATGAATTGTTAGGCTGCTGCCTAGGCAACAACCGCCTTTACCCGAACCGGCCTCAACATGTCCTCCGCATCTTGAAGGCTGTGGCGAGCGGGAGTGATTTCTCCCGCCTGGAACAGGCTGCGCGAATTGGCGAACTCGGCGCGAAGCTTAGAGATCATTGCGACAACAGCAGGCCGCCCATCAAGCTCCTCAATCCGCTTGAGCCCAAACTCAAGACAATCAAACGCCAGATCAAGATCCATCTTGTCCTCGGCGGGAAAGTCTGGAGCGTGATTCACCATGTAGGCAAGATGCTCAAAAATCTCTTGCTTGGATTTGCATCCAATCCTTTCGATGCGGTATGCCCGCCTTTTCCAGAACTTCCACATGCTGGGAATCCCAAGAGCGGCCTAACGCCTGAATTAAGCCGAGCCGCGAAGCGGCTTCGGCTTGAATGAATTGTTAGGCGCCACGGTAAGTGGCGAAGCGGGCGAGTGCAACGGCCCCCGGCGAGATCGGGAGCAAGGAATCAGTCTGCGATCCGGGGAGAGTGTGGGGCCGGAACACCGGAGCCGATGGCGCCGCATCTCCGGGGAGAGATGCCGCCGGGGCGATTGCTTGCCGGAGCGCGGACTGACCGAAGGCCAGCGGCGCGAAAGCATTGCATCGAATGCGGGCTGTGGGGCTTTCCCGGTGACTGTCAGCGACAGCGAGCTGCTATCGATTGCACCCACGCCTAACGCCTGGATTAAGCCGAGCCGCGAAGCGGCTTCGGCTTGAATGAATTGTTAGGCCGCATCCGCGATGTAATGAAGGATGTAGCCTGAGAAAACCAGCGACCCCGCCGCCACCTCTGCTTTGAAGCACTCCTTGAGTTCAGCCTCACTTGCAAAGCCGTACTCTCGCAGCCGAGAACCAGCAAAGCCAACTAGTCGCCAGGCATCGAATCCATCGATCTGGCCGCGCTCCCCGAAATCGAAGTCGACGGATCCGCCTGGCAATTGGACCGCACAGCCAAAGCCGTGTTTAAAGTATTGAATGTCGCCGGTGAGTTTGCCACGGTGCGGAATATCAGCACTCACCCAGTCAGTGGGTGACGCAGGGAGAGGTATGCCGGACTCCTCCATAAGCTGGACGGCAGCGCGGACGCTGGCTTGATAGTCCGAAATTAGGCGTGCGAGATTCTGGTTCATGCGGCCTAACGCCTGAATTAAGCCGAGCCGCGAAGCGGCTTCGGCTTGAATGAATTGTTAGAGCTCACCCCTTGCAACTGAGGAGAGGACTGACACTCCGACCAAAGCCATGAGAGCCACGGCAATTGGAAAGGAGTGCTTGATCAATTGGTTGTACCACCTCTTCTTTTCATTCTCAGAAAGCAGCAGAAGATATGCCTTTACGTACCGCCTCTGACCGAAGTTAAAAGATGCGTCGGCACCAATGCGTAGCCCATTTTTGTCAAGTCTTCGCAAGATGAAAGTGAAATAGAGGACGTTGAACAGAGTTGTGAAGAGAATGAACGCAGCGAGGCTAACAACAACGAGCGGATTAGTTGGCATCGTGAGCTCTAACGCCTGAATTAAGCCGAGCCGCGAAGCGGCTTCGGCTTGAATGAATTGTTAGACCGT
Source organism: Lysobacter sp. P5_B9 (assembly GCF_054049835.1). NCBI lineage: Bacteria > Pseudomonadati > Pseudomonadota > Gammaproteobacteria > Lysobacterales > Lysobacteraceae > Lysobacter > Lysobacter sp. P5_B9. Next base: position 1,840 of record NZ_JBFULP010000005.1, read on the forward strand.
GGCTGCCACACCTCGGCCAGCGTGGCTAAGGTAGCACTCGTACTTGATTATGCCGAGGCGTCGCAATCTCGTGAAAGATATCCGCAAGGTATCCAGGGATCTCGTCACGCGACAGATCAGACGGGATGGAGATATCCGCAGGACGACGTTTGCCATCAGGGCCTAAAAGAAAGAGCGACCAGCGGCCATGAGCCTGTACGGCTGTCATGCGCCGCCCGAACACATCAAGTCGCAGTTCACTTGTTTCCACGGTCTAACGCCTGAATTAAGCCGAGCCGCGAAGCGGCTTCGGCTTGAATGAATTGTTAGGCGCAGAGCCTGCGATACAACATATCCGCACTACTTGCTCCGCACCAACCGATAAGGAAACGTAAGTCGTCTGCCTGCCCCAGGCTGGGAACTAATGGGCGCTTGAACCGTCCGACCAGGTGCGTTGTGCCCTCATAGAGATCATGCCAGAGCGCCGTAACGGCTTGACCAAAAGCGTACGGCTCGTACTCATCCGCGGCGAGCATTTCGACGTACCGGCGGAGAAGGCCTGTGGGGTCTACCGAAGGATCTTGGAGCCGGCTCGCCCGCAGGAAGCGCGCCAAGGTAACGATGTTGCCCCCGGTGAGAGCCCACCTGATGGGCAGCCAGCCCGTTTCCGGGACGTTGACTAACGACGGATCGTCGGCAAGGGTCGATTCAATGCCCTCCAGATCGTGACGAACTATGGCGCGGGTTAGCGATGTCATGTCCGTTGCGCCTAACGCCTGAATTAAGCCGAGCCGCGAAGCGGCTTCGGCTTGAATGAATTGTTAGGTATCAACGGATTGCCTCCGAGTTCCCAAAGCTCAGCACCTGGCCAGTGTTGGCGTGTATCTCGAGCTTTTTGCTCGTAATGACCAATCCGTCGTCGGAAATCTCCTCAACGAAGCTCCAAACAAAGGCATCCGCCTCCTTGTTGTAACCGATCTCGGCAACAGCTTTGTCAGGGGCAAACCCCTGCGCAATGGCCAGCTTAAAAGCGCTCTCCAGTGAAATCAGGTTGAGCTTAGTTGGATCGCATGTAACACAAGGGATGTCTATCTCCTTAATGACGCTGCCGTCTTCCCGTAGCTCAATCTGCGCGGTATATGAACCTATTCCAATTTCCTTCATGCGGAATTCGAAATTGAGAACGTAGGCGGGGACTTCCCATTGGTAGTCCTTCGAGTCCGGCTCCATTTGAAGCAACTTGGCGAAATCTATGATTTGACCGCCAGCAAATCGCAGGCGACTGTAGAACGAATCGCCCAATCGGTCCTTGAGATGGGCAACAAGACGCTCTCCAGTAGCAAGCGGGACTTCAGCTAAGGATTCAGGCTCAACCGGTTCATAGCTGCCGAAATAAATCGAGCCAGCACCTTTTGATACAGGCGCTGGTCCGCGGATTGCGGCGAAGCCGGGGACCGCCAGAAAGAGAAGGCAAATTGCTAGGAATGTTTGCATTGATACCTAACGCCTGAATTAAGCCGAGCCGCGAAGCGGCTTCGGCTTGAATGAATTGTTAGGGCTCAACCAAGCGAAACGAAGTGCCCTTTGTGGCAAACGTTTGGCCGAACGTGTATGCCCCTTGTGGGTCCTTAGCATAGGGGACGTAGACGGCAACTGTCTCGCCAGAGGTGTGCGCTAACCGAACACATATTGCATCTGACTTTTCAGTCTGCCCCGGGGGAACAACGTACATATCCAAGCAGACACCGGCTGCTCGAATCGTGCCGCCAGAGGCAGAATCCCTAAAAGCGCTTTGCAGAAACTCCACCAATTCTGCGGATGCTGGGTGCTCAGTACCAAGGTATCCAGAGGCCTGAGAAATCTCCCCGCTCGGATCCATAGAAACTCCGAAGGGAATGAACTCCCCATGTGAGATAAGCATGTACTCGGCAAAGCCGAGCGCCTGGTTAAACAATTGGTCGAGATCTGGTGATGCCACTATTGAGCCCTAATGCCTGAATTAAACCGAGCCGCGAAGCGGCTTCGGCTTGAATGAATTGTTAGGCGCCGTGCGGCTCGGCAACAACCGCTGTGCCATAACACAGCACCTCCGTAAGACCGGGCATGAGTTCGGTGGCGTCATACCGAACAGCAATAATGGCGTTGGCGCCTAGCTGTCTGGCGTGCAGCACCATATCTCGATAGGTCTCGTAGCGAGCCTGTTCGCAGAGCTCCGTGTAAATGGTGATATTGCCGCCGAATAGGGTCTGCAGGCCGCCAAGAAAGTTGCCAACGATCGAGCGGGATCTGACTGTAATGCCGCGCACGAGGCCAAGGTTGCGAGCGATCCGGTAACCAGGGAGCTCTAGTGCCGTCGTAACCATCGAATCATTCAGAGGTGAAATCGCCGGACGGACTGCCGAGGAATTGTATGGATCAGTCATTGGTTTTCCTTGATCAGGCGCCTAACGCCTGAATTAAGCCGAGCCGCGAAGCGGCTTCGGCTTGAATGAATTGTTAGGGCCCACACCGAGGCCCCTCAATGACCGGCTCATATTTGCCGAGCGCGGACGTGACCGCRGCATTGCCAGAGTAGCGTCTCTTGAGCGCGGCCAATCTACGGTCCGTGCCGGAGCAGTAGATCTCCAAGCTCTCTTCAACAAACGCGCGGCGCTCCACCTGGTCCGGCGAATCGCCTTCGGTTGGTTCGCCGCGAAAATGATCGCAAGCATCTCGCTCTACGACAAACGCCTCAACGTCCTGAGGAAGCTGGGGCTGGGGCGTTGCCGTGAGAGCAAACAGGAGCAGGAGAAGATTCATGTGGGGCCTAACGCCTGAATTAAGCCGAGCCGCGAAGCGGCTTCGGCTTGAATGAATTGTTAGGCATCGCAAAGCCCACGGAGCTTGAGCAGCGCTTGTGCATGCCTTTCAGAAACCAAGCCGACGGTTGGATGATAGCGGAACCCCGAGTGATCCAATGCCGCCGCCTCTAATGCGGCTTTGGCCTCAACGCGCGCGGCGGACGGGTCGCTCTTAGCCAAGATAACTGCCCGGGCAGTATGGTGCTTGAAGCGATCTACGGGGAACATGAGGCGTTTCTCAGACTCAGATAGCATTGCAATAGCTTGGTCAAAGCGATTGGTAATGCCATTGAGTGCAATCTGATACGGCAGGTCTAAGGAAGCTCCGGTACGCAGGTTGGGGAAGGCCCGCTCGCGCTCCAGCGCCGCCTCATAAGACTGGATGGCTGAATCAATATCACCAAGCGCGAGGTAGGCGGTCGCCCGGTCTACGTGCGCTTGGGCGTGATCGAAGTCATCGCCGAGTGCGAAATACCTATCTAGGAGCTCTAGCGCAACCCGAGGGTGGCTACGGGCAAGAGTGCACGCCTGTATGCGTAGGTACTGGCTCTTTTGACGAGCGCGCTTCAGCTTCTGGTCAAAGGCAACTGCAATGGCTTCATTCCAGTCTGCATTTCGAAACCACGAGTCATCTGCCATGCGATACCTAACGCCTGAATTAAGCCGAGCCGCGAAGCGGCTTCGGCTTGAATGAATTGTTAGGCCTCAGCCTACTCGATGGAGATAGGTATTTGCTTGGCAAGCCCGGCCTCCTCCACGAACGTCAGTACCCAATCTAGGTGCGGCTGATCGAAGGACAGGTACTCGCCATTTTGAAGCGTGAGGACCACGCACCCATAGTGCGGCTGGAATATTTCTTTGACTTGCCCCGAGGTAATCAAGGTCTTGGCCTGCTCAAGCGGAATCAGCTCGACAGGAATGGCCGGCGCAGTGCTCTGGACGGGCGCCGAACTACACCCGCAAATGGCTAGTGAGAGAACAAGCGCGCAGGTGGCGAGAAGTCTTGTCATGAGGCCTAACGCCTGAATTAAGCCGAGCCGCGAAGCGGCTTCGGCTTGAATGAATTGTTAGACGTGCTGCCCACTTACCTTGCGCGCCGGCGCCATGCAAAGAACAGAAAGAACAGCCCTAGAACCAGCCCCGTGACAAGGCCCAGCAAGCCAACCTCTATCAGTTCTGGATGGCCTAGGGCGTAAGCCAGCAAGACAAAGGCGCCGGCAAACGCAAGAAGCGACCATTCCCCCAGGGACAAGACAGTACGAAGAACCAAAGCCGGAACCGCCACGGAACAAAAAACCATCACCGAAATAACGTAGCAGAGAGCGCCAGCCGCCCACGCGCCCCGCAAGGGTCCGTGCTGAATGATCTTGGCAGCGAACACCAGAGCAATCAGCGCAATGAAGGGCCAGTTGCCCTTTAGCCAGTTTCCGGTTGCCTTGAAAGCCATCTGCACGTCTAACGCCTGAATTAAGCCGAGCCGCGAAGCGGCTTCGGCTTGAATGAATTGTTAGGCGGCTCAGACACCCGAACAGCCTGGGAGCGTTACCGCCGAGCTCAAGAATTGGAGCACGAAGGCGAGTGCCGCGTCAGCTAGTGCCCCAAGTACAAGGCGCCATGAGCGATTAAGCCAAGCTGCAACTAGCAGCGCCGATGCGGCGACAAGGCCAAGGCCAAGGCTGGCTAGGAAGGCCAACGGTCCGGGCATCCCGCAGAGATACAGGTTCGCCAATGCGATCCCGGCGCAAAACGACACCAACGAAGTGCCCAAGCAGAACCAGGCAACCGCTTTTGTAAGTCTCAGTGAACTTTCCATGCCGCCTAACGCTTAGTAGACCACAAAAACAGGGATATGGACGGGATATTCACGTTGATCCTGTGTGGGCGTCAAGGGAGAAATCCTATCGAAGGTCACTGACTTATCTGACCCCGCCTTGCACGCGTGGCGCGCATGATTGTCTGTGCATATCTGACGATACGAGGCGCTATGTTTTATTCCTTGCAATCCGCGGTAATGCGATTCGGTTTCCGGGTCCGGGAGCCAGAGGCGGATGGAAGGGGTAGTGGACCGCGGTTGTTCGATGAGGTGTGTCGGGTGTTGCGGGTGAAGCACTACAGCATGCGTACCGAAGTTGTGTACCTGGGTTGGATTCGCCGCTTCATCCTGGTCAATGGCCGGCGACATCCGCGTGCGATGGGGGCGCCGGAGGCGGAGCGGTTCCTCTCGTCGCTCGCGGTGGATGGGCAGGTGGCGGCCAGTACCCAGAACCAGGCGTTGTCGGCGTTGCTCTTCCTCTACAAGGAGGTGCTCGGCATCGAGCTGCCCTGGATGGAGGACGTGACCCGGGCGAAGCGGCCGCGGCGGCTGCCGACGGTGTTGTCGCGGGGGGAGGTGCAGGACCTGCTGGCCGCAGCTCGATGGGCGGCCGTGGCTGTTGTCCAGCCTGCTGTACGGCACCGGGCTGCGGTTGATGGAGTGCCTGCGCCTGCGAGTGAAGGACGTCGATTTCGCGCGCAATGAAATCACGGTGCGCGATGGCAAGGGGAGCAAGGATCGGCGGACCGTATTGCCGAAGACATTGGTGGAGCCGCTGCAGCGCGAGGTGGAGCGGGCGCGGGCGCTGCATGCGGCGGATCTGCAGCAGGGCCTGGGCGGTGTGAACCTGCCGCACGCGTTGGCGCGGAAGTATCCGAATGCGGAACGCGAATTCGGCTGGCAGTACGTGTTTCCGTCGCCCCGACGCGCGATCGACCCACGCGATGGCGTGGAGCGCCGGCATCACTTCGATGACGGCACCTTGTCGCGGGCGTTGAAGGCGGCGTGCAAGCGCGCCGGGATCGTGAAGCCGGTGTCCGCGCATACGCTTCGGCATTCGTTCGCGACGCACATGATCGAAGCCGGCTACGACATCCGCACCGTGCAGGAACTGCTCGGCCACAAGGACGTGGCGACGACGCAGATCTACACGCATGTGCTCAACCGCGGGGCGGGTGGGGTGGTCAGCCCGCTGGATCGCTGAAACGATCCAGCAACGAAAAGGGCCGGCAATTGCCGGCCCTTTGGTCTCGCGGTGGAGCGCGGCGCGGCGCGCCGTGTCCGGTCAGCCCTTCTTCGTCGCGATCCAGCGGTCGATCTTGTCCTCCAGCACCGACAGCGGCACGGGGCCGTCCTTGAGCACTTCGGCGTGGAATTCGCGGGGATCGAAGCCGTCGCCGAGCGCCGCGCGTGCCTTGTTCTTCAGTGCCTGGATCTTGAGTTCGCCGATCTTGTAGGCGGTCGCCTGCGACGGCCAGGCGATGTAACGCTCGGCCTCGGCGGTGGCATCGGTCTCGCCGGCCGCCGAGTTGTCGAGCATGTACTTGATCACCTGCTCGCGGGTCCAACCCTTGCTGTGCAGGCCGGTGTCGGTCACCAGGCGGATGGCGCGCCACAGTTCGTTCTGCAGGTAGCCGAAGTAGTCGTACGGGGTCTCGTAGACGCCCAGGTCCTTGCCCAGCGACTCGGCGTACAGGCCCCAGCCTTCGGCATAGGCGGTATTGCCGCCGAAGCGACGGAACGCCGGCACACCCTGGAGCTCCTGCTGCAGCGCGATCTGGAAGTGATGACCGGGGATGGCTTCGTGCAGGAACAGGTCTTCCGCGTCCCATTGCTTGCGCGAGGGCAGGTCATAGGTGTTGACGTAGAAGATGCCCGGGCGCGTGCCGTCCTCGCTGGGGCCCTGGTACTCGCCGCCCGCTGCGGACTTGGCGCGGAACGCCTCGACCGGGCGGATCTCGAAGCCTGCCTTGGGCAGCAGCGAGAACTGCGTGGGCACGCGCGCGTTGATGCGCGCTTCCAGGCTGCGGAAGTACGCGAGCAGGGCGTCCTCGGACTTGAACTCGAACTTCTTGCTGGTGCGCATGGACTTGAAGAAGTCCTGCAGCGAGCCCTTGAAGCCGACCTGCTGCATCACCCCACGGATCTCGCCGTGGATGCGCGCGACTTCATCCAGGCCGATCTGGTGGATCTGCGCCGGGCTCAGGTCGGTGGTGGTCGTGGTGCGGACGTTGAAGGCGTACCACGCCGCGCCGTTGGGCAGCTTGTCCATGCCGACGGTGTCGCGCGTGGCCGGGAGGTAATCCGTGGCGATGAAATCACGCAGCTTGCGGAACGACGGCATGATCTGCTGGCCGATCATGTCGCGGTAGGCCGCGGTCAGGCGCGTCTTGTCGGCTTCGCTGAAGTCCTTGGGCATCTTGGCGATCGGGCCCCAGAACACGCTGTCCTCGGGCTTGGCCTTGATGATGGCGTCGTACTGCGGCACCACCTTGATCATCAGCGCGCGCGGTTGTACGACGCCGGCCTGCATGCCTGCGCGCATGTCGGTGATGATGCTGTCGACCAGCACCGGGATGCGGTTGCCGCGCGCCAGCCAGTTGTCGTAGTCCTTGACGGTCTTGAACGGCTGCGCGCCGGTGCCGGCGCCCAGCTGTGCGGTGAAGGTGGCGATGCTGCCCATCTGGTCGACCGGCAGCATCCAGCCGGGGTACTGCTCGCCTTCCAGCGAATTCTTCGCGTCGCGCACGAAGATCTGGTAGCTGACCAGGTCCTGGCCGGTGAGCCCATCCGGGCCGATCGCCTGGATCTGGTCGAGCCAGCGCTGGGTGAAGTCGTGGGACTGCTGGCGGAACTGCGCGGAATAGAAGTCGGGCAGCTGGTCGTTGTAGCGCGGGTCACCCTGGAAGGTGGCCTGGACCGGATTGAGCTGCAGTGCTTCTTCCCAGTACTGCGCGTACAGAGCATCCAGCTGCGCGGCCTTGTCCTGGGTGGCCGCCTGCGGTGCGGCGGTCGGAACGGGCGCCTCGGCGACGGGTTTGCCGGCGCAACCAGCGAGGGCGGTCAGCAGGGCAGCGGAAAGGACAAGCGGGCGCAGGGTCATGCAGGCTCCGGGAGATTGGTTGATCCCGCAGCATGGCCGATCCGCGCTGCCTGCGACCCGGTCGGAAGTCATGGGGCCCCGCGACGGGACTCGCATATCGGGATGTCGAGCGCGCCGCCGCGCGTGGGGCGCCGCGACAGGACTCGCATATCGGGATGTCGAGCGCGCCGCCGCGCGTGGGGACAGCCGGCTATTGGCTTTTGCGGAACGAGTTGCCTGATGCGCCCCCAACGCACGGGAACGTATGGCTACCGGTTCAAGCCCTATTGCGCCGCCTCAAGCCGCAACTGCTCCGCGCGCGCTTCGCCCAGGTAGCCGGTAATCGCGCGCCGCATCACGTACAGCAGCGGGATCATCACCACCGCCGCCAGCATCTTGTAGCCGTAGTTGACCGTGCTGACGGCCAGGAACAGCGAGGTCGGCCAGTGCTGCGGACCGATCACGAAGGCGATGTAGAGGACGACGAAGCTGTCGACCAGCTGCGACACCGCGGTCGAGCCGGTCGCGCGTAGCCACACATGCTTCTCGCCGGTGACGTCGCGGATGCGGTGGAACACCGCGACGTCGATCAGCTGCCCCAGCATGAACGCCACGAGCGAGCCGCCGATGGTCCACAGTCCCTGGCCGAACACCGCGGCGAATGCGGCCTGGTAGTCGGCCACGCCCTGCGGCTGGGCAGCCTTGACCCACCAGTCCGCCGGTGCCAGCGAAATGGCGGCGAAGGCGAAAAGGAAGCCATAGGCGATCAGGCCGGCGGCGAGCCAGGAAATCAGGCGCACGCCACGGCGGCCGTAGAACTCATTGACGACGTCGGTCATCAGGAACACCACCGGCCACAGCAACGTGCCGGCGGTGAAGGAGAGCGAGCCGCTCTGGCCGAACAGGTTCCACTGCAACGGCGCGATGCCCAGGGTGTCTTCCAGCGCGAAGATCTTGACGCCGATGAATTCGGCCAGCACCGCGTTGACGCAGAAGAAAGCCGCCAGCATGACGAACATGTGCACGGCGCGGTCGTCGAGGAGGCGGCTCACGGGGGCGGATAGTGCTGGCGAACTTGCGTCATTCACTCGTGTGGTCCTCGGCCTGCGCGCGTCGTTCGCAGTGGTTGTTTGCCATGGCCGGCCGCTGCGGCGGCATCAGCCGCGTCGTCGATCAAACGTTGTCGCGCCGCGGCGGCGTGAACGGAATCGTATCCGGCGATACCGCGCCACCGGAAATGATGAAGCTCATCGCCTGGTCGACGGTCCAGTCGGTCGGCGTGATCTTCTCCACGGGCACTATCTCGAGATACCCGGAGGTGGGGTTCGGGGTGGTCGGCACGTACACGGCGGCGAGTTCGCGACCGGTGCCGTGCTCGTGCATCACCTTGGTGACGAAGCCGAGCGTCTTCATCTCGGTATGCGGGAAGTCGATCAGCACCACGCGCTGGGTGCCGTCGGGCTTGGTCTGCAGGATGTCGAGCAGCTGGCGCGCGCTGCCGTAGATCGTGCTGGCGAGCGGGATGCGGCGGATCAGCGCCTCGAACCAGCGCAGCATGCGTTGGCCGATGACGATGCGGGCCATCACCCCGGACAGGAGGATCACCGCCAGCGTCGCCAGCAGGGCCAGCGCGGTCTGCACCCACGGCTCGGCGATCCAGCCCAGGGTCTGCGGCGATGTCGCGGCGAGCCCCTGCAGCAGCGGGCCGATCAGCGGCTGGCTGATGCCCGAGAGCAGGACGAACACGAACTTGATCACTACCCACGTCAGCCAGATCGGCAGCAGGGTAAGCAGGCCGGTAAGGAAGAGACGCTGGAAGCTGGGCCGCTGCGGGCCGGGACGGGGAGTCGTGGTCATGCCACATTGTAGGCGCAGCGTTGGCGTTCAAACCCGCGCGCTGCGTCCTGCTTCACATCGAAGCGCCTGCTACCGGTCGCGCACCAGGCGGAAACCGACGTCGTCGTAGCCGCGATTGGCCAGCAGCGGGCGTTGCGGGCTGGGGCTGCGCCAAGACGTGCCACTGGCGAAACGGCGCCCGCAGCCCGCGGCGCAATCGCGCGACCACAGCGACACCGCGCGATTGCCGGATTGTGCCGGGGTCTCGTGCGCTTCCTCCGCGGTGGGCAGGCGCCAGCGCTGGCCGGTCTTGTGGCTGTACCAGCCGGCATAGGCCTCCGCATCCTGCAGGGATACGCACACCACGGGTTCGCTGTCGTTCTGGCTGAAGCCCGGCGAACGCCAGTCGCGTGGGGCGATGACGCGCAGCAGGGAGACGCGCTCGCGGCACAACGCCGCGGTGCGCTTGGTGGTATCGGCAAAACGCGCGTAATCGCCGCGCGTGACCGGCGTGCGGCTGACCGCGACGGTGGCCTTGTTGTTGTCTTCGCTTACCCCGCCTGCGGCGGCCGGCGCTGCGCCTTGACTCGGTAGTTTCGCGACGCGGCTGTTGAAGTCGGCGGCCAGGCGCGGCGACAGCCCGAAGTCGGTGACGAGTTGCACCGTGCGCAGGGCCGCGTCGTGGTCGTGGCGCTTTGCGGCGTCCTCGAACCGGGCTTTCACTGCCGCCTCGGTTTTCTTGCGCAGGCGCAGGTATTCGGGCGAGCCAGACGTGCCGGTCTGCTCGGCGAGCGCGGTCGCCATGGCGTGGATCTCGCGGGCGCGGGCGTCGTTGCCATTGCGTACCTGGGCAGCAATGGCATTGGCGAAGGCATCGGTGAGGTCGGCGACCACCTCGATCACCTCCTCGTTGCCGCCGTCGGAGTTCCACGCTTCCAGCACACTGGTATAGGCGTTGGTGTCGAGCGGAGTCGTCAGGTGGCCGGCGGCGATCTGCTTGCGCGCCGCATCGATCGCCTGCCGAGCCGGGGACTCCGGCAACGGCTGGAGCATCGCGGTGGTGACCTGGTTGTGCGCCACGACGGTCGCGGCGGCTTCGTTGCGGGCGACCGCTGCGTCCGTGGCGCGATGCCGCGCCAGGTATTCCACGCCGAGCACGCCCACGCCGATGAAGGCCAGCAAGGCACAGACGGCCCAGATCGGCTTGGCGTACTGCTGCATCGGCGCGAGCCGTTGCAGGCGGTCGCGCAACGCCGGCATGACGCTGCGTTGCATGACCGACTCGATGCCCGCACGCATCTGCGCCGCATCCTCGAAACGCTGCGCCGGTTGCTTGGCCAGCGCCCGGTTCATGAAATGCTGCCAGTGCGCCAGGTGCGCGGGCAGTTTCGGCACCGGGTCCTGCGCGTGCATCACCGCCATCGACAAGGCATCGGGCGCCTCGAACGGCAGCCGGCCGGTCAGCATTTCCCAGATCAGCACGCCGAGGGCATACAGGTCGGCGCGGCCATCGACCACTTCGCCGCGTGCCTGTTCGGGCGCCATGTAGGCGGTGCTGCCGACGGCGAGCCCGGTGGCGGTCATGCGCGCACCGCCCCAGTCCTTGCGCAGCGCGATGCCGAAGTCGGCCAGCAGCGGTCGGTCGGCGTCGTCGAACAGGACGTTCTCGGCCTTGACGTCGCGATGCACGATGTTGCGGGCATGGGCGTAGCCGAGCACGGACAGCAGGATGTTGGCGATCTCGACGACGCGTCGCTCGCTCTTGCCGAAGTTGCGCTGTCCCAGGTGGCCGCGCGCCATGTAGGGCATCGCGTAATAGGGCAGGCCATCGAGCGTGCGGCCGACTTCGTGGATGCGCACCACGTGCGGATGTTCGAGGCGGGCGATGATGCGCACTTCGTTCTCGAAGCGGCGTCGACTGGTCTCGTCGATGAGGGCCTGCGGCGACATCACCTTGATCGCGACGTCGCGTCCGAGCGTGTGCTGGCGCGCGAGATAAACGGTGGACATGCCGCCGTGGTTGATGACCCGCAGCAGTCGATAGCCGGTGATTTCCGGCAACGGCGTTCCGTCGTCGTGTTTCGGCTCTTCAGCCATGTTGTTCCGCGCCCCCTGTGGCCGGCCAAGCATACCGCGCGGCGGCGCCGCATACGCCGGTTTGCGCGTGCGGGCACGCCCAGGCCCGCTGAATACGCCCGGGGACTGTGATCGTCATCGCCATGTCACCCTTGATTGGCGGTGCCATCGTCGTGCAGGGGATGTCGTGGCCGCGTATTCCCGGGCCGGCGCCGCCATATCGGCGAGGCTCGGCTAGGCGGCCAGGCCGCGTTCCTCGGCCCTGGGGCGGCGGTCGCGCTTGCGCCGCACGTAGACCTGCTTGCGCACGCGGGCGACGGTTTCCCCGGTGGCATCGACAATCGCGGTCTCGAACCAGTGCAGGTGCTTGCCGCCGTGGGCGGTCGCGGCGCGCAGCTGCGCGAGCACGGCGTCGTCGAGCTGGAATCGTGCGTGCACGGTGCCGCGGGCGGGTTTGACGAATTCGATCGAGCCGGCCTGGTCCCAGACGATGTAGTCGTTACCGAGCGCGTGCATGGTCAGCAGCATCCAGAACGGATCGGTCATGGCGAACAGGCTGCCGCCGAAGTGGACGCCGACGTAGTTGCGGTTCCACGGGCGCGCGCGCAACTCGACGCGTGCGCTGAGCCAGTCGGAGGCGATGTCGGTGACGCGGATGCCGCTGAACAGGAACGGCGGCCACAGGTTGAGGACCCGGCGCAACGTGCCGGGCCTGATGCTGTTCTTCATGAATGACACGCACACGCGGAGGGGGAAAGCGGGGGCAGCTTCGCCATACGCACGCGTACAGTCAAGGGGTTCACGGCCCTGGACGGGCCGCTGGTCTCAAAACAGCAGCGACGACATCTTGCGGCGGTAGGTGCCGACCAGGTCCTCGTCCTCGATGATGCGGAAGGCATCGATCAGCGACTTGCGCGGCAGGCCGTCCTCATAGCTGCGGTCGCGGCGAAGCATCTCCAGGAACTGCTCAAGGCCCTGCTGCGCCTCGCCGGCGACGATGCGCTGCACGCCCAGCAGATGGCGCGCGCGCAGATCGTCGGGATTGCCGGCGATGGCGGCTTCCAGCACTTCGACCGGTGGGGCGTTGTCGAGCAGCGCGGCAAAGCCCAGGCGCGAACGGGCGCTGATCGCGCGATCGTCGTGGGCGAGATTGGCGGGCAGGGCATCGAGCAGCTGTTCGGCTTCGTGCGCGGCACCCGTCTTCAGCAGCGCGAGGGCGAGATCGAGCTTGAGATTGTCGTTGTCGGCAGCGGCCGCCAATTCGCTGCGCAGGCGCATCACCTCGGCATGCGGATCGACCGGCGCGGTTTCGGCTTCCGCTGCCGCGGGTTCGGCGGCAGCGGCCGGTTCAATGCCGTGGTGCTTGAGGAATTCGCGCAGCTGGCCCTCCGGCAATACGCCGGGGAAACCATCGACGAGCTGGCCGCCCTTGACCAGGAACACGGTGGGGATCGAACGCACCTGGAATGCGGCGCCGAGCTCCTGTTCCTTGTCGACATCGACCTTCGCGAGCACGAAGGCGCCGTTGTATTCGCTGGCCAGCTTTTCGAGAACCGGTCCAAGCTGCTTGCACGGCCCGCACCATTCCGCCCAGAAATCGACGAGGACCGGCGTTTCCAGCGACTTGCGCAGCACGTCCGCGTCGAAGTTCGCCGCAGTGGCGTCGAATACATGGGGCTTGGTGGTATCGAGGGTCATCAGCGGGCGCCGGAGTGCGGAATGGCAGCGAAATGGGGGCGGAGCCGGCAGGACGCAAGCGTTGCCGGCGCGCACGCTAGCATGGCGGCATGAAGGCTCCCTTTTCGCTTGCTTCGCGCCTGGCATCCCGGGTCTCCCGGTACGCGGCGGTAGTGGCTGCGCTGCTCTTCACGGGGTCGGCACTGGTCATGGCCGACCGGATCGAGGGCTATTCGCACGTGCTGCATCCGCTGGCCCTGCTGGGCGCGAAGCCGTTGCCGGGCGCCGGCCTGTTCAACCTGCTGGCGTTCGTGCTGCCGGGCGCACTGGTCGCGTGGGTGGCCTGGCGCCTGCGCGCCCTGTTGCCGGCGATGGCGCGCTGGCCGGCGCGGATCGGCGCGCAATTGCTGTTGCTGTCGGCGCTCGCGTTCGCGCTGCAGGGCGTGTTGCCGCTGGATGCGGGCGATCTCGACGGCGTGCACAGCGCCCGCCACGCCGCCGCCTGGATGGTGTGGTGGATCGCGTTCGCGACCGGTGGCCTGTTGCTTGCGCGCGGCCTGCGCGGTGCAGGCGGCTGGCGGGCGATCGCGTCGACATCGCTGCTCGCTGCCGTGCTGGTGCCGCTGTGCGCGCTGGTGTTGCCGAACCTGTTGCCGGCGGGAATCGCGCAGCGGCTCGCGTTCGCGCTGTGGTTCGCCTGGGCGATCCATGCCGGCCTTGCGGTGAGCCGGGCGCCTCAGCCGTAGCGCAGCTTCAGGCCGAGGATCGTCAGCGACAACGCGAGGGTGACGATGTTGGCGATGATCATCGGCCACGACATCAGGTAGATGCCGTAGGCCAGCCAGAACCCGATCCCCACGGTGAAGGTCAGGTACATCAGCAGCGAGAGGCCATTTGTCTGCTTGCTACGGATGGTCTTGGCCGCCTGCGGCACGAAGGAGAGCGTGGTGAGGATGGCCGCCACGTACCCCATCCATTCCCCGGTCATTGCGCGGCGCCCGGCTGCGCGTTTTCCGGCGACTTGTAGATCGCACCATCCTTCATCACGAAGTCGACGCCGAGCACGGCCTTGATGTCCTCGACGGGATTGCCCGGCACCGCGACGATGTCCGCGCGCTTGCCGGTTTCAATCACGCCCTGGTCGTCCACCCCGAGCACCTGCGCGGCGTTGAAGGTGGCGGCCTGCAGGGCGAAGGCCGCCGGCATGCCGGCCTCGACCATGTAGAGGAATTCGCGTGCGTTGTCGCCATGCGGGCCGACGCCCATGTCGGTGCCGAAGGCGATCTTCACGCCGTTGCGGTAGGCCTTGCCCGCGGTTTCCTGGATCTGCGCGCCCACGCGGATGGCCTTGGGCCGGATGATGTCCGGGAAGTAGCCATCGATCTTCGCCCTGTCGGCGACGAAGCGGCCGGCCGAGATGGTCGGCACGTACCAGGTTCCCTTCTGTTTCATGAGCGAGATGATCTCATCGTTCATGTACGTGCCGTGCTCGATCGAGGTGACGCCACCCAGGACCGCGCGCTTCATGCCTTCCGCACCGTGCGCATGGGCGGCAACGCGATAGCCGTAGTCCTTGGCGGTATCGACGATCGCCTTGATCTCCTCGACCGTGAACTGCGGCGCGTCCGCCGATTTCGCATACGACAGCACGCCGCCGGTGGCGGTGATCTTGATGACGTCGCTGCCCTCCTTGTAGCGCTGGCGCACGGCCTGGCGGGCGTCGTCGACGGAGTTCACCACGCCGTCGCTGGGGCCGGGCGGGCCGAGCAGGTGCGAGAGCTCGGCGTTGTAGCCGTTGGTGGGGTCGGCATGGCCGCCGGTGGTCGAGATGATCTTGCCCGCGGCCCAGATGCGCGGACCGTCGACCAGGCCTTGGTTGATCGCGTTGCGCAGGTGCAGCGATACGTCGCCACCGAGGTCGCGCACGCTGGTGAAGCCGGCCAGCAGGGTCTTCTTCGCGTAGCCAACCGAACGGAAGGCGAAGTCGGTCTCGTCGAGGCGGAATTCCTCCTCGTAGCTTTTCGGGCTGCTCTGCGAACCCAGGTGCACGTGCAGGTCGGTCCACCCCGGGGTGCAGGTGTGGCCGGACAGGTCGACCGCCTTTGTGCCCGGCACATCGACGCGCCCGGCCAGTACGTCGGCGACCTTGCCATCGCGCACCACCACGGTACGGGCATCCAGCAGGCGGGCGCTGCGCGAATCGAACAGGTGCCCGCATTGCAGGGCGACGGGTTCGGCAGCGCAGGCCGGCGCGGCGGACAACAGGGTCAGCAGGGCGATCGACAGTCGGGTCACGAAGCCTCCAGGGCTTGCTGCGGCGGGTTGGACGGCGATTTTAGACACAGCCGATCTAGACACAGCCCGCGCGGCGCGGGCTTTACGGCTTCGGGCGGTTCAAGACAGGGGCGATGCGGGCGGCGGCGTGCCGGTCTCGCCAGCGGCCGGCGCCGCTGGATCGCCATTCGGGGCCGGGGCGGCCCGCGGCGGGCCCATTCGCGCGCGCATGGCGGTGTTTTGTGCGCTGCGGTAGGCTTTCAGGTCTTTCCCCGAGTTCCTGCCCGCCATCGTGTCCACCGAACCCGTCCAGACCGAATCCGCCGCCTACGATCCGCAAACCGTAGAGGCCGCCGCGCAGCGCTTCTGGACGGGAACGAAGGCGTTCGAGGTCGACGAGGCGTCGGCCAAGCCCAAGTACTACTGTCTGTCGATGCTGCCGTACCCGTCGGGTGCGCTGCACATGGGTCACGTGCGCAACTACACCATCGGCGACGTCATCAGCCGCTACAAGCGCATGACCGGCTTCAACGTCCTGCAGCCGATGGGCTGGGACGCCTTCGGCCTGCCGGCGGAAAACGCCGCGATCAAGAACCACACCGCGCCGGCGAAGTGGACCTACGCCAACATCGCGCACATGAAGGCGCAGCTGCAGCAGATGGGCTACGCCATCGACTGGTCGCGCGAATTCGCCACCTGCCAGCCGTCGTATTACGTGCACGAGCAGCGCATGTTCGTGCGCCTGATGAAGCAGGGCCTGGCCTACCGCAAGAACTCGGTGGTGAACTGGGACCCGGTCGACCAGACCGTGCTCGCCAACGAGCAGGTCATCGATGGCCGCGGCTGGCGCACCGGCGCGCTGGTGGAGAAGCGCGAGATCCCGCAGTGGTTCCTCAAGATCACCGACTACGCCCAGGAACTGCTGGATGGCCTGGACACGCTGCCGGGCTGGCCGGATGCGGTCAAGACCATGCAGCGCAACTGGATCGGCCGCAGCGAGGGCCTGGAAATCCGCTTCGACGTGGTCGACGGCAACGGCAACGCCGTGGAGCCATTGAGCGTCTTCACCACGCGCCCTGACACGCTGATGGGCGTCACCTTCGTGTCGATCGCCGCCGAGCATCCGCTCGCGCAGCACGCCGCGAAGACGGATGCGGAACTGGCCACGTTCATCGCCGACCTGCGCCAGGGCGGAGTGTCCGAGGCCGAACTGGAAACACAGGTGAAGCGCGGCCGCGATACCGGCCTGCGCGCGCTGCATCCGGTGACCGGCGAACAGGTGCCGGTCTACGTCGCCAACTTCGTGCTGATGAACTACGGCACCGGCGCGGTGATGGCGGTCCCGGGCCACGACGAGCGCGACTGGGAGTTCGCCCGGTCCTACCAGCTGCCGATCAGGATGGTCATCGTCCCGACCGAGGTACGCGACGCGATCGAGGAGATCAGCCGCGACGTCGCCCGCCACGGCACTTCGATGGGCAGCGCGCTGGGCGAAGATCGCGCGATCGATGCGTACGACACTGGCGCCGCGGTGCAGGTGGTCGAGGAGTTCGAGCGCACCATCGCCGAAGAGGGCGCCTACACCGAGCGCGGCTGGCTGGTGAACTCCGGCGAATTCGACGGCATGGATTTCCAGCAGGCGTTCGACGCGCTTGCCGATCGTTTTGCGCAGCAGGAGCGCGGCCAGCGCCGGGTCAACTTCCGCCTGCGCGACTGGGGCGTGAGCCGCCAGCGCTACTGGGGTTGCCCGATCCCGGTGATCCTGTGCGCAAAGTGCGGCGACGTGCCGGTGCCCGAAGAGCAGTTGCCGGTGGTGCTGCCGGAGGATGTCGAGGACGCATATGCCAAAGCCGGCGCGGTCACCTCGCCGATCAAGGCCGACCCGGAGTGGCGCAAGACCACCTGCCCGCAATGCGGCGGTGCGGCCGAACGCGAAACCGACACCTTCGACACCTTCATGGAGTCGAGCTGGTACTACGCGCGCTACACCTCGCCGGGCGCATCGCAGCAGGTCGACGAACGTGCCAGGTACTGGACGCCGGTCGACCAGTACATCGGCGGCATCGAGCACGCGATCCTGCACCTGCTGTACTTCCGCTTCTACCACAAGCTGCTGCGCGACCAGGGCCTGGTGAATTCGGACGAGCCCGCGGTCAACCTGCTGTGCCAGGGCATGGTGATCGCCGAGACCTTCTACCGCGAGAAGGCCGACGGATCGAAGGACTGGTTCAATCCCGCCGATGTCGAGGTCGAGCGCGACGCGCGCGGCCACATCATCGGCGCGCGCCTGACCTCCGATGGCCAGCCGGTGCACATCGGTGGCACCGAGAAGATGGCGAAGTCGAAGAACAACGGCGTCGACCCGCAGTTGATGGTCGGCAAGTTCGGCGCCGACACCGTCCGCCTGTTCTCGATGTTCGCCGCACCCCCGGAACAGTCGCTGGAGTGGAACGAAGCCGGTGTCGAGGGCATGGCCCGCTTCCTGCGCCGTTTCTGGCGCGAAGTGCTGACGCATGTGTTGCAGCCGGACCATCCGGAAGTCGATGCCGCCCAGCTCAACGCCGCGCAGAAGACCCTGCGGCGCCAGTTGCACGAGACGATCCAGAAGGTCGGCGACGACTACGGCCGTCGCCACAGCTTCAACACCGCGATCGCTGCGCTGATGGAGCTGCTCAACCACGTGTCGAAGTTCACCGACATGAGCGACCAGGGCCGCGCCGTCCGCCATGAGGCGCTGCAGGCGATGGTGCTGCTGCTCAATCCGGTCACGCCGCACGTCTGCCACGCGCTGTGGCAGGCATTGGGCCACCCGGAAACGCTGCTGGAGGACTTGCCGTTCCCGGCCGCCGACCCGGCCGCACTGGCCCGCGACAGCATCACCCTGGCGGTGCAGGTCAACGGCAAGCTGCGCGGCACGATAGAAGTGCCGGTCAACGTGGCGAAGGAAGAGACCGAACGCCTCGCCCTGGCTTCACCCGGCGTCGCGCAGTTCATCGCCGGCCAGGCGGTGAAGAAGGTGATCGTGGTGCCGGGCAAGATCGTCAACATCGTCGTCGGGTAGTCGCAGGCGCGTGACTGCCCGGGCGCGAGTTGGCTGCCGCCGATGCCGCGTGCTGCCTGAACGCTCCGGCTTGCCGCCTGCCCCGACCTCGTCCAGACTCCCCGCATGATTCGTCGCAGCCTGCCTATCGTCCTCGCGCTGGCCCTTTCGGCCTGCGGTTTCCATCTGCGCAGCCCACTCGTGCTTTCGGGTGACCTCGGTCCGGTGCGCGTGGCATCGGTCGATCGCTACAGCCCGCTGGCCGATTCGCTGTCGCAGTCGATCCGCCGTGCAGGCGCAACCATCGCCCTGCCGACCGATGAGAGTGCGACCGTGGTCGACCTGCTGTCCGAGCGCTGGGGCGATACGCCGATCAGCGTCGACGAGCTCGGCCGCGCCCAGGAACTCAGCCTGCGCTACGCGGTGGTGTTCGAGGTGCGCAGGGCCGACGGCACCAAGCCGGTACCGCGCCAGGCGGTCGAGCTTTCGCGCGACTACATCTCCAACCCGGTCAACGCCATCGGCACCGAAGGCGAGCGCGAGATACTGGTGAAGGAATTGCGTCGCGAGATGGCCGCCTCGATCATCCGCCGCCTCGGTGCCGTTGCCCGCTCGGGCGAGCTGACTGCACCGGCTTCGCGCCTGGACCAGCCGGTCGCCGAGGATGCCGCCAAGGCCGCCCTCGAAGCCGCCGATGCGAATCCGCCACCCGACGAACCGGCCACCGACGAACCGTCCACCGAAGCGACGCCGGCCAGTCCGCCGCAGCCGCGCTGAAGGCCTGTCAGACAGGCCGCGGAATGATGGAACTCAAGACGGAGCAGCTGGCCGCGCAGGTACAAGCGGGCCCGCTGCGCCCCGCCTACCTGATCGCCGGCCCCGAACCGCTGCGCGTCCTCGAAGCCGCCGACGCCGTGCGCGCGGCCGCGCGTGCGCAGGGCATCGGCGAACGCGAGATCTTCGAAGCCGAAGGCAACCAGCGCGAGCCCGACTGGGCCGCGATGGAAGCCAGCGTCCAGGCCCCCAGCCTGTTCGCCAGCAGGCGCCTGTTCGAAGTGCGGCTGCCCACCGGCAAGCCCGGCACCGAAGGCGCACGCGTGATCAGCGAGTTCTGCGCCAATCCGCCCCACGACATCACCCTGCTGGTCACCGCCGGCGAGTGGAGCAGGCAGCACGGCGGCAAGTGGAGCGAAGCGATCGGCCGCATCGGCTGCATCGCCGTCGCATGGCCGGTCAAACCGCATGAATTGCCTGGCTGGATCGAAGCCCGCCTGCGTTCGCGCGGCCTGAAGGCCGATCGCGACGCCGTGCAGTTGCTGGCCGACCGCGTCGAAGGCAACCTGCTCGCGGCCGCGCAGGAAATCGAGAAACTCAAACTGCTTTCGGATGGGGGCATCCTCGATGTCGCGCGCATGGAGGACCTCGTCGCCGATGCCGCGCGGTTCGACGTGTTCCGCCTGATCGACGCCGCGCTCAACGGACAGGGCGCGCAGGTATCGCGCATGATCCGTGGCCTGCGCGGCGAAGGCGAGGCAGTGCCCGCGTTGCTGGGCATGGTGATCAAGGAATTGCAGACCGCCTCCGCGCTGGCGCGCGCCGGCAACCTGGCCAATGCGTTCAAGGCGCAGCGCGTGTGGGATTCGAAGCAGCCGATGTACCGTCGCGCGCTGCAACGCCATGACGCAAAGCGCTGGGATGCGTTCCTTGCGCAGGCCGGCCGGGTCGACAGCATCGCCAAGGGGCGCCCGCGTCCCGGACAGGAACCCGTGGATGCCTGGGTGGCACTCGAGCGGTTGCTGCTCGCCATTGCCGAACCGCGTGCCTCACGCCTGCTGCACGTGCGTAGTTGAGCAAGTGGGATTGGGGCCGTGACGATGATGATCTGCTACGGCGGCACGTTCGATCCGGTGCATAACGGCCATCTCGCCGTCGCCCGCGCCGCGCGCGACGCCATGCAGGCGCACGGCCCGGTGCAGGTATTCCTGCTGCCCGCCGCCGATCCGCCACACAAGGGGCCGACGCACGCCGATGCGGAGCAGCGCGCGCGCATGCTCGACCTTGCCATCGCGGGCGAGCCGGGCCTCAAGGTCGATCGCCGCGAACTACGCCGTGCCGGTCCGTCCTATACCATCGACACGCTGCTGGAATTGCGCGCCGAAACCGGCCGCGAGCTGCCGATAGCGTGGCTGGTCGGCGGGGATTCGCTCAACCAGCTGCATACCTGGCATCGTTGGCAGGAACTGTTCGAGCACGCCCACATCCTGGCCGTGCAGCGGCCGGGTTCGCACATCGACGCGGGGGCGCTGGGCAGCGCCGCGCCGCAGGTGGCCGCGGAAGTGGCATCGCGCTGGCGCCCGCTCGATGCACTGCGATCCACGCCGGCCGGTGGGCTGGCCGTGTTGCCCTTGCAAGAATTGCGCCCGGAATCCTCGACTGAATTGCGGCGTCACATTGCCGCGGGCGACGGCTGGCAGGGCTGGACGCCGCCGTCCGTCGCCAGTTACATCGTTCGTCACCATTTGTACTCGACAGCCCGGCAAAACTCGGGTTCCCTATGATTCCCAGGCAATCAAACAGAGTTCCGCCCTTGACCAGCCAAGCCCAAGTCATCAAGACCCGCCTTCCCAATCCCCCCCCGCCGGCCGACGCATTGCTGAAGACAGTCCACGCGGCGGTCGAAGAACTCAAAGCACGGGACGTGGTCGAGATCGACGTACGTGGCAAGAGCAGCGTCACCGATTTCATGGTGATCGCATCCGGCACTTCGACGCGCCACGTGAAGTCGATCGCCGATGAAGTAGTGAAGTTCGCCAAGAACCTCGACGTCCAGCCGCTGGGCGTGGAAGGCGAGCGCGAAGCCGAATGGGTGCTGGTCGACCTCGGTGATGTCGTCGTCCACATCATGCTGCCGCGCGTGCGCGAGTTCTATGCGCTGGAGCGCTTGTGGACGGTGGGCGACCAGCCGCCACCGCACCGCGAGGCCGACGAAGCCGAAACCGGCGTCCGAAGCCGGTTCTGATTCGCAACGATGGACCCTGACGGCGCCCTTGAGGCGCCGTCTTCGTCTGCGAACAAGTGAGGCCTGGTGTGTACGCGCCACGTTGCGTCGCATCCGCGCAATCTCTCCGCAACATCCCGCACGCAGGATGGCCGCCTTCCCAGGACGGAGATCCCCCGATGCGCCAATCCCGATTGATGCTGGCCTGTGCGGCCGCAACCGCACTCGTTGCAGCGCCGAGCTTTGCCGAGAGCCCGAAGCAGTGGTACGAGGACGGTGCGCGTGCCGCGCACGATGGCGCCATGCTGCGCGCCAACGATCGTCCGGCGAAGAACGTGATCCTGTTCGTCGGCGATGGCATGGGCCTGTCCACGGTGGCGGCCGCGCGCATCCTCGAAGGCCAGCTCAACGGTCACACCGGCGAGGAGAATTCGCTGAGCTTCGAGCGCTTCCCCTACGTGAGCCTGTCCAAGACCTATTCGGTCGATGGGCAGACGCCGGATTCCGCGCCGACCATGAGCGCGATGATGACGGGCATCAAGACCAACCAGGGCGTGATCGGCGTGACCCAGGCCACGCGCTACAACGACTGCGCCTCCGCGCGCGGACAGGGCGTGGCGACGTTGCTGGAAATGTCCGAAGCCATGGGACTGGCGACCGGCGTGGTCAGCACCGCACGACTGACCCATGCGACACCGGCCGCCACCTATTCGCACACGCCCAACCGCGACTGGGAAAGCGACGCCGAACTCAGCGCGGAAGCCAAGGCCAACGGCTGCAAGGACATCGCGCGCCAGCTGGTCGAATTCCCGTTCGGCGACGGCATCGAAGTCGCGCTCGGCGGTGGCCGCAGTTACTTCCTGCCCAATACCAGCAACGATCCGGAAGACGCCGGCAGCAAGGGCCGCCGCAAGGACGGCCGCAACCTCGCCGAGGAATGGGCGGGCAAGCCGCAGTCGGCGTATGTCTGGAACAAGGCGCAGTTCGACGCGATCGATCCGCGCCGCACGCGCCATCTGCTCGGCCTGTTCGAGCGCTCGCACATGGAATATGAGTACGACCGGCCGACCGACGCAGGCAAGGAACCGAGCCTCGCCGAGATGACCGGCAAGGCCATCGATGTCCTCAACGCCAGCGGCAAGAAGGGCTACTTCCTGATGGTCGAAGCTGGCCGCATCGACCATGCGCACCACGCCGGCAACGCGTTCCGCGCGCTGACCGATGCGATGGAGTTGTCCGATGCGGTGCGCGTGGCACAGAGCAAGGCATCCGCCGCCGACACGCTGATGATAGTTACCGCCGACCACAGCCACGTCTTCACCGTGGCCGGTTATCCGGATCGCGGCAACGACATCCTCGGCAAGGTGGTCAGTGGCGGCCAGGTCGCGCGCGACGCCAACGGCAAGCCGTACACCACGCTCGGCTATGCCAATGGCCCGGGCTATCGTGCTCCGGGTCCGCGCCCGGACCTGACCGCCGTGGATACCACCGCGCCGGCCTTCCTGCAGGAAGCCGCCGTGCCGCTGGAGTCGGAGACCCATGCCGCCGAAGACGTCGCGATCTATGCACGCGGTCCGGGCGCGCACGCATTCCGGGGCGTGGTCGAGCAGAACACGATCTTCCACGTGATGGCGCAATCCGAGCAGGGCGTGAGCGGCTTCCTCTGCAACCTGTATGGCAACTGTGGCAAGGGCAAGAAAGTCGCGCCGCCGCTGATGGTCAGCGACCTGCTCGCGGGCATGGCCAGGCGCGGTCGGTGATGCGCCGCATGCTGCTTCTGTCGTGTCTGCTTGGAGCCGGCCCCGCGTGGGCCGGCTCTGCGGCCACGGAATCACCAGCGGCACCGGCTGCGGTTGCAGGGGCGCCGATTTCACAGGCCCCGATTTCACAGGCCCAGATTTCACAGGCATGGCTCGCCGAATACCGCGTGCACGACGCCCAGGGCGATCGCACCCTGGTGCTGGTGCGCGGCGATGACCGAGTCGAATACCGCCTGGCGGGCGAGCCAGTCCGCGTCTGGGCAAAAGTGGCCGACGGCCTCTTCCATCGCGAAGTGTTCCTCGATGCCGGCCGCGTGGTGAGCTATGCCCCTGGGGACCTGCGCGCGCTGGGCCGCACTCCCGGCTGGCCGCAGCTGAGCCACCTGGTCGATCCGGACCTGCGCGCGCAACTGGGCGAGCGTGGAGTGGCAAAGGTGCGTGCCGCGGACGATGCACAAGCCACGCGCTACCGGGGCGAGGCCCACGGCGTGCCGGTGGAGCTGGACTGGCTGGTTGCCGCCGACCTGCCCGCGACGTATCGCAGCGGCCAGGGCAAGACCCTGTTCGCGGTCGAGCTGCGCTCGCTGCGGCAGATGCCTGTCGCGCAGGCCTTCACGGTCACAGAGGGATTGCGCGAGATCGACTACGCCGACATCGGTGACATGGAGCTGGATCCGTTCGCGCGCCAGTACATCCGTGAAGGCGCGGGCCACGCTGACGCAGGTCACTGACGACAGTCGCAGGCACACTGCGGGTGCGGGCAGCTACCATGCGGTGATGAAAGCGAAACTCATCGCCGTCGGCGAACGCGCGCCGCGCTGGGTAGCCGAAGGGTTCGGCGAGTACCAGAAGCGCCTGTCGCACTGGTTGCCGCTCGACCTGGTCGAGATCGAACCGGGCCTGCGCGGCAAGGGCCGTGATGCCGCGCGCGCGACCCAGGACGAAGGTGCGCGCGTGCTGGCGGCGTTGCCGAAGCAGGCGACCGTCGTCGCGCTGGACGGCCGCGGCAGGACGTGGTCATCGGAACAGCTGGCGCAACGGCTGGAACACTGGCGCGGGCAGGGACGCGATCTTGCCTTCCTGATCGGCGGACCGGAGGGGCATTCGCCCGAGGTGATCACGCGTGCCGACGAACAGTGGTCGCTGGGCCCGCTGACGTTGCCGCACATGCTGGTGCGGCTGGTGCTGGCCGAGCAGCTGTATCGCGCCGCGGCGTTGCTGGCCAACCATCCCTATCACCGGGCGTAAGAACGCTGGCCCGGATGCCGGGCCAGCGTCGTTTGCAGGTTACTGGTTGAGGTTGAACTCCACCGGGACCAGGCCGATGGCCTGCACGGCCCGGCCGTCCTGCATCGCGGGCTTGAAGCGCCACTTCGCCAGCACCTGCCGCTTCGCCGCCGCATCGAGCACGCGGTGGCCGCTGCTGCGTTCGACCTGCACGTCGATCGGCTTGCCATCGACATCCACCAGCACGCGCAGCGTGACCGTGCCGGTGAGCGACTCGCGGATCGCTTCGATCGGGTAGCGCGGGGGTGGGGCGGTTTCGTATCCGAGATGTGCGCCCACCAGCGGTCGGGTGACCGCACCACCCAGGCCGGTGTCGACCTTCGCGATCCGATCGGCATCGATTGCGATGTCACCCGGCAGCGGGTCGACCACGGGTGGCAACTCCAGTTCGATCTTCTGGGGCATTACCGCGGGCGTTGTCGGCACGACGTGAGGCGTGGGAGTTTCGTGGCGCGTCACCGGTATGACGGGCGGCGGCGTCGGCGGATCAATGGGAATGATGATGGGAGGAACGTCAGACTCGGCCATCGGCGGCACATAGGCACTCAACGGTGCCAGCAGCAACAACAGCGCTGCGAGATTGATCGCTATCGCCCCGGCCTCGGCGGAAATACGAGTGAAGTCCAGGCGGGCGAAGTCCAGCTTCCCGATCTGGAAGCGATGCGTGTGAAGAGCGAGGGTGTGAGCCATGTGCCACCTCATGGGTTGTCGTGCATGGATGACAACGCCCGGTCGTGGCGAGCGGGGTTTGATCCTCGAAAAAATTCCTGCCGGCGAAATGAAGAAGGCCCGCAGGTGCGGGCCTTCGCTTGAGGTTGCGGCGACAACTCAGCGGGCGAGTTCGAACACCACGTCCAGGTTGATGCTCAATGTGTTCTCGCCGGGCGACACTGAAGTATCGGATTCCGCCTTCATCGCCACCATGCCGCGCGCCATCGGCATCGGCGGGGCGAAGCGGCCGCTCTCGCTGATGCTGACGATCCGGCGCACCTTCATGCCCAGTGTCTTCGCGTACATGTCGGCGCGCGCCTGCGCGCTCGCGACCGCCTTGCGGCGGGCCTCGTCCAGCGCCTCGTCCTTCTTGTCTACGTCGAAGCTGGGGCCGTTGATCTGGTTGGCGCCGACCGACGCGAGCGTGTCGAGGATCTTGCCGAGCTTGGCGATGTCGCGGACAACGATGCTTACCGTGTTGTTGGCCTCGTAGCCGGTAATCGTGGGCGGCTGGTTCTCGCGGTACTGGTAGGTCGGGTTGAGGTTGATGCCGCTGGTCTGCACGTCCTTGTCGGCGATGCCCGCGGCCTTGATCGCGGCCACGACCTTGGCCATCTGTTCGGCATTGGCGCGCATGGCGGCATTGGCATCGGGGGCGCGCGTGACCACGCCGGTCGACATCGTGGCGATGTCCGGGACCCGCTTGGCTTCGCCCTGGGCCGAGATGTTCAGCAGGGTGCCATCGGTGGCGACATAAGGCGTTGTCTGGGCGTTCGAGGACATTGGCGAGCAGACTCCAAAGGCGAGGAAGGCGGCCAGCGCAAGGGGGCGCAGGGCGAAGCGGGACAGCTGGGGCATGGGGGTCTGACTCCTGTTGGACGGTGGGGGAAGCGCCGGCTGTGCATTGGGCACGATGTGCCGCGCGGGTACGGTAAACGATTCGTGAGCCGGTTCAGGGTTACGTGACCGCCACCGGGGTGGGGTCCAGTCAGCGCGGGTTATCCTTCCGGCACCAGCGAATCAGTCGCCAATAAGAACGCGCCCGGGTCGCGCGCGAGCGCGCCACGGGCCTCCAAGCAAGGTCCCGATGCTCTATCTCGCCTCCCAATCCCCGCGCCGGCGTGAACTGCTGGGCCGCCTGGGCCTGTCGTTCGGCATCATCGACCTCGATGTGCCCGAGCAGCGTGCGCCCGGCGAGCCCGCCGAGGACTACGTGCGCCGCGTCGCCCGCGAGAAGGCCGGTGCCGGTCTGCTCCAGGTGATGGGCAACCCGACCGCCGTGGTATTGGGCAGCGACACCGAGGTCGTGCTCGATGACGAGGTGTTCGGCAAGCCGCGCGACGCCGCGGACGCAGCCGCGATGCTGCGCAGGCTGTCGGGCCGCACCCACCAGGTGATCTCGGCGGTGTCGCTCGTATCGCCCTCGCGCGAAATGCAGACGGTGTCGATTTCCGACGTCAGCTTCGCCGCGTTGACGCAGGCGCAGATCGAGGCGTACCTGGCGGGCGACCAGTGGCAGGGCAAGGCCGGCGCCTATGCGATCCAGGGCTTCGCCGAGACCTTCATCACCCGCCTGAGCGGCAGCTATTCCGGCGTGATGGGGCTGCCCGTGCACGAAACCGCGGCGCTGCTGCGCCAGTTCGGACTCGAACCGGTACCGACGGTGGCCACGCCATGAGCGAAGAGATCCTTGTCAACGTCACCCCGCGCGAGACCCGCGTGGCCGTGGTCGAGAACGGCATGCTGCAGGAGCTCCACATCGAGCGCGGCTGGCGTCGTGGCGTGGTGGGCAACATCTACAAGGGGCGCGTGCAGCGCGTGATGCCGGGCATGCAGGCGGCATTCGTCGAGATCGGCCTGGACCGTGCGGCCTTCCTGCATGCGGCCGACATCGTCAAGCTGTCCCAGGTCGTCGAGGGCGAAGGCGAGGGCGATGCCGCGCCCCTGCCGCCGACGCCGACCCGCCCGATCGCCGAGCTGCTGCGGGAAGGCCAGGACATCATCGTCCAGGTCGTGAAGGACCCGATCGGCAGCAAGGGCGCGCGGCTCACCACGCAGCTCAGCATCCCCTCGCGCTATCTCGTGCTGTTGCCGCGCACACGCGTGGTCGGCGTGTCGGCGCGCATCGAGGACGAGGCCGAGCGCGCGCGCCTGAAGACGCATGTCGCCGCGTTGTCGCCGGCCGGTGCCCACCATGGCTACATCGTGCGCACCAACGCCGAAGGCCAGCCGGAAGAGGCGCTGGCCGAAGACATCGCCTACCTGAACCGCGCCTGGGCGCTGATCGAAGAAAAGTCCGCCAGCGCCCGCGTTGGCGAGCGCGTGTACGAGGACCTGAGCCTGCCGCTGCGGGCCGTACGCGACCTGATGCGCAAGGACGTGGAGAAGGTGAAGGTCGATTCGCGCGAGACCTGCGATCGCCTGCGCACGTTCGCGGCGCAGTACATGCCCGGCCTCGCAGAGAAGATCGAGCATTACACCGGCGCGCGCCCCATATTCGACCTGTACGGGGTCGAGGACGAGATCCAGCGCGCACTGGAGAAGGAAGTGCCGCTGAAGTCCGGTGGCTACCTCGTCATCGACCAGACCGAGGCGATGACGACCATCGATGTGAACACGGGTTCATTCCTGGGACAGCGCAACCTCGAGGAGACCGTCTATCGGACGAACCTCGAGGCCGCGCAGTCGGTCGCCCGTCAGCTCCGCCTGCGTAACCTAGGCGGCATCATCATCATCGACTTCATCGACATGACCGATGCCGAGCACCGCCGGCAGGTGCTGCGTCAGTTGGAGAAGTCGCTCACCCGCGACCACGCCAAGACCACCGTGTACGAATTCTCGCCGCTGGGGCTGGTCGAAATGACCCGCAAGCGCACCACCGAAAGCCTGGAGCGCCAGCTCAGCGAACCCTGCCACGAATGCGGCGGTCGCGGCACGTTGAAGACGCCTGAAACCGTGACCTATGAAATCTTCCGCGAGATCGTGCGCCAGGTACGGCAGTTCGACGCCGCGCGGCTGCTCGTCATCGCCTCGCCCAAGGTCGTCGCGCGCATCACCGACGAGGAATCCGCTTCGGTCGCGGAGCTGGAGGAGTTCCTCGGCAAGTCCATCCGCTTCCAGGCGGACGAGCAGTACGCGCAGGAGCAGTTCGATGTCGTGCTGCTTTGAAAGCGCCGGGGCTCGCAGGCGTCGTACATCATTGCCGAGCTTGCCGACGCTGGAGCGCGAATCCCGCATTTTCGTGAGTGAAGCAGCCTGATGCCCACTCCTATGCGCCGCCGCCTGCGCATGGCCCGTCGTGGCTTCGGCTACACGGGCGCGATCGTGCTCGTAATGATCGCTTTGCTGTTGGGCGTGGCCAGCCAGGTGCTGCCGCTCGTCGAACGGCACCCCGACCGCATCGCCGCGTGGCTGAGCGAACGCGCCGGTCGACCGGTCGCCTTCGATCGCGTCGAGACCGAATGGACCCGGCGCGGCCCGCTGCTGAAGCTGGACAACCTGCGCATCGGCGAGGGCGAGAAGGGCTTCACCATCGGCGACACCGAAATGCTGGTGTCGTTGTATGCCGGCCTGCTGCCGGGACATGCATTCTCGGAGCTGCGCCTGCGTGGCCTCGATCTCACCCTCGAGCGCGCCGACGACGGCCGCTGGCAGGTGCGCGGATTGCCGGGCCAGCAGAAGGCGGGCAGTGATCCGTTCTCCGCGCTGCAGGGGCTGGGCGAGTTGCAGGTGATCGGCGGCAAGCTCGCCGTGCTCGCTCCCTCGCTGGGCGTGGATGCGCACATACCCAAGGTGCACGTGCGCCTGCGCGTGGACGGCGACCGGGTCCGTGCCGGCGTGCGCGCATGGCCGCGACTGGATGCGACCCCGCTCGACGCGGTGCTCGACTTCGACCGCAAGAAGGGCGACGGCCGTGCCTACGCCGGGGCGAAGCGGATCGATCTCGGGGCATGGTCGGCACTGTTGAAGGTGCAGGGCGTGAGCGTCGAAAGTGGCCTCGGCCGTGCCGAAGCCTGGGCCGAATTGCGCGGCAATCGCGTGGCCACCGTCACCGTCGATAGCACCCTCGATGCCGTGGCATTGCGCGGAACTTCCCTCGACGCCGCTGCGGTGCCGCCGCGCCGCCGCTTCGACCATGTCCAGGCGCGCGGGCGGTACCAGCTGATCAAGAGTGGCTGGCGCGTGGATGCGCCCCTGCTGCGCATCGGGCGCGGCGACAAAGAGCAGAAGCTTGACGGCCTGCTGATCGCGGGCGGCGAACAGTACGCGGTGCAGGCGAAGGAAGTCGACGGCGGTCCATTGCTCGCTGCCCTCGCTCTCAGCGACAAGATCCCGCCCGGCCTGCGCCACTGGCTGCAGGCCGCCAAGCCGGTCGTGTCGCTGCACGACGTGGAAATCGCCGGTCGCCGCGGCGGTGCCCTGCGTGCCCACGCGGTCATCCGCGATCTCGGTTTCGATCCGGTCGGCAAGTCGCCGGGTGTGCACGGCCTAAGCGGCCGGATCGACGGCGACGGCAACGGCTTCACCCTGGATTTCGATCCGCAGGCTGAAGTGGGCTTCGACTGGCCGGAAGGCTTCGGTGTCGTGCACACGGTGAAGCTGCGCGGCCAGGCCGGTGGCTGGCGCGAAGGCGCGGGCTGGCGCGTGGGCACCACCGCGTTGCGCATCGACGGGCAGAGCGTGTACGGCGCCATTGGAGCGATTGCGCGCGGTGGATTGTGGTGGCAGGGCGATGGCACGCGACCGTGGATCGACATCGCCGCGGAGATCGACGACACCCGCCTGCCGGCGGCGAAGGGTTTCTGGCTGCGCAAGGACATGCCGGCCAGCGCGGTGCATTGGCTCGACACCGGGCTGGTGGACGGTACGTTGCAGGGCGGCCGCGCGGTGATATCGGGCGACCTCGACGACTGGCCGTTCCGCGACAACACCGGCGTGTTCGAGGCCACGGGCCACATCAGCGACGCGACGATCCGTTTCAACGAGGAATGGCCGGCAGCGCAGGGGCTTGAAGCCGACGCGCGGTTCACCGGCATCGGCTTCGACGTGGTGGGAACCGGCCGCCTCGGCGACGTCGGCATCCGCCACATCGAGGCGCGCATCGACGACTATCGCGGCGGCGCGCTGACGGTGAAGGCCGACGGCGACGGCGACGCGGACCAGCTTCTCGCCGTGCTCAAGCAGAGTCCCTTGCAGAAGGAAAACGCCGACACCTTCGCCAACGTCCGCGCGAGTGGTCCCGCCGATGTGGGGTTTGGCCTGAAGCTGCCGCTGGCGCATGGCAAGGGCGTGGAAATCAGCGGCACGGTTGCGTTGAAGAATGCCAAGCTCGCCGATCCACGCTGGAAGCTCGCCTTCGACCAGGTCAACGGCGAGGCGGTGTATTCGAACGGAGGTTTCAAGGCGGACGGGCTTGCGGTTCGCCAAGAGGGCGAGCCGGGCAAGTTGTCACTGCGCGCCGGCACCCGCTATGTGCGCGACCCGGGTCACGTGTTCGAAGCCGGGCTGGACGCGAGCCTGGGCGCGGTGGAACTGATCGATCGCGCGGAAGACCTGGGCTGGTTGAAGCCCTATCTGTCGGGTCGTTCGCAGTGGACGATCGGCGTCGCCATCCCGCACGCCAAACCGGGCGCCACGACGCAGACCCTGTTGCAGTTGAATTCCAACCTGGTTGGCACTGCGATCACCTTGCCTGCACCGATGCGCAAGGCGGCCGCCACGCCGCTGGCGGCATCGATCCAGACGCCGTTGCCGCTGGGCAGCGGCGACATCCTCGTCGGCCTGGGCAACGTGATGGCGTTGCGTGCCCGCAGCCACCAGGGACAGACCGGCGTGCGCGTGGCGTTGGGTGCGGATCACGTCGATGAGGCCGCGCCGGCCTCGGGACTGATCGCCACCGGTCGCGCCGACACGCTGGAGGCGATCGACTGGATCGCGTTCACGCTCGGCGGCGAGGGCGGAGGCAAGGTCGCGCTGCAACGGATCGACGTCACCGCGCAGCACCTGCAGATGCTGGGCGGTACTTTCCCGGACACGCATCTCGTCGTCGCGCCGGCCGCGCGCGGCGCGATCGCCATCCAGGCCGAAGGCGCCGCCCTGCAGGGCGCGGTGCTCGTGCCGCCGGGCGAAAAGGACACGATTGCCGGACGCCTGGAGCGTGCGTACTGGCGGCCCGCGCCGGCTCCGGCGCCGGCTCCGGCGAGCACGGACAACGCAGGTGCGACGACGACGGTCCGCGACGAAGTCGATCCCGCGAAGATTCCGGCACTGACCCTCGATATCGACGAGCTGCGCCTGGGCGATGCGAAGCTCGGCGTCGCCAAGGTGCGCACGCGGCCGACGGCCGTGGGCATGCGCATCGACCAGTTGCAGACGCGCTCGCCGAAGCAGCGCATCGACCTGAGCGGCGACTGGAGCGGCAAGGGCGCGGCCGCGAACACGCACTTGAAACTCGACGTCGGCAGCGACGATTTCGGGGCGCTGCTGGCCAGCTTCGGCATGGCGAGCCGGCTCGGCGGCGGCGAAGGGAAGGTGACGTTCGAAGCGAGTTGGCCGGGCAAGCCGGTCGAATTCAAGCTCGATGGCCTTGAAGGCAGCCTGGCGCTCGATGTGCGCGAAGGCCGCCTGCTGGAGATCGAGCCCGGCGCCGGTCGCGTGCTGGGCCTGCTCAGCCTCGCGCAGCTGCCGCGGCGCCTGACCCTCGACTTCCGCGACTTCTTCTCCAAGGGCTTCGCCTTCAACGAACTCAAGGGCGCCGTGCATTTCGGCAATGGCCAGGCGCGCAGCGACAAGCTGGTGATCGACGGTCCAGCGGCGACCATCGACATCAGCGGCGCCGCGAACCTGCACGCGCAGAGTTTCGACCAGACCATCGAAGT
Organism: Lysobacter sp. P5_B9; assembly: GCF_054049835.1. Classification (NCBI taxonomy): domain Bacteria; kingdom Pseudomonadati; phylum Pseudomonadota; class Gammaproteobacteria; order Lysobacterales; family Lysobacteraceae; genus Lysobacter; species Lysobacter sp. P5_B9. Next base: position 34,091 of record NZ_JBFULP010000005.1, read on the forward strand.
ACGGCCCAAGACCGGCAACCTGCTGACTGCGATCGGGGCGGTGGCGGGTGGCCCGGTCGGAGCGGCCATTGGCGCGGCGGCGAATGTCGTGCTCAACAAGCCGCTGGGCTCGCTGGCTTCCAAGACGTATCGCGTGACCGGGCCGTGGAAGGAACCGAAGGTCGAAGTGATTACGCACGAGGAGAGCCGCGCGGAGGCCACCGCCAGGGTGCCGCAGGGCTGAGGCCGGTTGGATTCGGCCGCCATCGCCTCCATCTGGTCCATGATGGGTGTCCGCGCCAGATCGCGGGCGGCCCATCAGGTCGTCACCGCACCCGCGGGCACAACGCGCCGGCACCGGCCTTCCTGGCCAACAAGTTGCAACTCGCCTGTGTGAAGACGCTCTCGTCTGATCCCCCCACTCCGGCTCCTTTCTATGACCCTACCGATCCAACTCGCCGAGTCCCGCCTCCTGCTGCCCGCAGGCCTCGACACCGGCGGCCTCGAACGCACTTTCGGCACGCTGCTCGGACCGGGCATCGACTTCGGCGACCTGTATTTCCAGCACGCGCGCCGCGAGAGCTGGACGGTGGAGGACGGCATCGTCAAGGAAGGCGCGCACTCGATCGAGCAGGGCGTGGGCGTGCGCGCGATCAGCGGCGAGAAGACCGGTTTCGCCTATTCCGACGAGATCAATACCGCGGCGCTGCTGGAGGCCGCGAAGTCGGCACGCGCCATCGCCCGCGACGGGTCGGCCCGGAATGCGCACGCACTGGTACGGGGCAATGGCCGCTCGCTGTATTCCAGCGACGATCCGATCGATTCGATGGGCAACGAGGAAAAGGTCGAAGCGCTGCGCCGCATCGACCGCTACGTGCGCGCCGCGGATCCGCGCGTGCAGCAGGTGGTGGTGAGCCTGTCGGGTGGCGTCGATACCGTGCTGGTGGCGCGCAGCGACGGCGTGCTCGCCGGCGACGTGCGTCCGCTGGTGCGCTTCAACGTGCAGGTGATCGTCGAGCAGAACGGCCGCCGCGAAAGCGGCTATGCCGGCGGCGGTGGCCGCTACTCGTACGCGGAACTGCTCGGTGGCGGCAGGCCGGAAGCACTGGCCAAGGAAGCGGTCCGGCAGGCGCTGGTGAACCTGGAAGCGATCGATGCACCCGCCGGCGTGATGCCGGTGGTGCTCGGTTCCGGGTGGCCCGGCGTGCTGCTGCACGAAGCCGTGGGGCATGGCCTGGAAGGCGACTTCAACCGCAAGGGCACGTCCACCTATGCCGGCCGCATCGGCCAGCGCGTGGCGTCGCCGGGCGTCACCATCGTCGACGACGGCACGCTGCCGGGTCGCCGGGGTTCGCTCAATGTCGACGACGAAGGCACGCCGACCAACTGCACGACGCTGATCGAGGACGGCGTCCTCGTGGGCTACATGCAGGACACCCTCAATGCGCGCCTGATGGGCATGGAACCGACCGGCAATGGGCGGCGCGAATCCTTCGCGCACCTGCCGATGCCTCGCATGACCAACACCTACATGCTCGCCGGCACGCATGATCCTGAAGAGATGATCCGCTCCGTGTCGAAGGGCCTGTACGCGGTCAACTTCGGCGGCGGCCAGGTCGACATCACTTCGGGCAAATACGTGTTCTCGGCGACCGAGGCCTACCTGATCGAAGACGGCAGGATCACCGCGCCGGTGAAGGGCGCCACGCTGATCGGCAACGGCCCGGAGACCATGCAGCGGGTGAAGATGATCGGCCACGACCTCGCGCTGGATGAGGGCGTGGGCGTGTGCGGCAAGGACGGGCAGAGCGTGCCGGTGGGCGTGGGTCAGCCGTCGCTGCTGATCGAAGCGCTGACGGTAGGCGGCACGCAGGCCGCGTGATCACGGGTCAGTCGCGCCCCTGGCCATGACCGCCCTGATCGCTCCCGGCTTCCGCATCGCCTTCGTCGTCGGCGAATGCATCCTCGCCCTGCAGCAGCAGTTCGCGCAGTTCGCGATACAGCTCGCGGAACGCGCGCGGCGGCTTGTTGCGCTTGCGTTCTTCCAGCGTGTTGCGCACCAGCTGCCGCAGCAGCTGGCGGTCGGCAGCAGGATGTTCGTCCAGCAACTGTGCCAATGCCGCGTCGCCGCCGTCGATCAGGCGTTCGCGCCAGGTCTCGACGCGGTGCATCGCCGCGACTTCGCGCCGGGCCGCGTCGCCTTTTTCGTCCAGCGCGTCCCGGAGCGCTTCCAGGGCTTCGTCGCTCTCGCGGCGCATCTGCTTGGCCAGGTACTGCAACTGGCGTTTGTGCGCGATCTGCGCCGTGATGCGCTTGCATTCGCGGATGTGCGGCAGCAGCGATTCGGGCACGGGCAGCTTGGCGAGTTGGGCCTCGGTCATCGAAACCAGCTTCTCGCCCAGGGCCAGCACCTCCAGCGCTTCACGCCGTTGCTGGCTGCGGCTGGGGCTCAGGAATTCGCCGGTGTCCTCGTCACGACCACGCATCGCACATCACCCGTGTCTTAGCGCCGCGCTGGCGCACTTCGAATACTGCTTCCGGGGCAACCCGGCCAGGAAAACAAGGATAAAGCATTGAACACGATCACTCCCGCCAACGGCGCCCCCGTCACCACGGACGACAGCCAGCCCCGGCTCGACCGCCTCGCCGACATCGCCCAGCGCCTGCTCGAGCGCTGCCGTGCGCAGGGCGCGAGCCAGGCGGAAGTCTCCTGCTCGGAAGAAACGGGCCTGAACGTCAACGTGCGCATGGGCGAAGTCGAGACGGTGGAGGCCACGCGCGACCGCGGCATCGCCGTTACCGTCTATTTCGGCCAGCGCAAGGGCAGCGCCAGCACCGCCGACCTGCGCGAGGACAGCCTGGATTCCACCGTCGAGCAGGCCTGTGCGATCGCGCGCCACACCGAGGACGACGACGCGGCCGGCCTGGCCGATCGCGAACTCATGGCCACCGACCTGCGCGAATTCGACGGCTGGCATCCGTGGGCCATCGAGGCCGACCACGCGATCGATCTCGCGCTGATGTGCGAAGCCGCGGGTCGCGACCTGGACAAGCGCATCGAGAATTCCGACGGCGCCTCGCTGGGCAGCGGCAGCAGCCTCAGCGTGTATGCGAATTCGCACGGGTTCCTCGGTCGCGAACGCAGCACCAACCACAGCATCGGCTGCGCCCTGATCGCGGGGCGTGGCGAGGCGATGCAGCGCGATGGCTGGTACAGCTATGCGCTGGCCGCGGAGGACCTGGAATCGGCCGCGGCCATCGGTCGCCGCGCCGCCGAGCGCGCGGTGTCGCGTCTGGCCCCGCGGCAGGTGCCGACGGGCGCGTATCCGGTGCTGTTCTCCGCCGAAGTCGCGCGCTCCCTGATCGGCCACCTCGTCGGGGCCGTGTCCGGCGGCGCGCTGTATCGCAAGGCCAGCTTCCTCGTCGACAGCGCGGGCAAGGCGCTGTTCCCGGACTGGTTCGCGATCGACGAGCGCCCGTTCCTGTCGCGCGGCCTGCGCTCTTCCGCCTTCGATTCCGAAGGCGTGGCCACGCGCGAAGCGCCGCTGGTCCAGGGCGGCGTGCTGCAGCGTTACGTGCTCGGCAGCTACTCGGCGCGCAAGCTCGGCCTGCGTACCACCGGCAATGCCGGTGGCGTGCACAACCTGCAGGTGGCCGCGAATGCCGGCGGCCTGGATGAGATGCTGCGCGGGATGGAACGGGGCCTGCTGGTCACCGAACTGATGGGGCAGGGCGTGAACACGGTGACCGGCGACTACTCGCGCGGCGCCGCCGGTTTCTGGATCGAGAACGGCGCGATCGCCTATGCCGTCGATGGCATCACCATCGCCGGCAACCTGCGCAGCATGTTCTCCGCCATCGAGGCGGTGGGCACCGACGTCGATCCGAGGTCGCATATCCGCACCGGTTCCATCCTGGTCGGGCGCATGACGGTGGCCGGCGAAAGCTGAGATGCCGTCCCTTGACAGTGGCCGGAGGGGCGCGGGAGAGTGCAGGCATCATCCGTCCGACGGCATGACGCCGTCCTGTTAGGGGAACGCTGGCAATGAACGATATCGCTCAGGAAGAGAAGACCTGGGGCATGCTTGCCCACCTGTCTTCACTGGCCACCTTCATCATCCCGTTCGGCAACGTGCTTGGCCCACTGGTGGTGTGGCTGGTGAAGAAGGACACGATGCCCTTCGTCGCCGACCAGGGCAAGGAAGCGCTGAACTTCAACATCACCGTCGCGATTGCCGCGATCATCAGCTGCATCCTGATGTTCGTCCTCATCGGTTTCCTGCTGATCGCCGTCGTCGCCGCCGGCTGGCTGGTGCTGACCATCCTGGCCTGCATCGAGGCCAACAAGGGCGTGGCTTATCGCTATCCCTTCACACTGCGACTGATCAGCTGACACGCACATCCCGTCCCATGAGAGAACGCCGGCCACTGGCCGGTGTTTTCGTCTGGAGGCCTGCATTGGCGGGCAGCGCCTGCTTCAGTTGCGCTGCTCGTACTGCGCCAGCGCACCGTCGCCATAGCGATCGAGGCGCTCCAGGCGTTCATCCAGCGGCGGATGGGTCTTGTACAACTGCGCGAGCCCGCTCGCACTTCCGCCCATGGCCGCCATCTTCTGCAGCACGGCGTACAACGCCAGCGGGTTCAGGCCGGAACGCGCCAGGTAGATCTGGGCGACTTCGTCCGAGCGGTACTCCGCCTCGCGATCCAGCCCGGTCATCATGATCGTCGCGCCGTGCTTCTCGACGTAACTGCGCGCCATGCTGCCGGCGATGCCGCCACCGGTGCTGACCTGGGAGGCGATGAGGTCCTTTCCCGCCTCCTGGAGTTCCTGCTGGCGTATCACCGTGTAATGGTCGCGATGCACGACGTGGTTGATCTCATGCGCGAGCACGCCTGCGAGTTCCTCGTCGCTGCCCGCCAGTTCGTACATGCCACGCGTCACCAGTACATAGCCGCCCGGTGCGGCGAAGGCATTGATTTCCGGCGTGTCGATCACGCCGAAGGTCCAGGGCAATTCGGGGCGCACGGTCTGCGAGGCCACCCAGCGGCCGATGGTATTGGTGCGTTGCTGCGCCGCCGCGTCGGACCATAGCGGTCGCGCGCCCAGGATGCGGCCGGCGATCTGGGGTCCAAGCGCCAGTTCTTCGTCGAACAGTTCGCCCTCGGACTTCGATGCCGCCTTGTCCGCGATGCCCAGCATGGATTGTGCGGCGCTGCTCAAGCGCCCGAGCAGTCCGCCGACGGCCGAGGTGCCAGCGCGCTTTTCGGCCTGGGTGGCGGTGCCCTGGCCCTTGGCCGCCTGGCCCTCGGCGGCGTACGCCACCTGCGTGGCTTGCCATCCCTTGCCACCGGCCCATGCCGCCGCTGCATCGGAAGTGACGCGATGTCCCTCCATGGCCGCCAGCTGCGCGCCATCGAAGCCGGCGCCACGCAGATCGCTTTCGTCGATGCCGCGCACGCCCGCGGTTTCGCTGACGCGTCCCTTGCCGGCCTTTCCCGTCACCAGCGCGCCGGCGTCGTCGCCCTGCACTGGAGCGGTGGCCGCCATGCGCAGCTCGTTGACGCGTACGTATCCAGTGCCGCCGCCCGCCAGCGTGACGCGGTACCAGAGCCCCTCCTGGCCATCGATCCGCACCTGCGTGTCGCGTGCAAGCGATGTCACTTCCTGCGAGGCGAAATCCGGCTTGGCATGCACGCTCACCTTGGGCTTGTGCACCACCGCCGACATTCCCGTGACGCCGCTTGCGGAGAGTGTTGCGGCGAGTGTTGCGGCGATTGCGAAGCCGGCGCACAGCGACAGCGGCATGAACAGGCGCATCGCGTTCCTCCGTTCCAGGCTACCTGGAGGACAACGTATTCCGCGCCGAAAGCGGCCATTCCGTGCGTTCCGCCAGCAACCTGCCGAGCGTGCCACGCACCTTCGCGCGCGCGTCGAAAAAATCCTTGTCCCGATCGCCTGTTTCACTGAACAAGATGGCCACATGCACGCTGCCGTCATCGGGCAGTACGTCGTCGTGTGCGATCAGGTGCGCATGCAGGCCGTCGAGTTCGCGTTCCGCGGCGGCTGCCGCGGTTACCCGGTCGGGCGCCGACCAGACGAGCACGGTCACGTCCTCCATCGCCTCCCATAGCCAGCTCTTGCGCTCGACCACGCCGTCCAGCATCACCGCGTCGAGGCCGCCGTGCACGTAACGGCGCAGCCGGCGGCGATATTCGCGCAGGCGCCGCTCCAGTGCGCGGGGATTCACGTGGGGGTCGGGCACGAATCGCACGCGCGCGAAGGCCAGGACGCGATCGCGGGCGGGATCGAACTGCTTGCGGAAGTCGTTGTTGCCGATGGCGCGTCCGCGTTGCACGGCTGCGTACAGCCGGCAAAGGCCGAAGTACAGGCTGACGAAGCCGATCGCGGCGAAGATGTCGAAGAACACGCGGAATGCGGTCAGTCCCACGAACGCCGCAACCAGCAGCACCAGGTTGGTGGCAACGAAGACGTCGTCGATCTCGTAGGCCGGTTCACCGCGGAAGAAGGCAAACGTGGTCAACAGCAGCAGCAGCGCCGCCAGCGCGTACTTGAGCCACGCCGGGGGCAGCCAGATCGCGCTTCCCGCCAGCAGCGCCTCGGTGGCTTCCGCATGCACCTCGACGCCCGGCATCAATCCCGCGGGCGTGGGCTTGGCATCGTTCAGTCCGGCCGCGGTGTAGCCCACCAGCACGGTGCGGCCAGACAGCGCGGGCAGGGGTTCGGATGGAGGGCGGCAGATGGGCCGGCCCGTGAGCAGGTCGGCGGCGCTCACGAAGGGCAGCTTGCTGCGCGTGCGCCAGTCGATGCGGACGCTGTCGGGAAACGCCGCCATCGCTTTCGCGTTGCCGCCGGTGGCCAACCGCAGCGGCATCGATGCCAGCGCCCAGTCACCCACCCGCTCGTGCAGCGGCACGTCGCGCAGCACGCCATCGCGTCCGCGCGCCACGTTCAGCAAGGCGCTGTTTTTTGCCATGGCCTTGCCATAGGGCAGCAACAGCGCAACCGGCGGATCGTTGCGCGGTGACGCTACCAGCGGATACGACGACGGTGCCTGCGAAGCGTGCAGCCGCGAACCCGGATCGTAGTCCGGATGCAATCGGGTCGTGCCGAACACGAAGCGGCCCGCCCCGCCTTCGGCGATGGCATCGAGGGTGGTGTCGCCCAGCGGGTCCTGGGCCGACGCGTCGGCGAACTGCACGTCGAATCCGACCGCGCGCACACCGGCGCGATCGAGGGCGTCGATCAGGTCCGCATGCAGTTGCCGGCTCCACGGCCAACCACCGGCGCCCTGTTCGCGCATGTACTGGATCGAGCACTCGTCGATCTCGACCACGACCACCTTGCGCGACGGCTTGGGTTCCCACGGGCGGAAACCGATGATCTGGTCGAAGATCGCATCCTCGGCGGAAGCGAGCTGGCGGTCATGCTGCCAGTCCCAGGCCAGCCATCCCAGCGCACCCAGCGCCAGCAGCGGGAAGAAGGCGTAGCGCAGGCGCAGCGCGACCAGCGCGTACACGCGCCGATAGCGCTGCTGCATCGCCCCCCAGAAATCGATGAACGAGTGCCCGAGCCGCGCCATTGCGGCTTCGAACAGCGACTCGATGCGCTGGAAGATCGATTTCCGCAAACCATGCCCCGGAAGCGCTGGTGTGCACTATGCGGCTGAGCATCGACGCTGCTTCAAGCAGGTGTCAAGCGATTAACGGTCGCGCTGGATTACCTGGTTAGCGAGCGCTTCGAGCTTGCCGGCACGGGATCCCAGCGGCGCCAATGCATCGCGCATGGCCTGCGCGAGTTCGTGCAGGCGCGCACGCGACGCCTCGATGCCGATCAGCGACGGAAACGTCGCCTTGGCCTGGGCCGCGTCCTTGCCCGCGGTCTTGCCGAGGGTGGCGCTGTCGCCCTCGAGGTCGAGCAGGTCGTCGCGGATCTGGAAGGCAAGGCCGAGGGCATCGCCAAACCGGTCCAGGCGCTGCAGGGTGTCCGCATCGACCGCGGCGGCGAGGGCGCCGAGCCGCACCGATGCACGCAGCAACGCTCCCGTCTTGAGCGCGTGCAAGCGTTGCAGGTCCTCGATGCGCATCGCATCCGCATTGCCGGTCGCGGCGATGTCGAGGGCCTGTCCGCCGCACATGCCCCGGGGACCGCTGGCGATCGCCAGTTCGCGCAGCATGGCCACGCGCGCGTCCGCACCCACGGGGGCATCGGCCAGCAGTTCGAAGGCGAGCGACTGCAGGGCATCGCCGGCGAGGATGGCGGTGGCTTCGTCGAATGCGACGTGCACGGTCGGCTTGCCGCGGCGCAGGCTGTCGTCGTCCATCGCCGGCAGGTCGTCGTGGACCAGCGAGTACGCATGGATCAGCTCGACCGCCGCCGCTCCGGCATCGAGTTCGGTTTCGCTCGCGCCAAACGCCGTGCCGGTGGCGTACACCAGCAGTGGCCGCATCCGCTTGCCGCCATCGAGCGCCGCATGGCGCATGGCGGCATGCAGCCGCTGCGGTGGATCGGTGGCGAGTGGGAGCGCGCGGTCGAGCACGGCTTCAATCCGCAGCCGCCACGCGGCGAAGGACGGATCAGGCATCGGGCGCGAACGGCTCGGCGCTGGCCGGGTCCTGCGGATCGCTGAGCAGGCGCACGCGCAGTTCGGCCTGTTCCAGCGCGGTCTGGCATTTGCGGTAGAGGCCGACGCCACGCTCGTACGCGGCCAGCGATTCTTCCAGGCTCATGTCGCCACGTTCCATCTGCTCGACCAGTTGCTCGAGCGCGTCCAGCGATTGCTCGAAGGCAGCGACGGGAGAAACGGCAACCGACGAAGCGGCAGTCGTGTCGGAAGGGGTTTTCTGGGCGGCCATGGCGAAAGTTTGAGGGCCGGGTGCAGGCGGGTCAATCGCGCTGCCACACCAGCCGGGCGCCGCGCTCGCGCAGCCACGCGTCGAAGCCGGCGGAATACGCGACGTCCCCGGCCGCCAGCAGTTCCCCCGCAGAGCTGGACAGCAGCGGCAGGTGATCGCGCACCCACGGCGGCACGCCCAGATCCTGCAGGACGTGCTTGAGGGCGTGCGAATGCTCCCGTCGCGGCAGGGTGATGCGTTCGCCGCCCCGGCGCGCGTGCACGATGCACGGCGCGTCCAGGCCGGGTGCACCGGCCAGGGCGAGCCGCGAACCATCCGGCAGCAGCAGCGGCGCGGCGCCGTCCCAGGCCTGCTGCCAGTCGTCTGGCAGCGGTGGTTGGGCCGTGCCGGCGTACAGCAGGTCGCGCCATGCCCGGACTTCAGCGTATTGCCACTGGAAGCGCGGCTCGGCATCGATGCGGCCGGCCAGGAGTTCGGCTTCGATCCGCGCGATGCCTGCGGCCGGCAACGACGGCAGGCCGAGTGCCTCGATCCAGCGGCGCAGGACGCGTGCGCGGCGCGCTGCGGGCAGGGCGAGAAGCGCATCCTTCGACAACACCTGCGCATCGGCCGTGCGGGCCTGCGCCAGGCCGCGGTCGTCCTCATTCGCAAGCAGGTCGGCCGCTTCGGTACTCAACAGGGCGGAGCGCGCGAACGCCACGTCGACGTTCGGCCAGCGTTCGCGCAACAGCGGCAGTACGTGCCGGCGCAGGAAATTGCGGTCGAAACTCACATCGGCGTTGCTGGGATCCTCGATCCAGCGCAGGCCGTGTGCCCGGGCGTAGGCGAGCAGTTCCGTGCGCGAACAGGCGAGCAGGGGTTTCCACAGCCAGCCGCGGGAGTAGCGGCGCCACGGGCGCATCGCGCCCAGTCCATCGACGCCGGAGCCACGCAGGGCGCGCAGCAGGAAGGTTTCCGCCTGGTCATCGCGATGATGGGCGAGGACCAGCACTTCGTCGTCGCCCAGTTCGGCGGCGAAGGCGACGTGGCGGGCGTCGCGGGCCGCGGCTTCCGGACCCATGCCATCGTCGCGCCTGACCTCGACGCGCACGCTGCGCAGCGGCACCTGCAGCGCGGCACATTCCGCTTCGCAATGAAGCATCCAGGCATCGGCGTCGGCATGCAGGTCGTGGTGGACGTGCAGGGCGCGCAGGCCGCGCGCCCGCGCGTCCGGCAGGATCGCCAGTGCATGCAGCAGCACCATCGAATCCAGTCCGCCGCTCAGGCCAACGACCAGTGCGGCGTCACCGGTCTGGGGCAGTGCGGAGGCCGGAATGAGCGGCGTGGCTGTCATCGCCGCATCGTATCGCGCCGCAGGCATGGATCACCGTTGCCGCACGGACGGAATGGGTTGCAGTGACCGATGACACGTCGGCCGGCGGCGCGGACGCGACAGAATGGTCGTACAAACTCCAGGAGGAAGCATATGCGGCTATACGGACTTGTCTTCATCGCTCTGATCGCGGTTGCCGGCATGGGGACGCCCGCAAAGGCCGCCGATGCAACGCCATCCGGCCCCAGGCCTTTCAGCCGCGACGCCGCCCGCGCCATCGTGGCGCAGAGCCGCAGGATCGTCTCGCCGCTGGGCATCGAAGAGCTGAAGCAGACCGAGATCAACGGCATCAAGCAATGGATCTCGGTCCGTGGCAACGATCGGCGCAATCCGATCCTGCTGTACGTGCACGGCGGCCCTGGCGCTGCGGAAATGGTGGAGTCCTACGGCTATCAGCGGCCATGGGAGGACTTCTTCACCGTCGTGCAATGGGACCAGCGTGGCGCCGGCAAGACCTATGCATCCAATGCGCCCGAGGCGATGGCGCCGGGCATGACCATCGACGGCATGGTCAGCGATGCGGAGGCGGTGATCCGCTATCTGATGAGCACCTACGGCAAGAAGAAGATCTTCGTGCTCGGCCACTCCTGGGGCAGCGTGGTGGGCCTGGAAATCGCCCGCCGGCATCCGGAGTGGCTGCACGCTTACCTTGGCGCTGGCCAGATCGCCAACCAGCGCGAAAGCGAGGCGGTCGGCTATCGCTGGGCGCTCGCGCAGGCCCGCGCCGAGAACAACGCGGAGGCGATCCGCGACCTGGAAGCGCTGGCGCCGTATCCGGGGCCCAGCGGGCAGCTGACGATCGAGCGCATCGGCGCGCAGCGGCAATGGGTGATGTACTACGGCGGCCTGGCCTGGGGGCGCAAGGACTTCACGCCGTTCGACGACGCGCGGAAGCTGTCACCCGATTACAGCGACGAGGAAGTGGTCGCGATCGACAAGGGCAGCCTGTTCTCGCTGACCTACCTGCTGCCACCGCTGGAGTCGATCGACTATGCGAAGGTGACGCGACTCGATTGCCCGTTCTTCCTCTTCAACGGCCGCCATGACTATTCGACGTCACACGAAGTCGCGGCAGGCTGGTTCGCGCATGTGGCAGCGCCAACCAAGCGCATGTTCTGGTTCGAGAATTCGGCGCACATGATGATGCAGGAGGAGCCGGGGCGGTTCCTGATGCACCTGGTCAACGACGTGCGTCCGCTGGCCGTGCGTGCGGGTGATGCGCCGCCGGACGAGCCGGCAGCAGAGTAAGGCGCATGAAAAAAGCCGCCGGTTGCGAAACCGACGGCTTTCTCCTGGATCCGTCACCGACGATCAGGCGGCTTCGTAGGCACCGTAGCTGCGCAGGCGCTTGTAGCGGCGATCCAGCAGTTCGGCGACCGGCACCTGTTCCAGCGCGTCGAGCTCATTCATCAGCACGGCCTTCAGGCGCTTGGCCATCTGGGTCGGATTGCGATGCGCGCCACCGATGGGCTCGCGCACGATCTTGTCGATCAGGCCGTGTTCCTTCAAGCGCTTGGCGGTCATGCCGAGCTGCTCGGCGGCGTCCTTCGCTTTCTCCGCGGTCTTCCACAGGATCGACGCGCAGCCTTCCGGCGTGATCACCGAGTAAGTGCTGTATTCGAGCATCAGCGTGCGGTCGCCGACGCCGATCGCGAGCGCGCCGCCGGAACCGCCTTCGCCGATCACGGTGCAGATGATCGGCACCTTCAGTTCGGACATCTCCAGCAGGTTGCGGGCGATGGCTTCGGACTGGCCGCGTTCCTCGGCATCGATGCCCGGCCAGGCGCCGGCGGTGTCGATGAAGGTGAGGATGGGCAGCCTGAAGCGCTCGGCCAGCTTCATCAGGCGCAGCGCCTTGCGGTAGCCCTCGGGCTTGGGCATGCCGAAGTTGCGCCTGACCTTGGCCTTGGTGTCGCGGCCCTTCTCGTGGCCGATCACGACCACGCTGCGGCCGTCGATGCGGGCGAGGCCGCCGACGATCGCGTTGTCGTTGGCGAAGGCGCGGTCACCGGCGAGTTCCTGGAACTCGTCGCAGATCACGCGCAGGTAATCCAGCGTGTAGGGACGCGAGGGATGGCGCGACAGCTGCGAGACCTGCCACGGGGTCAGGTCGCGGAAGATGTGGGCGGTGCGCAGGCGCAGCTTTTCGCGCAGCGCATGCACTTCGGCATCGACATTGACCGCCGGGCCATGGCTGGCGTGCAGCACTTCCTGGATGCGGGCTTCCAGGTCGGCGATGGGTTGTTCGAAGTCGAGGTAGTTCGGGTTCATGCGTTGGCCGGGGCCGGTGAAGGCGGCAAGTTTAGCCGAGGTCGGCGAAAGGGGCCGTACGGGGGTGTCTGGGGGCCGCTTCCCGGCGCGAACTGTGACGCAGCACGGCGCTGCGGCGCCTGTTTGGGAGGTCTGTTACCAGGGGCGGGAGAACGCCAGCTTCACCGTGCGCACGCCGGGCTGCGAGCGCAGCGCGCCGGGGAGGTCGGCATCGACGCGGATCGAATGCGTTCCGTTGAGGTCGAGCATGCCGGCCACGCCCTCGCGCAGCAGGTCCAGGCGCAGCGGCGTGGAGCCGGGGCGGTGCTTGGCCAGCAATGCGTCCACGCGCGACCAGGTGCCCGGTACGCGCAGGTCCAGGCGCAGCGACAGGCGTTGCGCATGCTTCGGACAGAGCTGCGAATAGTCCCAGCAGCGCTGTGCCTTCAAGGCAAAGCCGCCGCTGAAGGCGTCTTCGCGCAGGCCGCCCTGCACGATCAGCAGGCGGTCGCGCGCGATCAGCTGCGCGAACTCGTTGTAGGTCTCGGCGAAGAAGGCGCACTCGAGGCGGCCGCGGCCGTCCTCGATCTGCACGAACATCTGGCTGTCGCCTTTCTTGCGCAGGCCCACGACCTGTCCTGCCACGACCGTTTCAAGTTCCGGGCGCCAGCCGCTGCGTGCGCTTTCCGGGCGCGATTCCCAGATGCGTTCGAGGTCGCCGAGGTCGTGGCCGACCAGCGCGCGCAGTTCGTCGCGATACGGATCGAAGGGGTGGCCGCTGAGGTAATGGCCGAGCGTGTCGCGTTCGCCGCCCAGCAGCTGCACCAGCGGCCATTCGTCGGTTTCGCGCAATTCGATGTGCAGCGCGGGGGCCGCGCTTTCCATGCCGCCGAAGAGTGAGTTCTGCCCGGCTTCGCGTTCGCGCGCGAGCTGCTCGGTCGCCTTCACCACCTCCGGCATCTGCAGCATCAGGCTGGCGCGGTTGCGGCCGAGCTTGTCGAGTGCGCCGGCCTGGATCAGCGCTTCGAGCGCGCGCTTGTTGAGCTTGCTGCTGTCGACGCGCTTGCAGAAATCGAGCAGGTCGGTGAAACGCCCGTTTGAAGCCGCGCCGGCACGGCGCGCCTCGACGATCGCCTCGCAGGCGCCGCGGCCCACGCCCTTCACTGCGCCGATGCCGTAGCGGATGGTGTCGGGTGTCGTTGCCTCGAACATGTACGCCGACGCGTTCACGTCCGGTGGCAGCACGGTCAGGCCCATCACGCGGGTTTCGTCGAGGAAGCCCACGACCTTATCGGTGTTGTCCATGTCCGACGACAGCACCGCGGCCATGAACTCGGCCGGGTAGTGCACCTTCAGCCATGCGGTCTGGTAGGCGACCAGCGCGTAGGCCGCCGAGTGCGACTTGTTGAAGCCGTACTCGGCGAACTTCTCCATCAGGTCGAAGATCGGGCTCGCCTGTCGCGCCGGGATGCCGCGTGCCAGGCAGCCTTCCTCGAACTTGGCGCGTTCCTTCGCCATCTCCTCGGGCTTCTTCTTGCCCATCGCGCGACGCAGCATGTCGGCGCCGCCGAGCGTGTAGCCGGCCAGCACCTGTGCGATCTGCATCACCTGTTCCTGGTACACGATGACGCCGTAGGTCGGCGCCAGCACCGGCTCCAGCGAATCGTGCGGATAGGTGACCGCGGCGTTGCCATGCTTGCGGTCGACCCAGTCGCGGTCCATCCCCGAACCCAACGGGCCGGGACGGAACAACGCGGCGAGCGCGATGATGTCCTCGAAGGTGTCGGGCTTCGCGCGCTTGAGCAGCTCGCGCATGCCGCGCGATTCGAACTGGAACACCGCCACCGAATCGCCGCGCGCGAACAGCTCATAGGTCGGCTTGTCGTCGAGCGGCAGCGTGGTGATGTCGAGCGCTTCGAGGCCTTCGCGCGCGCGGCGCACGTTGATCGCCTTCACCGCCCAGTCGATGATCGTGAGCGTGCGCAGGCCGAGGAAGTCGAACTTCACCAGACCGACGGCTTCGACGTCGTCCTTGTCGAACTGGGTGACCGGATTCCTGCCGCGGCCTTCGCCGTCGTGTTCGGCGAACAGCGGGCAGAAGTCGCTGAGCGGCGAGGGCGCGATCACCACGCCGCCGGCGTGCTTGCCGGCGTTGCGGGTCAGGTCCTCGAGGCTGCGCGCCAGGTCGAGCAGGTCGCGGACGTCGTCTTCGGCGTGGTAGCGCTGGATCAGCTCGGCCGAGGCGAGGTTGCTGTCCTTCTTCGCGGCCTCCGACTCGCCCAGCGCATCGTCTAGGCAGATGCCCAGCGTGTTCGGGATCAGCTTGGCGATGCCGTCGACCATGCCGTAGGGGTGGCCGAGCACGCGCCCGGCGTCCCGCACCACCGCCTTCGCGGCCATGGTGCCGTAGGTGATGATCTGCGAGACGCGGTCGCGGCCGTACTTGCGCGCGACGTAGTCGATGACCTCGTCGCGGCGGTCCATGCAGAAGTCGATGTCGAAGTCGGGCATCGACACGCGTTCGGGGTTGAGGAAGCGCTCGAACAGCAGGTCGTACGGCAGGGGATCGAGGTCGGTGATCCCGAGTGCCCACGCCACCAGCGAGCCGGCGCCCGAGCCGCGTCCCGGACCGACCGGGATGCCCTGCGCCTTACCCCAGTTGATGAAGTCCGCGACGATCAGGAAGTAGCCGGGGAACCCCATCTTGATGATGACGTCCAGCTCGGTTTCCAGGCGCGCGTCGTATACCTCGCGGCTCTTGCCAGGCGCGAGCGGATTCTTTTCCAGTCGTTCGGCCAGGCCTTCGCGCGCGGAACTGCGCAGCCACGATTCGATCGTATGGTCGCTCGGCACCGGGAATGCGGGCAGTGCGTACTCGCCCAGCTTCATCGTGACGTTGCAGCGCGTCGCCAGTGCGACCGCGTTGTCGATCGCGTCGGGAATGTCGGCGAACAACACCGCCATTTCCTCGGACGATTTGAGGTACTGCTCGGCGCTGTATTCCTTCGGCCGCTTGGGGTCGTCGAGCACGCGGCCGGAGGCAATGCACACGCGAGCCTCGTGGGCCTCGAAGCCCTCGGCATCGAGGAAACGCACGTCGTTGCTCGCGACCAGCGGGATCCCGCGGCGCGTCGAGGCATGCACGGCGAATGCGTTGAACGCATCCTCGCCTTCGCGGCCGCTGCGGGTCAGCTCCAGGTGCAGGCGGTCGCCGAATACTTCGCGCCAGTCCGCCAGCGCGGCCTCGGCCAGCTCGTGGCGATGCGTGCTGACCAACTGTCCCGCCAGGCTCTTGCGGCCGACCAGCGCGAACAGGCCGCCGTTGTCTTCGCGCAGCCATTCCGGGCGCAGCGCCACGCCGTCGATGCGATGGCCTTCCATCCATGCGCGGGAGAGCAGGCGCGACAGGGTCAGGTAGCCGCTGCGGTCGCGGCACAGCAGGGTCATCCGCGCCGGGCTCTCGTTGCCGTCGGCCAGGCCGACATCGGCGCCGATGATCGGCTTGAGGCCCGCGCCCTCGGCCGCCTTGTAGAACTTGACCGCCGCGAACAGGTTGTCGATGTCGGTGATCGCCACCGCCGGCTGGCCGAGCTTCGCGCAGCGTTTCACCAGCTCGCCGATGCGGATCGTCGAGTCGGCGAGCGAGTACTCGCTGTGCAGGTGGAGGTGGACGAAACGTGCGGACATGCGGGCCGGAACGAACTGGTCCCGCAGGTTAACAGCCGGGGCGCGAGCGGACGAGATTTGACTTTCGAGCCCGGCTTTCCCACGGCGCGCTCTCCCACGGCGCGCGGGGATGCGGCGCAATCACGTGCGCGACAGCCATTGCCGCTGGCCGGACCCCCGCGCCGCCTTTAGGGGAGAGGAGACCCGGTTACGCGCAACGGTCCTTCCGGGGTGCGCCCATTGGCGAAATGCTCGTCCTCCATGCGCGTGTTCTGTCGCAGCAGTTCGATTTCGGCCAGGCGGTCGCGCAGCCAGGCATTGCGCTGCTGTTCCGGGGTGCCTGCGGGGTGCTCGGTTTGCCGGTACTGGCAGAAGTCGCGGTATTCGTCGGCTTCCCCGGCGAAGGTGGGCCACGCCAGTTCGATCAGCAGCACGTCGTCGAGGCGCCCGAGCAAGGGCAGACGATCAGGGATCAGGTCGTCCTCGCGATCGATGTAGGCCAGCAGCTTGTTGATCCGCAGGCGAGTGGCGTCATCGCAGTCCCATGCGGGGTCGTCGAGCAGCGCGCGCAGTTCGTCCATGCGGTTCAGGCGTGCATCGAGTTCCTCGCGCGCCTCTTCCTCCGGCAACGACAGCAGCCATGCCGCGAGTTGCTGCAGGCGTGGTGGATCGACACGGGCGGCATCGGGGTAGAGGTCGTGGACGAGTTCATCGAATCGAGCGACCGCAGGCGCCGACAGCGCCATTTCGGGGAAGCCCGCCGGCGCGCCCAGGTCGTCGACGAGACCGCCGCGGAAGTGTTCGAACGGCAGGGGATGGGCGGTGGGTGTGGGATGAGGCATGCGCATGGGGGCACCTCGCTTCCGGCCATGTCCGACGGGAGTCTCCCTCGCGGAGCCGCGCTGCGGCCGGTGCTTGCACGGCCCCTGTCCGGGGATGCGGAAATCATGCGCCAGTGCGGCGGGCAGGGAAGCGACCTCCGACGGACGGTTCAGCAGGGCTATGCCTTGCTGACTACGCCGGATGCCCTCCCCGGAGAAAAAGCGAGGCCGCCGGTGAAGGCGGCCTCATTGGCGCCGTCCCTGGCTGCCCACGTTCAGTGGACGATGAATCGGGTTGCCAGCTGGGGCAGGTAGCTGCTTTCGCGAATGCAGCGGCGCTGCTTTTCGAGGACATACTCGGCTTGGCGGGCATCCTCCCAGTCATCGCGGGAGAAATTGAAGCCGCCGATGTCCCGGCCGCGCAGGGAGGCTTCCATCGAGCGCACCCGGCAATAGTCGAGGAAGGACGCGACCTCGTACTGCAACGATGGCCAGGCGGCCTCCACGGCGATGGCGTCGTCCAGGTGTCCTACCGTCGGCAGCGTGTTGGGCAGTAACTGGTAGCGGCCGGTGGCGTAATGCACCATCAGGGACGCGACATTGCCGGCGTCGTCGACGGGTTGCCACTGGACGTCGTCGAGCATCCGGGCGGCCGCTTCGAGGCGCTTCATGCGTTGCAGGATGCAGGCTGGCTCGCCGGTTCCCGCTGCGCTGTCGCGCAGTTCACGCGCGGCCGTTGCGAGCCGGTCGCAGTCCAATGGAGCGGCCCGACGGCCCAGACGGGCAAGCAGGGCGTTGAAGCGGTCGACCGACGCCGCGGTCAAATGGAAGTTGTCTATGCAGTGGCGACGGCCCGGTGCCATCGGCGACGGCTGGTCGAGGATGGCAGGCAGCGGAATCGTGGCGGTAAGCATGGCGTTCATGGCAAAGGCTCCGTGGGGATGTGGGCACGCCGCGTTTTCGGCGTGGGGCCAGCATCCGTCTGTGCTGCAACCCGGTCATGACGCTCGTAAGACCCGTGTCGCAAGCTTCGGCGAGGTTGCCGAGGCATTCATGAGGTTTTGCTGATGGATGCAGGAGGGCATGCGGCAGGCGCCAAAAACGGGGGCGACGGCTACCGTTTCGGCCCGTTCCTGGTGGATGCCGCGGCATACACGCTGACGCGCGACGGCGAGTTGCAGGCGCTGGAGCCCAAGGCCCTCGCGGTGCTGCTGCACCTTCTCCGCCACGCCGGTGAACTGGTCAGGCACGACGAGCTGCTGGATGCGGTGTGGGGACATCGCCATGTCACGCCCGGCGTGCTCACGCGGGCGATCGCGCAACTGCGGCATGTGCTCGACGACGACTCCCACCATCCCCAGTACATCCAGACCCAGCACGGTCTGGGATACCGCTTCATTGGTGAGCTCAGGTCCTGGCCCGAGGCGGATGGACCGCCCGCGCACGCCACGGTCGCACCCGCAGCAGAAACCAAACCGGCGCGAGTCCGCGAGGACGGGATGGCGGGTGACACCCATCAGGCGGCGACGGTGGATATCTCCGCATCGACGGCAACGGCGGCCCTGCCCAGGCCTGTCCGCGTTCCGGCGCGCAGGCGCTGGCGCCGCGCATGGCTGCTTGCCGCACTGCTGCTGGCCGGTTCGGGCGGCTGGATTCTCTATCGCGTATCGCCGCGTGCGCCCACGCTCCCGAGCGAGGCGTCGATCGCCGTCCTGCCTTTCACCAGCCTCAGTCAGGACCAGGACGACAGCTACTTCGCCGAAGGCCTGGCAGTGGAACTGCACAGCGCGCTCGCGGGCGTACCGGGGCTCAAGGTGGCCGCATGCCGGGCGCGCAGCGCCTGCGGCATGCGCGGCGCCGATGCCCGCAAGCTCGGCAAGCTGTTGGGCGTGGCGACCGTGCTCGATGCGGACGTGCGCCGCGAGGGCCGGCAGGTACGAGTGAATGCGCGGCTTACGGACACCCGTACGGGCTACACGCTGTGGTCGGGCAGCTATGACAGGCAGCTCAACGGGGTTTTCGCCCTGCAGAGCCAACTGGCCGGTGACGTCGTGAAATCGTTGCTGGGGGTGCTGCCGCGGGAGCGCGACACGCAGGCGTTGGCGCAACGGCTCGCACCGACGCGCAATGTCGCCGCCTACGACGCCTACCTGCACGGCGTGCAGCAGTTGGAACACCGCGACGACAGCGATGGCAAGGGCGGTGCCCGCGCGATCGGTTTCTTCAGTGAGGCGTTGGCGGCCGATCCCAGCTTCGCCCGCGCGCAGGCCGGCATCTGCCGCGCGGAAATCATCGAGTTCGAAGGCGCACATGACGCCGCCGCGTTCGAGCGCGCGCAGGCCGCCTGCCAGCGGGCGGCCACGATGGACCCCAGCCTGCGCGAGGTGAGCCTGGCACTGGGCGACCTGTACCGGGCGCGCGGCGACAACGCGCAGGCGGTGGAGCAATACGGCAAGGCCCTGGACGCGCTCGCCTTGCGGCCCGATGCCTACGTCGGGCTCGCGCGCGCGGAATCGGCGCAGGGCAACAACGATGTCGCCCTCGACTACTTCGAGCGCGCCCGCCAGTTGCGTCCGGGCGACCCGAATACCTATCGCGCGCTCGGCTTCGAACACTACGTGCAGGGCAACATGCCCAAGGCGATTTCAGGATTCGCGACGGCGGCCACGCTCGCTCCCGACGACGAGGACATCTGGGCCAGCCTGGGCGGCCTCTACATGGTCAGCGGAGACGCCGCCCGCGCCGCCGATGCCTATACGCGGTCGTTGAAGATCAAGCCGAACTACGTGGCGCTGGCCAACCTGGGTTCCCTGCGCTACGAACAGGGCCACTATGCCGAAGCCGCGGACCTCTACCAGCGCGCATCCCTGATGGATAGCAGCGACTATCGGACCTGGGGCAACCTCGGCGACGCGCTGTCCGCGGTGCCGGCCACCGCCTCGCAGGCGCGCGCACCCTACGAACGTGCCGCGCGCATGGCGCAGGAGTACGTCGACATCAAGCCCAGCGATGCGCATGCCATCGCCGTGCTCGCCTGGTACCGCGCGAACCTCGGCCAGGAACCGGAGGCGCGCAGGCTGATCGAGCGGGCGAATGCCTTGAATGTGGAAGAGGGGGAGGTCGCGTTCTGGGCGGCGCAATCGCTGGCCCTGCTCGGCGATCCGGATGGTGCCCGCACGTGGGCGCAGCGCGCCTGCGACGGCGGGATCAATACGCAGCGGTTGGAAGCTTCGCCGCTGCTCAAACCCTTGTTGGCCGGCATAACGCCACGACAGCAGACGGTTGGGAAAGACCGCTGACCCCCTGGCCCAGCGGACGGGCATGAATAGGAGAACAAAAATGAAGAATATGCCCCCGTCCGAGACGTCGATCGCGATTCAAGTGGATGCAGCGACCGGCAAGCCAAGCGCGAAGCCCGACAGCGCCTGGGTCAGCCCCAACGGCACGATCGTCTGGACCAGCGCGGAGCCGTTCGAGATCATCCTCAAGCTCCTTTGGGCGAACGAGCGGGTCTTGAAGAAGTCGGGCAAGGCGGGCGACAAGCACGAACTGAAAGTCACCGCCGGCGCGATCAACGGCCGGTACTCCTACGGCATCAAGGTCGGCGACCAGGAAGTGGATCCGGACGTCATCATCGGGCCGAAATCAAACCAGTAGGCCGCTGCTTGTCCGGGCGTCCTGCGGCTCGACCCCTCAGGACGCTTCGAACAGATCCGCCTGCGCGAGCCTGACCGGCATGAAGCTGCGCCGGTGGTGCGGGCACGGGCCGTGCGTCTTCAGCGCGGCCAGATGGGCGGGCGTGGAGTAGCCCTTGTGCTCGGCGAAACCGTACTGCGGCCATTGCTGGTGCAACTCGCGCATGTAGCGGTCGCGCGACACCTTGGCGAGGATCGAAGCCGCCATGATCGCGCGGTCGCGCGCGTCGCCACCGATCCAGGCCTCGCCCGGGCGGCACAGGCCGGGCGGCACGATGTTGCCGTCGATGCGGGCGGCATCGGCGGCATGCGCCACGCCTTCGAGGGCGCGGCGCATGCCCGTGAGCGTGGCCTGCAGGATGTTGATGCGGTCGATTTCCTCGACCTCGATGAATTCGATGCGGTAGGCCAGGGCGCGCTGCACGATGCGTTCGAACAACACTTCGCGGCGTTCGGGATCGAGCTGCTTGGAATCGTCCAGCCCGTTGACCGGCGTGCGCCCGGGCGCGAATACCACCGCGGCGACCACGACCGGCCCGGCCAGCGGACCGCGTCCGGCTTCATCGATGCCGGCGATGCGCGGGGTGCGCGGCGCGAGCGGTGAAGATTCGATCGGCGAGGCAGGCGGGTCGATCAGCATCGTGGCTTACCGGGGCGTCGCGGCGAGCGTGCGCGGTCGGTGCACATTCACGCAAGCGTGGCCGGGCGCGCCGGCAGCAGTTCCGCAACCGCGTCGGCGGCGCGCGCCGAGGCGTCCTGGCGCAACTGCAGGTGCAGCTCGCGGAAGCGGGGTTGGATCCGCGCCGTCGCTTCGGTATCGCGCAGCATCGCCAACGTCGCCTCCGCCAGTTTCTCCGGCGTGCAGTCGCGCTGCATGAGTTCGGGAACGATGCGCTCACCGGCCAGCACGTTGGGCAGCGAGTAGTTCCTGACCTTCAGCATCCCCAGGCCCTTCACCAGGGCATAGGTGACCGGCGCGACCTTGTAGGCGACCACCATGGGCCGCTTGGCCAGCATCGCCTCCAGCGTGGCGGTGCCCGAAGCCAGCAGCACCACGTCGCTGGCGATCATCAGGCGACGCGCGTTGCCGACGAGGATGCGCATGGATGACCGCAGCCTTTCGTAGTCGCGATGCGCGCCGAGCAGTTTGCGGAAGGCGAGGTTCGTCGGCGAGTTCGCGATCGGCACCACCACCTGCAGGTCCGGCACCTCTTCCAGTACGCGGGCTGCCGCGGCGAGGAAGGTCGGCGCCAGCCGCTCGATTTCACCGACCCGCGAGCCCGGCAGCAATGCGAGCACAGGGCGGTCGGGATCGATGCCCAGTTGCTCGCGCGTCGCGGCGCGATCGGGATCGAGGGGCATTTCGTCCGCGAGCGGGTGGCCGACGAAGCGTGCATCGACGCGATGCTTCGCATAGATCGGCGGTTCCATCGGGAACAGGCACAGCACGCGCGAGGCCGACTGGCCGATCTTCGCCGCGCGGCCCTCGCGCCATGCCCAGACCGAGGGACTGACGTAATGCACCGTGCGGATGCCGCGCTTCTTCAGCCACTTCTCCACGCCGAGGTTGAAATCCGGGGCGTCGATGCCGATGAACACATCCGGCTTCCATGCCAGCACGCGTTCGCGCAGCGCGCGACGAACGCGCAGCAGGCGAGGCAGGTGCCTGAGCACTTCGGACAGCCCCATCACCGCGAGTTCGGAGTCGTCGAACCAGGTGTCCATGCGCGCAGCCCGCATGGCATCGCCACCGATGCCCGCGAATTGCGCATCGGGGTAGCGCTTGCGCAGTTCGGCGATCAGGCCGGCGCCGAGGAGGTCGCCGGAGGCTTCGCCTGCGACGAGGGCGATCCGCATCAGGAGTCCTCTTCTTAGCGCAGCAGCGGCCGCTCGCCGCTTTCGATGAAGTCCAGGAACGCGCGCACGTCGGCGCTGTCGCGGGCGATCTCCGCCAGCCTGGCGCGCGCTTCGTCGAGCGTGCTGCCCGACATGTACAACGCCCGGTAGGCGCGCTTGATCGCACCGATGCGGTCGCTGTCGAAGCCGCGGCGCTTGAGCCCTTCGCTGTTGATGCCCCGCGGCTTCCCATAGCCTTCCTGGGCGACCATCAGATAGGGCGGCACGTCGCCGTTGACGAACGCGCCCATGCCGATGAACGCATGCGCGCCGATGCGGCAGAACTGGTGGATGCCGGCGAAGCCGCTGAGGATGACGTGGTCGCCCACGGTCACATGGCCGGCCAGCGTGGCGTTGTTGGAAAACACGCAGTGGTTGCCGACGTGGCAGTCGTGCGCGACGTGCGTATAGGCGAGGAACCAGTTGTCGTTGCCGATGCTGGTGGTGTTGCCACCCCCGCTGGTGCCGCGGTTGACGGTGCAGAACTCGCGGAAGACGTTGCGGTCGCCGATGGACAGTTCCACGCGTTCGCCCGCGTATTTCTTGTCCTGCGGTTCGCCGCCGATCGCGCAGTGGCCCATGAAGCGGTTGTCGCGGCCGATCCTGGTCGGACCCAGCACGCTGCAATGCGGGCCGAAGCTGGTGTTGTCGCCGACTTCGACGCCTTCGCCGATGTAGCAGAACGGACCGACGCGCACGCCCGCGCCAAGTTTCACGCCGGCTTCGACGACGGCGGTGGGATGGACCACGGGCGGAGTCGTCGCGGTCATGCCTCGTTCTTGACCTCGGCGCAAAGGATCTCGGCGCTGGCGGCTACCTCGCCATCGACCCGGGCGACGCCGACGTACAACGCCATGTTGCGGATGGTGCGCTTGAGCGTGACGTCGAGTTCGAGCCTGTCGCCGGGCACCACCATCCTGGCGAAACGGGCGTTGTCCACCTTGACCAGGTAGAACAGGTTGCCCTTGGTGTCATGGCCCGACAGCTGGGTGAGCAGGCCGCCGGCCTGCGCCAACGCCTCGATGACCAGCACGCCCGGCATCACCGGATGGCCCGGGAAATGGCCGTTGAAGAAGGGCTCGTTGCAGGTGACGTTCTTGTACGCCAGCACGCGCTTGTGCGGCTCCAGCTCCACCACGCGATCCACCAGCAGGAACGGATAGCGGTGCGGCAGTAGCTTCTGGATGGTGGTCACGTCGACCGGTAGTTGCACGGGCTGGGTCATCATCATTTCCTGGCGCACGGAAGGCGCGAAGCGAATCTGCAATTATCCCGCTTCGGCGTCACATGCGCGTCCGTATGGCGCGCAGATTAGCGCGATTGATCGTCCGGGTCTTCCGGGTCCTTCCCGACTTGTCCCCGCCCGATGCGGCGGGCAAGGGCATCCAGCTGCTTGAAGCGCGCGGCGTTCCTGCGCCAGCTGCGGTTGTCCATCAGCGGGGTGCCGGAGGAGTATTCACCGGGCTCGCGGATGGAGTGGGTCACCAGGCTCATCGCCGTGACCATGACCTTGTCGCAGACTTCGAGGTGGCCCAGCACGCCCGCGCCACCGCCGATGAGGCAGTAGCGCCCGATCCTGGCGCTTCCGGCCACGGCCGCGCAGCCCGCCATCGCGGTATGCGCGCCGATGAAGGCGTTGTGGCCGATCTGGATCTGGTTGTCGAGGCGCACGTCTTCCTCGAGCACGGTGTCCTCGATCGCGCCGCGGTCGATCGTGGTGTTGGCGCCGATCTCGCAATCGTCGCCGATGGCCACGCCACCCAGTTGCGGCACGTTCAACCACTTGCCGCCTTCCATCGCCAGGCCGAAGCCTGCGGCGCCGAGCACCGCGCCAGCATGCACGGTCACGCGCTGGCCCAGGCGCACGCGCGTGACCAGGGTGACGCGCGCGACGAGTTCGCTGCCGGCGCCGACCACGCAGTCATCGCCGATCACGCAGCCGGGACCAATCACGGCGCCCGCTTCCACGCGGCTGCGCGGACCGATGCTGACGAACGCGCCCACATGGGCGCTGGGGTCGACATGCGCGTCGGCGGCGATGTCGGCGGATGCGTGGATACCCGCGGGACGCAGCGGCCTGGGTTCGAACAGCGCCGACATCCGGGCGAACGCAGCGTATGGATCGCGCGCGACCAGGACCGTGCCCGCGTGGCCGGTCGCGTCTTCCGCGCGCATCGTGATCACGCTCGCCTGCGATTCGGCCAGCTGGTTGCGGTACTTGCTGTTGGCCAGGAAGGCGAGCTGCCCGGCCTGCGCGCGGGCCAGCGTGCCGACGCCGTGCACGCGCACGGCGCCATCACCCTTCAGTTCGAGGCCGAAACGCTCGGCCAGTTCGGCCGCGCTGTAGGAAGGCTGGCCCACGTCGGCAAGCGCCAGGTCAGAACGTACCGCCGAAGGTGAACTGCAGGCGCTCGATCTCGTCGTTGTCTTCCTTGCGCAGCGGGAAGGCGTAGCTGATCGAGATCGGTCCCATCGGCGAGCGCCACATCAGCGCCAGGCCCGTGGAAGCGCGCAGTTCGCCCGCATCCCAGCTGTCGACGTCCTTGAAGACGTTGCCGAAGTCGACGAACGCCGAGGCGCGGGCCGCGGGCGTGTCGAGCAGGGTCGGGAAGTACATTTCCAGCGCGCCGGTGGTCTTCACCGCGCCGCCGACCGGCTGCAGGAACGTGCTGCCGGCGAACGGCGCCTCACGCGGGCCCAGCGTGTTGTCGCGGAAGCCGCGCACCGAGCGCACGCCACCGGCGTAGAAGTTCTCGAAGAAGGGCAGGCCGTCGGCGGTGACCGTTTTTTCGAAGTCGGGCGACGAGGTGATGCACGGGTCGCTCGGTGCTGGACGCGGCGGCTGGAAGTCCACTTTCCCGTCGCCATCCGTGTCCTGCGCCGGGGGCAGACTCTGGAAGCAGAGGTTGCGGGTGGTGGCGTTACCGTAGCTGTCGCCGTAGCCGAGCTCGGCGCGGGTGTTGAGCACGAGGTGGCGCGACAGCGGCCAGAACTTCGAAATGTTGTATTGGAGCTTGTAGTACTCGACGGTCGAACCCGGCAGCGTGGTTTCCAGCCAGATGCGCTGCTGCATGCCGCGCGAGGGCGTCAGCAGGTTGTCCAGCGAATTGCGCGACCAGCCCAGTTCCCCGCGCCAGGCGTGGAACGTTTCGGCGTCGAGTGCCTTGAGGTAATCGACAATCGGTGCCGGCGTGCTGTTTGTGATGTTGATCTTGTTCGTGTCGATGCCGAACAGGCCGGAAATCGTATCGGTCTCGCTGATCGGGAAGCCCAGTACCACCTGGCCGGCGCCGCTGTCGCTGTTGTACTGCGCGGTACCGAAGTCGGAGTAATCGAGCGAGCGCCACCACACGTTGTAGCCCAGCGTCATCCCGTTATCGAGGAAGTACGGGTTGAGGAACGAGAAGTCGTAGCGCGACTGGTAGGAGCTGCGCTGGGCCTGTACCGACACGCGGTTGCCGGTGCCGAGGAAGTTTTCCTGCGACAGCTGGATCTGGGTGCTCAGGCCGCTGAGCTGCGAGTAACCCACGCCGAAGACGAAGCTGCCCGACGAGGTTTCCTTGACGTTGACGACGACGTCGACCTTGTCGTTGGTGCCTTCTACCGGCTTGCTCTCGATATCGACCGTCTCGAAGTAGCCCAGGCCCTGCAGGCGGATTTTGGAGCGGTCGATGGCGGCCTGCGAGTACCAGCTGCCCTCGAACTGGCGCATCTCGCGGCGCATGACCTCGTCGCTGGTGCGCGTATTGCCCTTGAACACGACGCTGCGCACATTGACGCGCGGGCCCGGCACGACCTGGAGGCTGATGCCCACGGTCTTGGCCTCGCGGTCGACATCCGGCACCGGGTTGACCTGGGCGAAGGCGTAACCGACGTTGCCCAGGGTGGCGACGATGGAGTCGGAAGTCAGTTCCAGCAGGCGACGCGAGAAGATCTGGCCTTCGTGGACCAGCACCATCGACTGCAACTCTTCCTTCGGCAGCACGGTGTCGCCGGTCAGCTGGACCGAGGACACCTTGTACTGGTCGCCCTCGCTCACGCCGGCGGTGAGGAACATGTCGCGGCGGTCGGGGCTGATCGAGACCTGCGTGGAATCGATGTTGAAATCGATGTAGCCGCGGTCGAGGTAGTAGTTGTTGAGCTTTTCCAGGTCGCCCGAGAGCTTTTCGCGCGAATACTGGTCGTCGCGGCGGTACCAGCTCAGCCAGTTGTGCTCGCCGGACTCCCACGAGTCCAGGATGTCCTTGTCGGCGAACTTCTCGTTGCCCACCAGGTTGATGTGCTGGATGCGCGCGGCCTTGCCTTCCTTCACCGTGATGGTGACATCGACGCGGTTGCGGTCCAGGCGCGACACCGACGGAGTGATCTCGACGTTGTACTTGCCGCGGTTCTGGTACTGGCGGGTGAGCTCCAGGCTCATCTTGTCCAGCACCAGGCGGTTGAAGGTGTCGCCTTCAGCCATCCCGTTTTCCTTCAGACCCTTCATCAGGTCCTCGGTCTTGATGTCCTTGTTGCCGGTGACGGTGAGCTTGTTGATCGCCGGACGTTCCTGCACGGTAACGACCAGGATGCTGCCCTGGCGGTCGATCTGGACGTCGTCGAAGAAGCCGGTCTTGTACAGCGCGCGGATGGCGGTGGCGGCCTTGGTCGAGTCGACCGTGTCGCCACGCTCGATCGGGAGGTAGGTGAAGACGGTACCCGCCGAGATGCGCTGCAGGCCGTCGACGCGGATGTCGCTGACGGTGAACGCGCCGGCGGAAGCCAGCGGCGAATTCGCCGCGGGTGCTTCGGCTGGCGCGAACGGATCGGCCGACTGTGCCAGCGCGGGAAGTGCCGGCGCCATCGCTGCAGTGAGGGCAAGGGCAAGCAGGCGGCGATTGGGAAGTCGCGTCATCATCAAATCCGGTTGGGGGTGCGGGTGCCCTGGATGGGCATCGCGGTAGAAGCGTTGGTCATCGAATCGTTGGTCGGACAAGTCCTTCCTGAACTGGTTCCCGGCCGGGTAGATCCCTCTGCGGTTTCCTTCACCGCCGTCAGCATCACCGCACCAGGTTGTTCACGATGTCGTTGTAGAACGCCAGGCCCATGAGGCCGGCGATCAAGGCCAGGCCGACAAAATTGCCGGCGGCCATCACCCGCTCACTGACCGGGCTGCCTTTGACCAGCTCGATAAGGTAATACAGCAGGTGACCGCCGTCCAAGATTGGGATCGGCAGCAGGTTCAGGATGCCCAGACTGAGCGAAAGCAGGGCAAGCAACATCAGGAAGTGCGCGGGTCCCTGTTGCGCGAAGTAGTTGCTGGCCCGCGCGATGGTGATCGGGCCCGCGACGGTATTGCGGGCTGAAACCGTGCCCCGGAAGGCCCGGGTGAACGTCGCGAACAGTTCGTGGGTCTGGTGGGCGGCCTCCGAGAATGCCGCCGGGATCGCGGCGACCGGGCCGTAGCGCAGCACCGCGTCCTTCTTTGGCTCGGATGCCACCAACTCCACGCCGAAGCCCCACTGCGGCTTGCCATCCCTGGTCCGGATCAGGGCCGGCTGCAGCGGCAAGGCCAGGCGGTCCTCGCCGCGCTGCACTTCCACCATCGCTTCGCGCTTCTCCTCGCCCAGCCGCTGCGCCAACCGGACGATGTCCTCGTACGAGAGCGTCGGCTCGCCGTCGATGGCGGTGATGCGGTCGCCCTCGGCCAGCACGCCCCAGGCGGGCTTGCCAGGAAGCACGGTGCCGATCACGGGCGCGACGGCTTCGTGCCGGCCGCGCAACCCCAACTGCTGCAACGCGCGGGTTTCGTCGAAGTCGCGGGGGAGGCGTGAGAGCCGGAACATGCGCTC
The DNA here is from genome assembly GCF_054049835.1 of Lysobacter sp. P5_B9. Classification (NCBI taxonomy): domain Bacteria; kingdom Pseudomonadati; phylum Pseudomonadota; class Gammaproteobacteria; order Lysobacterales; family Lysobacteraceae; genus Lysobacter; species Lysobacter sp. P5_B9. The sequence continues at coordinate 62,475 of NZ_JBFULP010000005.1, forward strand.
GGCCTCGGTGCCGCCAGGCTCGCGCACACGGACCGTGGTGTCCTTGCGGTCCAGCGCGGCGGCAAGCAGGCCCATGCTGACCTCGCTCCACGTGGGCGTGTCGCGCCCGTCCACGCTCAGTATTTCGTCGCCCCGATGCAGCCCCGCGGCGGCGGCCATGCCTTCGGCCGCGCCCACCACCGGCGCGAAATCCGGGCGGCCGAGAACGAACATGCCCCACAGCAGCAGCACGCACAGGATCAGGTTCGCCGCCGGGCCGGCGAGGGAGATGGCCATCCGCTTCCACACCGGCTGGCGATCGTGCGACTGCGCCAGCTGGTCGGCGGGAACCGGCGTATCCGGGTCGTGTTCGCCGAGCATCTTCACGTAACCGCCCAGCGGGATCGCCGCGATCACGTATTCCGTGCCGTCCTTGCCGCGGTGCAGCCACAGCGGCTTGCCGAAGCCTACCGAGAAGCGCAGCACCTTGACGCCGCAGCGGCGCGCGACCCAGTAGTGGCCGAATTCGTGGAAGGTGACGAGCACGCCCAGGCTTACCAGCAGCCACCAGATCGAGCCAATGACCTCACTCATCATCGGCACCTCGCGTGGCGGTGGGACGCGTGCATCAGGCTACCGCCGCGCTGGCATGGCGGCGTGCGGCCGCGTCGGCTTCGCGCAGGACGTCCAGCGAGTTGGCGGCGGTGGCGGGCAACGCATCAAGGGTAGCTTCCACCAGTGCGGGAATGGACAGGAAAGCGATCCGCCGCTGAAGAAAGGCTGAAACGGCAACTTCGTTGGCGGCGTTGAGCATCGCGGGCGCGGTTCCCCCGGCCTGCAGGGCTTCGAACGCAAGCCGCAGGCAGGGGAAGGCATCGAGGTCGGGCGCTTCGAAATCGAGGCGGCCATGCTGCAGCAGGTCCAGGCCCTGCACGCCGGAGGCGATGCGCTGCGGCCAGGCGAAACCAACGGCCAGGGCGGTGCGCATGTCGGGCAATCCGAGCTGCGCGAGCGTCGAGCCATCGATGAACTCGACCAGGGAATGCACCAGGCTCTGTGGATGCACGAGCACGTCGATGGACTCGCGCGGCGCGCCGAACAGGTGGTGCGCCTCGATGACTTCGAGCCCCTTGTTCATCAACGTGGCCGAATCGACGGAAATCTTCGGGCCCATCGACCATTTGGGATGTGCGATGGCCTGTTCGGGAGTGACGCTGCCCAGTTCCGCGCGATGGCGGCCGCGGAACGGCCCGCCCGACGCGGTGAGCACGATGCGCTTGAGGCCGGCATGTGCATGGGCGTCGGGAAGGCACTGGAAGATCGCGTTGTGCTCGCTGTCGATCGGCACGATCACGGCGCCGCTGTCGTGGGCGGCCTGCATCAGCAGTTCGCCCGCGAGTACCAGCGATTCCTTGTTGGCGAGCAGCAGGCGCTTGCCTGCCTTTGCCGCGGCCAGGGTCGAAGGCAGTCCCGCGGCCCCGACAATCGCCGCGACCACGGTGTCGCAATGCTCGCTGGCGGCGAGGTCCTCGAGGGCCTGTTCGCCCGCGTGCGGCTGCGTGTCGAGCCCGGCTTCGCGAAGTCCCGTGCGCAGGGCGTCGAACTGCGTGGCATCGGCAATGACCGCGTGCAGCGGACGATGCGTGCGGCACAGCGCCAGCAGTGCATCGACCTTGCTGCCGGCGGCGAGCACCGTGGCGCGCAGGCGATCGGGGTGGCGCGCGATCACGTCCAGCGCCGACGCCCCGATCGAACCGGTGGCGCCGAACACGGCGATGTTGCGGGCAGGAAGCTGGGACATCGGATCAGATCACCGCCATGCCGAACGCGCGTTCGGCACGGCTTCAGAAGCCAAACATCGCCTTGCCCACCGCGAACACGGGCAGGGCGGCCAGCACGCCGTCGATGCGGTCGAGGATGCCACCATGGCCAGGAATCAGGTGGCCCGAATCCTTCACGCCCGCATGGCGCTTGAGCAGGCTCTCGTACAGGTCGCCGATGACCGAGGCGAGCACGGCCGCCAGCGCGACCAGGGCGACCAGCGGCAGCTGCGCGCCGGTCGCGCCGGCCAGCAGCGATCCGCAGACCCCGACCAGCACGCCGCCCACCACGCCACCGATCAGGCCCTCATAGGTCTTGTTCGGACTAACCCGTGGCGCCAGCTTGCGGTCCTTGAACAGCGTGCCGCCGTAGTGGCGGCCAGCGAAATATGCGGCGCTGTCGGCGGCCCACACGATCGCCAGCGCGGTGAACAACCAGATGTGGCCATTGTTGCCACTGCCGGGACTCCTGGGTTCGCCGGAATGGAGCCACGCCAGCGCGCACCAGGCAGGCAGCACGGCCAGTGCGCCCGCAGCCAGCTTGAAGAAGCGCGCCCAGGTTTGGTGGTTGCTGGCGAAGTTGTAGTTGCGCAGCCACAGCAGCGCGAAGAACCACCACACCACGCCGATCACGCTTGCGAGCTTGAACAGGAAGTAGCTGTAACCTCCCACCGATCGCGACGCCCACACGATCGCCACCATCAGCGCCAGGTGCGCAACCAGCAATACAGTGCGGGCGAGAGTGTCCTCGATCTCCGCGAGTTCGAACCACTCCCACAGGCCGGCGAGAAAAATCACGGCCGCCAACGCCACGATCCACGGCGTCGACAGAAGCAGGATCGCGGCGATCGCGACCGGAGCCATGATCAGGGCAGCCAGCAGGCGGGTTTTCGTCATTCGTTGTTCTCTCGTGGCTGCATGCCCGCGACCTGCTCACCGGTGAGGCCGAATCGGCGCTCGCGGCTGGCATAGTCGTCCAGGGCGCGTCGCAGTGTGGCGGCATCCAGCTCCGGCCACAACGTTTCGGTGAACCACAACTCGGTATAGGCCAGCTGCCACAACAGGAAGTTGCTGACCCGCGTATCGCCGCCGGTACGGATGAACAGGTCGGGCGCGGGCAGGTCGGCAAGGGCGACACGGGCGGCGAGCAGGGTTTCGTCGATCGCTTCGGGATCGAGGCGACCGGCGGCGACGTCGCGGGCGAGGGAACGTGCGGCCTGTGCGATGTCCCAGCGGCCGCCGTAGCTGGCGGCGATGGTCAGGTGCAGGCGCGTGTTGCCGGCGGTCTGCACTTCCGCGGCGGCCATGCGCGCACGGATGGCTTCGGCGAAGCGTTCGCGCTCGCCGATGAAGCGGATGCGCACGCCGCGACGGTCGAGTTCGTCGACCTCGCGTTCGAGCGCACCCAGGAACAGCTTCATCAATGCACCGACTTCGTCCTCAGGACGTCCCCAGTTCTCGCTGGAAAACGCGAACAGGGTGAGCGCCTCGATGCCGGTTTCGAGACAGAAATCGATGCACAGGTTGACCGTACGCGCGCCGGCGCGGTGGCCGATCATGCGTGGCCGGCGGCGTCGCTGCGCCCAGCGGCCGTTGCCGTCCATGATGACGGCGAGATGGCGGGGAATCGTGCTCATCAAGCTGGGCGTGGCAGGTGGGAACGGGTGATCGCAGGGGCGCTCATGGGCAGGACGGCCGTGGTCGATGCGCCGTCCCCATTCCAGTTCCGGCGAACCGTCAGACCGCCATCAGTTCCTGTTCCTTCGCCTTCACCACGTCGTCGACGTCCTTGATCGCGCTGTCGGTGATCTTCTGGATCTCGCCTTCGGTGCGCGTCGCCTCGTCCTCGGTCACCTTCTTTTCCTTCAGGAGTTCCTTGACCTGGCTGTTGGCGTCGCGGCGGATGTTGCGGATGGCGACCTTGGCATCCTCGCCCTCGCCGTGCACATGCTTGGAGAGCTCCTTGCGGCGCTCTTCGGTGAGGGCGGGCAGGTTGAGGCGGATCACGGTGCCGGCGGTGTTGGGGGTGAGGCCCAGGTCCGAAGCCAGGATCGCTTTCTCGACCGCGCTGACCATCTGCTTTTCCCACGGCGTGATCGTCAGCGAGCGTGCGTCGGAGACGGCGACGCTGGCGACCTGGCTCAGCGGCATCTCGGAGCCGTAGTAGTTCACCTTGATCGAGTCGACCAGTCCGGCCGAAGCGCGGCCCGTGCGTACCTTCACGAGGTCGTGGCGCAGCGCATCGACGCTCTTGGCCATGCGGGTCTGGGCGTCTTTCTTGATCTCGTTGAGCATCGCCGGCTCCGGTCCTGTAGTGGATGGTGCGCCCGGAGGCGCATCGATAGGCGCGGGATTATAGCGGCGGGAAGGCGGTGGGCCGAAATTCCGCGGAAATCCGCAGGCGGGGCCGCCTTCAGTGGGCGTGCGGCGCGCGATCGTGGCGGTCGTGCTCGCATCCCGCCCCTCGCTCGACCTGCAGCGTGGGATGGTTGATGCCGAAGCGGTCGTCCAGCTCGCTGTTGATGCGGTCGATGAAGGCGTCGTGGTCGCGGTCGTCGGGGCGAACCAGGTGCGCGGTCATTGCGACCTCGCCCGCGCCCAGCGACCAGATGTGCAGGTGGTGCACGGCTGCAACGCCCGGTTGCGAAGCGAGGTAGGCCTGCACTTCGGCCTGGTCGATGCCGCGCGGAACCGCATCCATCGCGGCGTTGAAGCTCTCGCGCAGCAGCCCGAAAGCCCCCAGCGCGACTACGGCGCCGATGAGCAGTGCGGTCACCGGATCCAGCCATTCCCAGCCCAGCCACAGCATGCCCGTACCGGCGAACACCGCGGCCAGCGAAACCGCGGCGTCGGCGACCAGGTGCAGGAAGGCACCGCGACGGTTGAGGTCATGGTCGTGGCCATCGCGCACGAACCACGCGGCGCCCAGGTTCACCGCGATGCCGATCGCGGCAACGATGATCACCGGCAGGGCGGGGATTTCCGGCGGTGCGGAAAAACGCCGGATCGCTTCCCAGCCCAGCGCGCCGGAAAACGCTACCAGCAACAGCGCATTCGCCAGGGGCGACAGCAGGGTGGCGCGGCGCCAGCCGTAGGTGTGGCGCGCGGTAGGGGCGCGTTTCGCGATGACGGCAGCGCCCCAGGCCAGTGCGAGCCCCAGGACGTCCCCCAGGTTGTGCAGCGCATCGGAGAGCAGCGCCAGCGAATTGGTGGCGAAGCCGTAACCGGCCTCCAGCACCGTGTAGGCGAGGTTGATCAGGGTGACGACGGCAAAGGCGCGTGTGCTGCTGCCATGGCTATGGCCATTGCCATGCCCGTCGTGGTCGTGGTGGTGTCCGAGGCCCATGCCCGATCCTGTCATGCGGCAGGGCCGCAACACTATTGCGGCCGGATTCGCATCCGGACCTGTATGGGGAAAGCGTCCGCCCGTTACAGGCCGGCGTTGCGTCCGCGCACCAGCGTGCCGATGTTTTCGCCGCGCAGGATGCGCAGCAGCACGCCCGGCTGGCTCATGTCGAAGATGCGCAGCGGCAGGTCGCTGTCGCGGCACAGTGCGAAGGCCGCGGTGTCCATCACCTGCAGGTTGCGGGCGATGACTTCGTCGTAGGTGAGCTTGTCGAAGCGCACCGCATCGGCGTGCTTCTTCGGATCCTTGTCGTACACGCCATCGACCTTGGTCGCCTTGAGCAGCAGGTCGGCACCGATCTCGATCGCGCGCAGCGCTGCGCCCGAGTCGGTAGTGAAGAAGGGGTTGCCGGTGCCGGCGGCGAAGATGGCCAGGCGGCCCTTCTCGAGATGGCGCACGGCGCGGCGGCGGATGTAGTCCTCGCACACGTCGTTGATCTTGATGGCGCTCATCACCCGGCACTTGGCGCCGAGCTTTTCGAGGGCGTCCTGCATCGCCAGTGCGTTGATCACCGTCGCCAGCATGCCCATCTGGTCGCCCGTGACGCGGTCCATGCCACCGGCCGCGAGGCCCGCGCCGCGAAAGATGTTGCCGCCGCCGATCACCAGCGCCACTTCGGCCCCGGCTTGCTGCGCCTCGATCACCTCGCGCGCAAGGCGGTTGAGCACCACCGGGTCGATGCCGTAATCCTCGTTCCCCATCAGCGCCTCGCCGGACAGTTTCAGCAGGACACGGCGATAGGCGAGCTGGGACATGGCGACCTCGGGGTTGGCGGCGCGGGATGCAAACGGCGGAATTGTAGCCGATGCCAGGTCCCTCTCCCCGCTTGCGGGGAGGGGGTGCCCGCAGGGCGGGTGAGGGGAGGCGAGCGCAGCGAGCTGCTGTAGCTGTTGCCTTTGCTCCGCAAGCGAAGAGCAACTCGCTACGCTCGCTCCCCCTCTTCTGCCCTGCGGGCATCTTCTCCCCGCAAGTGGGGAGTAGAAAAAAGAGAAACCCGCGGTTTCCCGCGGGTTTCTCGTGATCGAACCACGATGGCCGGGTCGCTTAGACCTGCATCGCCTTGGCGACTTCGGCGGCGTAATCCTCAACCACCTTCTCGATGCCTTCGCCAACCACCAGGCGCTGGAAACCGACGACGTCGGCGCCGGCGGCCTTCACCGCCTGCTCGACTGTCTGGTCGCTGTTCAGCACGTACGGCTGGCCGTACAGGGTGACCTCGTTGACGATCTTGGCGATCTTGCCGCTGATGATCTTCTCGAGGATCTCGGCCGGCTTGGCCTTGTCCTTGTCGGACATCTTGGCCAGCTCGATTTCCTTTTCCTTCGCAACGAACTCGGCCGGCACGTCGGCCGCCTTGTTGTACGGCGGGTTCATCGCGGCAATGTGCATCGCGATGCCACGGGCCAGGTCCATGTCGCCGCCCTTGACCTCGACCAGCACGCCGATCTTGCCGCCGTGCACATAGGCGGCGACGTTGTTGCCGGTGCTGATGGTGGCCATGCGACGCACCTGGATGTTCTCGCCGAGCTTGGCGATGGCGGCAGCGCGGGTTTCCTCGACGGTTTCACCGGACGGCAGCTTGGCGGCCTTCAGGGCGTCGACGTCGGCGGCGCCAGACGTCAGCGCAGCCTTGGCGACGGCATCGGCGAAGCCGATGAAGTTGACGTCCTTGGCGACGAAGTCGGTTTCCGAGTTGATCTCGACCAGCACGGCCTTGCCGCCATCCTGGGCGACCGCGATGCGGCCTTCGGCGGCGACGCGGCTGGCCTTCTTGTCGGCCTTGGCGAGGCCCGACTTGCGCAGCCATTCGGCCGCGGCGTCGATGTCGCCGTTGTTCTCGGTGAGTGCCTTCTTGCACTCCATCATGCCGGCGCCAGTGCGCTCGCGCAGTTCCTTGACCAGGGAAGCGGTGATTTCTGCCATGGGGGTTACCTCGGAAAATTTGTAGGGCAAGCCTCGGCTTGCCGGAATGGCGTGGCAGGCCATGGCCCGCGCAACGCGAATGCGATTGTTGCGGCCGCGCAGCTTGGCGCGSCCGCAACTCGCTGGTTGTGAAGCCGGCGAGTCTTACTCGGCGGCTTCGGCCTTCTTGGCCGGGGCCTTCTTGGCCGGGGCACGGCCACGCGGGGCCTTGTCGTCGCCTTCGGCAGCGGCTTCGGTGAACTCTTCCTCACGGACCGAAGCGGCCTGCGGGGCGGCGGCCTTGCCTTCCAGCACCGAGTCGGCGGCGGCGCGGGCGTACAGCTGCACGGCGCGGATGGCGTCGTCGTTGCCCGGGATGGCGTAGTCGACCAGTTCCGGATCGTAGTTGGTGTCGACGACCGCGATCACCGGGATGCCGAGCTTCTTGGCTTCCTTGATGGCGATGTCTTCGTGGCCGACGTCGATCACGAACAGGGCGTCGGGCAGGCGGTTCATTTCCTTGATGCCGCCCAGCGAGGCTTGCAGCTTCTCGCGCTCGCGGCGCAGGGTCAGCACTTCGTGCTTGACCAGCTTCTGGAAGGTGCCGTCGGTTTCAGCGGCTTCCAGTTCCTTCAGGCGGGCGACCGACTTCTTCACGGTGGCGAAGTTGGTCAGGGTGCCGCCCAGCCAGCGCTGGGTCATGAACGGCTGGCCGCAACGCTCGGCTTCTTCCTTGATCGCGTCGCGCGCGGAGCGCTTGGTGCCGACGAACAGGATGACGCCGCGCTTCTGCGCAACGCCCGAGATGAAGTTCATCGCGTCGTTGAACAGCGGAACGGTCTTCTCGAGGTTGATGATGTGGATCTTGCCGCGGGCACCGAAGATGTACGGACCCATCTTGGGGTTCCAGTAACGGGTCTGGTGGCCGAAATGGACGCCGGCTTCCAGCATCTGGCGCATGGTGATCTGGGGCATTGCATTACTCCGATGAGGAACCGGCCTCCTTCGATGGGCTCAGGATGAGCGACACATCTAAGGACGGCTCGCCATTGAAGGCGACGGTTCCGGGGTTGGGCCTCCCCGCTGCTTCCGTGGCCGAACTCCGGTCCTGTTGGACCTGGAGCACCCCGGCACGGGCTGTGGCAGCGGGTGTGTATTCGCCGGTGTCGCCCGGCGTGGCGGTCCGTGGCAGGCCACAGAGCCGCGGAATTATGCCGGTCCCGCCGGTCCCGGGCAACCTCGCGGCCAACGATGGCCCGGGAGCCCGCCGGATCGGTCCTCCCGGAGGTCGAAAGGTCCCTTCACTAGGCCCACCTGCCGCGGGGGCGGGCCAAGCCTGGCCCTACATGGGCGATAATTCACGGATGCCCATCACCATCAAGACCCCGGACGAGATCGAGAAGATGCGCGTCGCTGGCCGCCTGGCCGCCGAAGTGCTGCAGGTCGTCGCCCCCCACGTGAAGCCCGGCGTGTCCACGGCCGAGCTCGACCGCATCTGCCACGACCACATCGTCAAGGTCCAGAACGCCATACCGGCCAACGTCGGCTACAAGGGCTTTCCGGCGACGATCTGCACGTCGGTCAACAACGTCATCTGCCATGGCATCCCGAGCGAGGCCAAGATCCTCAAGGACGGCGACATCATCAATATCGATGTCACCGTGATCAAGGATGGCTGGCACGGCGATACCAGCCGCATGTACATCGCCGGCATGCCGTCGGTGATGTCGAAGCGGCTGGTCGACGTCACCCGCGAGGCCATGTTCCGCGGCATCCGCACGGTCAAGCCGGGTGCGACCCTGGGCGATATCGGCAACGCCATCCAGCAGTACGCGGAAGGCGAACGCTTCAGCGTCGTGCGCGAGTACTGCGGACACGGCATCGGCAAGGTCTACCACGAGGATCCGCAGGTGCTGCATTACGGCCGCCCGGGCGAAGGACTCGTGTTGAAGCCGGGCATGACCTTCACGATCGAACCGATGATCAACGAAGGCCAGCGCCATACCAAGTTGTTGCCGGATGGCTGGACCGTGGTCACCAAGGACCGCAAGTTGTCCGCGCAATGGGAGCACACGGTGGCGGTGACCGAAACCGGCGTCGAGATCCTCACGCGATTGCCGGGCGACGACAACGACCTGTGAGCACACCGGCGACCGACCAGCACGATCCGGTCGCCGATGCGCAGTGGGCCGCGGCGACGCGCAGCGCGATCGCCGAGAACGACGCCGCACTGGCCGCGCGCTTCGACGACAACGGTGATATCGACCGCCTGCTCGCTGCGCGCGCGCAGAAAGTCGATGCCGTGGTGCGCGAGGCGTGGTCGCACTGCCTGCCGCAGGATGCCGTCCTGTCGCTGTTCGCGGTGGGCGGCTATGGCCGCGGTGAACTCTTCCCGCAATCGGACATCGACCTGCTGGTGCTTGGCGAGGCCGATGCGCAGGCCGGGCATGCGGACGCGCTCGCCCGTTTCTTCACCCTGCTATGGGATGCCGGACTGCCGGTCGGCCATGCCGTGCGTTCCGCAGCCGAGTGCACGCGCGCCGCGCACGAGGACATCACCGTACTTACGGCCCTGCTGGAAGCGCGGGTGCTGGCCGCCGATCTCGACGCGGCGTCGCAACTGGCTGCCGCGGTTTCTCCCCAGCTGATCTGGCCGCCGCGCGATTACTACGCAGCCAAGCGCGAAGAGCAGCGCGCGCGCCATGCCCGGTTCGGCGACACCGCGGACAACCTCGAACCGAACCTCAAGGAAGGCCCGGGCGGCCTGCGCGATGTGCAGACATTCCGCTGGATGGCGCTGCGCATCATCGGCACCTGGGATCCCGATTCGCTGATGGCGATCGGCCAGCTGGGCGCCGATGAATTCGCGACGCTCGAACGCGAGCGCCGCGCTCTGTCGCGCCTGCGCTTCGGCCTGCACCTGGTGGCCGGCAAGCGCGAGGAGCGCCTGCGCTTCGACTACCAGAAACTGCTGGCCGCACGCCTTGGCCACGTCGACAGCGCCGATAATCTTGCCGTCGAACAGATGATGCAGGGCTTCTACCGCAGCGCCGCGCTGGTGTTGCGCATCGGCGACCGGCTGTTGCAGCGTTTCGAGGAGCAGTCGGAGGGCGAGGCCACGCCCGAAGCGATCGACGACCTGTTCGAACTGCGTCGCGGGTACCTCGCTGCGCGCGATGCGGCGTGGCCACACGACGCAGGCCATGTCTTCGCCCTGTTCGCGCTCTGGGCAGCGCGCGAGGATGCGCGCGGCCTGCATTCGCGCACCGCGCGTGCACTCGCCGAGGCCCTGCCGCTCATTCCGGCCTACAACGAAGCGAGCCCCGCATTGCGCCAGCGATTCATGCGCCTGCTGCGCGGTCCACAGGCCGTGGAGACCCTCAAGCGCATGGCGCGCCTGGGTGTCCTGGGGCGCTGGATTCCCGCGTTCGCGAGTGTCTCCGGGCGCATGCAGTTCGACCTCTTCCATGTGTTCACGGTGGACCAGCACACGCTCGCGGTACTGAAGAACCTCGCCGCGTTCGCCTCCGGCGAGCCTGATGAGCGCTTCGCACTCGCGCACCAGGTGTGGCCGCGACTGCGCAAGCCGGAAGTGCTGCTGCTCGCAGGCCTGTTCCACGACATCGCCAAGGGCCGTGGCGGGGACCACTCCGAACTGGGCGCCGTCGATGCGCGCGAGTTCTGCGAAGCGCACGGATTGTCCGAAGGCGACACCGCCCTGGTGGAATGGCTGGTGCGCCAGCACCTGCTGATGTCGATGACCGCGCAGAAGCAGGACATCGCCGATCCCGAGGTAATCCACCGCTTCGCCACGCGCGTTGCCGATCGCGAACGCCTGGACAACCTGTACCTGCTGACCTGCGCCGACATCGCCGGCACGTCACCGAAACTGTGGAACGCGTGGAAGGACCGGCTGATGGCCGACCTGTACACCGCCACGCGCCTGGCCCTGCGTCGCGGGCTGGAGAATCCCGTCGCGGTCGGGGAACGCAGCGCGGAAACGCGCAACGGCGCGCGTGCCACGCTCACGGCGTTTGGCAGCAGTGATGCCGAGGTGGACGCGCTGTTCGCGCGCATGCCGCAGATCGGCTTCGAGCGCGGCCGCCCGGACCAGATCGCCTGGCAGGCGGCATCGCTGCGCGAACTTGCCGTGGGCGAGGGCTGCGTGCGCGCCCGTCCGGTCAGCGGCAGCGAGGGTGCATTGGAAGTGTTTGTCCATTCCCCCGACCGCGACGGCCTGTTCGCCGCGATCGTGGCCACGCTCGATCGCCTCGGCCTCGCCATCCAGCAGGCCCGCGTGCTCGATGGTCCGCACGGCATGGTGTTCGACAGCTTCCAGGTCATGCCGGCCGATCCGCGCCAGACGCCGAGCGCTGAAGAGGTCGAACTGCGCCTGGCCCACGCACTGGCCGGCTCGCTCGATGACATCCGTCCGACGCGGCGTGCACAGCCACGGCATCTGCGCCATTTCCGCATTGCCGCGCACATCGGTTTCGACCGCGTGGCCGGCGGCAGCGCCGAGCGCACGATGCTGAGCCTCGTCTGCACCGACCGCCCCGGCCTGCTCGCCGATGTCGCCCAGGCGCTGCGCCAGCATCGGCTGCGTGTGCACGATGCGCGCATCGCCACCTTCGGCGAACGCGCCGAGGACGTATTCCAGATCACCGACCGGCGCGACCAGCCGCTGGACGAAACGCAACAGCAGGCGCTGCGGGAAACGCTGCTCGCCTGCCTCGATGGAGAAAAGCAATGAATGAGAAGAAGACGGCCCGCAAGGTGACTAAGAAGGCCGCACCGAAGAGCCCGGGCGTCGAAGAACTGAAGTTCATGGTCGAAAGCGCATTCGAGCGCCGGGCCATGCTCAGCCTCGACGAGATCGACGGGTCCACGCGGCCAACGGTGGAGCGCGTGATCGCCGGACTTGAAAAAGGCGAGTTCCGCGTGGCCGAGCCCGATGGCAAGGGTGGCTGGAAGGTCAACGAGTGGCTGAAGAAGGCGGTGCTGCTGTACTTCCGCGTCAACGAGATGCAGCTGGTCGATGCGCAGCCGGCGCCGTTCTGGGACAAGGTCCCGGCGCGCTTCGAGGGCTTCGGTGAAAGCGATTTCCGCAAGCTCGGCGCCCGCATCGTGCCGGGCGCGATCGCGCGCCGCGGCGCCCACATCGGCAAGGACGTGGTGCTGATGCCGAGCTTCGTCAACATCGGCGCGCACGTTGGCGAGGGCACGATGGTGGATACGTGGGCAACGGTCGGGTCCTGCGCGCAGGTCGGCAAGCATTGCCACCTCAGTGGCGGTGCGGGCATCGGCGGCGTGCTGGAACCGCTGCAGGCGTCGCCGACGATCATCGAGGACCATTGCTTCATTGGCGCGCGTTCGGAGGTGGTGGAAGGCTTCGTTGTCGGCCATCACAGCGTGATCGGCATGGGTGTTTTCCTGGGCCAGAGCACGCGCGTCTACAACCGCGCCACGGGCGAGATCAGCTACGGTTCCGTGCCTCCTTACAGCGTGGTCGTTTCCGGACAACTGCCCGCGAAGGACGGATCGCATTCGCTGTACTGCGCCGTCATCGTCAAACAGGTGGACAAGAAGACGCTCTCCAAGACCTCGATCAACGAATTGCTGCGCGGGCTGGCCGAGTAAGGGAAACCATGGAACGAATTTCTTCGGGACAGACTTTCTTCATCAAACGGATATTTCCTGCCTTCTGGTTCGGAATCCTCGTGTTGTCCCTGGTAATCGGGGCAGCGACGGGGGCATGGAGGAAGGGGCCGATGTTCGTGATCCAGCCGCTGCTGATGGCTGCCTTCGGGTTCTTCCTGTTCCGCAAGCTGCTCTGGGATCTCGCCGACGAAGTCCGTGACGGCGGCAATTACCTGCTGGTCAGGAGAGGAAGCGTCGAGGATAGGATTGCGCTGGCCAGTGTGATGAACGTGGATTCAAGCCAGTTCACCAATCCGCGGCGCATCACTCTGCGCCTGCGTTCGGCCAGCAAGCTGGGCGACCAGATCGTATTCATTCCGAAAACCTCGTTCCAGCTCAATCCCTTCGCGCGCAATCCCGTGGCCGAGGCGTTGATCCTGCGCATCGACCGGTTGCGCCACCCGACTTGAAACCGACATGACAACTCTCTACGGCCTCAACAACTGCGATACCTGCAAGAAGGCGCGCAAGTGGCTCGACCGCTTCGGCATCGCGCACGCGTTTGTCGACTACCGCGATAACCGGCAGTCGCCGGAAACGCTGGTCGAATGGAAGGACAGGCTCGGCGGCTGGGACGCGATGATCAACAAGTCGTCGACCACCTGGCGCACCCTGCCGGACAACCGCAAGGCACCGGGTTCGGACGCGGAATGGAAACTGCTGCTGAAGGAGTATCCGCAGCTGATCCGGCGTCCGGTCGTGGTCACCGATGACGGAGCGATCACGCAGGGATTCAGCGACAACGGTTTCAAGCTGCGTTTCGGTACATCCCTCATGAAGGCTGGCAAGTGAGCGCGACCGGCATGAGTGAAGTCGTCAACCTCACCAAGGAACTGATCACCCGGCCGTCGATCACGACGGACGACGCCGGCTGCCAGCGGCTGATCGCCGAGCGGCTGCGACGCGCGGGTTTTGCCTGCGAACACCTGCGTTTCGGTGAAGTCGACAACCTGTGGGCGACGCATGGAGCAGGCGCGGAAACCCTGGTGCTGCTGGGCCACACCGATGTCGTGCCGCCGGGCCCGCGCGAGGCCTGGGCCAGCGACCCGTTTGTCCCGGAAGTCCGCGACGGACTGCTGTATGGGCGCGGTGCCGCTGACATGAAGGGCAGTGTGGCCGCGTTCGTGATCGCGCTGGAGCGCTTCGTGGCCAGGCATCCGGACCACCGCGGTCGCGTCGCACTGCTGCTGACTTCGGACGAGGAAGGCGATGCGGTCGATGGCGTCCGCAAGGTCGCCGACCTCTTCCGGGAGCGCGGCGAACGCATCGACTGGTGCATCACCGGTGAACCCTCGTCGAAGGCGAAGCTGGGCGACCTGCTGCGCGTCGGCCGTCGCGGCACGCTGTCGGCGACGCTGACGGTGCGTGGCATCCAGGGCCACGTTGCCTATCCCGAGAAGGCGCGCAATCCCATCCACCAGGCCATGCCGGCGCTGGCCGAACTCGCCGCGCGTCGCTGGGACGATGGCTATGAGACGTTTCCGCCGACCAGCCTGCAGATCAGCAACATCAATGCCGGCACGGGGGCCAACAACGTGATTCCCGGCGAGCTGCGGGTGCTGTTCAACCTGCGCTACAACCCGAACTGGCGCGCGGTGCAGCTGGAGCAGGAATGCGAGACCGTGCTGCGCGCGCATGGCCTGGAATTCGAGGCGCAGTGGCACCGCGGTGGCGAACCGTTCCACACCCCGGAAGGACCGCTGCGTGCCGCGGCGCGCGACGTGCTGGAGAAATTCGGTGGTGCCGCGCCGGAGGAAAGCACGGGCGGCGGTACCTCGGATGCGCGTTTCATCGCGCCGCTGGGCACGCAGTGCATCGAGATCGGACCGGTGAACGCCAGCATCCACAAGGTCGATGAGCACGTGGCCGTGGCGGACCTGGAAAGGCTGCCGGACTTGTACCTCGAGCTGATCGAGAAGGTGCTCGCGTAAGGAATGGGTTGCCCCATTGCGAAGACAAGAAGGCGGGCCTTTGCCCGCCTTTTTAATTGATCACGAAGCGCGCTCCCCGTCGTTCGCCTTGGCAAGCCGCGCGCGCGGCATTCCTCTGATCGGGCGCTCAGGGGGTGTGGGGGGCGGGTCGCATTCGCAGGCTGTATTGCGTGGCGCCGGGCAGGAAAGGTGTAGGCCGTCCGTGCACCCAGTCGTCATGTCCCGCGCCCCAGAACGGCGACAGTGGATTGCCGCTCTGGCCACCGGGCATGTGGATGATGCCGTCGGCCTCGTGGCCGGGCGACACCACCATGCGTTCGGATGCGCCGAAGTCGGGCGCCTGCACGCGCGGCATGGCGACATCGCCCGCGAGCGATTCGAATGGCATGCACAGGGCGCCGCGGGCGAACGAGGGGAGGGCCCGTGCCAGCGGGTGGCATATCTTCGCCGTGTTCTGTTCACCCCAGGTGCGCGCGGACAGCGGGCCCTGCTGCTCCAGGGTGTCGCGCACCTCGCGTGCGGCATCTTCCAGCAGCGCATCCCAGTCCGCATAGCGCGGCGAGAGCAGGTGCGCGGGGCGCTGCGTCACCAGCGGCCAGACGAAGCTTTCCTGCTGCTGCAATCCCGGCAACACGAAGTCCTTGCCCAGTGCGACCTGCGCGGGCGCGGTCAACCCATCGACCACGCGATCGCTCACGGCCCTCCGCCAGGCGCGCGTGATGCGGTAACTCACCGAATCGGTGCTCGCACGGCCCTGCCACGTCGCGGCCGCGGCTGCCAGTTCGCCGATCGCTGGCGCCCTGGTGCGCGCGGCTTCGTCGCGCAGCAGCTGCCACCACGGCTGCAGGAACAGCGCGCGGTCATCGAGCTGGACCGCGAGCAGGTCGCGTTCGTCCAGTCGCGACTTCGCGAACAGGTCGTCGCGGATCTGCTTCGCGCGCGCGCCCAGCGTGCTGCCGCCATCGCCTGCCATCTTCAGTACTTCATCGCCGGCAACGCGATTGTTGGCGGTCCACAGGCGTCCATGCGTCGGTGTAAGCAGCGGCGCACGCGAGGTGCTGATGGGCCACGCCGGACACGCGGAAACCGGACCGGTGAATTCGACGGGTTGCGCCGCGTCGCACGCGGCATCGCGCACCGGGATGGGCCCGAGCCAGCGCCAGCCGATCTGCCCCTGGCTGTCGGCGATCAGCATGTTCTGCGCGGGAATCGCGACGTTGCGGGTGATCGCCACGGCGTCTGCCAGCGACTGCGCGTGCGTCAGTTCGACCAGGTTGAGGTTCAGCGATCCGGGCAGGTGCGCCGCCCAGCGCAACGCCAGCGCGCGGCCGCGCGCGTCGTGCGCCATGACCGGACCCCAGTCGGTTTCCTCGACGTCGTAGTCGACCGGCTTCGCACCGGCCACTGCGATCCTCTCGGCGTGGTGCACCGACGGAACGCACGACGAGGTCGCTTTTCCGGCGCACACGTCCTGCACCGCCCAGTCGAGCGTATCGACATAGCTGTTGGTGAAAGCCCATGCCACGTGGCCAGTGCTGCCCACGACCGTGAACGGAAGGCCGGGCAGGGTGAAGCCGCCAATGTCCACGCGCCCGCCGGGGGCCTGCGCGTCGGGATAATGCAACTGCGCGCGGAACCAGATGTTCGGCGCGCGCAGGCCCAGGTGCATGTCGTCGGCGACGATCGCGCGGCCATCGCGGGTGACTGCCCCGGACACGGCGAAGTTGTTGCTGCCGATCACCCGCGGCATGGGCTTCGCTTCACCCTGCTTTGCAGGGTGGGGGAGCTTGCGCAGGTCGACTTCGTCCGCCGTCGGCAGCGCCGCGTCGCCGCGTGGTCCGCCTGTCAACGGCGCGTCCCAGCGGCTGCCGTCGTGCGTGAGCAGCTTGAACAGCGCGGGCGGCAGGTGCGGGCGCATCTTCCACAGCGCCAGCTCGCGTGCGTTCTCGCCATCCTGCAGGTCGAAGTACATCGCATAGGCGACCAGCGGCGAATCGCTGAGTCGCCACGGCTTGGGTTGCGTGCGCAGCAGCAGGTAAGGCCATGGCCGGACCTTGAGATCGCCCAGGCCGGCGTTGACGCCCTCGACATAGGCCTGCATCTGCGGCCGGTGCGTGCCGACGATTTCGTCGAGGTTCGCGTCCACGCGGGCGCGGAAGCGATGGATGCGGTGTTGCTTGTCGAGATCGACCGCGATGGGGCCGAACAGTTCGGCGAGCTCGCCCGCGGCGGTGCGGCGCAGCAGGTCCATCTCGAAGTAGCGTTCCTGCGCATGCACGTAACCGAGTGCGCGCATGGCGTCCGCCTGGTTCGCCGCTTCGATGGTGACCACGCCGAGCTTGTCGCGCTGCACCGTCACGGGCGCGGACAGGCCGGTCAGCGACAGTTCGCCATCGAGCTTGGGCAGGCTCCCGCGCAATAGCCACCAGGCCGCCACCGCCAGGACAACAAGCAACAGCAAAAGGGCGAGCAGCCCCCGCCGGATCCACTTCATCATGGGTGTTCCCTCCGCGACGAAGCTTAGCCGAAGTGGCCGTCGCCGCCGTTGCACCAGAAACGATCGCTTGCAAGCGGCGCCCGCCTCAAGCAGGATCGATCCATGACATCCCTGCAGGCCCCTGATCGCATGTCCTTCGCCGCGCTGCGCGGCCGCATGCCCGTGGCCCGCCTGAACAATAACAACCGCAATAACGCCAGCCTCCCGCGGGCCGGCGATTAGCGCGCGTTACAGACCGCTCAATCGCTCACGAAGCCCGCGCCAAAAGCGCGGGCTTCTTCGTTTCGTCCCTTCAAAACCCAGGAAAACAAAGGAGTCCTCCATGTGTTCCATCCTCGGCATTTTCGGCCTGCAGGCCGGCGACGATCTCCACGTCCTGCGCCGACGCGCGCTGGAGCTGTCCCAACGCCAGCGCCATCGTGGACCGGACTGGAGCGGGGTGTACCAGGACGAAGGCACGATCCTCGTCCACGAACGCCTGGCGATCGTCGATCCCGCCGGCGGCGCGCAGCCGTTGCGCTCGGAAGATGGCGGGCTGGTGCTGGCCGTCAACGGCGAGATCTACAACCATCGCGAGTTGGAGCAGCAGCTGGCCAAGCCGTATGCGTTCCAGACCGGCTCCGACTGCGAAGTCATCAACGCGCTGTACGCAGCCGGTGCAAGCAGTGCCAGCGACGACATCGGCGCATGGTTCAACGCGTTGAATGGCATCTTCGCCTTCGCCCTGTGGGACCGCCCGCGGCAGCGCTACGTGATCGCACGCGATCCGATCGGCGTATGTCCGCTGTACTGGGGCCACGATGCCGAGGGCCGCCTGTGCGTGGCCTCGGAAATGAAGGCCCTGGCCGACACCTGCGCCGATGTCGCGCAGTTCCCGCCGGGTCATTACTTCGACAGTTCCAGGGGCGAACCGGTGCGCTACTACGTCGCGCCGTGGCGCGATTACGCCGTGACCCAAGGTGTGGAAGTGGCGAAGCAGGAACTGCGCGAGGCCTTCGAGCGCGCGGTGCATCGCCAGCTTATGACCGACGTGCCCTACGGCGTGCTGCTGTCGGGCGGACTGGACTCGTCACTGGTCGCCGCGGTCGCGGCACGCTATGCGCGCCGTCGCGTCGAGGACGACGACCGGGCCGAAGCGTGGTGGCCGCGCCTGCATTCCTTCGCGATCGGCCTGGACGGATCGCCGGACCTGGCCGCGGCGGAAGTCGCCGCGGCGGCGCTCGGGACGGTGCACCACGGCTTCACGTACACCTTCGAGGAGGGCCTCGACGCCCTGCCGGAAGTGATCCGGCACATCGAGACCTACGACGTCACCACGATCCGCGCCTCGACGCCGATGTTCCTGCTGGCGCGCCGGATCAAGGCGATGGGCGTGAAGATGGTGCTGTCGGGCGAGGGCAGCGACGAGGTGTTCGGCGGTTACCTGTATTTCCACAAGGCGCCGAACGCCCGCGAGTTCCATGAGGAAACCATCCGCAAGCTCGACGCACTGCACAGTCATGATTGCCTGCGAGCCAACAAATCGATGATGGCCTGGGGCGTGGAGCCGCGCGTTCCGTTCCTCGACCGTGAATTCCTCGATGTCGCGATGCGGATG
This sequence comes from Lysobacter sp. P5_B9, assembly GCF_054049835.1. Taxonomy (NCBI): domain Bacteria; kingdom Pseudomonadati; phylum Pseudomonadota; class Gammaproteobacteria; order Lysobacterales; family Lysobacteraceae; genus Lysobacter; species Lysobacter sp. P5_B9. The sequence goes on from NZ_JBFULP010000005.1 coordinate 81,307, forward strand.
GACGCCCGGTTCAAGATGGCGGGCGTCGACGCCCGCGGCGCGCGGCGCATCGAAAAGGCGATCCTGCGGGAGGCCTTCGCGGGCTACCTGCCCGATTCGATCCTGTGGCGGCAGAAAGAGCAGTTCAGCGACGGGGTCGGCTACGGCTGGATCGATGGCCTCAAGACGCACGCCCAGGCGCAGGTGAGCGACCGCGTGTTTGCCGCCGCCGCGAGCCGCTTCCCGGTCAACCCGCCGCAGGGCAAGGAGGCCTACCTGTACCGGCATATCTTCGAGCAGTTCTTCCCGGGCGTGGCCTGCGCGCAGACGGTGCCGGGCGGCAAGTCGATCGCGTGTTCCTCGCCGGCCGCGATCGCGTGGGACGCGGCGTTCGCGGCGATGGCGGATCCATCGGGACGGGCGGTGGCGGGAGTGCACCAGGCCGCATTGGCGTAGCATCGGAGCATGGGCACCGACGGCTGGATCGGCCGCTCGGAAGAGGCCGCTTCACGCCCGTTGCGGCGTTGGTATGGGTGGCATGGCCAAGTCATTCCAGATGTCGGGTGGGCACGGAAATTCCGCGTCCGCTTCCGCGCGCGTATTGGAGGGGGTATCGATCCCCGAGGCGCCGACGAGGCCGGGAGAAGTCGACGCGATCGTGCTGCGTCTGGCCGAAACCATGTTCGGCTGCCGCGACGTGCGCCTGGTGTGGGTTTCCGGCACGACCCCGGAGGGGCATCTGCGTCGGCACCAGTGGCCCACGACGCCGTTGTCGCATGAAGAGGCGTTGCTGATCGAAGCGGCCCAGCACCGTCACGCGAGCGTCACCGGCGGCATCGTCCGCGATGGCTGGGTGCGGGTTGCCCACGCACTGGACTATGCGCGGGCCGTGTTTGTCGCGGAATGGCCCGAGGCGTGCACCCGGGCAGGCGGCACGCCCCCGGGGTTGCTCGATTTTCTTACCCTGCTCGCCGCGCGCATGCGCGCCGAGATCGAACTCGTGGCGGCACACCACGCCACCGGACGCATGGGCAAGGCGGCACGACTGCAGCGCGCGCTGTATTCGATCGCCGATCTCGCCAGCAGCGAACTCGACATGCAGGAGATGCTCCGCCGCACGCATGCGGTGGTGGCCGGCCTGATGTACGCGCAGAACTTCCTGATCGCCCTGCATGCCCCGGACCGCGACACCCTGCGATTCGTGTATGCCGCGGATGAGAAGGGACTGCGTGGGCTGGAGGTGGGCGAGGAGGTTCCCACGGCCGGCGTGCCCAACAGCCTGACGCTGGCGGTGATCCGCAGTGGCCTGCCGGCGATGGGGCCGTCCGCACAACTGCGGGAGCAATTCGGCCTGGGACCGCCCGGCAAGCTGGGCCCGGACAGCGCCGACTGGCTGGGCGTGCCCATGGTCGCCGAGGGCGTGGTTCTCGGCGCCGTGGTGGTACAGAGCTACGACCGCGCGAGCCGTTATGACGAAGAGGATCGCGCCCTGCTGGGATTCGTCGCCCAGCACATCCTGACCGCATTGCGACGCAAGCAGGCGCAGGAAGAACTGGAACATCGGGTGCAGGAACGGACGAGCGCGCTGATGGCGGAGGTGGTGGAGCGCCAGCGCGGCGAAAAACTGCAGTCCGCGCTCTACACCATCGCCGACCTCGCCAGCAGCGACCTGGCCATGAACAGGATGCTGCGACGCATCCACAGAGTGGTCGGCGAACTGATGTACGCGCGGAACTTCATCATCGCGTTGTACGACGCCGAGCGTGAGACGCTGCGGTTCATCTACCACGCCGACGAGAAGGACCCGGGCATCGTCGATCCGCAAGTGGAGATCCCGGAAGCGGACATGCGCGACAGCATCACCTTCGGAGTGATCCGCAGTGGTCACATGGTGATGGGTAGCCCCGGGCAGGTAACGCGGCAGCTCGGCATCCGCGAAGGCGCGCTCGTAGGCGCCGCCTTCGAAGACATTCTTGGCGTGCCGATGGTGACCGAGGGCAAGGTGCGCGGGGCGGTGCTGGTCCAGAGCTATGACGCCAACGAGCGCTACGGCACCGAGGATCGCGCCCTGCTGGCCTACGTGGCCCAGCACATCCTGACGGCGCTCGACCGCAAGCAGGCGCAGGCCGAACTCGAGCATCGCGTGGCCGCGCGCACGGGCGAACTGGCCCAGGCCGTGAGCGAACTGCGCGAGCAGATCGGCGAGCGCGAACGGGCCGAACAGCAGTTGATGCACGAGACCATGCATGACTCGCTCACCGGCTTGCCTAATCGCAGTTACCTGTATGGGGCAATCGAGCGGTCGCTCGCGCGGCTCGAACGCAATCCGAGCCATCGCTTCGCCGTGCTGTTCCTCGATCTCGACCGTTTCAAGGTGGTCAACGACAGCGTCGGGCACCTGGCGGGCGATGAAATGCTCAAGGAGGCGGGATCTAGGCTGGCTGCCTGCGTGCGGCCTTTCGATGTCGTGGCGCGCCTGGGCGGGGACGAGTTCGCGGTGTTGCTGGAGGACGTCAACCTGCCCGAGGACGCAATCCACGTGGCGGAACGGGCGATCCAATCGCTGAGCGAGCCCATGCACATCGGCGGCAAGGAGCTGTTCACTTCGGCGAGTATCGGCATCGCGTTGGGCAATTCGCGTTACCGCCTGGCGGAGGAACTGCTGCGCGATGCCGACGTGGCCATGTACCGCGCCAAGGCGCACGGCCGCCAGCGCTTCGAGATCTTCGACGAGCGCCTCCACCAGGAAGCGCTCAAGCTGCTCGAGCTGGAGAGCGACCTGCGCCGTGCCATCCAGCGCTATGAGTTCGAGCCGCACTTCCAGCCGATCGTGCGCCTGTCCGACGAGCACGTCGTTGGCTACGAGGCGCTGATACGCTGGCGCCATCCCCGACGCGGCCTGGTGGCGCCGGGCGAGTTCCTGGGGGTGGCGGAGGAAAACGGCAGCGTCGAGCAGATCGATTGGCAGATGTTCGAGCGCACCTGTCGTGAAATCGGGATGCTGGGTGACGACAGCACTTACGTCACCCTGAACGTGTCACCCCGGCACTTCCGCTCGCCCGTGCTGGCGGGACAGATGATCGAGTTGTTCGATACTTACGACCTGCCGCATGAGCGTGTCCGGGTGGAGGTCACCGAAGGCGCACTGCTCGACAATCCCGAACAGGTGCGCGTCACTCTGGAAGCGCTACGCGCCGCCGGGGTCGTGGCCGCGCTGGACGACTTCGGTACCGGCTATTCCTCGCTGAGCTACCTGCACCGTTTCCCGCTGCACACACTGAAGATCGACCGCTCGTTCGTGAGCGCCCTGCAGCGTGGGGATCGCGGTGGCAGCGCGCCGGTAGTGCGCGCGGTACTGGCGATGGCGCGCACCCTGGGCATGGATGTGATCGCCGAGGGCGTGGAGACCGTCGAGCAGCGCGAGTGCCTGCTGGAAATGGGTTGCGAGCTGGGGCAGGGCTTCCTGTTCTCCCGCGCGCGGCCGGTTGCCGAATGGGCGGCGCGGCGCGCCCACTGACGCCGGGCCATCCTTTGGCCTGTCAGCGCCGCTGCAGCCGATAGACCACCGTGTCCAGCCGGGTCACGCCTTCCGCGATGAAGGCAGGCTGCTGCGCGAGGATGTCGCGTCGCTCGAGCACTTCGACATCCCAGTCCGGGCCGTACAGGTCGCGCACCTCGGATTCGCTCACGCTGAAGGGCGGTCCATTCTTCTCGCCTTCGGGATACTCGAGCGTGATCAGCAGTCCGCGGCAGCCTTGCGGCAGCAGCGAGTAGAGTTCGCGCACGTAGCGCCTGCGCAGTTCAGGCGGCAGCGCGATGAGCGCAGCGCGATCGAATACGACGCTGCAGTCGGCCAGCGCCTGCGCATCCAGCGAGAACACGTCGCCGCAGATCACTTCGATAGCGCCGGCGAGGTAGTGCGTGCCGTACTTCGACTCCCGTACTTCTGGCACGACGCCGTGTCCCGCGATGAACTGCCCGATCGCCAGCGTCGACAGTTCCACGCCCAGTACCCGGTATCCCCGCGAGGCGAACCAGACCATGTCCAGCGACTTTCCGGCCAGCGGGACGAATATCTTCGCGCCCACCGGCATGCCGATCGCCGGCCAATGCTTGACCAGCAGCGGCGTCGGCTTGTCCTGGTGGAAGCCGATCTGGTTGTCCTGCCAGCGCTGGTGCCAGAAGTCGGGTTCCATTATTCGACCCGCGCCAACTCACGCGCCGCAGCGCATGGGAAGAGGAAGTTACTGGACATCCAGCCCTTCCACCTTCTGCCAACCCCTCGGCAACAAACCGCCTCGCGTTGCGCGCGCACCAACGTACGGTTCGAGGTCCTTGAACGACAGGGACATCGTGCGCGCACCCGATTTCACCACCAGGGTCGAAACCGGCGCGACCACGGCAACGGCGACCACGCGTTCGGTGCCGAGCTTGGCCTTGGGGATGTCGATGATCTTGTTGCCCTTGCCCTTGTCGAGTTCGGGCAGTTCCGATACCGGGAACGCGAGCAGGTGGCCGACGTTGGTCACGGCGACGACTCTATCGTTGGCGCCCGGGGTGACCAGTGCGGGCTGCAGCACCTTGGCGTTCGGCGTGAGCGACAGCATGGCCTTGCCGGCCTTGTTGCGGCCGGTAAGGTTCTCGAAACGGGTAGTGAAACCGTAGCCATGCGACGAGGCGAGCACGAACTTCGTGTCGTTCTCGCCCGAGGCGATGGCCTGGAACGACGCGCCCGATACCGGCGAGAACCGGCCAGTCAGTGGCTCGCCGTTGCCGCGTGCCGAAGGCAGCGTATGCGCGACGGTCGAATACGACCGGCCAGTGGAATCAAGGAAAGCCACCTGCTGCGTGCTGCGCCCCTTCACGGCGGCGAGCAGGCCATCGCCGTCGCGATAGCTCAGTGTCGAGGCATCGATGTCGTGGCCCTTGGCCGCGCGCACCCAGCCCTTTTCGCTCAGGACAATCGTCATCGGTTCGCTGGCGACCWGTTCGGTTTCCGACAGGGCCTGCGCGGCGCCGCGCGCGACCAGCGGCGAACGGCGCGCGTCGCCGAACTTCTTGGCATCTGCGATCAGCTCGTCCTTCACCAGCTTCTTCAGTTTGGCCTTGCTGTCCAGCGTCGCGATGATGCGGTCGCGCTCGGTTTCGAGCTCGGCTTCCTCGCCGCGGATCTTCATTTCCTCCAGGCGCGCCAACTGACGCAGCCTGGTCTCCAGGATGTAGTCGGCCTGGTCGTCGCTGAGCTTGAAGCGCTGCATCAGCACCGGCTTGGGTTCGTCCTCGCTGCGGATGATGCGGATCACCTCATCCAGGTTGAGGAACGCGATCAGCAGGCCTTCCAACAGGTGCAGGCGGCGCTCGACCTTGTCGAGGCGGTGCCTGAGGCGGCGGGTCACCGTATCGGTGCGGAAATGCAGCCACTCGCCAAGGAACGCCTTGAGTCCCTTCACCTGCGGGCGGCCGTCGAGCCCGATGATGTTCAAGTTGACGCGGAAGCTCTTTTCCAGGTCGGTCGTGGCGAACAGATGCCCCATCAGCTGCTCGGCATCGACGCGATTGGAGCGCGGTACCAGCACGATGCGCGTGGGATTGGCGTGGTCGGACTCGTCGCGGATGTCCTCCAGCCACGGCAGCTTCTTCGCGCGCATCTGCGTGGCGATCTGCTCGATCACCTTGCTCGGGGACGCCTGGTAGGGCAGCGCGGTGATGACGATGTTGGCGCCGTCCCTCTCGAACACGGCGCGGGCGCGCACGCTGCCCAGGCCGGTTTCATACATCGAGAGCAGGTCCGCGCGTGGCGTGATGATTTCGGCCGTGGTCGGGTAGTCCGGGCCGAGGATGTGTTCGCACAGGTCGCGCGTGGTCGCGTCGGGATCGTCGAGCAGGCGCACGCAGGCGCTGACCACTTCATTGAGGTTGTGCGGCGGCACGTCGGTGGCCATGCCGACGGCGATGCCGGTAGTACCGTTGAGCAGCAGGTGCGGCAGGCGCGCCGGCATCCAGGTCGGTTCTTCCAGCGTGCCGTCGAAGTTGGGGTCCCAGTCGACCGTGCCCTGGCCCAGCTCGCCCAGCAGCACTTCCGCGATCGGCGTCAGCTTCGACTCGGTGTAGCGCATGGCCGCGAACGACTTGGGGTCGTCGCTGGAACCGAAGTTGCCCTGGCCCTCGATCAGCGGATAGCGGTACGAGAACGGCTGCGCCATCAGCACCATCGCCTCGTAGCAGGCGCTGTCGCCATGCGGGTGGTATTTGCCGATCACGTCGCCGACGGTGCGCGCGGACTTCTTCGGCTTGGCGCCGGCGTTGAGGCCGAGCTCGCTCATCGAATAGATGATGCGGCGCTGCACCGGCTTGAGGCCGTCGCCGAGGAAGGGCAGGGCGCGGTCGAGCACGACGTACATCGAATAGTCGAGGTAGGCGCGTTCGGCGTATTCGCGCAGGGGGATCTGTTCGAAACCGTGGAAAACCGGACGTACGGGGTCGCTCATGGCGTGGTGCGAGCCTTGGGGAAAGTCTGGGGAGCGATTGTAACGGTGCCGCGATGCGGTCCAACGCAGAACCGCCGCGAGCTGCTTGCCGGGTTCAATTCGCAGAAGGGCAAGGAGGCCCGCGCCAATCTGCGAATCGGGCAGCGCTTTCCTCCGAAGCACTGCGTTCGCACGGACCGTGCCGGGGCAAGTCGCTCGTCTGTTCCGCCTCCCGCGCGGCGGCGGACGTGCATCACGCGATCATGACCTGAACGGGTCCATTGTCGTCCGCGCCGTCACCGAGCCGTGGCGGACGTTGTTTCTTCACTGTTATGTCGGTTTGCCTGAACGACCACGCGTCGTGGAATCGTGAGCCGATCGGCCACGACGTGAGAACCGCCGGAGCATGCCCAGTGAACGCCATGCGCAACTTCGATGAAAGGAAGCCACCGAAGGTGCCAGCAATAGTGCTGGGTCGGGGTTATACCGGACTGGGCACCCTGCGGTCCCTGGCGATGGCGGGCATTCCCGCCTACGTCGCCTGTCCCCCCGGTGACCTGGTGACGCGTTCGCGCTGGTACCGCCCGTTGCCGGGCAATGTGTCCTGGGATGGCGAAGTACGCGCCGATATCGACGACGTGCTGCACGCGCTGCCGTTCCCGCGTGCGGTGATGATCGCGGCACGCGACGACCTTGCCCTGTGGCTCGCCGACCTCGCGCGGGGCCCGCATTCGCAGCGCTTCCGGGTGAGTTCCAGTTCACGCGAAGCGCTGGAGATCCTGCAGGACAAGGCGCGTTTTGGCGAGTTCCTGGCACGGACCGACATTCCGCACCCGCGCACTTTCACGGTCCAGTCGCGGGCGGACATCGATGCCATTCCATTCCAGGACCTGGATCGCGTTTTCATCAAGCCGGCCGATTCGCACAACTTCCGCCGCGAGTTGGGGGTCAAGGGCATCTGGGCGGAGACGCGGGCCGAGTTCGAGGAGATCTGGGCCAGGTTGGACGCGCAGGGCTACAAGGTACTGGCGCAGGAATACGTTCCCGGCAAAAGTTCCGACCATTATTTCATCGACGGATTCCGCGACCGCGATGGCAACCTGAAGGCGATGTTCGCGCGCCGCAGGCGGCGGATCTATCCCCCCGATTTCGGCAACAGCTCCTATTGCGAGAGCATTCCGCTGGCCGAGACCGGCGCCGCGGTCGGGCATCTCACCCGCTTGCTGAAGTCATTGGAGTACCGCGGCATCTTCAGCGCGGAGTTCAAGCGCGATGCCAGGGATGGCGAATTCCGGATACTGGAAGTCAACACGCGCGCCTGGTGGTATGTCGAATTCGCCGCGCGGTGTGGCATGAACGTGTGCCGGATGGCCTACGAGGATGCACAGGAAGCACCGGTGGCCGCGGCTCCCGGCCACTATCCCGTCGGCGCCGGATGCGTGAACTTCTATCGCGACCTCAAGTCGGTGCTGGCCGAACGCAGGCGCGGCTCGGTCACGGTCACGCTTGGACAGGCGCTGGGCAACTGGGCCAACGCGCACCACCACGTGTTCCGCTGGGACGATCCGGGGCCGGCACTGTCCATTGTGTGGGAGCGCATGGGCCGCGCGGGTGCCGCTGATGGCGTGGTGCGCACCCCGGGAAAGTCCGGGGAACGCTTGTAACGGCGTCGTCGACGCGGCCCCGTGGGGCGATCAGCGGTGGAATTCGCCGGCCGCTTCGGGTTGGTAGTCGAGCGAGAGCACACGCAGGCCGAGATGGCCGCCAGGGACTGGCCAGCGGATGGCGTCTCCCACGCGCAGGCCCAGCAATGCGCTGCCGACCGGCGCCAGTATCGAGACCCTGCTGGCGCTGCCGTCGGCGTCGCGCGGATAGACGAGGGTGACTTCGCGGACCTCGTCGCTTCCCTCGATGGCGAAGCGCGCGGTGGAATTCATGGTGATGACGTCCGGCGGCACACGCGCCGGTTCGATGACGTCGGCGCGGTCCACTTCGGCGCGCAACGCGGATGTGTCGACGGATTGCGCGACGGGAGAATCGAGCAGCGCTTCGATGCGTTCGCAGTCGAGGCGGGAAATGAGCAGGGAGGCAGTTGCTGTCGAGGTTGCGGAGATCGGTTCGTTCAGGCGTCTTGTGTTCATGGGAGCTCCAAAAAAGGAAACGGGCAGCGCACCGGATCGGATGCGCCGCCCGCGGACGGGATGTGGGCCGACCATAGCTGCGAACGGCGGCGGAGGCGACAACACGTAGCCTGACAGCGCCGGAAAGCCACGGGTATTCGGGGCTTTTTCCGTGCCGATATTGGTACGAACAGTGCTGGCGGGGCGCGCGCCGCGTTGAATTCGGGGCATCGATTTCACGCCGGCTTACCGGAATGGTGCTCGCATTGCACAACTACCCGGCAAGCCGCCGGCCGCTGCAGAGCCAGGAGCGGCATTCGCCGACTCTCGAAACTTCACCAGGCGATCTGGTGGTCGAAGGCTAAGGCGCGACAATGAGCGGAGAGCAGCTGGCGTACACGGCAGACGAGGCCTTGGCTCGCTTGAAGGAGGGCAACGCCCGCTTCGTTGCGGGTCATGCGCGCTTCCCGACCGTGCAGAAGGAAGTTCTGGCGGATCTCGCCAAGGGCCAGCACCCGTTCGCCACCATCCTCGGCTGCAGCGACAGCCGGGTGCCACCGGAACTCGTGTTCGATGCCTCGTTCGGCGAGCTGTTCGTGATCCGGGTTGCGGGCAACGTCCTTGGGCCCGCCGTTGCGGGAACGCTGCAATACGCCGGCGTCCACCTGCACACACCGCTGCTGATCGTCCTCGGGCATGAGGGTTGCGGTGCCGTCGAAGCCGCGATCGCCGAGAAGTTCCATGGGGTCAGGCATCGCAGCCGGATCGCATTGCTGCTTGCGGACATCATTTCAGCGCTCGGGACGCTCGACCCGAAACTGCCTTCCACGGAGCTGCTCAATGCGGGTATCGAGGCAAACGTGCGCTGGACGCTCAGGAGAATCACCGAATCGCCCGAATGGCGGGAGTGGGCGGAAAGCGGAAATACGAAGGCAGTAGGCGCCGTGTACGACCTTGATACCGGGCATGTCCGCTTCCTGACATGAGCGCCGATCAACGCACGGCCAACGCTTCCCCGGCCCAGCGTGTCGGCGCTTCGGGATATGGAAACAAAAAACCCCGCTCGGGGCGGGGTTTTGTGCAGATTTCGGGAGGTCCTGGGGACTTCCTGAAACGATGTAGTGGTGCCCAGGAGAGGACTCGAACCTCCACGGTTTTACCCGCTAGTACCTGAAACTAGTGCGTCTACCAATTCCGCCACCTGGGCTTCGCGTTGCGGCTGGCGCCGTTGCGAGGCCGCGTATGTTGCGGTGCGGCGGCACGCTTGTCAACGACCGGCCGCGTCCTTTTGCGACGCAGTCGTTTCCCTGTTCATCCCGACCGCGTCTTCATGGTGATGTGCGACCATGCCGCGATGAAAAAGAAGACCACGGGTGGTCGCAAATCCACAGGCAAGGGCCCCGGCCCGAAGTCCGGTTCCGGCCGGACAGCCGGTTCCGCGGAATCTGCGAGTAGAGGCGGCGCGAGCAGAGGCGGGAAGCAGGGCGCGGCCCGACCGAAGAGTGCCGCCGCGCGTCCCGGCTGGATGCCCGAACCGCCGCCGCGCGGGTTCGTACCGAAGCCCGCCGCCCGACCGCCGTCCCGCGGCCATGCCGCGACCCGCGGCGAGCGGCCCGAGGCGTCCCATGATCCCCACGCCGAGCGGGAGGCCAGCCGCTACGAGCAGCCCATCGCCAGCCGCGAATTGATCCTGCGCCTGCTCGGCGAGGGTCCGCTGTCGGCCGATGCCCTGGCGCAGCGCCTCGATCTCGCCGCGCCCGACCGCTTCGACGCGCTCAACAAACGCCTCGCCGCCATGTTGCGCGACGGCCAGCTGCTGCTGAACCGACGCGGCGAATTCGCACCTGCCGAACGGCTGGACCTGATCGCCGGCACGGTCATCGCCAATCCCGACGGATTCGGTTTCCTGCGTCCCGACAAGGGCGGCGGCGACGACCTGTTCCTGCCGCCATTCGAGATGCGCAAGGCGATGCATGGCGACCGCGTGCTCGCCAGCGTCACCGGCATGGATCGGCGTGGCCGTCGCGAAGGCGCCATCGTCGAAGTGCTGGAGCGTCGCCTCAATCGCCTGATCGGTCGCTTCGAGCTCGAGTCCGGCATCAGCTACGTCGTGCCGGACGACCGTCGCATCCAGCGCAACGTGCAGATTCCCCCCGACGCGCGTGGCGATGCCAAGCACGGCCAGCTGGTCGTCGCCGAGATCACGCAGGCCGCCGATTCCTGGCGTCCGCCGATCGGCCGCGTGCTCACGGTTCTCGGTGAGCGCCTGACCGCTTCGCTGGCGGTGCAGGCGGCGATCCACGGCCATGACCTGCCGCACGAATTCCCGCAGGAAGTGCTGTCCGAAGCCGCCGCCGTGCCGCTTGCCGTGGACGCGGCGACCGCGGCTGCGCGCGTGGACCTGCGCCAGTTGCCGCTGGTCACCATCGACGGCGAAGACGCCAAGGACTTCGACGACGCGGTGTATTGCGAACCCAACCGCGACGGCTTCCGTCTCGTGGTCGCGATCGCCGACGTCTCGAACTACGTCCGGCCCGGGACACCGCTGGACGACGAGGCGCAGAAGCGCGCGACGTCCGTCTATTTCCCCGGCTTCGTCGTGCCGATGCTGCCGGAGACGCTGTCCAACGGCATCTGCTCGCTGATGCCCAAGGTCGACCGCCTGTGCTTCGTCTGCGACATGCAGGTGAACCGCGACGGCGAAGTCACGCAATCGAAGTTCTACGAAGCAGTGATGCACTCGCATGCACGGCTCACCTACACGCTGGTGTGGAATGCCGTCGGTGATGTCACCGACGAGGCCAGGGAGGATGCGCAGGGGCAGATCGGCTCGCTGATGCCGCATATCGAGCACCTGCACCAGCTGTTCCGCGTCCTCGCCAAGGCGCGCGAACGCCGCGGCGCGATCGAGTTCGAAACCAGCGAAGTACGCTTCGTGCTGGGATCGAAGGGCGAAGTGGTCCAGGCCGGCATGCTGCAGCGGAACGACGCGCACAAGCTGATCGAGGAATGCATGATCGCGGCCAATGTCGAGGCCGCGAAATACCTGCTCTCGCACCACATCCCGGCGCCGTACCGCATCCACGAGCGCCCGCCGGAAGCCAAATACGCCGACCTGCTCGAGTTCCTCAAGGAATTCGCCCTGCGCATGCCGCCGTGGGCCAAGGTGCAGCCGCGCGACTTCACCGCGCTGCTGAAGAAGATCCGCGAGCGGCCCGACGCCGCGCTGCTGGAATCGGTGCTGCTGCGCAGCCAGTCGCTCGCGGTGTACTCGCCCGACAACGTCGGCCACTTCGGCCTGGCGCTGGAGGCCTACGCGCACTTCACTTCGCCGATCCGTCGTTACCCCGACCTGCTGGTGCACCGCGCGATCAAGCATGCGCTCAGCGGCGCGCGGGTCGAGTCGTTCAAGTACCCGCCCAGCGCGATGACCGCGCTGGCGCTGCAATGTTCGGAACGCGAGCGGCGGGCCGATGAAGCCGAGCGCGAAGTCGACGAGCGCTTCCGCGCCGCGTGGATGGAGCAGCACGTGGGCGGACAGTTCTCCGGCGTGATCAGCGGCGTCACCAGCTTCGGCCTGTTCGTCGAGCTGGACGACTCCAAGGTCAACGGCCTCGTCCATGTGACCCAGCTGCCCAGTGACTTCTACCACTTCGACCCGATCCGCAAGACACTGGCCGGCGAGCGCACCGGGCGCGAGTTCCGCCTCGGCGACCGCGTCGACATCATCGTGCTCAAGGCGAGCGTCGAGGAGCGGAAGATCGATTTCCGGCTGGTCGAGGAACGCGGGGTGAAACCACCGCCGCCGCGCGGCAAGCCCGCCAAGCGCGTCAAGCAGAAGTACTAACTACTCCCTCCCCCGCAACGCGGGGGAGGGTTGGGGTGGGGGTGCGTTTCCTCAACCAGCCTTCCCCCGCGAGCGGGGGAAGGGGACAATGCCCGCATGAGCACAAAACAATGGATCGCCGGCATCAACGCGGTGTCGGCCGCCGTCGAGCACGACGCGGAAAACGTACGTGAAATCCTGATCGAGGCAGGCGCGAAGAACCCGCGCATCACCGAGATCGAGGCGCAGGCGCGCCGCAAGGACATCGACGTGCGCCGCGTGGCCACCCAGGCCCTGGACGGCGTCGTCGGCAACCTGCGCCACCAGGGCGTGGTGGCGCGCTATGCCGCGGCCAAGACCTACAGCGAGGGCGACCTGCAAGGCCTCGTCGAAGCCGCCGAGGGCAAGGCGCTGGTGCTGGTACTCGACGGCGTGCAGGACCCGCACAACCTCGGGGCCTGCCTGCGCAGTGCGGCGGCCGCAGGCGCGACCGCGGTGATCTTCCCCAAGGACAAGGCGGTGCAGGTCAATGCGACCGTGCGCAAGACCTCGGCGGGCGCGGCGGACAGCATCCCGGTGATTCCCGCCACCAACCTGTCGCGCACGCTGCGCGACCTGCAGCAGATGGGCGTGTGGATCTACGGGCTGGCCGGCGAAGCCGACGCGTCGTTCTGGTCGGTCGACCTGCGCGGCAACGTCGCGCTGGTGCTGGGCGGCGAATCCGACGGCCTGCGTCGCCTCACCCGTGAGAACTGCGACCAGCTGGTGAAGATCCCGATGCCCGGTGGCGGCGATGTCGAGAGTCTCAATGTCTCTGTCGCCAGTGGCGTCACCCTGTTCGAAGCGGTAAGGCAACGCACGGCCTGAGGGCGGGTGTGCGAAAGGCGTGCTGGCGATTTATTGTTCGCAGCCGCCGCCGCGGCACTGGCTGACCTGACTCGTGTAGTTTGGGGAGGGGCGGACGACCGCCACTCCAGTTCATCCGGGGACGACCCCACTAATCCGGAGAACATTCATGCCCTGGATCATCCTCGTCCTTGCCGGCCTGTTCGAAGTGGGCTGGGCCATCGGCCTGAAGTACACCGAAGGCTTCACGCGCCTGTGGCCGACCGTGGGCACGATCGCGGCCATGGCCGTCAGCCTTGGCCTGCTGGGCGTCGCGATGAAATCGCTGCCGGTGGGCACGGCCTACGCGGTGTGGGTAGGCGTTGGCGCGGTGGGGACGGTCATCCTCGGCATCGTGCTGTTCGACGAACCCTCCAATGCACTGCGGCTTGCCAGCGTGGCGCTGATCGTTGCCGGCCTGGTCGGGCTCAAGCTCGCGACGCCGTAGCGCGCGCCTGGCTTGACCGCGAGACGCAGCGCGTCTACACGGTGTGCGGGTCGATCTCGGTCGGCGCGGGAAGCGGCTCGGCGTCGACCGGTGCCGTAAGCATCGGCCATCCGTTGACAATGCGGCAGAACAGCTGCGCCGTGCGCTCGGTGTCGTAGACGGCCGAATGCGCATCTTCGCTGCGCCACTCCAGCCCGGCCGCCTGCACCGCGCGCGACAGCACGGTCTGGCCGTAGGCCACGCCCGCGAGCGTCACCGTGTCGAACACGCTGAAGGGATGGAACGGACTGCGCTTGTGGCCAACGCGCGCGATCGCGGCGTTGAGGAAGTTGAGGTCGAAGTGCGCGTTGTGTCCTACCAGGATCGCGCGGGTACAACCGTGTTTGCGCATGGCCTCGCGTACCGGCGCGAAGACCAGGTCGAGCGCGGCGCGCTCGGACTTCGCGTCGCGGAAGGGGTGGTCGAGGATGATGCCGGTCACTTCGAGCGACTTGGGATCGATCTGGGTTCCCGTCGCCGGGATGACATGGCTGCTGGTGAGTTCGCCAACGAACAGCTGGCCGCTGTCGTCGATATCGATCGGCGCCACCGCTATTTCCAGCAGGGCGTGGCGGTTCCAGTCGAAACCGCCGGTCTCCACGTCCACGACCACCGGGAGGAAGCCGCGAAAACGCGTGGCGAGCGGGGAAACGGGCTTCTTCGCGGCATCTGACATCCGCGCAGTGTAGCCGGGCCAGTCGCCGGATGACGGGACGAGAGGCTACGGCGATCGAGTACCGAGCACCGCGCCGCTGTCGCGGAGCTGGAGCAGCAAGTGCGCTCCTTCGGCCACGAAGCCGTCGACGTCCGTCGCAGCGGCCTCGCCGGCGAGCGCGGTCAACTGCGCGCGGCCGTCCAGCGAGGGTTCCTCGCCCAGGCGCTGGACCAGGCGGAACGCGAGCGGGCTGAGTTCGGCAAACCGCACGTCGCCATCGGCCTCGCGCCGCAACAGCAGCAGCGTGGGTGCGTCCGGCGGCACGGCGGGCTGGAACTGCGGGCCCAGGCGATGCACGGGCCAGCGGTAGGCCAAAGGCCAGGCGAGTGGCGACAGCAGGGGTGCTCCGGCGAGCAGGTCGCCCGTGGGGTCGTGCGCGATGTCGTCGATGCGCGCCTCGGAAATCTGCAGCGCGAGTTCGACCCATTCGTAGTGCGCGAGCTCGCCGAGGAAGGGAGGATCGAGTTCCGGCAGCGATTCGAGATAGCGCATGAACTCCCGCGCGATCTCCGGAAACAGCGGCGTCTGGCTGCGATGGTCGCGATAGAAGTCGCGCACCAGCGCCTTCCAGCGGGCCTCCGCCAGCAGCGTGCGGATCACCGGGAAGTTGCCGCCCAGCAGGCTCTCGATGTTGTTGAACAGCAGCTCGCGATAGATGCCGATGCGGCGATCCTCGAGCCCTTCCGGCGCAGGTACATGCTGCGGATCGCGCAGGTGGCGCGTGAGTTCCAGTTGCTGCTCGCGCAGGCGCGCGGGCGCCATCGCCCGGGTCTCAGGCGCGGACATGGGGTGCCTGTGCGGAACCTGCCGCTGCGGAGCCCCTCAAGCGCATGACGGAGCGAATAGTGTCGAGCTCGGCCACCAGTTCGGCATAGGGCGGGATGTTGAAGTCGCGTTCGAGCAGTGTCGGGCGCAGGCCGAATTGCGCGTACGCCGCCCCGAGCAATTGCCACACGGCGTCCTTCACGGGGGCGCCGTGCGTATCGACCTTCAGGTCTTCGGCTTCGTCGTAATGACCGGCAACGTGGATGTAGGCGATGCGTTCGCCCGGTAGCCGCGACAGGAATTCATGGGCGTCGTAGCGGTGGTTGATCGCGTTGACATGGATGTTGTTGACGTCGAGCAGCAGGTCGCAGTCGGCCTCGGCGAGCACTGCATTGATGAAGTCGATCTCGCGCATCGCCTGATGGGGCGCAGCGTAGTAGGAGACGTTCTCCACCGCGATGCGTCGACCCAGGATGTCCTGCGCCTGCCGGATACGGGCGGCCACGAAGTGCACGGCCTCCTCGGTAAAGGGGATCGGCAGCAGGTCGTAGAGCTGGCCGTCGTCGGCGCAGTAGCTCAGGTGCTCGCTGTACAGCGCCACGTCGTGGCGCTCGAGGAAGCGGCGCACGCGACCGAGGAAGGTTTCATCCAGCGGGGCGAAGCCGCCCAGCGACAGCGACAGTCCGTGGCAGACGAGCGGGTGTTTCGCAGCCAGCTTTTCCAGCGCGTCGCCGAATTTGCCGCCGACACCGATCCAGTTCTCTGGTGCGCATTCGAGGAAATCGAAATCGCCGGCGGGCGCCGACTGCAGCTCGTCGAGCAGAGCGCGGCGCAGGCCCAGGCCGGTGCTTTGTGGGGCGAGGGGATGCATGTCGGGAAGCAGGTAGTGGATGGGGACCCGACGGTCCCCATCCATCGTGCCGTCAGGTCAGGCCGAACCGCCGCACTTGCCCTCGCCGCACTTGCCTTCCATCTTGGCCTTCTCGCCAGCGGGCTTGTCGGCGGCAGGCTTGTCGGTCGCCTTCTTGTCGGCGCCACACTTGGCCTCGCCAGCTTCTTTGTGGGCCTTCATTTCCTCGGCGGTGATGAAGCCATCCTTGTTGGTGTCGTGCATCGCGAACATGGCCGTGTCGCCGTTGTGGTTGGCGCCGAACTCGGCGGAAGAGACCTTGCCGTCCTTGTTCGTGTCCATGACATCAACGCCGCACTTGCCCTCTCCACACTTGCCTTCGGCACTCTGCTTGTCGGCGCCGCAGTTGGCTTCAGCCTGCTTGTCGCCGGCCTTGGCGGCGCCGGCGGTGCTGGCACCCACCATGTAACCGCTGCCGAGATCGGTCATGGCGAAGGCGGATGCCGACAGTGCGAGGCCACCGACGAGGGCAGCGCCGACGGCGAGGGCGAGCGGCTTGTTGATCTGCTTGCTGGACATGGTGTGCTCCTGGTTTCAGGGGATCGGGCAAAGCCCGCGGGTAATGGCCGGCCGAGTATGTACGGAACGGCAGTGGAAAAGGATGCAGGTTGCTCAGGAAGACAGGTATTGGCGGGCGACTATCCGCGCGCGATGCGGCCGCGATTTCACGGTGTCCTCGACCAGTAGTTCCATGTCCGGTCATCCCGCGCGGGTTGGGAGAATGCGCGCGACCGATGGCGCGTGCATATCCCAAGAGTGGGGGGAGGCCGGATCAGGTGTGGTCGTGAAGCCGGCCTTCACGCCAATATTCAGCCATGGTTTAGCCCGGCGGCTGCGTGATCGGAACCCCGCCAAGAAAGGTCAGGGCCCGTGTCGGGCGGGTCAGGTGCCCGTCGAGATCGATTCGTCGCGCTTCTCGCGCGGAGGCAGCGATTCCTCGCCCTTGACCAGGAACCAGACGTTCTCGGCGATGTTGGTGGCGTGGTCGCCGACGCGCTCCATGTTCTTGGCCATGAACAGCAGGTGCGTGCAGCCAGTGATGCTGCGCGCGTCTTCCATCATGTAGGTCAGCAGCTCGCGGAACAGGCCCGTATAGGCGATGTCGATCTCGGCATCGCGGGCGCGCACGCGCTGGGCCTGTTCGATGTCGCTGTCGCGATAGGCGGCCAAGGCATCGCGCACCTGTTGCACGGCCAGCATGCCCAGGGCGTGCAGGCCGGCGATGTGCGGCAGCGGCGGGGCCAGGTTCAACGCGCGCGAGCGCTTGGCGACGTTGGCCGCGAGATCGCCGATGCGCTCGATGTCAGCCGCTATCCGGATCGCAGCAAGGATCTGGCGCAGGTCGCGCGCCATCGGGCCGCGCAGCGCCAGCTTCATCACGTCGTGGCTGACCTCGTGCTCGATGGCGTCGATGGCCTCGTCGTTGGCGATGATGCGTTCGGCCGCCCTGTCGTCGCGGCGCTGGACCACGTCGAGTGCGGCTTCCAGCTGCGCGGCGGCCATTTCGCCCATGCGCAGGGTTTCCTTGAGCAGGCGCTGCTGTTCGTCGTCGTAGCTCTTCACGATGTGGTCGTGCATGTTGTTCATACCTGTTGTCTTGTTTCGGTTGCTCTGCGCGAAGTCGTTGCTGCCGTCCATGGCGGGACTATGTCGCCTTCGGATGGTCCGGCCCGGCCATCCATGGCCGGGCGTTCGGGAGCGCAGCAGATGCCGATAGGGCATCTGCTGCGCTCCCTCACCCTCACCCAAACCGGCCGGTGATGTAGTCCTCGGTCTGCTGCTTGGTCGGCTGCGAGAAGATGGTCTCGGTCGCGCCGTGTTCGACCAGGTCGCCCAGGTACATGAAGGCGGTGAAATCGGAGACGCGCGCGGCCTGCTGCATGTTGTGGGTCACGATCGCGATCGTGTAGTCCTTCTTCAGTTCCTCGATCAGCTGCTCGATGCGGCTGGTCGAAATCGGATCGAGCGCCGAAGTCGGCTCGTCGAGCAGCAGCACGTCCGGCTTCAATGCGACGGCGCGGGCGATGCACAGGCGCTGCTGCTGGCCGCCGGAAAGGCCCAGGGCGCTCTGGCCCAGCTTGTCCTTCACTTCGTCCCACAGGGCGCCCTGGCGCAGCGCGCTTTCGACGCGGTCGTTCATTTCCGACCTGGAGAGTTTCTCGTGGTGGCGGATGCCGTACGCCACGTTCTCGAAGATGGTCATCGGGAACGGCACGGGCTTCTGGAACACCATGCCGACCTTGCTGCGCAGGCGATTCATCGGGTACTTGAGGTCGAGGATGTTCTCGCCATCCAGCAGTACCTGGCCCTTGGCTTCCAGCTTCGGGTACAGCGCGTAGATGCGGTTGAACACGCGCAGCAGCGTCGACTTGCCGCAGCCGGAGGGGCCGATCAGCGCGGTCACGCGCTTTTCCGGAATCTCCAGGTTGATGCTCTTCAGCGCATGGAACTTGTCGTAGTAGAAGTCCAGGCCGCGCGCGGCGAGCTTGACCGGCGCCGCCGCGACGCTGGCGCGCTCGGGGGTGGCAAGGTTGAGGCGGGCGTCATTCATGGCGGTGGACTGTCGGCTGTGAGATAGGGTGGTGATATCGGGAACGTTGGCGAGCTGCATGGGCATGCGTTCCTCAGTCATGGGAGATCTTGTTGCGCAACAGGAACGTGCGCGCGAACAGGCTGACCAGCAGCACGAATACCGTGAGCACCAGCGCGCCGGCCCAGGCGAGGGCCTCCCAGTTGGCGAAACCACTGCCGGCAAACTTGTACATCACCAGCGGAACCGCGGACATCGCGCCGGTCAGGTCGGTGCTCCAGAACTCGTTGCCGAACGCGGTGAACAGCAGCGGCGCGGTTTCGCCGGAAATCCGGGCCAGCGCCAGCAGGATGCCGGTGACGATGCCGGCTGAGGCACTGCGGTACAGCACCTGCACGGTCACCTTCCACTGCGGCACGCCCAGCGACAGCGCGGCTTCGCGCATCTGCGCCGGCACCAGTCGCAGCATTTCATCGGTCGTGCGCACCACCACCGGCAGCACGATGAAGGCCAGCGCGAGCGAGCCGGCCAGTGCGGAGAACTGGCCCCCGGTCTGCATCACGAACACGGCGTAGACGAACAGGCCAAGCACGATCGACGGCGCCGACAGCAGGATGTCGTTGACGAAACGCACCGTGGTGCCGAGCTTGCTGTTGTTGCCGTATTCGGCGAGCCATGTACCCGCGGCAATGCCCAGCGGCGCGCCGATCAGAATGCCGAGCCCGCACATCACCGCGCTGCCGAAGAAGGCGTTCTTGAGCCCGCCTTCTTCCAGCGGCGGGGGCTGGTCCTGGGTGAACAGTGCCCAGTTGACGCCGCCGATGCCCTTGGAAACCAGCGTCCACAGGATCCAGCCGAGGAAGCACAGGCCGAACAGGGCCGCCACCGTGGCCAGGCCGATGGCAATGCCATTGGTGATGCGACGGCGCAGGTAGAGCGAATGTGCGGCGGCGGTCATCAGTTGCCCTCCTTGCGGGCCAGCTGCGCAAGCATCAGGCGAGCGATGGCGAGCACGACGAAGGTGACGATGAACAGCACGAAGCCGAGCAGCAGCAGCGCGGAGCGGTAGGTTTCGGTCGCTTCACCGAAGTCGTTGGCGATCAGCGCCGCGATCGTGGTGCTGGGTTCCAGCAGCGACTTGGTGAAACCGACGCTGTTGCCGATCACGAACGCCACCGCCATGGTTTCGCCCAGCGCGCGGCCGAGGCCGAGGAATACGCCACCGATCACTGCCGAGCGCGTGTAGGGCAGGACGATGTCCCAGCTCACTTCCCACTTGGTGGATCCCAAGGCATACGCCGATTCCTTCAGGCGTGTCGGCACGGTGAGGAACACTTCGCGCATCACCGAGGAGATGAACGGAATCACCATGATCGACAGCACGATGCCCGACGTGAGGATGCCGGCGCCGATCGGCGGCCCCTGGAACAGCGGGCCCACCACCGGCCAGGTGCCGACATGGTCGTTGAGCCAGGGCACGATGGATTCGCGCATCACCGGCATCAGGATGAAGAAGCCCCACATGCCGTAGATGATCGAGGGCACGCCGGCGAGCAGCTCGATCGCCGAGCTCACCGGGCCGCGCAGCCAGCGCGGCGCGACTTCCGTCAGGAAGAAGGCGATGCCGAAGCTCACCGGCACGGCGATGAGCATCGCGATGACCGCGGTGACGACCGTGCCGTAGATCGGCACGAGCGCGCCGTACTTGTCCTCGACCGGATTCCAGTCGGAAGAGAAGAAGAAGCTGATGCCCTGGACTTGCAGCGCGGCACGGCCGCCCCAGAGCATCGACAGCGCGGCTCCGGCCAGCGCGATCAGCACGAACAGCGCGGTGCCGGTCAGCACCCAGCGGAACAGCTTGTCGTTGCGCGCGTCGGCGACGTCGCGGCTGCTGGTGGTCGTGAGGGGCAGGGCGGTGGTGTTCATCGGATCCGCGTTTGGCAATGGGCGCAGGGGGCCGATTGGCACCGCGCGGCTGCTGGCAGGGTTTTCATGGCGCGATTCAGGCGGGGCGGCCGGGAGGGCCAGCGGGTGCCGCCATGAAATGATGTTTTTGTTACAGGGGCATGACATCGCGGCCATAGCGCCCGGCGGCCGACTTCGTCCAGCGCGCCGCCGCAAGGGTTGAGCTCTTTTTGGGGTGTCAAGAAAAAGGCGGGCCCGGAAGGGCCCGCCTCTTCGTATCCACATTCAGCTGGGAACTCAGAACTTCAGGTTCTGGGCCCAGTAGGCCTCGATCTGCTTGACCAGCGCGTCCGGCAGCGGCACGTAGTCCAGCGCTTTGGCCTGGGTGTCGCCGTTGGCATAGGCCCAGGTGAAGAAGTCCTTGGCGTTCTTGGCGCCGGTGGCGTTTTTCGGCTGCTTGTACATCAGGATGAAGTTGGTCGCGGTGATCGGCCAGGACTTCTCGCCCGGGGCATTGGTCATCACCAGGTAGAAATCCTTGGCATTCGCCCAGTCGGCGTTGGCTGCAGCGGCGCCGAAGCTGTCGTCGGAGGGCAGCACGAAGTTGCCGGCGGCGTTCTTCATGCGCGAGTAGGCCATCTTGTTCTGCAGCGCGTAGGACAGTTCGACGTAGCCGATGCCACCCTTGATCTGCTTCACGTAGGCGGCGACGCCCTCGTTGCCCTTGCCGCCGATGCCGGTCGGCCACTTCACCGCCGTGCCTTCACCGACCTTGGTCTGCCACTCCGGGCTGACCTTGGACAGGAAGTTGACGAAGTTGAAAGTCGTACCCGAACCGTCCGAGCGATGCACGACGGTGATCTTGGTGTCGGGCAGCTGCACGCCGCTGTTGAGCGCGACGATCGCCGGATCGTTCCACTTGGCGACCTTGCCGAGGAAGATGTCCGCGAGCGTCGGGCCGTCGAGCTTCAGCGCACCCGAGGCCACGCCCGGGACGTTGATCACCGGCACCACGCCGCCGATGACGGACGGGAACTGGGCCAGGCCGAACTTGGCCAGCTCTTCCGGCTTGAGCGGGGCATCGGAGGAACCGAAATCCACCGTCGCGGCCTTGATCTGGGCGATACCGCCACCCGAGCCGATCGACTGGTAGTTGACCTTCTTGCCGGTGGTCTTGGCGTACTCGGCCGACCACTTCGACATGATCGGGTAGACGAACGAAGCGCCGGCGCCGGTGACGTCGGCGGCGAACGCATTGGCTGCTGCAAACGTAGTGGCAACCGCCAGCGCGGCGACACGGAACTTGAGGGACTTGAACACGGATAGGCTCCTGGAGAGAAACGACGGGCATGGCCCGTTCCGCGTGCATTCCATAACGGTTCGATGACAGCAGCAGGTCACAAATATTTCAGTTGGATGACATCGCGGGCTTTGCCTGCCTGTCGTTCAGCCACGCGCAGGCAAAAAAAGGGGCGCGGTTTTCACCGCGCCCCTGAAGAGGGAGAGGAGTCTTCAGGCTTACCAGTAGAACTGGACGCGGCCTTCGATGATGTTCGGGTTGTCGTCGACTTCGCCGCGGGCCGCGGTCGACCACTTGGTGGTGTCGACCATGACGTAGTTCAGGGCGAACTTGAAATTGGAGCGCCAGTACCAGTTCACGCCTGCGGTCCAGATGTTCTGCTTGCCGCCCAGCACGCCGGCGACCGCACCCGTGGTGGGATTGCCGCTGCCATCGTTGAGGTCGAGGGTGTCGTAGCGCAGGCCCAGCTGCCACATGCCGGCACCCGGATCTTCCGGCAGGTTGGTGACCGGAACGCCGGCCTTGTAGCCCCAGGTTTCGCCGGTGACGTTCCAGACGCCGCTGATGTAGCCGCCGTCGGACTTGTAGTCGCTGTGGCCGGTGCCATAGCGCTTGAGGTTGGCCTGGTAGTACTCACCCTGCACCTTGAACGGGCCATGCACCCAGAGGCCTTCCGCGCTGCCGATGCCGATGCGGTCGGTGTCCCTGATGTCGCCGCTGTCGACGAGGCGCTGGGTGGCCAGGTCGGCATCCGGACGCGAGCGCAGGCGGAAGGTGTCGGCGTCGGTGTCGTAGTCAACGTAAGCCAGGCCGACGTGCAGGATGTTGCCGGTTTCGTTGATCGGCGCCCAGGTGCCGCGCAGGCCGAAGCCCTGGCCCTGTCCGAGGTTGCGGGTCAGCTCGCGGCCGAAATAGGCGCCAGTGACGCTCCAGTTGACGTCGCCGTAGCTGTAGGCGACGCCGGTACGGCGCGCCACGGCGTAGGTGTTGGTCACCGCGGCCTTGGAGATGAAGTCGTTGAAGCGGGTGCTCGACAATTCTTCCAAGCTGTTGGGCTGCTTGTACTGGCCCACCTGCACGTAATGGTTGGCATTGCCGCCGATCTTGTACTTGGCGTTGACGTCGAGCCACTTGCCGCCGGAGTTCACGGTCGAAGTGACGTTGGTGGCACCGTTATTGGATTCGTTGACCACCGCGACCGACTTCTGCGCGCTAGGATCGTAGCCGAGGGTCCACTCGAAATTGCCCGGGCCCTTGCCCTTGAGGATGATTTCCGCGCGGCGGATGGCGAATTCGCTGTCGCCGCCGTTGGCGCCGGCGCTGGCCGCCGTGCCGCCGGTGCCTGCCGAGTTGAGATCGACGATGTCGTTGTCGTACCAGTTGCCTTCGGCCTGGACCAGGCCTTCGAACGAGATTTCCGAGCCGCCGATGACGTCGAGCGCGATTTCGGCATGGGCAGCGGGCGCGAATAGTGCGGCCAGCAGGGCAACGGAAAGGGTACTGCGGGACAGTTTCATGGGATTAGCCCTTAGGGCGGGTTGGAGAGGACCCGCGCAGGCTAAGTAGTAAAGATTGCGTAAATGTGACAGCGCTGACTTATTTCGCAGCGATGACTGTCCGATGACGATGGCCAGCACTACGGTGCGCGCTGCAATGCGGACGCAGCTCGTGTTGCAGCTTCATGTATGTCTGCTCAGCGAATTGCGGGAACCGGTTCACCCGGTGTCTTGTCCGGAAACCGGCACAGATCGCGGATCGCACAATGCGGGCAATCCGGCTTGCGCGCCTTGCATACGTAACGGCCGTGCAGGATCAGCCAGTGATGCGCGTCCTGCAGGTAATGCACGGGTATGACTTTCTCGAGCCCTGCTTCCACCGCGCGCACGTCCTTGCCCGGCGCCAGGCCGGTGCGGTTGGCGACGCGGAAGATATGGGTGTCGACGGCGATGGTGGGTTCGCCGAAGGCCGTGTTGAGCACGACATTCGCCGTCTTGCGGCCCACGCCGGGTAGCGCCTCCAGGGCCGAGCGATCGCGCGGCACTTCGCCTGCGTGCCGTTCGAGCAGCTGATGCGCCATCGCCACGACATTGGCGGCCTTGGTGTTGAACAGGCCGATGGTGGCGATGTATGGCTTCAGGCCCTCCACGCCGAGCGCGGCCATCTGCCTGGGCGTGTTGGCGATCGGGAACAGTTTGCGCGTCGCCTTGTTCACGCCGACATCGGTCGCCTGCGCCGAGAGGGTGACGGCCACGAGCAGTTCGTAGGGAGTGGAGTATTCGAGTTCGGTGGTCGGCGTGGGGTTCAACTCGGCCAGCCGAGAGAACATCTCTTCGATCTCCGCAGGCGACAGGCGCTGCGGATTGCGCGCGGCCTTCCTTGCTTTGGTGGTCGAGGCCTTCTTTGTTTGTTTCTTCACTGCGGGACTCATGGTTTGCGGCGCTCCGCCGCACGCGCCCTGGCACGTGCGAGAGCGGCCGCGGCCGCGGAGGGCAGGCTGGAGACTGCTTCCGCGGTATTCGTCGCTGCTGGTGCAGGCGTCGCACGTGCCGCCACACGCTCCTGCGCGCGGCGTTGCAGGCGTGCCTGGCGTGCGCGATAGCGCTCGCGCGCGCCGAGCGCTGCCAGTCGTTCATCGCGCGCGGCCATTACGCGGGCGCTGCAGGCAGCGTCACAGTGTTCGCAGGGCGCGACCTCCAGCAGGCCGAGTTCGATGGCGCGATCGAGATCGTCTTCCGCCACCGCAGCGGCGATCGCATGCGCGACCACGCTGCGGCGCTCGTTGCAGCCGCAGATGGGACAGGGCGAAGTCATGGGAGGCGGCAGCTCAGGCGATCCGGATCATTCGCCCTTGAACGCGGGCTTGCGGCGTTCAAGGAAAGCCGCGGTGCCTTCGCGCATGTCCTGCGTGGCGAACATGAGGCCGAACTGCGCGGACTCGTATTCGAGACCTTCCTCGATGCCGCACTCGCCGCCGATGTTGATGCAGTCGATCATGCCGCGCAGGGCAAGCGGCGCCGCGTTGGCCAGCTGCTCGGCCAGCTTCATGGTCTCGGCTTCGAGATCCGCAGCCGCCACCACGCGATTCACGATCCCCAGCTGCCACGCCCGAGCCGCATCGATCGGCGCGCCGGTGAGGCAGAGTTCCAGCGTGGCCGCCCGTCCGGCCAGGCGCAGCAGGCGCTGGGTGCCGCCGAAGCCGGGAATCAGGCCGAGGTTGATCTCCGGCTGGCCGACCTTCGCGGTGTCCGCTGCGATTCGCAGGTGGCAGCACATCGCCAGTTCCAGGCCGCCGCCGAGGGCGAAGCCGTTGACCATGGCGATCACCGGCTTGGGCGTGCGTTCGACCCTTCGCATCATGCGGGTGCCGCGCAGGGAGAAGTCACGGCCCTGCACCGGCGTGAGCAGGTTCATCTCGGCGATATCGGCGCCGGCGACGAAGGCCTTCGGCCCCGCGCCGGTCAGGACCACCACGCGCACGGCCGGGTCGCCCGCAGCGGCGTCGAAGGCGACATGGAGGGCATCCAGGGTGGCTCCGTTGAGCGCGTTCAGCTTGTCCGGCCGGTTGACCGTGATGACGCGGATGGCGCCATGGTCGGCGGTGCTGACGGGGGGCGCGGGGGCGGTTGAATGGGTGTTTTGCGACATGTCGGCCTGGGAATTTTGTGCCGGCGCGGAACTCCGG
Organism: Lysobacter sp. P5_B9; assembly: GCF_054049835.1. Classification (NCBI taxonomy): domain Bacteria; kingdom Pseudomonadati; phylum Pseudomonadota; class Gammaproteobacteria; order Lysobacterales; family Lysobacteraceae; genus Lysobacter; species Lysobacter sp. P5_B9. The sequence continues at coordinate 106,878 of NZ_JBFULP010000005.1, forward strand.
GCCGGCAGGGAGGTCAGTGGATGGTGTCAGTGGCGGTTAAGCCCTGTCGCCGTTATCCTAGCGCGCTCTTCCGGTCAACCAGCCTGGTTATCGGTGCGGCGGCAGAGCGCATCAGTTGCCGGGCGGCACATGCCGCCTTCTTTTCATAATTGAGGTTTCATCGAATGAAGTTGCGTCTGATCGCTGCCGCCGTAGCGGCCCTGCTCCTCGCCGGCAATGCTGTCGCGCAGGATACTTCTACCGAAAAGGGCAAGCTGAGCTACGCGCTGGGCTATGACCTGGGCCGCAATGCCGTCGAGAGCGGCGAGCAGGTCGACGTCAACGCCATCATCAAGGGCCTGCAGGACGGCGTCGCCAAGAAGCAGCCGTCGGTTCCGGTCGACCAGCTCCGCACCGCCGTGCAGAACATGCAGAAGCGCCAGGCGGAGAAGGCCAAGGCCGAGTGGGACAAGGCCGCCGCCACCAACAAGGCCAAGAGCGACAGCTTCGTCGCCGCGAACAAGTCCAAGGCCGGCGTGAAGAGCCTGCCGAGTGGCGTGCAATACCGCGTCATGGAAACCGGTACCGGCGCCAAGCCGACCATGGCCAGCACCGTGCAGCTCGAAGTCGCGGGTCCGTATCCGTTCGGCGAACGCCCGAATCCGGCGCGTCCGGCCGGCCAGGTCCCCGGCATCAAGCTCAGCGAGATCGAAGTGGCCGCGATGCGTGAAGTGCTGCAGCAGATGCCGGCTGGCTCGAAGTGGGAAGTCACGCTGCCCGCCGACAAGTACATGGGCGCAGACCCGAACACCCGCTTCCCGCCGAACGTCGCGGTGCAGTTCGAAATCAAGCTGGTCAGCGTCAAGTGATCATTGCGTCGTGGTGCGCATGGCGCCCACGACTGGTCCCGATGTGGACACACTGATGTGAACGCATTGCGCCGGCTCATGCCGGCGCAATGCTTTTGGGGCCCACGAAACCGTAAAATCGCAGCAATGACGACCAACTTTCGCGCCGTGCTAAGTCCCTGCGTCGGCGTCTGTTTCCTGGGCGACGATGGTCTGTGCACCGGCTGCCACCGCACCGGCATGGAAATCGCCCGTTGGACACAGATGAACGACGACGAGCGCCTGCACCTGATGGAAGCCGTATTGCCCCAGCGCGAGTCGCAACGCGGGTGAGCGAAGGCATGTTTCCGATCGACCGCATCGCCGCAGCCCTGCATCCGCTGACGGACGCGCCGGCGGGCGAGGGTTGGAACCATGCGGAAATCATCGACCTGCTGCCGGAAGGGCGTGCCTTGGTCGAGGCGGCCGTGCTGGTCGGCCTGATCCGGCGCGAGGAAGGCATGCAGGTGCTGCTCACGCGTCGCACGGATGCCTTGCGCAACCACGCGGGGCAGGTAAGTTTCCCCGGAGGGCGCCTGGAGGCGGACGATGCGGACGCCGTGGCGGCGGCGACGCGCGAAACCTTCGAGGAAGTTGGCATCCCGGCCTCGCTGATCACGCCGCTGGGCTACCTCGACGCCTTCACCACCATTACCGGCTTCCGCGTGCTGCCCGTGGTGGCAACCATCGCCAACGACTACGTCGCCCGGCCCGATGCGAACGAAGTGGCGGAGGTATTCGAAGTGCCACTCGCGTTCCTTCTCGATCCGGCCAACCTGGCCAGCCTGTCGCTGGAGCATCGCGGCCGTGCGCGCCAGGTGTGGGAGTTCAGCTATCCGGGCCAACGCATCTGGGGCGTGACCGCCGCGATCGTGGTAAACCTGCGCGAGCGCCTGGCCGCTGCCGTCCAGTGAGCGCGTAGAGGCAGGTTACGGGACGCCTAAAATCCCGGCATCCACTGAGGAGGATTCTAGATGGGCTGGAACACGCTGGTGCCCGCGGAGACCCTGGCAATTGCCTTGGAGCGTCCCGACCTGGTCATCGTCGATTGCCGCTTTTCTTCATCCAGTCCCGGGGCCGGCGAGTTCGCTTACGAGCATTCGCACCTCCCCGGCGCGGTGTATGCGCACCTGGAGCGTGATCTGTCAGACATGGCGCGCCGGGGGCAGGGCAATGGCCGCCACCCTTGGCCCGACGCCGCCACGTTCACCGCGAAGCTGGGGCGGTGGGGCATCCTGCCGCACCACCAGGTCGTCGCCTACGACGATGCCGATGGCGCGATGGCTGCGCGTTTCTGGTTCCTGATGCGGGCACTCGGGCACGAGAAGGTCGCCGTCCTCGATGGCGGGTTCAAGCGCTGGGAAGGCATGCGCCTGCCGCTCAATTCGGACCTCGTCCGGCGTCGGCCCACGACTTATACGGCCCAGTTCGACGGGGCGCGGCTGCTCGATGCGTCCCAGGTGCAGGCGCGGCTCGCGGAGGGCGGGCTGCTGGTGGATGCGCGGCCCGCGGATCGCTTCCGCGGCGAAAACGACTTCATGGACCGCGTGCACGGCCATGTGCCGGGAGCAGTCAGTCGTCCGTATGCGGAGAACCTGCATGAAGGCCGCTTCAAGACCCCGGTGCAGCTGGCTGCCGAGTTCCGGGCCGCGCTGGACGGACGCTCGCCGCAGCAGGCCATCATGATGTGTGGATCCGGGGTCACTGCATGCCATCACCTGCTGGCGATGGAGCGTGCGGGGTTGGGTGGCGCGAAGCTTTACACCGGCTCGTGGAGCGGCTGGATCGAGGATCCGTCGCGACCGGTGGCGCAGGGGTGATGCAGCGGTGCCGGGCATGCAGCCCGGCATTCGCCGCCGCTACTTTCCAAGCCGCGCGACGAGCGCCTTCAATCCCGCCTGGGTGTCCGGTTCCGACCATGCATCGATGAAGCGCGCGAGCTGGATGCTCTCGGCCGACATTGCCGCGACGAGATCGGCGCGGGAGATGGCACGTGTCGTGAGCACCGGTTGGCGCGGGAGCTTGAGCAGTGACTGCAACCAGGCGACGGAGCGTGCGACCACCTGCTCGCCGTCGGCGAGTTCGTCCACGAGGCCGAGGGCCAGCGCGCGTTCGGCGTCCACCAGTTCGCCGGTAGCAAGCAATACGCCGGCGCGATGCTTGCCGACGGTGCGTGCCATCAGCTGCTGGATGCCGCCGGGTGCGACCAGGCCCACCTGGGTCTCATTGAGGCCAATGCGGAACGGGCGCGCCGGATCATCGGACTTCGCCATCACGCGGTAGTCGCAGCACAGCGCGAGCACACAGCCGCCGGCAGGCGCATGGCCCGTGAGCGCAGCCACCACGGGCACGGGCGAATTCGCCACTGCGCGCGCGGCGTCGAAGAACGCACCCCAGTCCGTCATCAAGGCAGTGCGGTTGTCGCCCAACGACACAAGGTGTGGCACGTCGAGCCCGGCGGAGAACACCTTCGGGTTACCGGAGAGGACCAGTCCCTGTGCCCCCTGCGCAACGGACTCGGAGACCGCACGCTGCAAAGCGCGGCACAGGTCGGGGTCGAGCGCGTTCACGGGCGGACGGGCGAGGCGGATCTCGACGATGTCGCCGTCGTGGCGGATGGTTTCGATGGCCATGCGTGAAGTCATCCTGCAAACAGCCGCTATCATAGGCGCATGCATAGGCGCATGAACCTGCTTCTAGCCAGCACCCTGGCGCTCGGCCTTGCCGCCGTCCTCCCCGCGTGCGCGCGCGAGTGCCTCCCGCAGGTGCGTGATGGTTGGGTCCGGCTGGCGCCGGTGAAGATGCCGATGATGGCCGGCTTCGGCCGCATCGAGAATCACTGCCCGAGTCCGGTGACGATCACCGGCGTGAGCAGTCCCGCGTTTGGCGATGCATCACTGCACGAGACGCGCATCGTGGATGGCGTCAGCCGCATGCGCGAGCTGTCCGAGCTGCGCATCGGGCCTGATGGGGCGGCGGTATTGAAGCCGGGCGGCATGCACCTGATGCTGATGCAGCCGCGTACCGGGTTGAAAGAGGGCAGCCGTGTCGCTGTCGAATTCGCGCTGAAGGACGGTCGCGTCCTGCGCGGTGAACTGGAAGTGCGCAAGCCCTGACGCCGCGGCGCTGGGCCCCGGCGCCCACGTCAAGTCATTGCGGCACGCACGGTGTCGGGCAAGGCAATGGGGCGGCCGCTGGCGCGATCGATCCACACCACGACCACGTGGCCGTCGCAATAGAGCGTCGCACCGTCCTCGGACTTGATCCGGTGGCCGATGGTCACGCTGCTGCCGCCAATGCGATCGGTGAGGAGTTCGACGACCACGTCGGACGGATAGGGGATCGGCATCCGGTAATTCAACTGCACCGCCGCCAACAGGGGCGCCATCACATCATTCACCCACTCGCCATTCCAGCTGGCGAACCAGCGGATGCGCGCCTCTTCGAGGTAAGTGAGGAAATTGGAATTGTTGACGTGGTTGAACGCATCCAGGTCGCGCCAGCGCAACGCAACCGGCATGCGGAACAATACGGGCCTGCTGTCGTCGTTCATGCGGCGGACTTCTTTTTCTGCGGCTTCGCCTTGCGCGTGGATTCGCCGGGAGTGATGCCCAGCAGCGGGGCGAGGAAGCGGCCGGTATGCGAATGCGGCAGCTTCGCGATCTCCTCCGGCGTGCCGGTCGCGAGGATGGTGCCACCGCGATGGCCGCCCTCGGGGCCGAGGTCGATCACCCAGTCGGCGGTCTTGATCACGTCGAGGTTGTGTTCGATCACCACCACCGTGTTGCCATCGTCGCGCAGGCGGTGCAGCACCGCGAGCAGATGCTCGATGTCGTGGAAATGCAGGCCGGTGGTTGGCTCGTCGAGGATGTAGAGCGTGCGCCCGGTGTCGCGGCGCGAGAGTTCCTTCGACAATTTCACGCGCTGGGCTTCGCCGCCGGACAGCGTGGTCGCCGACTGCCCCAGCTTGATGTAGCTCAGGCCGACGTCCATCAGGGTTTCGAGCTTGCGCGATATCGACGGGATCGCCTCGAACAGGTTCAGCGCGTCCTCGACGGTCATCTCGAGCACGTCGTTGATGTTGTAGCCCTTGTAAAGGACTTCCAGCGTTTCGCGGTTGTAGCGCTTGCCGCCGCATACGTCGCAGGGCACGTACACGTCAGGGAGGAAGTGCATCTCGACCTTGATCAGGCCGTCGCCCTGGCACGCCTCGCAGCGCCCGCCGCGCACGTTGAAGCTGAAACGGCCCGGCGAATAGCCGCGCGCCCGCGCTTCGGGTACCTGTGCGAACAACTCGCGCAGCGGGGTGAACAGACCGGTGTAGGTCGCCGGGTTGGAGCGCGGGGTGCGGCCGATCGGCGACTGGTCGATGTCGACGACCTTGTCCCACAGGTCGAGGTTTTCGTGCGAACGATGCGCTGCCGGCGTGTGCGAGGCGCCGTTCAGTTCGTTGGCGGCAAGCGCGAACAGGGTGTCGTTGATCAGCGTCGACTTGCCCGAACCGGATACGCCCGTGACGCACGTGAACAGGCTCGCCGGGATCGCGAGGTCGACATCCTTCAGGTTGTTGCCGCTGGCGCCATGCAGGTGGAACGTGGTCTTCGCGTCGGGCTTGTGCCGCTTGGCCGGAATCTCGATGCGCTTCTTGCCGCTGAGATACTGCCCGGTGAGCGAGCGTGGCCCCTTCAGTACGTCGGCAAGTTGCCCCTGCGCGACGATCTCGCCGCCGTGCACGCCGGCACCCGGGCCGATGTCGACGATGTAGTCGGCGAGGCGGATCGCGTCCTCGTCGTGCTCGACCACGATCACGGTGTTGCCGAGGTCGCGCAGGCGGGTGAGCGTGCCGAGCAGGCGCTCGTTGTCGCGCTGGTGCAGGCCGATCGAGGGTTCGTCCAGCACGTACATCACGCCGACGAGGCCGGCGCCAATCTGCGAGGCCAGCCGGATGCGCTGCGCCTCGCCGCCGGAAAGCGAATCGGCCTTGCGTTCCAGGGTGAGGTAATCGAGGCCGACGTCGACGAGGAAGCGCAGGCGGTCGCCGATTTCCTTGACGATCTTGATCGCGATCTCGCCGCGCCAGCCCGGCAGGTTGAGTGTCCTGAAGAAGTTCAGGGCCTCGTCGATCGGGAGGACGACGAGGTGCGGGAGCGGCTTGTCGGCGACGAACACGTTGCGCGCGGCGCGGTTGAGGCGGGCGCCATGGCATTCGGTGCAGGATCGTTCGCTGATGTACTTCGCCAGTTCCTCGCGGACCGCGGCGGATTCGGTTTCCTTGTAGCGGCGCTCGAGGTTGGGGACGATGCCCTCGAAGCGGTGCTTGCGCTGGTGGCGCGTGCCGCTTTCGCTGGTGTAGGTGAAGTTGATCAGGTCGTCGCCGCTGCCGAACAGCACGGCATCGCGCTGCGGGTCGCTCAGCGATTGCCATGGCGTGTCGACGCTGAACTTGTAGTGCTTGGCCAGCGACTGGATCAGGGCGAAGTAGTAGGCGTTGCGGCGATCCCAACCACGCACGGCGCCCGCGCCCAGGGAAAGCTCCGGGTGCACGACCACGCGTGCGGGATCGAAGAACTGAGCCACCCCCAGGCCGTCGCAGGTCGGGCAGGCGCCGACCGGCGAGTTGAACGAGAACAGGCGCGGCTCCAGTTCCGGCAGCGAGTAGTCGCAGACCGGGCAGCTGTACTTGGACGAGAACAGCAGGGGCTCGGCTTCAGGTTTGTCGAGCGAATGCACGGCGGCCATGCCGTCGCCGAGTTTCAACGCGGTTTCGAAGGACTCGGCCAGCCGCTGTTTGATGTCCTCGCGCGGCTTGAAGCGGTCTATCACCGCCTCGATCGTGTGCTTGACGCGAAGTGCCAGTGGCGGCACCGCATCGATTTCGTACAGGGCGCCGTCGACGCGCACGCGCACATAACCCTGCGCGCGCAGCTGCTCGAATATCTGGGCGTGCTCGCCCTTGCGTTCGCGCACGACGGGGGCGAGCAGCATGTAGCGTTGCTCGGGATCCAGGGTGAGGACCTGGTCGACCATCTGGCTGACCGTCTGTGCTTCCAGCGGATAGTGGTGGTCGGGGCAGCGCGGCGTGCCCACGCGCGCATACAGCAGGCGCAGGTAATCGTAGATCTCGGTGATGGTGCCGACGGTGGAGCGCGGGTTGTGCGAGGTCGCCTTCTGCTCGATCGCGATCGCAGGCGACAGGCCCTCGATGTGGTCGACGTCCGGCTTCTCCATCACGCTGAGGAACTGGCGCGCATAAGCCGACAGCGACTCGACATAGCGGCGCTGGCCCTCGGCGTAGATCGTGTCGAAAGCCAGCGAGGACTTGCCTGAACCCGACAGGCCCGTGATGACGATCAGCTTCTCGCGGGGCAGGTCGAGATCGATGTTCTTGAGGTTGTGCGTCCGCGCGCCGCGGATGCGGATGAAATCCAGCGCCATTGAGTCGGAATCCGGGGGCGAACAGGGGAGCGTAGCGAGGGGAAGAGGTTGGGGCAAATCGCCGTATTGCCAGCCTCGCCCAGTGCGCTGCGGGAGCAGTGTTCAGTTCGGGTGCCCGCAGCAAAAAACGGGGGCCGAAGCCCCCGTTTTTGTCGTGCCTATCGCGATCCGGGCAATCACTTCATCACGGTGAATTCCATGCGCCGGTTCTGCGCGCGGCCTTCCTCGGTGTTGTTGTCCGCTACCGGCATGTCCTGGCCATAGCCCTTGCTGGTCAGCATGTCGGCACCCACGCCGAGTTCGACCAGCCGCTTCGCCACCGCGGCAGCGCGGGCTTCCGATAATTTCTGGTTGGCGGCGGCGTCGCCGGTGTTGTCGGTGTGGCCGCCAATCTCGATGCGGGTGCCGGCGGGCGCCCGTTTGATTGCGTCCGCGGCCTTGCTGAGGATGTCCTGGCTGTCGGCGGAGATGTTGGCGCTGTCGGTGTCGAAATGGACCACCATCAGGTTCAGTGCCTTGACCAGATCGTCGGCGGTGAAGCCGGCGGTTAGCTTCGCCAGCGCTGCGGCGGCCGCTTCGGTGGAGCGTTCCATTGCCCGACCGAGGTCCGGCATGGCCGCCGTGGGTGCGGCGGTCTTGGCGGGCGGGGTCATCGCAGGCGCGACCACCTCCTCACGCTTGCAGCTCTTGAAGGCCAGGAACCCGGCGATCACCAGCGCAGCCAGCGCCAGCCAGGGCAGCAGGCGGCCCATGCCACCTCGCGCCACGGCATCGGCCTGTCGCACACCCGCGCCCGCGGCCCGGGTGCCCGCCGCCATGGTGGCGGCGCCCAGGCCCCCCAAGCCCCCCAGCCAGCCGCTCAACCGGTCTGGCAGGCTCATCGGGAGCTGGCCGTTATCACTCAACTCGTTGACCGCGTCCGGCAGCATCGCCGCGGCGGCGTTGCTCACCGTGGCCTGAGGCAATCCCAGCTTGCTGGCGATGCCACCCAGGGCGTCCGCGCCGAGCACGCCTTCGAGCTGGCCTGGGCTGATGGGCTGCCTGGGGCCGCTACCCAGCCAGGATTGGACCATGTCGCCCATGCCCTGGCTGCGGAAAGCCTGCAGGAATCCGGCCGGCCCCCCGCTCTTGGCGTTGAAGATCAGCCCGATCAGCAGGCCCAGGAGCTGTTTGGCCTTGTCCGGGGCCAAACCGAACCGGCCGGCCGCCTGTTCAACGATGCGGTCGAACATGGTGTCCTCCGAATGAAGCACCGCAACTGGCGGCCGCCGGACTACAGCACGGGGTCCGTTAAGGGTGTGCCAGCTTTTCGGTGAGAGGGGCAGTTGACCCTAACTCGCTGAAACCTATAGAATTCCGCTTCTGTCCGCCCGATCCGGGTGCGGCAGGCGACCAAAATAACTACAGAGGAATCTGGTCATGTACGCAGTTGTACTCACCGGCGGTAAGCAATACCGCGTAATGAAGGGCGAGACGCTCCGCGTCGAACTGCTCGATGTCGAAGCCGGCAGCGAGATCAAGCTCGACAACGTGCTGATGCTCGGCGACGGCGAAACCGTCAAGCTCGGCGACGCGCTCAAGGGCGCTTCCGTCAGTGCCAAGGTCATCGGCCACGGCCGCGCCGACAAGGTGCGCATCGTGAAGTTCCGTCGCCGCAAGCACCACCGCAAGCAGATGGGTCACCGTCAGCACTACACCGAAATCGAAATCACCGGCATTGCCGGCTAAGCAGGAGAAGCAGCCATGGCACACAAAAAGGGCGTAGGTTCCTCGCGCAACGGCCGCGACTCCAACCCGAAGTACCTGGGCGTCAAGATCTACGGCGGCCAGGCCATCGAGGCCGGCAACATCATCGTGCGTCAGCGCGGTACCAACTTCCACCCGGGTTCGGGCGTCGGCCTCGGCCGCGACCACACCCTGTTCGCGCTGATCGACGGCAAGGTCGAGTTCTCGACCAAGGGCCTGAAGAAGCGCCGCACGGTCAGCGTCGTCGCTGCCGAGTAATCGAGCGACGTCTGCAGCCCCGCGAAGCCCCGCCGCAGGCGGGGCTTTGTATTTCAGGAACCTGCGAATGCAGGTCTCCGCCCATGCGATACGTTTCGTTGTGAAGCGTCACGCCTTCCTATCTAATTCCTTCCCATGAAACTCGTCGACGAAGCCGAAATCCAGGTCATCGCAGGTGACGGCGGCAACGGTTGCGTTGGCTTCCGCCGTGAGAAGTTCATTCCGCTCGGCGGCCCCGATGGCGGCGATGGTGGCGATGGCGGCAGCGTCTGGCTGGTCGCCGACGAGAACCTCAACACGCTGGTCGATTTCCGCCACCAGAAGCAGTTCCGCGCCCGGCGTGGCGAGAACGGCATGGGCCGGCAGATGTACGGCAAGGCCGGCGACGACCTCACCATCACCGTGCCGGTCGGAACCGTGGTCACCAACGTCGAAACCGACGAGGTGATCGGCGACCTCACCCGGCACGGCGATCGCCTGCTTGTTGCGAAGGGCGGCAAGGGCGGCCTGGGCAACATGCACTTCAAGAGCTCGATCAACCGCTCGCCGCGCAAGGCGCTGCCCGGCCTGCCCGGGGAAGAGCGCGCGCTCAAGATGGAGCTGAAGCTGCTCGCCGACGTCGGCCTGCTGGGCTTCCCCAATGCCGGCAAGAGCACCTTCATCCGCGCGGTGTCGGCGGCTACGCCGAAGGTCGCGGACTATCCGTTCACCACGCTGTATCCGAACCTCGGCGTGGTCAGCGTCGAGCCGCATCGCAGCTTCGTGATTGCGGACATCCCCGGCCTGATCGAAGGCGCGGCGGAGGGCGCGGGTTTGGGAACGCAGTTCCTCAAGCATCTGCAGCGCACGCGCTTGCTGCTGCACCTTGTCGACATCGCTCCGATGGAAGGTGGCGTCGAAGGCATCAGTCCGGCCGAGCAGGTGCGCGCGATCGAGCGCGAACTGGAAAAGCACGATCCCGAGCTGCTGCAGAAGCCGCGTTGGCTGGTGTTGAACAAGGCCGACCTGCTGCTGGAAGAAGAGCAGCAGGCCGAGGCGCAGGCGATCATCGACGCGCTCGGTTGGAAGGATCGCTGGTACCTCGTGTCGGCGATTGGCCGTGAGAACACCTGGCCGATCATGCTTGAGGTCATGAGCTTCTTCGACCAGCTCAAGCAGGCAGCGCAGGAAGCTGCTGATGAAGCGGCCTATCGTGCGCAGGCCGGGACAGGCCACGTCGACGATGCCGTCTGACGTCGCTGCCCGCGCGGATAGCGCCTTCGCCGGCAACAAAAAAGCCCCGCTCTTGGCGGGGCTTTTTCAGCAGGCGCTCGTGGCGCCTGCTCGAAGCACGCTTGCCTCAGGCAGCCGACAGCGCCTTGATGCGCGCGGTCAGACGGCTCTTGTGACGGGCAGCCTTGTTCTTGTGGATCAGGCCACGCGAGCTGAAACGATCGAGAATCGGCTGGGCCACGACGAAGGCGGCCTGGGCGCCGGCGGCGTCGTTGGCGTCGAGTGCCTTGAGGACCTTCTTGACGGCGGTGCGGAGCATCGAACGCTGAGCGGCGTTGCGGGCATTGCGCACGACGGTCTGCTTGGCGCGCTTCTTGGCGGACTTGATATTGGCCACGACAGGGAATCCTGGAAACTGGTGTTGAAGGGTTTTGGGAAAATCAGACAGAAAATTATGGGCGATTCAGTAGCTTGCGTCAACAACCTGCATATCCACGGTTCCGGAAAGTCCCAGGGGAGGGGCGCATGAGCCGCCCGAAGATGATCCGGGGCCTGCTTTCGTTCAGCAGCATGACCATGGTCTCCCGGGTCCTGGGGCTGATCCGCGACATCGCGATCACCTCGACCTTCGGTGCCAATGCCGCCACGGACGCCTTCTGGGTGGCCTTCCGCATTCCCAACTTCATGCGCCGACTGTTCGCCGAAGGCTCGTTCTCGACCGCCTTCGTGCCGGTTTTCACCGAGATCAAGGAAACCCGGCCCCACGCCGACCTCAAGGAGCTCATGGCCCGGGTCTCGGGCACGCTGGGCGGCGTCCTGCTGGTGGTGACGGCCCTGGGCCTGCTCTTCACCCCCCAGGTCGCGTGGTTGTTCAACCTGGGCGGCGAGGCGCATTCGGAAAAGTTTGGCCTGACCGTCGACCTGCTGCGGCTGACCTTCCCGTTCATCCTGTTCGTGTCGCTGACGGCGCTCGCGGGCGGCGCGCTGAACAGTTTCCACCGCTTCGGCATGCCAGCGCTGACGCCGGTCATCCTCAACCTCTGCATGATCGCGGGTGCCCTCTGGCTGTCGCCGCACCTGCAGGTGCCGATCACGGCGCTGGGCTGGGCCATCCTGGCGGGCGGCATCCTGCAGCTGCTGTTCCAGTTGCCGGCATTGCGGGGGCTGGATCTGCTGACCCTGCCGAAGTGGGGGTGGAACCATCCCGATGTGCGCAAGGTGATGAAGCTGATGGTGCCGACGCTGTTCGGCTCTTCCATCGCGCAGATCAACCTGCTGTTCGACACGGTGATCGCGGCGCTGCTGTACACCGGTTCGCAGACCTGGTTGTCCCAGGCGGACCGCTTCCTCGAATTGCCGCTGGGCGTATTCGGTATCGCACTGGGCACGGTCATCCTGCCGACGCTGTCGCGCCACCACGTCAATACCGACCACGAAGGGTTCTCCAAAGCGCTCGACTGGGGCCTGCGCACGACCCTGCTGATCGCGTTGCCGGCGATGCTCGGGCTGATGCTGTTGTCGCAGCCGCTGGTCGCGACGCTGTTCCAGCACAAGCAATTCACCGCGTTCGACACGCGGATGGCAGCGATGTCGGTGTTCGGGCTCAGCTTCGGCCTGCCGGCCTTCGCCCTGGTGAAGATCGTGCTGCCGGCGTTCTACGCGCGCCAAGACACGCGTACGCCAGTGCGCGCAGGCGTGGCGTCCCTGGTCGCCAACATGGTCCTGAACGTCGTGTTCCTCGCGATCCTGTTCGTGCTTATGGTCCCGGCTGACAAGCAGGGCAACGTCATGCAGGGCCTGGCGAGCACGCCTGGCCTGCACCTGGCGATTGGCCTGGCCAGCGCGTTGGCGAGCTACCTCAACCTGATGCTGCTTTGGCATTGGCTGCGCAAGGCGGGGGTGTACCAGCGCCAGCCGGGCTGGACGCGCCATTTGACCCGACTTGGGCTGGCCTGCGCCGCGATGGCGATTGCGCTGCTCGTGGCATTGCATTGGATTCCCGACTTCACCGTGATCGGCAAGTGGGAGCGGATCGGTTACCTGGCCGCACTGGTCGGCGGTGGCGGCGCGGTGTACCTGGGGGCCTTGGTGGCCCTCGGGTTCCGCCCGCGCGATCTGCGCGAGCATTGAGACCGGGCCACGCCGGCTATACTTCAGTGATGCGGTCGATCCGCAGATTTGATCTGAAAAGCCCGGCCCTGCCGGGCTTCGGCTGAAAGCCCGGCCGAGTGCGCCGGGCCCCACAGAGATTCCATGAGCAGGCTGTTTCGCGACGTCGAAGGCGGGCCCCGTTGCCCGCACGGCAGTGTGGTCTGCATCGGCGCCTTCGACGGCCTGCACCTAGGGCATCAGGCGTTGGTGCGCCGCACCGTCGAGCGTGCGCGCGAGTTGGACGTGCCTGCGGTGGCCTTGAGCTTCGAACCGTTGCCGCGCGAGTTCTTTGCGAAGGGCAATCCGCCCCCGCGCCTCCTGTTGCCGCACGCGAAGGTGGCGCGCCTGCTGGCGCTGGGTGTCGATCAGGTTGGCCTGCTCCGTTTCAACAGTCGGCTCAGCAGCCTCGCCGCCGAGGACTTCGCGCGCGTCGTGCTGCGACAGCGCCTGTCGGCGCGCGAGGTCTGGGTCGGCCCCGAATTCCGCTTCGGCAAGGGCCGGGCGGGCGACATCGCCGTGTTGCGGCGCGTGGGCACGGAACTCGGCTTTGCAGCCGATGAAATCGCCCCGGTCGAACTCGATGGCGAGCGCGTCTCCAGCACTCGAATCCGTATCGCGCTGCAGTCGGGCGATTTCGCTGGCGCCGCGCGCCTGCTGGGGCGCCCGTATTCGATCGGCGGCCATGTCGTGCGCGGCCGGCAGCTGGGCCGTGAACTCGGCTTCCCTACGGCCAACATCCGTTTCGCCGGCAAGATGCCCGCGCTGTCCGGCATCTACGCGACCTGGGTGCATGGCGTCGGCAGCGGGCCCCGGGCTTCGGTGTCCAGCCTCGGCACTCGGCCTACGGTCGCCGGCGTGGAGCCTCTGCTCGAAGCGCATCTGTTCGACTTCGCGGATGACCTGTATGGCCGCCGCATCGAGGTCGAATTCGTCGCCAAGCTGCGCGATGAGCTGAAGTTCCCCGACCTCGATTCCCTCACCGGACAGATGCATCGCGACGCAGCGCAGGCACGTGCGATCCTGTCCTCCGGTTTTTCCAACGCCTCCTCGACGAGCCTTCGCCAGAGCGCCCCGCTGTGACCGACCAAGAAACCAGCCCAGACACCAGCAGGTACAAGTCCACCCTGCAATTGCCCGCGACGGAATTCCCGATGCGCGGCGACCTGCCCAAGCGCGAGCCGGAAACCCTGGCCCGCTGGGAAAGCGAGGGCCTGTACCAGCGGATTCGCGAGAAAACCGGCGGCCGCGATAAGAGTTTCGTATTGCACGACGGCCCGCCGTACGCCAACGGTGCGATCCATATCGGCCACGCGGTCAACAAGGTCCTCAAGGACGTGATCGTGAAGTCGAAGCTGCTCGCCGGCTTCGACGCGCCCTACGTGCCGGGTTGGGACTGCCACGGCCTGCCGATCGAGCATGCGGTGGAGAAGAAGTTCGGCAAGGTCGGCGACAAGCTCGACGCCGCTGCATTCCGCGCCAAGTGCCGTGAATACGCCGCCGAGCAGATCGACCTGCAGCGCCGCGACTTCAAGCGCCTGGGCGTGCTCGGTGACTGGGAAAACCCTTACCGCACCATGGACTTCGCCACCGAAGCCGGGATCATGCGTTCGCTGGCGAAGATCATCGAACGTGGCCACCTGGTGCGTGGCGCCAAGCCGGTGCACTGGTGCTTCGATTGCGGTTCGGCTTTGGCGGAGGCGGAGATCGAATACGCCGACAAGGTGTCGCCGGCCGTCGATGTCGCCTACAGCGCACGCAACCCGCAGAAGCTGGCGTCCGTGTTCGGCGTGTCGGTGGAGGAGGGCATCGATGTCGCGATGCCGATCTGGACGACCACGCCGTGGACGTTGCCGGCAAGCCTTGCGGTGACGGTCGGTCCCGACCTCGAATACGTGCTGGTCGAGGGCCCGGCTTACGCCGACGGCCGTCGCCGCCTGCTCGTGCTCGCCGAAGCGCTGGCGACGAAGGCGCTGGCTCGTTATGGCGTCGCCGATGTCGTCGTGCTCGGCAACGTCAATGGCAGCGAGCTCGAAGGGCAGCACCTGCAGCATCCGTTCTATCCGGAGCGCGACATTCCCGTGCTGGTGGGCGAACACGTCACCGCCGACGAGGGTACCGGCGTCGTGCACACGGCGCCGGGGCATGGCCAGGAAGACTTTGTCGTCGGACAGCGCTACGGCCTGCTCGACAAGTACACCGCCGCGCAGATGAACCCGGTCGACGGGCGCGGTCTGTACCTGCCGTCGACGCCGCCCGCCCAGGTGGGGACAGGCGAGGGGCTCACGCTCGCCGGCCTGCATATCTGGAAGGCGAACGACGCGATCATCGAAGTGCTGCGCACCAGTGGCCACCTGCTCGCTCACGCCAAGCTCGAACACAGCTATCCGCACTGCTGGCGCCACAAGACGCCGGTGGCGTTCCGCGCCACGCCGCAGTGGTTCATCTCGATGGAGCAGGCCAACCTGCGCCGCGATGCCCTGCACGAAATCGGCCAGGTCAAGTGGATCCCGGAATGGGGTGAAGCACGCATCTACGGCATGATCGAAGGCCGTCCGGACTGGTGCGTCAGCCGCCAGCGCACCTGGGGCGTTCCGATCGCGCTGTTCGTCGATCGCGAAACCCAGGAACCCCATCCGCGTGCGTCCGAACTGATGCGCCGCGTCGCCGACGTGGTCGAGCGCGAAGGTGTCGACGCCTGGTATTCGTTCGATCCGGCTTCGCTGCTGGGCGACGAGGCGGCGAAGTACGACAAGGTCACCGACATCCTCGACGTCTGGTTCGACTCGGGCGTGACCCATGAATGCGTGCTCGCACAGCGTCCGCAGGACGGCCTGCACAAACCGGCCGAGTTGTACCTGGAGGGCTCCGACCAGCACCGCGGTTGGTTCCACAGCTCGCTGCTCACCGCCGTGGCGATGGACGGCAAGGCGCCGTACCGCCAGGTGCTCACGCACGGCTTCACCGTCGACGAACAGGGCAAGAAGATGTCCAAGTCGATCGGTAATACGGTCGAGCCGCAGAAGGTGATCAACGCCATGGGCGCGGACGTGCTGCGCCTGTGGATCGCGTCTACCGACTACCGCAACGAGATGTCGGTCTCCGACAACATCCTCAAGCGAAGCGGCGACGTATACCGGCGCATCCGCAACACCGCGCGCTTCCTGCTCGCCAACCTCAACGGCTTCGATCCGGTGCAGCACCTGCGCCCGCTCGACGACATGGTCGCGCTGGACCGCTGGATCGTGCACCGCGCGTTCCAGGTGCAGCAGCAGATCGCCAAGGCCTACGAGGACTACGACTTCGCCGCGATCGTGCAGGCGCTGTCGAATTTCTGCAGCGTCGATCTGGGATCGCTGTACCTGGACGTCACCAAGGACCGCCTCTACACGATGCGCGAGGACTCGCGCGGCCGTCGGTCGGCGCAGAGCGCGATGTACCGGATCTCGGAAGCCTTCGTGCGCTGGATCGCGCCCATCCTCAGCTTCACCGCCGACGAGATGTGGCGGTACCTGCCTGCTGTTACCGGCGATGGCCGGCGCGAGGACAACGTGCTGTTCGCGACCTGGTACGACGGCCTGGCGCCATTGTCGGACGGTGCACCGCTCTCCGCGGCCGACTTCGACCGCCTGCTGGCGTTGCGCGAGGAAGTCAGCCGGACGCTCGAGCCCATGCGCGCCGCGGGCGAAATTGGTGCTGCGCTGGAAGCCGAGATCGGCCTGCGTTGCAGCACCGCGGACCAGAACTGGCTCGTGCCGATGGCCGATGAACTGCGGTTCCTGTTCATCAGTGGCGACGTGGAGGTGCTGGCCGATGACGCGGCCAAAGACATTGCCGTGCTCGCGACGCGCACGCGCAAGAGCAAGTGCGTACGTTGCTGGCACTACCGTGGCGACGTCGGCACGGATGCGGAGCATCCGGAGTTGTGCGCACGCTGCGTCGGCAATGTCGAAGGGCCGGGCGAGGATCGCCGCTGGTTCTGAGTACCACGTGCGCCGGAGCGTTCCGGTCCTGAGGAATAACAACCAGCGTGCGGAAGCCCGCACCACACTCGCGGTAGGTCATGTCCAATAGCAAACCCAACGCCCTTTCCTGGCTGCTGCTCTCCGTGGTCGTCATCGTGCTCGACCAGTGGAGCAAGAACTGGGTAGTGACTTCGCTGCCGGAGTTCACCGCGGTTCCCGTGATCGACGGCTTCTGGAACTGGTACCGCACCTACAACACCGGGGCGGCGTTCAGCTTCCTGAGCGATGCGGGCGGCTGGCAGAAATACCTCTTCACCGTGCTCGCCTTCGGCATCAGCGGCCTGCTGGGCTACTGGCTCGCGCGCACGCCGCGGCGCGAGTGGCGCACGGCCCTGCCTTACGCGCTGGTGATAGGCGGCGCCGTCGGCAACGTCATCGACCGGCTCATCCACGGCAAGGTGATCGACTTCATCCAGTGGTACTGGCGCGACCATTACTGGCCTGCATTCAACATCGCCGACTCGGCCATCGTGGCCGGTGCGGTGGGCATCGCCCTGTTCGGCCTGGTGGGCGGCAACAAGCGGTCCGCCGACGCCGGGCGCCGGGGTTAAAATCACCCCATGGACGTCCTGCTAGCCAATCCCCGCGGTTTCTGCGCCGGTGTCGACCGCGCCATCGAAATCGTCAAGCGCGCCCTGGAAACGCTGGGTGCCCCGATCTACGTGCGCCACGAAGTCGTGCACAACCGTTTTGTCGTCGACGACCTCAAGCACCGCGGCGCGATCTTCGTCGAAGAGCTGCATGAAGTGCCCGACAACGCCACCGTGATATTCAGCGCCCACGGCGTCTCGCAGGCGGTACGCAATGAAGCGGGACGGCGCGGATTGAAGGTGTTCGACGCGACCTGCCCGCTGGTGACGAAGGTGCATCTCGAGGTCGCGCGCAATTGCCGCGCCGGTCGCGACGTGGTGCTGATTGGCCATGACGGCCATCCCGAAGTCGAAGGCACGATGGGGCAGTGGAGGCGGGAAGCGGGCCTGGGCCAGATCTATCTGGTCGAAGACATCGAGGATGTGCTCGCGCTCGAAGTCAGCCAGCCCGACAACCTCGCCTACACGACCCAGACGACGCTGTCGGTCGATGACACCCGTGCGGTGATCGAGGCACTGAAGGCCAAATACCCGGCGATCCAGGGGCCGAAGAACGACGATATCTGCTACGCCACCCAGAACCGTCAGGACGCCGTGCGCGAGCTCGCGGCGCAATGCGACCTGGTGCTGGTGGTCGGTTCGCCCAACAGTTCCAATTCCAACCGCCTGCGTGAGCTTGCCGAGCGCGAGGGCGTCCAGGCCTATCTGATCGATGGCGCCATCGAGATCGACCCGCAGTGGGTGCAGGGCCGCAAGCGCGTCGGCATCACGGCCGGCGCGTCCGCTCCGGAAGTGCTGGTGCGCGGCGTGATCGAGCGGCTGCGGGAACTGGGCGCCGCGCACGTCGCCGAACTTTCCGGCGAGCCGGAAGACATGGTTTTCGCCCTGCCCAAGGAGCTGCGGGTGCAGCTGGTCGATTGACCCTAGCGCGGCCCAAAGCCTACAATTCCGCCCCTTCGCCGGAATAGCTCAGTTGGTAGAGCGGCGCATTCGTAATGCGTAGGTCGCAGGTTCGACTCCTGTTTCCGGCACCACCCTCCGTGAAACGTGCCAAGATCGGCCGTGTGTCCCCGGCCCGGGCCTGCGCATGGACCCCATTTCCCTGGAAGACCTCGCCCTGCTCGAGGTGCTGCAGCGGCTCGACCAGCGCGCCCCCCTGTCCGCGGGCGATGCCGAAATGCACAAGCGCCTGGTCGAGAGCGGACTTGTTGAGGAGGGTGGCGACGAGCCACACCTGACCACGGCGGGAATCGAGCTGTGCAAGTCGCTCCAGCACCGCGTGGCCGCGGATGCGGAGGCGGCGAAGATCCGCGAGCAGCGCGAGGGAGAAGAGGCGCCGGAAAGCTGATGCGACCCGCAGCGGTCTCGCCGCGTGCGATGACAGCCGGATAGAGTAGTGCCACTTCCCAGTGGTACGACCCGGTAATGGCGAAAAGCTCCCTCAAGGCACGCACGGCCCATGTCTGCGGCGAATGCGGCGCGGACTACAACAAATGGCAGGGCCAGTGCGGCGAGTGCGGCGCCTGGAACACGTTGAGCGAAGTCGTCCTCGAATCCGCGCCTGAGGCCAGGAGCGTGGCCGCGAGTCGGCGCAGTGGCTGGGCCGGCGCCAGCGAGGCGCCCAAGGTCACCGCGCTCCGGGACGTACGGCATCACGAAGACGCGCGCGCTTCAACCGGCATTGGTGAACTCGACCGGGTACTCGGCGGCGGCCTGGTGCAGGGCTCGGTGGTGCTGGTAGGTGGCGATCCCGGCATCGGCAAGTCGACGCTGCTACTGCAGGCGGTGACGAAACTGGCAGCGACGATGCCCGGCCTCTACGTCACCGGCGAGGAATCGCTCGCGCAGGTGGCGGGCCGCGCGGCGCGCCTGGGGCTGCCGCTGGACGGCGTGCATGCGTTGGCGGAAACCTGCGTCGAGCGCATCCTCGAACATGCCGCGGCGATGCGCCCGCAGCTGATCGTCGCCGATTCGATACAGACGATCTGGACCGAATCGTTGACTGCGGCTCCCGGGTCGGTGAGCCAGGTGCGCGAATCCGCCGCAAGGCTGGTGCGTTTCGCCAAGGAAACCGGCACGGCCGTGTTCCTGGTGGGCCACGTGACCAAGGAGGGCGGCATCGCCGGCCCGCGCGTGCTCGAGCACATGGTCGATGCCGTGCTCTATTTCGAGGGCGAGAGCGGCAGCCGGTTCCGCGTGCTGCGCGCATTCAAGAACCGCTTCGGTGCGGTCAATGAGCTGGGCGTGTTCGCCATGGGCGACAAGGGCCTGCGCGAAGTGCCCAACCCGTCCGCGATCTTCCTGTCCGGCAACAGCGCGCCGCAACCTGGCAGCTGCGTGATGGTCACCCGCGAAGGCACGCGGCCGCTGCTGGTCGAAGTGCAGGCGCTGGTAGATTCCTCGCCGCTGTCGAATCCACGCCGCGTCGCGGTCGGCATGGAAGGCAACCGCATGGCGATGCTGCTGGCGGTGCTGCACCGCCATGGCGGGATAGCGGTGGGCGACCAGGACGTGTTCGTGAACGTGGTGGGGGGCATTCGCGTGCAGGAAACCGCGGTCGACCTGCCGGTCCTGCTGGCCGTGCTGTCCTCGCTGCGCGACAGGCCGATGGCGGAGCAGACGATCGCGTTCGGCGAAGTGGGCCTGTCGGGCGAGATCCGGCCCGTGCCCAATGGCGAGGAGCGCCTGAAGGAAGCCGCTACCCATGGCTTCAAGCGCGCGATCGTGCCCAAGGCCAACGCGCCCAGGGGCGGGCGTGTCGGCGAGATGCAGGTGATAGGCGTGGAACGCCTCGCGGAGGCGTTGGAACATGCTTGATCGAAGCGCGCTTGATCGAAGGCACGCTTGATCGAAGGCGTGCTTGATCGAAGGCGTGCCTGACCGCGAGCGGCGGTCAGTGGCCGCCGGCGGCTTCCGGGCCCGCCTTCGCGACGAATGGCGGCCTGGCCACCCATACGAATGCGATCACCACCAGGAAGATGATGCCGAGCAGATGGAAGATCTCGTTGAAGCCGATCTGCGCGGCCTGGTTGGAGATCATGCGTTCGAGCACGAAGGCGCCGCGCTGGAGGTCGCCGCCACCCAGGCGCGTGACCGTTTCTATCGTGTTCGGATCGGTCGCCGCCAGCTTTTCGGTGAGATGCGCGTGGTGCACCGCGCCGCGCTCGGACCACGCATAGCCTGTCAATGACGCGGCGAAGCTGCCGCCCAGTGTGCGCATGAACGTGGCCAGCCCCGACCCTGCCGCGATCTCATGCGGTTGCAGGTCCGACAGCAGGATCTGCAGCACCGGCATGAAGAAGAGCGCCACGCCGAAGCCCTGGAACAACTGCACCAGCGCGATATGGCGGAAGTCGACGTCGAGGTTGAATCCCGAGCGCATGAAACTGGTGGCCGACATCGCGATGAAGGCGATGGTGGCAAGCATGCGCAGGTCGAACTTGTGTGCATAGCGCCCGACAAAGGGGGTGAGGATCACCGGCAGGATGCCGATCGGAGCCGTGGCAAACCCCGCCCAGATGGGCGTGAACCCAAGGTTGCGTTGCAGCCATAGCGGCACAAGGATGCCGACGCTGAAGAACGCGGCATACGCGACCACCATCGCCGCCGTGCCCGCGCTGAAGTTGCGATGGCGGAACAGGCGCAGGTTGACGATCGGGTCCTTGTCGGTGAGTTCCCAGATCACGAACACCGCCAGCGCGATCGACGAGATGATGGCGAGCCACACGATCAGCTGCGAGCGGAACCAGTCCTCGTCATTGCCCAGGTCGAGCAGTACCTGCAGCGCGCCGACGCCGATCACCAGGGTGATCAGGCCGACGTAGTCCATCTTCGGCTTCTCCAGCCGCTCCGGGCGACCGCGCAGCTGGCGGCCGACGATGAAGCTGGAGAACAGGCCGATCGGCACGTTGATGAAGAAGATCCATTCCCAGCTGTAGTTGTCGGTGATCCACCCGCCCAGGATCGGCCCGGCGATCGGCGCGACCACCGTCACCATCGCCAGCAGCGCGATCGCCTGTCCGCGTTTGTGCGCGGGATAGATCGAGATCAGCAGCGCCTGCGTGATCGGATACATCGGGCCAGCGACGAATCCCTGCAGCGCGCGTGCCGCCACGAGCAGGCCCATGCTGCTGGCCAGGCCGCACAGCAGGGAGGCGATGACGAACAGGAACGTTGCCCATATGAACAGCTTGCGTTCGCCGAAGTGGCGAGTCAGCCATCCGGTGAGCGGCAACGCGATCGCATTGCTGACGGCGAAGGACGTGATGACCCACGTTGCCTGGTTGGCACTGCCGCCGAGGTTGCCGGAGATCGTCGGCAGGGACACGTTCGCGATTGTCAGGTCCAGCACCTGCATGAACGACGCCAGGGCCAGGCCGAGCGTGGTCAGCGCCACGTTGGGCGGCCGGAAACCATTGGCGGGTGCCGGATTGGCGGGGGCGGGGGACGACATGCGGGTGTTGCCTCGAAGCGGCTTTATCACGCCCGCGGCCGTGCCGCGGGAGCATCAGTGTTTCGTTCGATGCGCGAGCGTCAGCCGTGGCCTTGCGCCAGGTTCTCGCGGACGATTTTCTGGATCAGCGCGTCGGCGTCTGCCAACTGCTTCGCATAGGCCTGGGTGGTGAGCACGGGCTTTTCCTGCGGTACGGTGGCCAGCACGGCGCCGCCTTGGTCGCGCAGCGCCACGTCGGCGTGCATGCTCAGGCCGATCCGCAGCGGATGTGCGGCCAGCTGCCTGCGATCGATCTCGATCCGCACCGGCACGCGCTGCACGATCTTGATCCAGTTGCCGCTGGCGTTCTGCGCCGGCAGCAGGGCGAAGGCACTGCCGGTGCCGAGGCCGAGGCTGGTGAGCTTGCCATCGAATTCCACGTCGTCGCCGTAGAGGTCGGAATGCAGCTTGACCGGCTGGCCGATGCGCATCTTCGCCAGCTGCGTTTCCTTGAAGTTGGCTTCGACCCAGACCTGTTCCAGTGGAACGATCGTCATCATCGTGGTGCCCGGCTGCACTCGCTGGCCCAGCTGCACGCTGCGCTTGGCGACATGGCCCGACACCGGCGCGACGATCGCCATGCGCTGCGCGTTGAGATACGCCTGGCGCAGCTGCGCCGCGGCGGCCTCGACCTGCGGCTGGTCGATCACGGTGGTGGCATCGACGAGGGCGCGATTGCGCGAGAGGTTCTCGCCCGAGGCGGCCAGCGCCGCCTGTGCAGCTGTCAGTTCATCGCGCACGTGGGCAAGCTCCTCCGCGGACACCGCGCCGGTGGCGACCAGGCCTTCGCGGCGCTGCACGTCGGCGCGCGCCTTCTCGACCGACACGCGGCGCGCGGCGAGATCGGCCTGCCCGGCTTCGACGGTGCTGTACAAGCCACGCACCTGGCGCACGGTGTTGGCGAGGTTGGCGACGGCCTGCTGGTAGGCGACTTGTGCGTCGTTCGGGTCGAGCTGCACCAGCACCTGGCCGGCATCGACCTTCATGCCGTCGTCGGCCGCGATGCTGACCACGGTGCCGGCGGCCTGCGGCGTGATCGCGACGACATTGCCCTGCGCGTAAGCATCGTCGGTGCTTTCATGCCAGCGCCCGACAAGCAGGTACCACAAGGCCCATGCGATGCCGGCGACGACGACCACGGTGGCCAGGATCATCAGGGCGCGCTTGCGCTTGCTCGTGGGCGGTTGCGCCGCGGCGGCTTGGGGATTGATTTCGGTAGTCATGGCGTGGGGGCCTGGGTGATGTCGTTGGTGTTCTGGGCGGCGACGGATTGCGGAGCCGCGAATTCGAGGCCGCCGCCGAGCGCGCGATCGAGGTCGATCGAAGCGCCCAGGCGTTGCGCACGCAATGCGGCGATCTGTTGCTCGAGCTGCAGCAAAGGACGCTGTGCGGTGAGCACATCCAGTTGCGTGCCGAGCCCGGCCTTGTACCGTGCTGTGGCGAGTTGCCATGCCGCCTGCGCGGATTCGCGCGCGCGGCTGGCCGCAGCGATCTGCGCGTCGAGCGAGCGCGCTCCCTGCAACGCATCGGCGACCTCGTGCAGCGCACCCACCAGTACCTGGTTGTAGTTGGCGACAGCGAGGTCGTATTCCGCATCGCTCTTCGCGAGATTGTTGCGAAGGCGGCCGCCGTCGAAGATCGGCAGGCTGATGGCCGGGCCGCCCGACGCCAGCAGGGCATCGCTGGAGAACAGGTCCGACAGGTTGCCGCCGGCGAGGCCGACCAGCGCCGTCAGGTTCACGGTCGGATAGAACTCGGCCTTGCTCGCCTTGATGCCATGGCGCGCTGCTTCCACGCGCCAGCGTGCCGCCACCACATCCGGGCGATGGCCCAGCAGTTCGCTTTGCACCACGGCCGGAACACCAGGCCCCGGCGCGGAAAGCAACGCGGGCCGGGCAATCTGGAGGCCGCGATCCGGTCCCTGGCCGAGCAACGCCGCGATCGCATTGCGCGTCGCATCGACCTGCTGCTGCGCTGCCTGTCCCTGCTGCTGCGCGCTGGCCACGGCGGTTTCGGCGTTGCGGATCTGCAACTGGTTGTCGAGGCCTGCCTTGACGCGCTGGCGACCGAGATCCAGCAGTTGCGATGCGCGCTGCTCGTCGGCGCGTGCGACCTCGGCGGCGTCGTGCGCCTGTGCCAGCGCGACGTAGGCACGCGCGATGTTCGAAGACAGCATCAGCCGCGCGGCCTGGGCGTCGACTTCGGCTGCGCGCGCCTGGCCCAGTGCGGCCTGGGTGCGGGCGCGATGCCCGCCCCAGAGATCGGGGCTGTAGGCGAACTGCAGGCCGATCAGCGTCACGCCCAGGTAGTCGCCACCGAGTGGGGGGCGGGCGACGGTTTCGGGAATCTGCACGCCCGAATACAGCGCGGTCGCGCCGAGGGTGGGCTTGCCCGCGGCCTCGGCCAGGCCCGCCTGCGCGATGGCCTGGCGAACGCGCGCATCGGCGGCATCCAGCGAAGGCGTGCCGGCGAGTGCTTCGCCGATCAAGCCATCGAGCTGCGCGTCGCCGAACGCCTTCCACCAGTCGCGCTGCGGAAATCCGGCATCCGACGCGCCGGCAAGGCTGCGGGATGCGGCCAGCGAATCGGCATTCAATGGCTGGCCTTCGGGCTCGAGTCCGCGCGAGCTTGCGCAGGCGGCGACCAACAGGGTCAGCGCCAGTGCAAGCGGGGCCCGCATCCGGCGGGTGGAGGCAAGGGACATGTCAGCGTTCCGAAGGTGAAAGGTTGTCGCGGATCTGCGTCAACAGGCGAATCAGGGTTTCGCTATCCGCATCGCTCATGCCGCGGGTTGCGCGTTCGCGCACGCCCTGGCCGCAATGGTTGATGTCGTTCCAGATCGCAACGCCGGCCTCGGTGAGGTGAATGCGCAGCGCGCGGCGATCGTTAGGGTCGGCGACGCGGGCGACGATGCCGCGTTGCTCGAGCTTGTCCAGCAGGCGCGTCATGGCACCCGGGTTCAACTGGGCGACGCCGGCGAGGTCAGTGACGCTGGCGCTGCCGTCGGCCAGATGCTTCAGGGTGATGTACTGGCTGAAGTTGAGTTCGTGGCCGGCGGCGCGCAGCTCGGCTTCCATCTGGGTCCAGAAAGCCGCGCGGATTTCGCGCAGCAACAGGGCCAGCGTCGAACCGCCCCAAGGGGGCGACGGGGGGGTGGGGGTGTGCATGGGGGGGCAAATATGCTGATCAGTGCAATATTTGTCAATGCAAACATTGTTGCCCCGGTGGAATGCAGACACCCGGCCAATGGCCCGTTCAGGAAATCTGGACGGAGTTCCTTCTCGGGCGAGGCCAGCGGCGCCAAGACCCGCATCAGCTGCGCCCGAGGATCAGCTCCAGCACGAACTTGCTGCCGAAGAAGGCGAGCACCAGCAGCGCCATCGCGGTCAGCGTCCAACGCACCGCTGTGGCGCCGCGCCAGCCGCGCCGCCAGCGTCCCATCAGCAGGGCGCCGAACGCCAGCCAGGACAGCACGCTCAACACCGTCTTGTGCACCAGGTGCTGGGCAAACAGGTTCTCGACGAAGAGCACGCCGGTCAGCAACGTGGCCGTGAGCAGGATGAAGCCCACCGTGATCGTGCGGAACAGCAGGCTTTCGAGTTCCACCAGCGGTGGCAGCGCCCGCAGCCAGCCGTGGAATTCGCGGCGACGCAGCGCGCGCTCCTGCAGCCACGATGTGATTGCCAGCAGGGCGGCAATGGCGAGGGTCGCGTAGGCCAGCAGGGCGCACCAGGCATGCAATTGCAGGCGCCAATCCAGCGCTTCCGCGTTCACGTGACCGTACTGTGCGTACGCGAACAAGGTCGCCGCGGCGATGGGGAAGACCACGACGCCCAGCGCCGCCAGGCGCCCGGTCGCGCCATACAGCGTCGTCATCGTCGCCATGCCGAGCCCGACCAGGGACAGCGCCGCGAAGAAGTGCAGGTCCGCGCCGCCGGCCATGCGCCAGGTCATGGCGTGCGCCATGAAATGCAGGACCACCGCCGGCAGGGCAGGGATCACCCAGCGCAAGCCATGCCCTCGTTCCTGCCGCAGTTGTGAGACCAGCAAGCCCGCGGCGACGAGGTAAAGAACGATGGCGATGAGAACGATTGTCATCGCCGGAGTGTCGCATACAGGCGGGTTCAGCGACTGCGCCCTGGTCCCGGCATCGGGCTCGCACCTGCAGCCCGTATAATTCGCGCCCGTTTTCGGTTTTCCGCACGCAGGCTGCCCGCATGTTCGAATCCCTCACCCAGCGACTCTCCGGCACCATCGACCGCCTGCGCGGCCGCGGACGCCTGACCGAGGAGAACATCCGCGAAGCCACGCGCGAAGTGCGCATCGCGCTGCTCGAAGCCGACGTCGCGCTGCCGGTAGTGCAGGCGCTGATCGAGCGCATCAAGGTGCGCGCGGTCGGGCAGGAAGTCTTGAAGTCGCTTTCGCCCGGCCAGGCGTTGATCAAGGTCGTGCGTGACGAGCTCACCGCGGTCATGGGCTCGACCGCCAGCGACTTGAACCTCAACGTGCCGGCGCCCGCCGTGATCCTGATGGCTGGCCTGCAGGGTGCGGGCAAGACCACCACCGTCGCCAAGCTCGCCAAGCACCTCAAGGAAAAGCGCAAGAAGAAGGTGATGGTGGTCTCGGCGGACGTGTACCGTCCGGCTGCCATCGAGCAGCTGAAGACGCTGGCGCAGCAGGTCGACGTGCTGTTCTTCCCGTCCAGCGCTGACCAGAAACCCGAGGCGATCGTGAAGGCCGCGATCGAAGATGCGCGCAAGTCGTACGTCGACGTGCTGATCGTCGACACCGCCGGTCGCACCTCGATCGATGAAGCCATGATGGCCGAGATCAAGGCCCTGCACGGCGCGGTGAATCCGGTCGAGACCCTGTTCGTGGTCGACTCGATGACCGGCCAGGACGCGGCCGTCACCGCCAAGCATTTCGCCGAAGCGTTGCCCCTCACCGGCGTGGTGCTGACCAAGACCGATGGCGATGCACGCGGCGGCGCCGCGCTGTCGGTCCGCTACATCACCCACAAGCCGATCAAGTTCATCGGCGTGGGTGAGAAGCCCGACGGACTCGATGTGTTCCATCCCGACCGCATCGCCAGCCGCATCCTCGACATGGGCGACGTGCTGTCGCTGGTCGAGCAGGTCGAGCAGCAGGTCGACAAGGACAAGGCGCAGAAGCTCGCGGAGAAGGTTGCCAAGGGCAAACGGTTCAACCTCAACGACCTGAAGGACCAGCTTGAGCAGATGCAGAACATGGGTGGCATCCATGGCCTGATGGACAAGCTGCCGGGCATGGGGCAGGTTCCGGATTCGGTCAAGAGCCAGGTCACCGGCAAGGAAGTGCCGCGCATGGTCGCCATCATCAATTCGATGACCGCTAAGGAACGCCGCAATCCCGACCTGCTCAATGGCTCGCGTCGCGCCCGCATCGCCAAGGGCGCCGGCCTGAGCCCGGCCGACGTGAACAAGCTGATGAAGCAGTATCAGCAGATGGAAAAGATGATGAGCAAGCTCTCCGGCGGCGGCATGAAGGGCCTGATGCGCGGGATGAAGGGCATGATGGGCGGGCGCGGCGGGATGCCGTTCCGCTGATCGGGTGCGCGCCATTCGATGGAATGACGCAGTGGAATGATGTGTGCCGTCGCCAATGGCGGCACGCCGCGGGGTTTGGCCTAGAGTTCGGGCGTCTCCTCGCGGCGAGTACGTCATGTCCGCTAACAGTCACAACGTCTTGTTCCTGCTCGGCAGCGCTCGCGAAGGCGGCAATGCCCAGTTCCTCGCTCAGCGCATGGCCGCAGCGCTGCCGGCATCGGCGAGCCATCGCACCCTGCATCTGGACGACTATCCGTTGCCGGCCTTCCGCGATATTCGCCATTCCGTCGGCCTCTATCCGCCGCCGCAGGGGAACGAATGGTGCTTGCCGAAGCGACCCTGGACGCCTCCGACATAGTCATTGCCGCGCCGTTGTACTGGTACAGCGTGCCCGCAAGCGTGAAGTTGTACTTCGATTACTGGAGCGCGTGGCTGCGAGTGCCCGGCCTGGATTTCAAGCAGCAGATGGCGGGCAAGCGCCTGCACGCCGTCTGTGTGGTAAGCGACGAGGACTTCAGCGTGGCCGAGCCCTTCGCGCGGATGCTGGAACTCACCGCCGGCTACATGGGCATGGAGTGGCGGGGCATGCTGACCGGGTACGGCAACCGGCCGGGCGACGTGGCCCAGGATGCGGAGGCCGTAGCCCGGGCTGAGCGGTTCCTGCTGGCCCAGGCCGCTGCGTAGTTCCGTTAGCGCACCCGGGTGCTCTTGGTTGATGCGGCCGAAAAAGCCGCCGGACGCCGGTTTTTTCGGGCGCGCGGCGGCGCGGATAGCCCTTCGACGCCATTTTTTGGGGTCGCGCGGTTTCCTTGGCCGAATCAATGGCTTACAATTATCGGCTTACCCTGCCATTCCGGCAGCTGGGCAACACCGAGAAACTGCAATGGTCAAGATCCGCCTTACCCGTGGCGGCGCCAAGAAGCGCCCCTTCTACCACATCATCGTCACCGACAGCCGCAGCGCCCGTGACGGC
This sequence comes from Lysobacter sp. P5_B9, assembly GCF_054049835.1. Taxonomy (NCBI): domain Bacteria; kingdom Pseudomonadati; phylum Pseudomonadota; class Gammaproteobacteria; order Lysobacterales; family Lysobacteraceae; genus Lysobacter; species Lysobacter sp. P5_B9. The sequence goes on from NZ_JBFULP010000005.1 coordinate 135,208, forward strand.
CGCAACATCGAGCGCGTGGGTTACTACAACCCGGTCGCGCAGGGTGCGGAAAAGCGCGTCGAGCTCGACCTCGAGCGCGTCAAGCATTGGGTTTCCAAGGGTGCGCAGCTGACCGACAAGGTCGCCGTGCTCTACAAGGAAGCCGGCAAGGCCGTCTCGGCCTGATTGCCTGCCGCGCGCGAGTCCTTCACGGCCACGCTTTCAAACAGCGCGTTCGCAATGAACAACGATCAAGGGCGCCGCATCCTGTTGGGCAGGGTGGCCGGCGCCTTTGGCGTTCGGGGCGAGGCGAAACTCGAGTCCTGGACCGAGCCGCGCGCCGCCATATTCCGCTACCAGCCGTGGATCCTGCGCGACCCGCAAGGCAACGAGCGCGAACTGCGCGGCGTGCGCGGCAAGGAAAGCGGCAAGAGCATCGTCGCCACGTTCCCTGACGTGACCGATCGCGACGCCATCGATGCGATGCGCGGCACCGAGATCTATGTTCCCCGCTCTGCCTTGCCGCCGCCGAGCCCCGGCGAGTACTACTGGGTCGACCTGGAAGGCCTGCGTGTGGTGAACGTGGAGGGTGTCGACTTCGGCACCGTGTCGCACCTGTTCGCCACCGGCGCCAACGACGTGCTGGTCGCGCGCGATGGCGAGCGCGAACGCCTGATTCCCTTCGTGCAACCCCAGTACGTGACTGGCGTCGACTTCGACGCCGGCGTGGTCACGGTGGACTGGGATCCCGAGTTCTAGAATCCGCACCACCGGCGGCAGCCCCGCTGCATGCCGCCAGCCTCCAGGATGGCCATGCGCATCGACGTCATCACCCTGTTTCCCGACTTCATAGCGCAATGCGCCGCGTTTGGCGTTACCGGCCGGGCGGGCGAGCGCGGCCTGGTGGCGCTGCACGCCTGGAATCCGCGCGATTACGCCGAAGGCAACTATCGTCGTGTCGACGAACGCCCGTTCGGTGGCGGCCCCGGCATGGTCATGCTCATCGATCCGCTGCGTGCGGCAATAGAAGCGGCGCGCGCAGCCGATCCGGTGCCCGCCCAGGTCATTTACCTCAGCCCGCAAGGCGCGCCGCTGACGCAGGCAAAGGCACGTGAGCTTGCCGCACGCGAGCGGGTGATCCTGCTGTGTGGCCGTTACGAAGGCATCGATGAGCGCCTGATCGAAGCCGAGGTCGACGAGGAGCTCTCGATCGGCGACTACGTCCTGTCGGGCGGCGAACTGGCGGCGGCGGTGGTGGTCGATGCCGTGGCCCGGCTGCAGGAAGGGGCGCTCAGCGACTCCGAGTCCGCCGAGCAGGACAGTTTCGAAGGCGGCGTGCTGGACTGTCCGCACTACACCCGCCCCGTCGAGCATGAGCTGGGCCGGGTCCCGGACGTCCTGCTGTCGGGCAATCACGCCGATATCGCCCGCTGGCGCCGGAAGGAATCCCTGGGCCGGACCTGGCAACGGCGTCCCGACTTGTTGGACGAATCGTCGCTGACCAAGGCCGATCACAAGCTTCTGGACGAATATCGCGCCCGTTTCGCCGAAGTTGGCGACGATTCCGACGGCTGATTCCTGGGGTTCGGCCGCAAGAGCCGGTTCCGGGAGGGCTTCCCGGATCCGCAAAGCGACGAGCCACCCTGGAGCGATCCCTTGCGCGGCAGGCCATGGAGGGCGCTAACCATTTGCCCCGCAAGGAAAAGTTCCGCTAAAATACGCGGCTTCCTCCACCCAGCTTCACCGATGCCAGACGCGGGTCCACGTGCACTCGCGCTACAACTAATCCAACAGGCCATAGCCATGAACAAGCCCTCGCTCCATACGCTCCTGCAGAATTTCGAAGCCGAACAGGTGCAGCGCAAGCTGCCGGACTTCGGCCCGGGCGACACCATCGTCGTCAACGTGAAGGTCAAGGAAGGCAACCGCGAACGCGTCCAGGCCTATGAAGGCGTGGTGATCGGCACCAAGAATGCCGGCCTGAACTCCTCCTTCACCGTGCGCAAGATCTCGCACGGCTATGGCGTCGAGCGCGTGTTCCAGACCCATAGCGCAATCATCGACTCGGTCGAAGTGAAGCGCCGCGGCAAGGTCCGCGCCGGCAAGCTGTACTACCTGCGTGGCCTGGAAGGCAAGAAGGCCCGCATCAAGGAAGACCTGGCTGCCTACGCCAAGGCCAAGGCCCAGTAATCAGCGCAACACGAGCGCGCAAGCGCCGCGACGGCCGCCCCTCATCGGGCGGCCGTTTGTTTTTGGGCGGGCGAAAGGTCATCCGTGTTGTCGTAATGGCTGTGCACGTCGGACTGCGCGCTGCGGCGTAAGCTCGGGCCATTGGCGGCAAGGGCAAGACGGGAAATGGCGAGCGCGCTGCACCAGTGCGAATTCCGCTTCTACGAGGAACTGGGCGACTTCCTGCCGCCGGAACGGCGTAGGTGCAGTTTCATCCACGAATTCTACGGTACCCCCGCGGTCAAGGACCGGATCGAAGCATTGGGCGTGCCGCACACCGAGGTCGACCTGATCCTGGTCGACGGACTGTCCGTCGGTTTCATGCACAAGCTGAGGGGCGGCGAGCGGGTAGCGGTCTATCCGATGTTCGAATGCTTCGAACTCGGCGCCTTCCCGCGCCTGCGGCCACAGCCGCTGCGCGAACCGCGGTTCGTGCTCGACGTGCATCTCGGCCGGCTTGCGGCCTATCTGCGCCTGCTCGGATTCGACTGTCTCTATCGCAACGATTACGGCGATGAGGAACTGTTGTCGATCTCGCGTGACCAGCATCGCATCCTGTTGAGCCGCGACACGGGCCTGCTGAAGCGGGCAGCGTTGACCCACGGTGCATTCCTGCATGCCACGGATCCCCGCCGCCAACTGCGCGAGGTGTGCGACCGCTTCCAGCTTGATGCGCGGATCGCACCCTTCACCCGCTGCGCGCGCTGCAACGGCGCGGTCGAACCCTTGCGCGACGGAGTTGCGCCATTCATCGCGCACAGCACCATCACGCACCCTCGCGGCGGCTTCAGCCAGTGCCAGGGTTGCGGCCAGCTGTACTGGCCAGGCAGCCACCTCACGCGTCTGCGGCAGCGGCTGGCGGAGGTTGGGGTATCGATCTGAGGCTTCGCGATAAAATCGCGCCGTGATGAAACATCCCGCGCCAGCGTCCGACGAATCCCGCGACAGCGTGCGGCTCGACCTGTGGTTGTGGGCGGCACGCTTCTTCAAGACACGCGCACTGGCCAAGCAGGCCATCGAAACCGGCAAGATCGAGATCGGCGGGCAGCGTGCCAAGCCCGCGCGCGGAGTGCGTGTTGCCGATGCGCTGAGGATCGAGCGCGGCGAGGAAGTCTTCGAGGTCGAAGTCAGGGCGCTCAGCGATGTGCGTGGCCCGGCGGGCATCGCGCAGGCGTTATATGCCGAAACAGAGGCGTCGCGCCTTGGTCGCGAGTCCGCTCGCGCGGCGCGCGCCGCAGAGCGTGCAGGTTACCGCGCGCCCGAAAGCAAACCGGACAAGCGGGCGCGCCGCCTGATCCGGGCGCTGGGCGATATCGACGCCACCTAGTTGGACACCGCGCGCAGCAGGCGCAGGGCGGTCGATGACATCAACGGCGTCCGCCGCCCAATACCGATCCCGCAAGCCCGATCAGATCCGAGAAATCCGTGTCGCCGTCGCCATCGCGATCCAGTACCGCGCCAAGCAGTCCGCCACCGAGACCGCCCTGCTGGCGGATCTGCTCGTGCTCGTCACCGAGCGCCTGGCCGAGTGCCTGCGGCGTCGTGGCGTTGCCTTGCGAGAACATGCGCTTGGCGAGGTAAGCGAGCACGATCGGCGCCAGCATCTTCAGCAACGTGTTTGCCTGTGCACCGCCCAGTCCGGTGGCCGCGCCCAGTCCCTGCGTCGCATTGTTCTGGCGGGCGCCGAAAATGTGGCCGAGGATTTCCGTTCCCTGGCCGCCACCGCCCATTACCGAGCCAAGCACGCTGCCCAGGTCGAGTCCGGCGTGGTCACGCTGTAGTGCGCCGAACAGTGCTTCCGCTCCCTGCGGCTGGCGGGCGTTGCTCCCAAGCGCGCCAAGCAACAATGGCAGTGCCGCGGACACGGCATCGCTCGCCTGCGGTTGCGACAGCCCCAGTTGCTGGCCGATCTGGGCCAGTTGCGGTCCCTGCAGCTGGTTGAGCAGGTCGTCGGTAAGCGTGGCATTCATGGCGGTGCTCCCTTGGGTGAGAAAACGATGCTAGTCCTGTTCAACCGCCGTGACGAGTTGATGCGTGCGAACAGCGCGTTCGCCAGGAAGGCACTTCCGGACGTTGCTTTCGTCGGGCGTTGCCTGTCCCCAGGGATGTGGCCGATTCAGCCCGCGCCGGCCTGCTCGCGCTCGCCCGGAGTCACGGTGATATCCAGTCCGAGCGCCTTGGCCACGCCCGCGCCATAGGCCCGATCGGCCCTGGTGCAGTTGCCGATGTGCCGGCGTTTGATGAACTCCGGCGCATCGCCCATCGCGCGCGCGGTGTTGTCGAACAGCACCTGTTGCTGGGCTGGTGTCATGAGGCGGAACAGATCGCCCGGCTGCTTATAGTAGTCGGCGTCATCCTCGCGGAAGTTCCAGAAATCCCCGTCGCCGCTGATCTTCAGCGGTGGTTCGCGGTATTCGGGTTGTTCCTGCCACTGGCCGAAGCTGTTGGGCTCGTAGTGCAGCGTTCCACCGTAGTTGCCGTCGACGCGCATCGCGCCGTCGCGGTGGTTGCTATGGACCGGGCAGCGCGCCGCGTTGACCGGGATCTGGTGGTGGTTGACGCCCAGCCGGTAACGCTGCGCATCGGAGTACGCGAACAGGCGCGCCTGCAGCATCTTGTCGGGCGAAACGCTGATGCCGGGCACGAGGTTGCTCGGCGCGAAGGCGCTCTGCTCGACGTCGGCGAAGAAATTTTCCGGATTGCGGTTCAACTCCATCACGCCGACTTCTATCAGCGGATAGTCCTTCTTCGGCCAGATCTTGGTCAGGTCGAAGGGGTGGTAGGGCACCTTCTCCGCATCGGTCTCCGGCATGACCTGTACGTACAGGGTCCATTTCGGGAAATCGCCGCGCTCGATCGCGTCGAACAGGTCGCGCTGGTGGCTCTCGCGGTCCCGGCCGATCAGTTCCGCGGCTTCGGCGTCGGTCAGGTTCCGGATGCCTTGCTGCGTCTTGATGTGGAACTTGACCCAGAACCGCTCGTTGCCGGCATTGATGAAGCTGTAGGTGTGCGAACCGAACCCGTGCATGTGCCGGTAACTGGCGGGAATGCCGCGGTCGCTCATGACGATGGTGACCTGGTGCAGCGCCTCGGGCAGGCTGGTCCAGAAATCCCAATTGTTGGTTGCGCTGCGCATGTTCGTTTTCGGGTCGCGCTTCACGGCCTTGTTGAGGTCGGGGAACTTGCGCGGGTCGCGCAGGAAGAACACCGGCGTGTTGTTGCCGACCAGGTCCCAGTTGCCTTCCTCGGTGTAGAACTTCAGCGCGAAGCCGCGGATGTCGCGTTCGGCATCGGCCGCACCGCGTTCACCGGCGACCGTGGTGAAGCGCGCGAACATCTCCGTCTGCTTTCCCACTGCGCTGAAGATCTTCGCGCGCGTGTAGCGGGTGATGTCGTTTGTGACGGTGAATGTGCCGAATGCGCCGGAGCCTTTGGCATGCATGCGGCGCTCGGGAATGATCTCGCGGTTGAGGTTTGCGAGCTTTTCGATCAGCCAGACGTCCTGCATGAGCAGCGGGCCGCGCGGGCCGGCCGTCATGCTGTTCTGGTTGTCGACGACCGGGGCACCAAAGGCAGTCGTCAGCGGGCACTTCTTGGGCGGGTCGGAAGGCTTGTCCATCGCGGGCTCCTGCAGGTCGGGGGAACCCCGACCTTAGGCCCGCGCCAGTGACAAATGAAATCGATTGTTCCAACCAAGCCGATAGCGGCGGGCTATCGACTGGCGCTCAACCGAGCGCCTTGAGGCGGTACAGGGCTTCCAGTGCCTGCTTGGGCGTGAGTTCGTCGGGATCGATGGACGCCAGGGCTTCCAGCGCCGCCGAATTGGGCGCGAACAGGCCGAACTGCTGCGGCTGGTCCAGCGCGACCGGCGTGAGCGGCGGCACCGGGACATCGCGCTGCTGTTGCTCCAGTTCCGCCAGCCGCCCGCGTGCCTGCCTGACCACCGACTTGGGCAGGCCGGCGAGGGCGGCGACCTGCAGGCCGAAACTGCGGTCGGCGGGGCCGTCCTTCACCGCGTGCATGAACACGAGGGCATCGCCGTGTTCGACCGCGTCGAGGTGCACGTTGGCGATGCCGCTGCCCGGCTCGGCGAGCGCGGTGAGTTCGAAGTAATGCGTGGCGAACAGTGTGTACGCGCGATTGCCATGCGCGAGATGGCGCGCACAGGCGTCGGCGAGGGCGAGGCCGTCGTAGGTCGAGGTGCCGCGGCCGATCTCGTCCATCAGCACCAGCGACTGCGCAGTCGCGTGGTGCAGGATGTAGCTGGTCTCGCTCATCTCGACCATGAAGGTCGATTGTCCGCGCGCGAGATCGTCGCCGGCGCCGATGCGGGTGAGGATGCGGTCGATCGGGCCCAGCACCGCGCGCGCCGCCGGCACGAACGCGCCGATATGCGCGAGCAGGACGATCAGCGCGTTCTGCCGCATGTACGTCGACTTGCCGCCCATGTTCGGCCCGGTGATGACCAGCATGCGCCGGTCTTCGTGCAGCACGAGGTCGTTGGGCTCGAACGGCTCGCTGCGCACCGCTTCCACGACCGGATGGCGGCCCCGTTCGATGCGGATGCCGGCATCGTCCACGAGCTCCGGTTGCGACCAGTCCAGGCCCTGCGCGCGCTCGGCGAAGCAGGCCAGCACGTCCAGCTCCGACAGCGCGGCGGCGCAGTGCTTGAGTGGCTCCAGGCGTTCGTTCAGTGCATCCAGCAACTGCTCGTACAGCAGCCGTTCGCGGGCGAGGGAACGTTCGCGCGCGGACAGCACTTTGTCCTCGAACTGCTTCAGTTCCTCGGTGATGTAGCGCTCGGCGCCGGTCAGCGTCTGCCGGCGCGAATAGTGCATGGGCGCCCTATCGCTCTGGCCCTTGCTGATCTCGATGTAATAGCCGTGCACGCGGTTGTAGCCGACCTTGAGCGTGGCGATGCCGGTGGCGGCGCGTTCGCGCGCCTCGAGGTCGATCAGGAACTGGTCGGCGTTGGTCGACAGGGTGCGAAGTTCATCCAGTTCGGCGTCGTAGCCTTCGGCGAAGATGCCGCCGTCGCGCGCCAGCACCGGTGGCTGCGGCACGATCGCCGACGCCAGCAGATGCGCGTGCGCGTCGTGTTCGCCAAGTTCGCTGGCCAGCTGGGCGAGGCGCGGTGAATCCAGCGGCTGCAGCTGCGTGCGCACGGCTGGCAGCAATCCGAGGCCATCGCGCAGTGTGGAGAGGTCGCGTGGCCGCGCCGAACGCAGCGCGATGCGCGAGAGGATGCGCTCGAGATCGCCGAGGGCGCGGAAGGTCTCGCGCAGGCGCTCGGCCACGCCGGACTCGACGAGCGTGGCCACGGCCTGGTGGCGCAAGCGCAGCGTGGAACGGTCGCGCAAGGGGCGGTGCAGCCAGCGGCGCAGCAGGCGGCCGCCCATCGGCGTGATCGTCGAATCCAGCACGCCGAGCAGGGTAGTGCGGGTGTCGCCGTCGACACGGCTGTCGAGTTCCAGGTGCCGGCGGGTAGCTGCATTCATCGCGATCGCGCCGTCACCGGATTCGACGGCAATCGACGTGAGGTGCGGCAGGCGCTGCTTCTGGGTTTCCTCGACATATCCGAGCAGGGCCGCTGCGGCGGCGACGGCCAGTGGCTTGTCGTCGATGCCGAAACCCGACAGGTCGTGCAGCCCGAAGAAGCGCAGCAGCTGGCGGCGGCCGCTGTCGGCGTCGAACAGCCATGGCGCGCGCCGGCGAACGCCATTGCGGGTCGCGGCGAAGGCAGGCCAGCCGTCCTCGTCGGCGATGAGCGTTTCGGCCGGTTCCAGACGCGCGAGTTCGGCTTCCAGCGCGTCTTCGTTGCCGACTTCATTCACCAGCAGGCGGCCGGCGGCGAGGTCCGCCCAGGCCACGCCGTAACCGTTCTTGCCGCGAGCGATGGCAAGCAGCAGGGTATCGCGGCGTTCGTTGAGCAGGGCTTCGTCGGTGACGGTGCCCGGCGTGACGATGCGGACGACCTTGCGCTCGACCAGTCCCTTCGACAGCGCCGGATCGCCAATCTGTTCGCAGATCGCCACCGATTCGCCCAGGGCGACGAGGCGCGCGAGATAACCCTCGCAGGCATGGTGCGGCACCCCGGCCATGGGGATCGGTTGGCCTGCGGAGGAACCGCGTTGGGTCAGGGTGATGTCGAGCAGGCGCGCCGCCTTGCGGGCGTCGTCGTAGAACAGCTCGTAGAAGTCGCCCATGCGGAAGAACAGAAGCACGTCCGGGTGCTCTGCCTTGGCGGCGAAGAACTGCTTCATCAGCGGGGTATGTTCGGGCGCGGGGCCAGGTGAATTGCCGTGCATGTGGGGCTTGCTGTCCATCGATTCCGGGCGCGGGCGGCGCGTGCAATGCACGACATGATGACAGCCGCGGGTGGGGAGTTGTGGGCGGGCCCCGCGTACCTCGGCCTGACCTTCCGCGTGTTCGAGGCGAGGGCCTGCCGGTTCGGCGGGGCGCCGGCTTTTCCGGCCTCGCCGTTATAGTGCGCGCATGAGCGAAACCACGTCCGACGCCAGCCTGCAGCAACTCGCGTACCGACTCGGCGCCGCCGCGCAGGCGGGCCACCACATGCTGGTCACCGCGGAAAGTTGCACCGGCGGCTGGATCGCCAAGGTGTTGACCGACATCGCGGGCTCTTCGGCCTGGTTCGAATGCGGGATCGCCGCGTACAGCTACGAATCCAAGCAGGCCCTGCTCGGGGTGCGCCCCGAGACCCTGGAACACCATGGCGCCGTCAGCCGTGAAACGGTGCTGGAAATGGTATCGGGCGCCCTCGTGCACTCTGGTGCGACGCTGTCCGTGGCGGTGACTGGTATCGCCGGCCCTTCCGGCGGCACCGTGGGCAAGCCGGTTGGTACGGTCTGGATCGCCTGGAAGCGGCGCGGCGGCTATGCCACCGCCGAAGTCTTCCACTTCGACGGCGACCGCGAGGCCGTGCGGCGGCGGACGGTGGAGGCCGCCCTGCAGGGGCTGGTGCGCCTGGTCGGGTAAGCGCTCGCGGTCCGGGGGTTGCTTTTCGAAAAACTTCGTTAGTAGTATTGCTACTAATGAACCTGACCGACACCCAGTGCGCCATCCTGGCGCTCATCACCAAGCGGATCGAGAGCGAGGGCGTGCCCCCGTCGCAGACCGAAATCGCGTCGGCCTTCGGTTTCAGCAGCGTCCGCGCGGCGCAGTACCACCTGGAAGCCCTCGAACGGGCAGGGGCCATCCAGCGCGTCCCGGGTCAGGCCCGCGGCATCCGCCTGGTCCAGGCGCAGGGGCGTCCCGCGGCGAACGACGACGCCCTGCGGCTGCCCGTGCTCGGGCGTGTTGCAGCAGGCGCCCCCATAGGCTCCGGCGCAGGCCTCGAGCCCGACGACTACGTCCTGCTGGACAAGAACTTCTTCGCGCCGGCTCCCGACTATCTGCTCAAGGTCAAGGGCGACTCGATGCGCGACGAGGGCATTTTCGATGGCGACCTCATCGGTGTGCACCGCACCTCCGACGCCCGCAGCGGTCAGATCGTGGTCGCGCGCATCGACGACGAGGTCACCGTGAAGCTGCTGAAGATCGGCAAGGACCGTATCCGCCTGCTGCCACGCAATCCCGATTACGCACCGATCGAGGTGCTGCCGGACCAGGACTTCGCCATCGAGGGCTTGTATTGCGGCCTGGTGAGGCCCAACCGGTGAGCGCGGCCATGGGCGCGGACTTCCCCTACCTGGATCTGCGCGGTTTGCCGCTTTCCCTCTTCTCCGCGTCCCGGCAAAACTTTTCTGCACGCGGTCCGCGGGTCTCAGTCTCTGCGATACGCCCCGACTAACCTGATGCCAACGCACACAAACACGAACCAAGGAACCGCCACGATGGATGAGAACAAGAAGCGCGCCCTCACGGCCGCCCTGGGCCAGATCGAGAAGCAGTACGGCAAGGGCGCGGTCATGCGCATGGGCGACCAGGTGGCCGAACCGGCCGAGGTCATCGGCACCGGCTCGCTGATGCTGGACATCGCGCTGGGCATCGGCGGCCTTCCCAAGGGCCGCGTGGTGGAGATCTACGGTCCGGAATCCTCGGGCAAGACCACCTTGACCCTGCAGACCATCGCGCAGTGCCAGAAGGCCGGCGGGACCTGCGCCTTCGTGGATGCCGAGCACGCGCTCGACCCGACCTACGCCGCCAAGCTCGGCGTCAACGTCGATGACCTGCTGGTCAGCCAGCCCGACACCGGCGAGCAGGCGCTGGAAATCGCCGACATGCTGGTGCGTTCCAACGCCGTCGACATGGTGGTGATCGACTCGGTCGCCGCGCTCACTCCCAAGGCTGAAATCGAAGGCGAGATGGGCGACCAGCTCCCCGGCCTGCAGGCGCGCCTGATGAGCCAGGCCCTGCGCAAGCTCACCGGCAACATCAAGCGCAGCAACTGCATGGTGATCTTCATCAACCAGCTGCGCATGAAGATCGGCATCATGATGCCTGGGCAGAGTCCGGAAACCACGACCGGCGGCAACGCGCTCAAGTTCTACGCCTCGGTGCGCCTGGATATCCGCCGCATCGGTTCGGTGAAGAAGGGCGACGAGATCGTCGGCAACCAGACCCGCATCAAGGTGGTCAAGAACAAGATGGCGCCGCCGTTCAAGCAGGTCGTCACCGAAATCCTGTACGGCGAAGGCATCTCGCGCGAAGGCGAACTCATCGACATGGGCGTGGAGGCCAAGCTGGTCGAGAAGTCGGGCGCCTGGTACGGCTACAACGGCGAGCGCATCGGCCAGGGCAAGGAAAACGCACGCCAGTTCCTCAAGGACAACCCGCATCTCGCCGTGCAGCTGGAAGCCGCGCTGCGCGAGAAGTTCAAGCCGGCCGAGGCGCGTCGCGACGAAGTCGCGGACGAAGCACGCGACGACTGAGCATTGCAGGGCCGCCCGCGTGGATGAGGCGACGCTCGACGTCGAACCAGGGACCAGTCGCCGCAAGGCGAGGGAGCTCAGTGCCACGCAGCGTGCCTTGGGTCTGCTGACCCGCCGCGAGCACTCCCGGAAGGAATTGACCCGCAAGCTCACTTCGCGCGGCATGGAAGCCGCCGAAGTGGAAGTCGCGGTGGCGAACCTGGCTCGTGATGGCTGGCAGGACGACGGCCGCTTCGCTGAAAGCCTGGTTCGTGCCCGCAGCTCGGGCGGGTACGGCCCGGCTCGGGTCCGTGCAGAGCTCGCCACCCACGGCCTCGACAGCGAGGCCATCGCCGCCGCCTTGAACACTTTCCATGGCGACTGGGCCGAAATCGCCTCCGACCTCGTCCGTCGGCGCTACGGCCCAGTCGCCGCCCTCGACCTGAACCAGCGGCGCAAGGCCGCGGATTTCCTGCTTCGGCGCGGATTCGATTCCGCCAGCATTCGCGCGGCTACGCGTTCCGACTCCGACTAGGGCTACGGGCACGAGCCCGGAGTCCCGCGCAGCCTGTAGCGGCCGCGCCACCCCTGTTACGCTAGAAAGCTTTCCTGTTGGGTTGCCTGCTCGGTCTTCCGCCGCCATCTTTGGCCGGAAGGCAGCCGCCGCGACCTGCCCAGTCCCTTTCAAGCGTGCCAGGCATGAATACCCCTCGCCAGATCAGTACCACCGAAATCCGCCGCGATTTCCTCGAATTCTTCCGCTCCAAGGGCCATGCCGTGGTCCCCTCGAGTTCGCTTGTGCCCGGGAACGACCCGACCCTGCTGTTCACCAACGCCGGCATGGTCCAGTTCAAGGACGTCTTCCTCGGTGCCGAGAAGCGCAGCTACTCCCGCGCCGTCAGTTCGCAGCGTTGCGTTCGCGCCGGCGGCAAGCACAACGACCTCGACCAGGTCGGCTACACCGCCCGTCATCACACCTTCTTCGAGATGCTGGGGAACTTCAGCTTCGGCGACTACTTCAAGAAGGATGCGATCGTCTGGGCCTGGGAGCTGTTGACCGACACGTGGAAGCTGCCGAAGGAGAAGCTTCTCGTCACGATCTACCACACCGACGACGAAGCCTTCGAGATCTGGAACCAGGTGGTCGGTCTGCCGCCCGAGCGCATCATCCGCATCGGCGACAACAAGGGCGCGCCCTACGCATCGGACAACTTCTGGCAGATGGCCGATACCGGTCCCTGCGGTCCGTGCACTGAAATTTTCTTCGATCACGGCGCGCACATCGCCGGCGGTCCTCCGGGCTCGCCGGATGAAGACGGCGATCGCTTCATCGAGATATGGAACAACGTCTTCATGCAGTTCGATCGCCAGCCCGATGGCACGCTGCTGCCGCTGCCGGCACCGTGCGTCGATACGGGCATGGGCCTGGAGCGCATTTCGGCCGTGCTCCAGCACGTGCACAGCAACTATGAAATCGACCTGTTCCAGCACCTGATCAAGGCGGCAGCCGCGATCACCGGCACGGGCGACCTCGAACACAAGTCGCTGCGTGTCATCGCCGACCACGTCCGGGCCTGCAGCTTCCTCATCGTCGACGGAGTGCTGCCGAGCAATGAAGGCCGTGGCTATGTGCTGCGACGGATCATCCGCCGCGCCGTGCGCCATTTCTGGAAGCTGGGTGCATTGAGCACCGAAGGAAGCTTCTGGCGGATGGTCGCGCCGCTGATCGACGTCATGGGCGAGGCCTATCCGGAACTCGTGCAGAAGCGCGAGCTGGTCGAACGCGCACTCAGAGCCGAGGAAGCCGCTTTCTCGCAGACGCTCGATGCCGGCATGCAACGCCTGGAGTCCTACCTGGCTCAGAGCAATGGCGTGATCGACGGCGAACAGCTGTTCCAGCTGCACGACACCTATGGCTGTCCGCCCGACCTGGTTGCCGACATCCTGCGCGAAAAAGGCACCGAACTCTCGCCGGCGGCGATGGCCGACTACGAGCGTCTGATGGAACAGCAGCGCGAACGCGCGCGCGCCGCCGGCAAGTTCGGCGGCGGTGCGGCTTTGCCGGCCGAACTCATCGCACAGCTGAAGCCGACCGAGTTCGCCGGCTACGAGAACCTCGAGGCCGGCGGCCTGGTAGTCGTCGCGCTGCTCAAGGACGGCAAGCCGGTTGACGCGATCGGTGCGGGTGACGAAGCCATTGTCTTCCTCGAAAAGACGCCGTTCTATGCCGAAAGCGGCGGCCAGGTGGGCGACACCGGCCAGCTGGCGGAGCAGGGCGTGATGTTCGCCGTCAGCGATACGCAGAAGTTCGCGGGCCAGTTCCATGGCCATGTGGGCACGTTGACCGCGGGCGCGCTCAAGCGGGGAGACCATCTGGTCGCTRCCGTGGACCATGGACGCCGCGCGGCGACGGTTCTCAACCACAGCGCGACCCACCTGCTGCACGCGGCGCTGCGCAACATACTGGGCACGCATGTAACCCAGAAGGGCTCGCTGGTCGCGCCGGAGCGCCTGCGTTTCGACTTCGCGCATTTCCAGCCGGTCACGGCCGCGGAACTCGCGCAGATAGAACGCCAGGTCAACGCCGAAGTACGGCGCAACCATGCCGCCGAAGTGCACCACATGGATATGCAGGAAGCGCTGGATTTCGGCGCGATGGCTTTGTTCGGCGAGAAGTACGGCGAACGCGTGCGCGTGCTGCGCATGGGCGACACCTCGACGGAGCTTTGCGGCGGCACGCATGTGACCCGCACCGGCGATATCGGCCTGTTCAAGATCGTGTCCGAGAGCGGTGTCTCGGCCGGCGTGCGCCGCATCGAGGCTCTGACCGGGCAGGGCGCGCTGGACTATGTGGCCGAGGAGGAGCGCCGCCTCGACGAGGCCGCCAACATGCTGGGCGGCAACGCGGCGGACGTGAACGAGAAGCTGCGTGCATTGCTTGATCGGCAGAAAAAACTCGAGCGCGAGCTCGAATCGCTGAAGGCCAAGGCGGCTTCCGGCGCCACGGCGGATCTGGCCGGTTCCGCGGTCGACGTGCGTGGTGTGAAGGTAGTGGCGTCCCGGCTGGAGGGATTCGACGCAAAGGCACTGCGGGATGCGGTCGACCGCCTCAAGCAGCAACTCGGCAATGCCGTGGTCCTGCTCGCCGGAGCCAATGGTGGCAAGGCCGCGTTGATTGCCGGGGTCAGCGACTCCCTCACTGGCAAGGTCAAGGCAGGGGAGCTACTGTCCCACGTAGCCGCACAGATCAATGGCAAGGGCGGCGGTCGCCCGGACATGGCGCAGGGCGGCGGTGATGACGGCCCGGCGCTGCAGCAGGCACTGTCCGGCGTCACGGACTGGGTGGCGCAAAAACTGGCATGATTCTGAACGTGGTATGTGACAGGGGGACGCTGAACTTCTGGGCCGCACCGCGGTCCACAGAACGCCGGCGTTTGTTTTTAGGAAGCAAGGCGCCCTTGGAGGGAAGGGGCGCCCTGACCGGCGATCTTGGCCGGTATCGAGGAGATTTGCATGCTTATCCTGACGCGTCGCGTCGGCGAGACTTTGATGATCGGTGACTCCGTTACAGTCACCGTGCTCGGTGTGAAGGGCAACCAGGTGCGCATCGGTATCACCGCGCCCAAGGATGTCGCGGTCCATCGCGAGGAAATCTACCAGCGCATACAGCGGGGAGAAGGGACCTCGGAACAGGATCGAAAGGCAGACGGCAGCTAAAAAAGTTTGCCGCGCATGCGCAGAGCCGTTATGCTCTGCGCCCCGCGAAGTTCCAGCGGAGACTTGCCCGAGAGGCCGAAGGGGCTCCCCTGCTAAGGGAGTATGGGGTCAAAAGCTCCATCGAGGGTTCGAATCCCTCAGTCTCCGCCAGTTTTTAACGCCGAGTGTTTGACGAGGCGATAACAACTGAAGCATAATTCCGCTTCTAGCTTATGCGCCCGTAGCTCAGCTGGATAGAGCACCAGGCTACGAACTTGGTGGTCGGGAGTTCGAATCTCTCCGGGCGCGCCATAAAGCAAAAGGGTCGACGGTTTCCGTCGGCCCTTTTTCTTTTTCGCGCCCGCGGTGCATGGCGCAATGCCGTTGTCCCTTAGTTCGCATGCGTTATGTTCAGCGCCAGCGGCGGTCGCCGCGACTTGTCCGGAGCAGGCATGACCCTACGCAACACTGTCCTTGTCGCAGGATCGGCGAACCTCGACTTCGTCGTGCGGGTACCCCACATCCCCGCTCCGGGAGAGACGGTGCTGGGGAGCAACTTCCTGACTTTTCCGGGCGGCAAGGGTGCCAACCAGGCGGTCGCCTGTGCGCGCGCAGGCGGAGTGCCGACGCGCATGCTGCTCGCGCTGGGGACGGATGACTTCGCCGCGCCACTGGAGCAGTCGCTGCGCCAGGCGGGCGTGGATGCGCGAGTCGTGCGTATCGCAGACGCCGCCACTGGTGTCGCCTTCATCTGTCTTGCCGCGGATGCGGAGAATGCAATCACCGTGGCGCCCGGGGCCAATGCACGCCTGCAGGCGGACGACCTTCCGGATCTGTCCGATACGTCGCATCTGTTGATGCAGTTGGAATCCCCTCTGGAAGCCGTCACCGGCTGGGCCTTGGCCGCTCGGAACGCTGGGGTGCGCACGGTACTGAACGCAGCCCCCGCACGGTCGCTGCCTGCGGAATTGCTGGCCGCCATCGATGTGCTCGTCGTCAACGAAGGCGAACTGGCCGCAATTTCCGGCGAGCCCGGCTCGATTGCGACCGCCGTCGAGAAGCTCGGCAAGGCGAATGTCGTCGTCACGCTGGGAGCGCACGGCAGTTGCGCGTACATCGACGGCGTATGGCTGGTGCAGTCTGCATTTGCGGTCGACGCGGTGGACACGACCGGGGCGGGCGACACGTTCTGTGGGGCGCTCGTGGYCGCGCTGGCGCAGGGGCATGGTTTTGCCGTTGCATTGCGGCGCGCCTCGGCGGCCTCATCCCTGGCGTGCACGCGAATGGGCGCACAGGCAGCGGTGCCGCAAGCGGTGGAAATCGAGGAGATGCTTGCCAATGGGCGCGAGTCGTCCTTGCAGGATGAACTCAGGCGCCTCTGCGGCCTGGCCTGATTTGAAGCCCTGATTTGAAGCCCCGATTTGAAGCCTAGTCCGGTCGCAACAGTGATTCGATGACCGGCCCGGGTTGCTTCATCCAGCCGAAGTGATCTGCGCGCGTCTTCAACGCCTGCATGTCCAGCGTGTCGATGCGATGGCGTGACTGCGGCAGCTTGGAGAGCAGGTACCGCGTTGAACCAGGGGGGGCCAGCCAATCCTGCGCCAGCGTCACCGCGCGCGCTTCCACCGCGACGCCTGACATCGCGGTTTCAATATCCGTGTCGATGCCACGCGCCGCGTACCGTCCGCTCAGCGCGCTGCGTGCCCAATCGTGGATCAGGGTGCGCGATTCATTGCCGCCGAAGCCGATGCTGTGGCCCGGCAGGAAGCCGCGGCGGTCCGCCAGCCACGGCAGGAAGCGGTATGCCATCGGCAGCCACCAGCGGGTGCGCAACGGAAAGGCGCGCCAGTACGGCGAACCGCTGGCTACCAGCCACAGCTGGGATGCGCTTTCCGGCGCCATGCCGAGATGGCAGCACGCGAGCTGGCCACCGAGGCTGTGGCCACCGACGATGCGCGGAACGCCGTCGAGCACCTGCGCCACCATTGCCTCGCTGGCGGGCAGGTCGTGCTGGAGCAGTTCGCGATAACCCCAGTCGGAGTTGCGCGCGGGACGCAGGCTGCTTGATCCGTTGCCGCGCCAGTCGTGGATGAAGACCGCGATTCCCGCGGCCGCCAGGCCCTGCGCGAATGGCAGGTAGTGTTTCGCCGCGACGCCCATGGCAGGCAGYCAGAACAGTCGTGCGCGGGGTTGGCCGGGAGTGACAGCCAGCAACTGCCAGCGGTGGCCATCCCGGGCCTGCACATCGATCGCCTGCGCGGAAAATTCAGTCACGGCGCGCGGCGCCGAAATGATCGAGTACGACTATCTCGCTGCGTCCCGGCCGGTAGCCGCGCAGCAATGCGGCGTGCACGTACTCGCCGGCGGCGCGGCAGGCGCCGGCGAGCGGGAGTCCGAGGCACAGGTTGGCGGCGACGGCGGAGGCGAGCGTGCAGCCGGTGCCGTGTGCCTCCAGCTGCAGGCGAGGGTGCGGGAACTCGACGGTGCCAGAGGCATCGGCGAACAGGTCGACAATGTCGCCGCCGTCGTGCAGGTGGCCGCCTTTCAACAGCACCGCCCGCGCGCCCGCATCGAGGAGAGCGTTGCAAGCCGCGCGCATCGCAACGCGACTATCGATCCTGGTACCGAGCAGGAGTTCGGCTTCAGGCAGGTTCGGCGTGACCAGCGTGGCGAGCGGCAGCAGGCGGTTGCGCAGGGCATCGAGCGCCGAAGGGTCGAGCAGGCGCGCGCCGGACGTCGCAACCATGACCGGGTCCAGCACGATGTGCGGCGGGCGATGCTGCTCGAGTGCTCCAGCGACCGCATGGATGACGTCTGTTGTCGCCAGCATTCCCAGCTTCACCGCACCGATGCGGAAATCGTCGAAGCAGGCGTCGATCTGGGCGCGCAGGAAGGAAACCGTCGGCACTTCGACCGCGGTGACGCCGCGCGTGTGCTGTGCCGTCAGCGCGGCGATCGCGCTCAGCCCGTGCACGCCATGCGCCGCGAATGTCTTGAGGTCGGCCTGGATGCCGGCACCTCCTCCCGAGTCCGAGCCCGCTATGGTGAGTGCGCAGGGCGTCACGCCGGCTTGCCTCCACTGAATGACTGCCATTGACGGTAGACGACATAGCCCACGCCTGTCAGCCCGGTCAGCGTTGCGGGCAGGAGCAGCGCGCGATAGCCGATGCGCGAGAACAGAAATGCCCCCGCGATGCCGCCTGCCAGGAAGCACGCGATGATCAGCCCGCACAGCAGCAGGCGTCGGCGCTGCAGCGGCAAGCCGCGCAACGCATGGCCCAGCCCGATCCCGAGGTCGGTGAACATGCCGCTCAGGTGCGTGGTGCGTATGACCGCTCCGCTGTACGTCGTGGCCATGGCGTTCTGCAATCCGCAGGCCATCGCCGCGAGCAGGGCGCCGCTGATCTGGTTGCGCTGGAACATCGGCACGGCCAGCACCAGCAGGAAAGACTCGATCGCCAGTACGGCGCCATAGCGGCGACCCAGGCGCAACGTGCTGTCCTGGACGATCAGGCCGCTCAGCGCCGCGCCTGCCATGAAGGCAACGGCCACGCCGAGCAGCTGCAGGGCGGCGCGGATATCGCCGGCCGCCACCGAAGCGCCGAGCAACGTGGTGGTTCCGGTGAGATGCGTCACCGCCTGGTGCTCGAAGCCCAGGTAACCCACCACGTTGACCATGCCCGCGATGCAGGCAAGCGAACCCGCGCCGATCCATACCCAGCGTGGCAGGTGCACCCCCATCTGCCTTACATCACTTCGGACGCGTAATCCGCCAGGCGCGAACGCTCGCCGCGACGCAGCGTCACGTGCGCGCTGTGCCCCCATCCCTTGAAGCGATCCACCGCATAGGTCAGGCCGGATGTGGTTTCCGTCAGGTAGGGCGTGTCGATCTGTTCGACGTTGCCGAGGCACACGATTTTCGTGCCCGGACCCGCACGCGTGATCAGCGTCTTCATCTGCTTGGGCGTGAGGTTCTGCGCTTCGTCGAGGATCAGCCAGCGGCTCAGGAAGGTGCGGCCGCGCATGAAGTTGAGCGACCGGATCTTGATGCGTGAAGCCAGCAGGTCGTTCGTGGCCGCGCGTCCCCAACTGCCGCCCTCGGGGTTATGCGTGAGCACTTCCAGGTTGTCGGTCAGGGCGCCCATCCACGGCGTCATCTTTTCTTCTTCCGTGCCGGGCAGGAAGCCGATGTCCTCGCCGACGCTCACCGTCGCGCGGGTCATGATGATTTCGCGATAGCGCTGCTGGTCCATCGTCTGGGCCAGGCCAGCGGCGAGCGCGAGCAGCGTCTTGCCGGTGCCGGCGGTGCCAAGCAGGGTCACGAAGTCGATGTCCGGGTCCATCAGCGCGTTCAGCGCGAAGTTCTGCTCGCGGTTGCGTGCGGTGATGCCCCATACGGCGTGCTGGTTGTGGCGGTAGTCGTCGACGATCTGCAGGATCACGCGTTCGCCCTCGACGTGCGCGACCTTCATTTCCGCTTCGTCGTCGCCGGGCAGGTAAAGGAACTGGTTCGGGTACCAGTCGTCGCTTTCGCCGCGGCGGATTTCATAGAAAGTCCGCCCCTTTTCCGTCCACGACCTGAGGTCCTTGCCGTAGCGCTGCCAGAAATCCTCCGGAAGCGCGGTCGAGCCGGTATACAGCAGGCTGAAGTCGTCCAGGGCACGGTCGTTTTCGTAATCCTCGGAATCGATGCCGGCGATCGATGCCTTGATGCGCAGGTTGATGTCCTTGGAGACGAACACCACGGGCACGCCCGGTTCGGCCTCCTTGAGCGCGAGGATGGCGCCGAGGATGTGGTTGTCCGGGATGACCGCGCCAAAACGCTTGCCTGAATCGAAGTCGCGCGTCTGGAAGCGCAGCCTGCCGATGCTCTGCGCCCCGCGCAGCTGCAGGCCCTGCGGACGGGTGAGGGGAATGCCCTCGGAAATGGATCTGGTGCCGTGGCTCTCGACCAGTTCGTTGAGGAAGCGACTCACTTGCCGCGCATTGCGGCTGGCTTCGCTGGTGCCCTTCTTGCCGTTATCCAGCTCTTCGATCACCTGCATCGGCAGGTAGACATCGTGCTCCTCGAATTTGAACAGCGCGGTTGGATCGTGCATCAGCACGTTGGTGTCGAGGACGTAGATGCGCTTGCTTCGGGTCATCATGCTTTCCTGGATGCGAGCTGTTTAAAAACCGGGCATAGGCAAACCACCACAAGCCCGCGGGGCGGGGTGGTGGGGTTATTGGAACGCTGGATGATCACTTCGTTGCGACAGCCTTCAGCTGGTCGTACACGGTCTGGGCGTGGCCGGGGACTTTTATCGGGCGCCATGACTGGACAATGACGCCCTTGGGATCGATCAGGAACGTACTGCGCTCTACGCCGATGTAGTCGCGGCCGTAGAGCTTCTTCGGCTTGATCACGCCGAATGCGTTGCAGACTTTCTCGTCGGCGTCGCTGACGAGGTCGAACTTGAAGCCCTGCTTGGCGCAGAAGTTCTGGTGCGACTTGATCGAGTCGCGCGAGACGCCGAGCACCGTGGCGTCCAGTTTCCTGAACTTCGGCAGCAGCGCGTTGAAGTCGATGCCTTCGGTGGTGCAGCCCGGGGTGCTGTCCTTAGGGTAGAAGTAGAGGACCAGCCAGTGGCCCTTGTAGTCGGAGAGGCGGCCATGGGTGCCGCTTGAAAGCGCGATGGGAAGATCGGGAATCTTGTCGCCAGTGTCCAGCATCGGTCTCTCGGTTGTAGCGCCGGTTTCCCGGCTTGTGTTGCTGTTTGCCCGCGGCGGATCCGTCAGAACTTCATCGGATCCATGATCGCGTCGAGGTTAAGGTGGTCGCAGAACTCGAGGAAGTCATCGCGCAGCGCAGCAATATGCATGCTCGCCGGCACGCCGATGGTCACCTGTGCCGAGAACATGTCCGCACCGGTCTGCATCGCGCGATAACGCGAGCAATGCAGGCTCTCGATGGTGATGCCCTGGCGGTCGAAGAAATCCGCCAGCTGGAACAGGATGCCCGGCTTGTCCGCGGCCACCACTTCGACCACGTAGGGCAGCAGGTTGGACTGAACCTGCTTGGCGCCGGTCCGGTACCAGTTGAGTTTCAGGCCTTCCTCGCGCTCGAGCCGGGTCAGCATGGCCTCGAGCTTGGCGACGGCGTCCCATGGCCCCACTGCCAGCGCTGTGACGGATACGTCACGGCCGACCGTGGACAGTCGCGCGTCGACCAGGTTGCAGCCGCTGTCCGTGATCCGCCGCGTCACTGACAGCAGCGGTGACTCCGGATGCGTCGTGTAGGCGTTGATCAACAGGTGGTTTTCGTTCGGCGACGGCCGGGAAGCGGTATCGGTCAAGGCGGCGCCTGGCTCTTGGGGCAAGATGCCCGGATCGTTGGAGCTACGCTGCCATCGCTGGCGGCTCGCGGCCAGCATACTTGCCCGCGGTTTCGGGCCGCAAGTAACATCCACGTGAATTTTGCGGGCCTGTTCGCCGTCTTCCACGGCCCAGTACGGCGCGATCTCCGCGGCCTGCCCCCCATTTCACCGCATCAACAACCAAGGCCACCGATTTGCGACTTTCTGGCAGCATCACCGCGCTGGCGACACCGTTTGACGTCGCTGGCGAACTCGATCTCGACGCCTGGGAGCGCCTGCTCCAGCAGCAGCTCGATGGGGGCACGCAGGCTGTCGTCGTCGCCGGTTCCACCGGCGAGGCCGCAGCGCTGTACGACGCCGAATTCGACCTGCTCCTGCGCAGCGCCGTCGAATTCATTGCCGGTCGCATCCCGGTGCTGGCGGGCACCGGCCTGTCCAACACCGCCAAGACGATCGAGCAGACCCGCCGCGCCGCCGTGCTGGGCGCCGACGCGGCGCTGATCGTGTCGCCTCCCTATGTCCGTCCCACGCAGGCGGGCCTGATCGCCCATTACCTCGACATCGCCGACGACGGCGCATTGCCTGTCGTGCTTTACAACGTGCCGGGGCGCACCGGCGGTGACCTGCTGCCGGAGACGGTGGCCGAGTTGTGCGGCCACCCGCGCATCATCGGCATCAAGGAAGCGCGTGCCGAACCCGAGCGCATGGATGCGTTGTTGCGATTCAAGGCCAACGATTTCGCCGTGCTCAGTGGCGACGACCCGACCGCATGCCGCGCAATGCTCGCCGGTGCCGATGGCGTGATCTCCGTGGCGTCGAATGTCTTGCCGGCGGCCATGCGCCGCCTGTGCGACCTCGCCCGTGCGGGCAATGCAGATCCGGCGCGCCAGCTGGACGCGCAGCTGCAGTCCTCGTTCGATTTCCTGGGCGTCGAACCCAATCCGATTCCGATCAAGGCCTTGCTGGAACTGCAGGGTATCGGGCGCGGCCTGCGCCTGCCCCTACTGCCGCTGTCCAAGGCTTATTCCGATGCAGCTTCATCCATTGCGGCTACCGTACGGGAACTTGAAAGTGCCTGTGCCCACGCCGCTTGATTTCACGATTTCCCAGGAGAACCCCATGCGCCTGAAACAATCCGCGAGCCGCTTCGCGACCACCGCCTTCGTGCTCGCTGCCGTCCTCGCGACGTCGGGCTGCAGCTGGTTCCACAAGGAAAACAAGCTCTATGCAGGCGACCCGATGAGCCGGCCGCTGGAAGTACCGCCGGATCTGGACCTGCCGCAGACCGAGGGCGCCATGGCGATTCCGGGCGGGGCTGTGGCCGGCTCGGCCACGGCTTCGGCCCCCAAGGTGGCGAACGGGTTCACAGTTGCGGGCAGCCGCGACGATGTCTACGCCAAGGTCGGTGACGCGCTGGGCAAGGTCGAAGGCCTGACCATTGCCAGCCGCGCGCCGGCGCTGGGTGCGTACGACGTCAGCGTCGAGGGCAGCAACTTCCTCGTTCGCGTGAGCACGGTCGAAGCGGGGGTCTACGTGTCCGCGGTCGATCCGCGCGGTGAGCCGGCCACGGGCGAGGCGCCCATGAAGGTGATCGCGGCAGTGAAGGCGGCGCTGGGCGGTAACTGACCTCCCCACCGCGAATCCCGCCGGCAACAGCCGACACAAGAACGGGCGCCCTGGCGCCCGTTCTTTGTTTCGTGTTCCCGTTGGCTCAGCGCTCCAGCAGGTCCAGCTTGCCCGGCTTGCCTTCCCACTCCTTGGCATCCGCCAGGGCGTCCTTGCGTGTCGTGATCACCGGCCAGGCTTGCGCCAGCTCGGCGTTCAGTGCGACGAACGCCTCCTGTCCCGCCGGCACGTCGTCCTCGGGATAGATCGCATTGACCGGGCATTCGGGCTCGCACAAGGTGCAGTCGATGCACTCGTCCGGGTCGATCACGAGGAAGTTCGGGCCCTCGTGGAAGCAGTCCACCGGGCACACCTCGACGCAGTCGGTGTACTTGCACTTGATGCAGTTCTCGGTGACGACGAAGGGCATGAGCGGCGGCTTCCGTGGCTGGTTTGGCTGGGCGTAGTTTAGCGCTCGCCTCTGCGTAAATGGTCCGGGTGATGGGACACGGCAGCTTCGCGAAGTCGGAGCGAGGGGGGTCGTCGTTTGCCTTTATCAGCCGCGGGGCGTAACTCGAAGTCTGTCGTGGGCCAACAAAAAACCCGGCGCGGGCCGGGTTTGCTGTTCAAGACCCTATCTCAAAATCGGGCCTTGCGAATTGGCGCTCCCTACGGGATTCGAACCCGTGTTTTAGCCTTGAGAGGGCCACGTCCTGGGCCTCTAGACGAAGGGAGCAGAGTTGCTTGCTTCGGCGCGCCAGGCTTCGGCCTGAACGCGGACTGCTAGTATACGCAGCGCCAATGCCGCCGGGCAATTGGCCGCTTGAACAGTTTTTCACCGTCCGACAGGGACTGCGGCACGACCCAGATGTCCGAACTCCAGACCATCCATCCGCTGCGGGTGATCCCGCGCGAAGAGCACAACGTCTCGCGGCGGGAGATCAGTCCCAATGCCCTGCGGGTGCTGTATCGCCTGCGCGAAGCAGGCTTCGGCGCCTACCTGGTTGGCGGCGCGGTACGCGACCTGCTGGTCGGCGGCCATCCCAAGGATTTCGACGTCGCCACCGACGCGACTCCCGAGCAGGTCAAGCAGTTGTTCCGCAACTGTCGCCTGATCGGGCGTCGTTTCCGCCTGGCCCATGTCGTGTTCGGTCGCGAGATCATCGAAGTCGCGACCTTCCGCGCGAATGCCGATGACGGCAGCGGCGACCGCGAGACCCACGAAGGCGGGCGGGTGCTGCGCGACAACGTCTTCGGTTCGATCGAGGACGATGCGGTCCGGCGCGATTTCACCGCCAACGCGCTGTATTACGCGATCGAGGATTTCTCCGTCCGCGATTACGTCGGTGGCTTCGAGGACGTGCGGAACCGGCTGATGCGCCTGATCGGCGATCCGGACACGCGCTATCGCGAGGATCCGGTGCGCATGCTGCGGGCGGTGCGCCTGGCCGCGAAGCTGGATTTCGAGATCGAAACCGCCACGGCGGAACCCATTCCACGCCTGGCGCCATTGCTTTCAGAGGCCGCTCCGGCGCGCCTGTTCGAAGAATGCCTGAAGCTCTTCCTGACGGGGCGTGCCGTTGCCAGTTTCGAGGGACTGGAGCGCCACGGCCTGCTCGATGCCCTGTTCCCCGAGTCCGCCGCCGCCCTGCAGGCCAATCGCAGTGGCGCCCTGCGACGCATGCTGATCGCCGGTTTGCGCAGCACCGATGCGCGCGTGGCCAACGACGAACCGGTTTCGCCCGCCTTCCTGTTTGCGCTGCTGTTGTGGCCCGCGTATTGCCGCTCTCTGGCGCAACTGCAGCAGGGTGGCATGCATGCGGCGGAAGCCGAGCGCCGCGCCGCCGACCGAGTCACCGTGCACCAGCTCAACACGATCGCGCTGCCACGCCGCTTCTCCCTGCCAATGCAGGAAATCTGGCTGCTGCAGTCGCGCTTCTCGCTGCGCCAGCGCAAGCGCGTCTTCCGTCTGCTGGCACATCCGCGATTCCGCGCCGCATTCGATTTCCTCAACCTGCGCCTTGCGGCGTCGAATGAACACGCCGATGACGTTGCGTTCTGGCGCGAGGCGCAGACCCAGCCGGGCGATGCCCTGGCAGTACAGCTCGACGCGCATTCGCCCGCGGCCGAAGCCGGGGCCAACGGCGCGCCACGTCGTCGCCGCCGCCGCCGCGGCGGATCTGCAGCATCCGGCGAGTGAACGCGAAAACCGTTGCCCTGATCGGTCTGGGCGGCAATCTCGGTGATGCCGCGGCGACGCTCCGCCATGCCTTCAAGGATCTCGACGCGCTGGCCCACACCCGCCTGCTGCGCGCCTCGAAGCTGTACCGCAGCCGGGCCTGGGGCCGCATCGACCAGCCCGATTTCATCAATGCCGTGGCGATGATCGAAACCGGCCTGGGCGCGCGAGAACTCTTGGATGCGATGCTCGGAATCGAGCACCAAGCCGGGCGTGAACGCCACGCCGACGAGCGGTGGGGGCCGCGCACGCTCGACCTCGACCTCCTGCTCTATGGCGATGCCGTGATCGACGAGCCCGGCCTGCACGTGCCACACCCGCACCTGCATGAACGCAGCTTTGCGCTGGTGCCGCTGGTCGAAATCGCGCCGGACGCCATGATTCCCGGCATCGGGCCCGCGCGCGCTGCGCTGGCGGCGATGGAACCTTCCGGCATCGAAGCGCTAGGCTAGCCGCATGTACACCTCCACGCAGGACAAACCCTGGACCGTGCCGATGCTCGCCGACGCCAAGCGCGACGGGCGCAGGCTGGTGATGCTCACGGCCTACGACGCCAGCTTCGCGCGGACGTTGGACAGCGCCGGCACCGATCTGATCCTGGTTGGCGATTCGCTGGGCATGGTGGTGCAGGGGCACGACAGCACGCTGCCGGTCACGGTCGACGACACCGTGTATCACGTCACCTGCGTCGCCCGTGGCCTGTCGAAGGCCCTGCTGATCGCCGACCTGCCGTTCCAGGCAGACGCCACGCCCGAACGCGCGCTGGACGCGGCGACCAGGCTGCTCCAGGCGGGCGCCGCGATGGTCAAGCTGGAAGGTGCCGGCCACAAGCTCGACGTCATCCGCTTCCTTGTCGAACGGGAAATTCCGGTGTGCGCGCACCTGGGCCTGACGCCGCAGTCGGTGCTGCGCCTGGGCGGTTATCGGGTGCAGGGGCGCGATGACGCCACTGCCGAAAAACTGCGTGCCGACGCGCGCGCCGTCGCGGCGGCCGGCGCCACGCTGCTCGTCCTGGAATGCGTACCGACCGCTCTTGCGCAGGCGATCACCGCGGATCTGTCGATTCCCACCATCGGCATCGGGGCCGGCCCGCATTGCGACGGCCAGGTGCTGGTGCTGCATGACCTGCTGGGCGTCAACAGTGGCCATCGCCGGCCCAAGTTCGTGAAGGACTTCCTCGCCGAAGGCGGCTCCGTGGCCGGCGCCGCCGAAGCCTTCGCCGCCGCCGTGCGCGAAGGTCGCTTTCCCGATGCCGCCCATTCCTACGACTGACCACCGTCCGCCGCATACCGGTACGCATACCGCGATGATCGACGTCATCCACGACCTGTCCGCCCTGCGCGGCCACATCCGCAAATGGAAACAGGACGGCCAGCGCGTCGCCTTCGTGCCCACGATGGGCAATTTGCACGCGGGCCATTTTTCGCTGATTCAACTGGGACTTCGGCACGCCGATCGCGTCGTCGCCAGTGTCTTCGTCAACCCGACGCAATTCGGCCCGAGCGAGGACTTCAGCCGCTACCCGCGCACGCCAGAGGCCGACGCCGCCGGGCTGGAGGCAGCCGGGTGCGACCTGTTGTGGCTGCCCTCGGTGGAAACGATGTACCCGCATGGCGTCGATGCCACCGTGCGCGTCAGCGTGCCCGGCGTTACCGAAACGCTGGAAGGAGCGCACCGCCCCGGCCATTTCGATGGGGTGGCGACGGTGGTGGCGCGCCTGTTCAACCAGGTGCAGCCGGACGCGGCGGTATTCGGGCGCAAGGACTACCAGCAACTGGCGGTGATCCGCTACATGGTCCGGGACCTGGCGTTTCCGCTCGACATCATCGCCGCGGAAACGCGCCGCGAGGCCGACGGCCTGGCGATGAGTTCGCGCAATCAATACCTCTCCGCCGAAGAACGCCCGCGGGCGGCGCACATCAGCCAGACCCTGCAGGCCATGCGTGAAGCCATTTGCGCCGGCCGGCCCCGCGAGCAGGTCGAGGCCGAGGCGACCGATCGCCTGGCCGCAGCGGGCTTCGTCGTCGATTACACGGCGGTACGCGACCGGGAACTCGGCCTGCCGGCGGCAGGCCACGGCCCGCGGGTTGCGCTGGTCGCGGCCCGCCTGGGACGGACGCGGCTCATCGACAACCTCGAATTCGAGGCCTGAGGGGCTTTGCCCCGGGCTAAATAGCCGGTAACAGGACGCCCCGTTCCATGTTGCACCGCGCCATGCGCTGGTAAACTTTTGTTTTCTCGCTGCCAAGCCCGGCGGCCGGAGACCCCCGAACATGCAACTGAACGTCCTCAAGGCCAAGATCCACCGCGCCAGCGTCACCCACGCCGAGCTGCATTACGAAGGCTCCTGCGCGATCGACGGCCGCCTGCTCGACATCTCGGGGATCCGTGAGTACGAGCAGATCCACATCTACAACGTCAACAACGGCGCCCGCTTCGTCACCTATGCCATCCGTGGCGAGGAAGGCAGCGGCGTGATTTCCGTCAATGGTGCCGCCGCCCACTGCGCGCAGCCGGGCGACCTGGTGATCATCTGCGCCTACGGCGTCTGCGACGAGGCCGAGGCGGCGAAGTACAAGCCGACCTGCGTCTACGTCGACCGCCAGAACCAGCTGACCCACACCAACCACTCGATGCCGCAGCAAGCCGCGGCCTGATAGGAGCGCCATGCCCGCAAAGCATCGGTTGGAGCAACTCAAGTCCCAGGCCGAGCGTCTGGCGGAAGTGGATCTGAAATCGATGCTGCAGGCCGATCCGGCCCGGGCAGGGGACTTCGCCGTACGGGCGGGTCCGATTTGCGCCAACTTCGCGCGCCAGGGGTACGACCGGGCGGCGCTGGAAGCATTGTTTGACCTGTTGGCCGCGGCGGATGGCCCGGGCCGCCTCCACGCCATGTTCGCCGGCGACACCGTCAACCCGACCGAAGCGCGTCCGGCGCTGCATACCGCGCTGCGCGGCGATCTGTCGCAAACGCCGACCGTGCGCGAGGCCCATGCACAGGCGCAGGGCGCCCGCGCACGCATGCGCGAGCTCATCGCCAGCCTCGCGGCGAGCGATGTCACCGACATCGTCAGCGTTGGCATCGGCGGGTCGGATCTCGGTCCGCGACTGGCGGTGGATGCGTTGTCGGCGCCCATGCCGGGCCGCTTCCGCGTGCACTTCCTTTCCAATGTCGACGGCGCCGCCGTACAGCGGACGCTGGCCGGGCTGGATCGCGCGCATACCGCAGTACTGCTGATCTCCAAGAGTTTCGGCACGCAGGAGACGCTGCTCAACGGCGCGGTCCTGCGGCAATGGCTGGGCGACGACTCGCGCCTGTATGCGATCACGGCAAACGGCGAACGCGCCGCGTCGGTGTTCGGCATTCCTCGCGAACGCATCCTGCCGATGTGGGATTGGGTCGGCGGGCGCTACTCGTTGTGGTCCGCAGTCGGGTTGCCGATCGCGCTTGCCGTTGGTCCGGACGCGTTCGACGAACTGCTGGCCGGTGCGGCGGAAATGGACGCGCATGTCCTCGATGCCGCACCGCGCGAGAACCTTGCCGCGTGGCATGCGTTGACCGCGGTGTGGAACGTCAATGCGCGCAGGTTGGCCACGCAGGCGGTAATGCCGTACGACGAGCGTCTGAAGCTGCTGCCGGACTATCTGCAGCAGCTGGTGATGGAAAGCCTCGGCAAGTCGGTACGGCTCGACGGTACTTCTGTCGTGGCGCAGACGGTGCCGGTGTGGTGGGGTGGCGTCGGCACCGATTCGCAGCACAGCTTCTTCCAGGCGCTGCACCAGGGCACGCAGCTCGTGCCGGTGGATTTCATCGGTGTGATGCGTGGCGACGACCCGTATGCCGAGAACCATGCAGCGCTGCTGTCGAACCTGTTCGGACAGGCCGAAGCGTTGGCGAACGGGCAGGGCAATGCCGATCCGCATCGCGCCTATCCTGGCAATCGGCCCAGCACCATGATCCTGCTGGATTCGCTTACGCCGCGTTCGCTCGGTGCGCTGCTCGCGTTGTACGAGCACAGCGTTTACCTGCAGGCCGTGATCTGGGGCATCAATCCCTTTGACCAGTTCGGTGTGGAACTGGGCAAGCAGGTAGCGAACAAGCTGCTGCCGGCCGTGCAGGGCGAGGTCCAGGCCGACGATCCCGTCACCCGCGCGCTGCTGGCTGAATTACACAGTTAAACCGCTGGCGGCGTTGCCGGTCAGGCGACGCCGTGCCTGGCCAGCGCCCATTCCACATGGTCGCGCACGACGGCGTTGTCGATGTCGCGACGCGACTGCAACGCAGCGATGACGTCGGGCGTCGTGGGCGCGTTGCCCAGGGCGATGGCGATGTTCCGCAGCCAGCGCTCGTGGCCGCTGCGCCGGATCGCCGTGCCTTCGGTGCGCTGCAGGAACTCCTCCTCGCCCCAGGCGAACAGTTCCGCCAGCGTCGCCCGGTCGAGGTTGTTGCGGGCGCGGAAATCGGGTTCATCGGTGCGCTTGGCGAACTTGTTCCACGGGCACACGAGTTGGCAGTCGTCGCAACCGAATATGCGGTTGCCGATCAGTGGACGCAGTTCCTCGTCGATCGCGCCTTCGTGCTCGATGGTGAGGTAGGAGATGCAACGCCGCGCATCCAGGCGATTGGGCGCGACGATCGCCTGGGTCGGGCAGATGTCCATGCAGCGTACGCACGTGCCGCAATGCGCTGTCGCGGATACGTCCACCGGTAGCGGCAGGTCGACGTAGATTTCGCCCAGGAAGAACCAGGAGCCGCCGTCGCGATCGATCAGGCAGGTGTGCTTGCCGATCCAGCCGAGCCCCGCATTGCGCGCCAGTGCGCGCTCGAGCACGGGGGCGGAATCGACGAACACGCGGTGGCCGAATGGCCCGACTTCCTCCGCGATGCGGTCGGCGAGTTTCTGCAGGCGTTGGCGCATGAGCTTGTGGTAGTCGCGACCCAATGCGTAACGTGCGACATAGGCGCGTTCGCCATCGGCCAGCGTGTCCCACGCTTCTTCGTCGTCGCGACGTCCGTAGTCGAGGCCGACCGAAATCACGCGCAGAGTGCCCGGGACCAGGTCGTCGGGCCGAGCGCGCTTATCGCCGTGGCGCGCCATCCAATCCATCGAGCCGTACAGGCCCTGCGCAAGCCAGTCGCGCAGGTGGGTTTCGTCGTCGCCCAGTTCGATGCCGGTGATGCCGCAGCGCTGGAATCCGAATTCGCGCGCGAGGGCGCGGATCCGCAGGGCCAGGGCGGCATGGTCCGGATCGGAACGGGTGGCGGGGCGGCTCATGGCCCAAGTATAAAATCGCGGGATGCCCGGCACTTGCCACTTGTTCGACGCGACGGCCCTGCGGGGTATCGAGGCACGCGCCGCGGCGTCGGAGGGAGCAGACGCCTGCCTCATGCGGCGCGCTGGAGCAGCTGCCTGGCGGGAGCTGCTGGGCCATTGGCCCCAGGCGCAGCGCATCGTCGTGGTGTGCGGCCCGGGCAACAATGGCGGCGACGGCTACGTGCTGGGAGGCCACGCCGTGGCCTCCGGACGCCAGGTGCAGGTGGTGCGGTTGGCCCGGCATGAACCGCGCACCGACCTTGCCCGCCGCGCCTGCGGCGAATTCGAAGCGGCCGGCGGAAGCGTGCACGCATTCAGCGGACGGCTTGCGGACGCCGACCTGGTCGTCGATGCGCTCTTCGGCATCGGCCTGGCACGCGCGCCGGATGCCGACAGTGCTGCCCTGATCGATGCGATCAATGCGCATCCGGCTCCGGTGCTCGCGCTGGATGCGCCGAGCGGGATCGACTGCGATCGTGGCAGTGCGCCGGGCGCGGCGGTGCGCGCATCGCGCACGCTGGAGTTCATTGCACCCAAGACCGGATTGCGCACCGGGGCTGCGCTCAACCACGTCGGTGTGACGGCGCTGGCCCCGCTGGACCTCGCGCAACTCGTCGCGGACGTGCCGGCCAGCGCGGAATTGCTCGAACCCGCCGCGCTGGCCAACTGGCTGCGGCCGCGATCGCGGGATACGCACAAGGGCAGCAACGGACGCGTGCTCTGCATCGGTGGCGATTTCGGCAGTGGTGGCGCCATCCTGTTGTGCGCGGAAGCGGCGCTGCGCAGCGGAGCCGGACTGGTCGACGTCGGCACCCGGAGCCGGCACGTGTCCGCGCTGCTTGCACGGACGCCGGAAGCGCTCGCGCACGCGCTCGACGACGACGTGGCGGGCTTCGACGCACTGCTGCAACGTGCCGATGTGATCGCCCTTGGGCCAGGGCTGGGCCAGCAGGCGTGGGGGAGTGAACTGCATCAGCGCGCGATGGCTTCCGGCAAGGCGCTGGTGCTCGACGCGGACGCGCTGAATCTCGCCGCAGGTACGACAAAACCGTTGCCCGCGGATTCCATCATCACGCCGCATCCGGGCGAGGCGTCGCGCCTGCTGGCTTGTTCCACTGCCGAGGTGCAGCGCGACCGCTACCGCGCGGCGCGGGATTTGAGTGAATGTTATCGCTGCACCGTGGTGCTCAAGGGCGCCGGCAGCATCGTTGCGTCGCCCGATTGCCCTCCGCGCGTGATTGCCGCGGGGAATCCGGGAATGGCCGTGGGTGGCATGGGGGATGTGTTGACCGGCACCATCGCGGCCCTGCGCGCGCAGGGGTTGCAGGCATTCGATGCTGCAAGTGCAGGTGCACTGCTGCATGCTGCCGCGGGCGACGCTGCAGCCGGCAACGGCGAACGCGGGCTGCTGCCATCGGACTTGATGCCATGGCTGCGGCGATTGGCGAATCCGGAAATGATGAAGTGATCGATGAAGTGATTTCGATGAGTGACGATGTGATTTCGATGCTGCTCGAAGATGCCGACGCGACCGACGCATTGGGCGCCGCCCTTGCGCGCACGCGCCCGCCGCGCGGTGTCCTCCACTTGCATGGCGACCTCGGCGCCGGGAAGTCCACGCTCGCCCGCGCGCTGTTGCGCGCGCTGGGCGTGACGGGCGCCATTCGCAGCCCCACCTACACGCTGGTGGAGCGCTATCCGCTCGCGGCGGGTGGCGAGGCCTGGCACCTCGATCTCTACCGCATCGGTCACGGCGGCGAACTGGAATTCCTCGGACTCGACAGCGATGAAGCCACCCTCTGGCTGGTGGAATGGCCCGAGCGCGGAGGCGGCTATCTTCCCGTCCCCGACCTGCGCGTGGATCTGGACGTGGCGGGCCTCGGCCGGCGGGCGGATGTGATAGCCGTCACGGAAGGCGGCCGCGCATGGCTGGAGCGTTTGCAGGCCGTAAAGCCAACCCCAGTTGCAGCCGATTCCTGAATGATTTCGAAGAAAGGGCTGGCAGGTATCGGATTCATAAGGGAAAAGTGCTTGACAGTTGGCGGTGGCCGGTGCTTGACTACGGCTCATGCGCGTATCGGGGGCTACCTTTCAGAAATTCCTGTTGGGCATGGCGCTGCTCTCGGCGCTGGCCTGGAATCTCGTGCATGCCAGTGAAATCAATGGCTTGCAGCTGAGCAGTGGTGCCACGGGAACCCGTGCCGAGATCGCGCTCGATCAGACGGCCGAATTCAAGCTCATCCGCCTGTCTGGTCCCGATCGCCTGGTCGTCGATCTCCCCGCCACCCGGATCCGTTCCGGTGTCGCCATGCCGGCGGGCGCGGGCGTGATCAAGTCGGTACGTACGGGCCAGCCCGAAGCCGGCACGGCCCGCATCGTCTTCGACCTCACCCAACCGGTAGCCGTGCTGAGGCCGCGCATCGAACAGGGTGCTGGCGGTCCCCGCCTGGTGCTCGAATGGCCGGACGATGGTGAAGCGGCGGCTCCCGTTGCGACCATCAATCCTGTGCAGCCGCCGCCCTCCGCGGCCGCATCGGCGCCATCGGAAGTGGCAGTTGCCGGGCAGCCGCGGGGTGAAGACCTGGCCGCTTCCAACGCCGCCACGACCCGTCTGATTTCCGAATTGGCGGCGCGCGGCGAGGTCAAGAAGTTCGACAGCGCGCAGACCACGGCCGTGTCCCGGCCTCCGGTTTCGGGCGCGACGGTGGCCGACAATGCCGCCGGACTGCCAGGAACAATCCAGAAGATCGCCAGCGGCACGACCACCGCCCCGGGCGTTCCCGCGCCGCTTTCACCCGAAGTCACGACATCCGTGCCCCCGCCCCCGGCGGCGGCGACCGTCGCTCCCCCGGCGGATGCGGTCAAGACGATGAAGGACCTGATGCGCGGCCGCGGCATGCGTCCGCTGGTCATCGCCATCGACGCCGGCCACGGCGGACAGGACCCCGGCGCGACTGGTCTCAGCGGCAAGCGCGAAAAGGACGTCACGCTGGCGATCGCGCGCGAACTGGCGCGCCAGATCAACGCAACCCCCGGCCTGAAGGCGTATCTCACCCGCGACAACGATGTCTTCATCCCGCTCAACCAGCGCGCGCAGCTCGCGCGGCAGGCGCGTGCGGACATGTTCGTGTCGATCCATGCCGATGCCGCGGAAAACCGCGCCGCGAACGGGTCTTCGGTGTACGTGCTATCGCTGAAGGGCGCGTCTTCGCAGCGCGCGCGCTGGTTGGCCGACAAGGAAAACGCCTCCGACCTGATCGGCGGCGTGCGCCTGGAAAAGACCAGCGGCACGCTCGCCTCCGTGCTGATCGATCTGACCCAGAGTGGGCAGATGAAGGCGTCCGAGGACGCCGCCGCGCATGTGCTCGACGGCCTCAGCCGCATCGGCCGCAACCACAAGCCGCACATCGAGCGCGCCAACTTTGCCGTGCTGCGCACCTCGGACATGCCGGCGATGCTGGTGGAAACCGCATTCATCTCGAACCCGGAAGAAGAGCGTCGCCTCAGCGAGCCCGCTTACCAGCGCCAGCTGGCCCGCGCGGTGCTGGATGGCGTCAATACCTATTTCCTGCGGCAGCCACCGCCGGGCACGCTCTACGCCGCCCAGGCGGCCGCCGACATGCCGGGACTGGCCGGCGCGGGTGGCGGCGGCAAGTGAACCGTTAGCGGCAGGCGGTCTTTGCGCGGTGGGATAAACGCCCCGCGCCGCATATCATCCCGGCTCATGACATTTACGGCGCGCGACGCCGTTGCGGCCGCCGTGGCGATACGACAGTTACCCGACACCCTCATCAACCAGATCGCCGCAGGCGAAGTCGTCGAACGACCCGCTTCCGTGGTGAAGGAACTGGTCGAAAACGCCCTGGACGCCGGCGCGCGGCGGGTCGACATCGACCTGGAGGAAGGCGGGGTCCGCCTGATCCGCATCCGTGACGATGGCGGCGGCATTCCCGCCGAGGATCTGCCACTGGCGGTGTCGCGCCATGCCACCAGCAAGATCGCTTCGCTCGACGATCTCGAAGGGGTGGCGACGCTGGGCTTCCGCGGTGAAGCCTTGCCCTCCATCGCCTCGGTCAGCCGCTTCGCGCTCATGTCGCGCCATCCCGCAGCCGCGCATGGCTCGTCGCTGGAGATCGAGGGTGGCCGCCTCGGGGACGTGATGCCGAAACCGCACCCGCAAGGCACGACGGTCGAGGTGCGCGACCTGTTCTTCAACGTGCCCGCGCGGCGCAAGTTCCTCAAGGCCGAACGCACCGAGCTCGGCCATATCGAGGAATGGTTGCGGCAACTGGCGTTGGCGCGGCCGGACGTCGAACTGCGCGTGTCGCACAACGGCAAGCCGTCGCGGCGCTGGAAGGGCGAGGGCGACCTGCTTTCGGAAGTGCGCCTGCACGAGGCGCTCGGCGAGGAATTCGCCAACCACGTCCTGCGCATCGACCACAGCGCTGCCGGCCTGCGCCTGCATGGTTGGATCGCACAGCCGGTGTACAACCGCGCCAGCGCCGACCAGCAGTACCTGTACGTCAACGGCCGTGCCGTGCGCGATCGCAGCGTGGCCCATGCGGTGAAGCAGGCGTACGCCGACGTGCTGTTCCATGGCCGCCAGCCGGCCTACGTATTGTTCCTTGAGCTCGATCCGCGGCGCGTCGACGTCAACGTGCATCCGGCCAAGCACGAAGTGCGCTTCCGCGATGCGCGCCTGATCCACGACTTCGTCTATCGCACCCTCCACGAAGCGTTGGCGGAAACGCGGGCGGGCAGCGCACCGATGCCGCTCTCCGCGCCGGAAACCGCGACCGCGGACGTGCGGTACGGGTGGAACGCCGCGGCGCCACAATCGCCGCTGGGCCTGCAACAGGTCGCCGATATCCGCGCAGGTTATGCCGTCCTGTATGGAACGGGCGCGCCGCAGGTGTCCGCTTCGACGCCTGTCGCGCTGGCGTCCGCGCCGCTGCCCACCAGCCAGGACGCCTCCATGCCGCCGCTGGGCTACGCCATCGCGCAACTGCATGGCATCTACATCCTTGCGGAAAATGCCGATGGCCTGATCGTTGTCGACATGCACGCCGCACACGAGCRCATCGGCTACGAGAAGTTGAAGTACGCGCACGATGGTGAAGGCCTGCGCACGCAGCCGTTGCTGGTGCCACTGACCGTCGCCGTTTCCGAGCGCGAGGCCGACGTAGCCGAGCGCGAGGTCGATACCTTGGCGACGCTCGGTTTCGAGCTCAACCGCAGCGGCCCGCAATCCCTGGTGCTGCGTTCGGTGCCGGCATTGCTCGCGCACGGCGACATCGAGGCGCTGGTGCGCGATGTGCTGGCGGACCTGCGCGAGCACGGCGAGAGCCGGCGTGTCGCCGCCGCCCGCGACGAACTGCTGGCGACCATGGCCTGCCATGGCGCCGTGCGAGCGAACCGACGTCTCACTTTGCCGGAAATGAACGGGTTGCTGCGCGAAATGGAAGTGACCGAGCGCTCCGGGCAGTGCAATCATGGCCGTCCTACCTGGGCGCGTTTCTCGTTGCCCGAGATCGATCGCTGGTTCCTGCGAGGACGTTGATGCGCCGACTGCCGACCAAGTTGTTCCTGCTGTTGCTCCTGGCGCTGGTGGCGACGGGCTGCAAGGACAAGGAAGCCACGCACCAGGCCGCGGAAGCCAAGGCGCGAGCCTTCGCCGCCAGCCAGCAGGCCTGGCGCGACGAGCGTCGCGCAAAGCTGACGCAGCCCGATGGCTGGACCAGCCTCGTCGGCCTGCACTGGATCGACGAGGGCGAGCATTACTTCGGCAGCGATGCCGACAATGGCATCCGGCTCGCCGCCGGTCCGGCGCATGTCGGGATGATTTCCCGCAAGGGCGACCGCCTGCGCTTCGTGCCCGAGAAGGGCGCGCTCCTGACCCTGGACGGCCAGCCGCTTGCAGGCGCGACAACGCTGCGCAGCGATGCGGATGACCTGGGTCCGAGCAAGCTCGGCTTCGACGACGGCAAGGGCGTGATCACGGTGATCAAGCGCGGCGACCGCTACGCGCTGCGCATCAAGCACGCCGATGCGCCCACGCGCACCGACTTCAAGGGCATCGAATATTGGCCGGGTGGTGAAGACTGGATCGTCAAGGCCCGGTTCGTGCCAAACGCGCCCGGCAAGGCCATTCCGGTCGCGAACATCATCGGCATCACCGAGGATGTCCCCAATCCCGGCGCTGTCGAGTTCCAGCGCGATGGCAAGACCTACCGCATCGAGGCCCTGGACGAGGGCGATGGCGTGTTGTCCCTGGTCTTCGCCGACCGCACCAGCGGCCATGGCAGCTATCCCGCGGGCCGCTTCCTCGACGCGCCGATGCCCGATGCGAAGGGCAATGTCGTGGTCGACTTCAACAAGAGCTACAACCCGCCGTGCGCGTTCACGCCATTCGCCACGTGCCCGCTACCACCGCCGGAGAATCGCCTGGACCTCGAGGTCGTCGCCGGCGAGAAGGCCTATCACTTCGAGGAACCCAAGCACTCATGAACCACGCCATCCTTCGCCGCGGCAAGTCCGTCGCGCTCTCGGTCCTGGCATGCGTGCTGGTCGCGCCGGCCGTGTACGCGTGGACGCCACCCGCGGCAGCGCCGACCTCCGCGCCCGCGAAGACGGCCCCCAAGCCGCTGTTGTGGAAGGTGTCGGACAGCGACAACTCGATCTACCTGCTCGGTTCCTTCCACCTGCTCAAGGCCGATGACTATCCACTGTCCAAGGATGTCGACAAGGCGTTTGCGGATGCGGAAAAGGTGGTCTTCGAAGTGCCGCCCGCGGAGCTGGGCGATCCGTCGCTGGGGCAGAAAATGCAGCAGATGGCCGGCTTCAGCGATGGCCGCAGCCTCAGCAAGGTGTTGCCCGCCGATGTCCGCGCGAAGATGGAGCAGGCAATCGGCGCGGAGCGGCTTGCGCAACTCGACGCGATCGAGCCCTGGTACATCAACCTGGGGCTGTTGATCGGCGTCTCGCAGCAGATGGGTTTCCAGGCGGACCAGGGCGTGGACATGCATCTCGCCCGCCGTGCCGTGGCTGCCAACAAGCCTGTATCCGGCCTTGAGACCGCCAGCGAGCAACTCCAGGTTCTCGACGCTTCGCCGATGGAGGAGCAGATCGCCGGTCTGCGGGACTTCTTCAACGATCCCGCGGAAGTTCCGAAGCTACTGGCCGACACGCACGAAGCCTGGCGCGATGGCGACGTGGCCAGGCTGAACGCGCTGGTGATCGACGAGGTGCGCAAGGAAACGCCGGTGACCTATCGCATCATCAACGTCGAACGCAACGACGCGTGGGTGCCGCAGCTTCGGCAGATGCTCGATGGTCCGTCCAAGGACGACACGCTGGTGGTCGTCGGCGCGATGCACCTGCTGGGCAAGGATGGAGTCGTGGAGAAACTGCGCGCGAAGGGTTACCGCGTCGAGCGCATCTGCACGGCCTGCGACAAGTGACCTGATCCAGGCGGCGTGATCAGGCGGCGTGATCCAGGCGGCGAGGACCGCCGCCACGGAGGCTGCTCAGGCAGCCACCACCAGCTCGATGCAGTCCACCGGACAGGCGGGCACGCATAGCTCGCAGCCGGTGCACAGCGGCTCGATCACGGTGTGCATGTGCTTGGAGCCACCAATGATGGCGTCGACCGGACACGCCTGGATGCACTTCGTGCAGCCGATGCAGTCGGCTTCGATGATCAGCGCGACCTGCAGCGGCTTGTGCTCGCCGCGAGCGCGGTCGTAGGGCCGGGCGGGAACGCCCAACACCTTGGCCAATGCGCGCGCGCCGGCATCGCCGCCCGGTGGGCAGTGGTCGACACCGGCCTCGCCCCGCGCCATCGCTTCCGCGTAGGGGCGGCACCCCGCGTAGCCGCACTGACCGCACTGGGTCTGCGGTAGCAGGCGGTCGAGGCGTTCGACGAGATCAGCGTTCATTGCTCGCAGTGGTCAGGCCCTGCCTCCAGGGCGCCGGCTCAACGCACCGGCATGCCCGGCTGGGCGCCGCCATCCGCGTCGAGCAGATGCAGCGCACCGCCGTCGAAACCGGCCGACAGGATCATGCCTTCGCTCAGGCCGAACCGCATCTTGCGCGGCGCGAGGTTGGCAATGAACACCACGCTGCGGCCGACCAGCTTTTCCGGTTCGCCGTACGAGCCGCGGATACCCGAAAAGATCTGGCGCTTGCCCAGTTCGCCGGCATCGAGCTCGAAGCGCAGCAGCTTGTCCGAGCCGTCGACGAATTCGCACGCCAGGACCTTGCCGACGCGCAGGTCGAGCTTGGCAAAGTCGTCGATGCCTATCGTCGTGGAGGGCGTCGTCGTGGAGGGCGCCGCTTCGTTGGCGGTGGGCGCGGCGACGGGAGTGGCTTGCTTGGCGGGTGCGCTGGCGGCGGCGGGAGCGGTGGACTGCAGGTTTTCCTTCGAGGCTTCGATCATGGCTTCAATCTGTTTCGGGTCGATGCGGGTGAACAGCGGCGTGTAGGCGGCGATGCGGTGCGCCAGCAGTGGCGTGTCGACGTCGTTCCAGCCAGAGAGCGGTGCGTTGAGGAACGCTTCGGCCTGCTCGGCGACGCGCGGCAATACCGGCTTGAGCGCCGCGGCCAGCACGCGGAACAGGTTCAGGCCCTGCGTGCACACGGCCTGCAGTTGCGCATCGCTGTCTGGCTGCTTGGCGAGCACCCACGGCTTGTGTTCGTCGATGAACTTGTTGGCTTCGTCGGCCAGCACCATTGCCAGGCGCAGGGCGGTGGCTGCCTCGTTGCGGCCATAGGCTTCCGCGATCGAGGCCAGCTGCGCGGTGAAATGCGCGTACATCGCCGGATCCGGCAACTCCGCGGCGAGCATGCCGTCGAAGCGCTTCTCGATGAAGCCGGCGCAACGGCTGGCGAGGTTCACGAACTTGCCGACCAGGTCGGAGTTCACTCGCGCGG
Organism: Lysobacter sp. P5_B9; assembly: GCF_054049835.1. NCBI lineage: Bacteria > Pseudomonadati > Pseudomonadota > Gammaproteobacteria > Lysobacterales > Lysobacteraceae > Lysobacter > Lysobacter sp. P5_B9. Next base: position 174,428 of record NZ_JBFULP010000005.1, read on the forward strand.
TGAAGTCGGCAAAGTTGAGGTCGACGTCGTCCACGCCGCCCGAGGTCTTGGTCGCAAAGTAGTAGCGCAACGCTTCCGGCGCCAGGCCGTGGTCGAGGAACGTGCGCGCCATGATGAAGGTGCCGCGAGACTTCGACATCTTCTCGCCGTTCACCATCAGGTAGCCGTTGACGTGCAGGCGGGTGGGGGCGCGATGGCCGGCTCCGTGCAGCACCGCCGGCCAGAACAGGCCGTGGAAGTTGACGATGTCCTTGCCGATGAAGTGGTGCATCTCCGTCGCGCTGTCCGGCGTGAGGTAGCGATCGAAGTCGATGCCCTCGCGTTCGCTCAGCGCCTTGAAGCTGGCGAGGTAGCCGATGGGCGCATCCAGCCACACGTACAGGAACTTGCCGGGGTGGCCGGGAATCTCGAAGCCGAAGTAGGGCGCATCGCGCGAGATGTCCCAGGCGCGCAGCCCGCCTTCCGCATCGAGCCATTCCAGCAGCTTGGCCTTCACGCCCGGCGTGGCCACGTCGCCCGCGAGCCAGCCGCGCAGGAAGTCGCTGAAGTCGCCGACTTCGAAGAAGAAATGTTCCGACTCGCGGATCTCGGGCGTGGCGCCACTGAGCACCGAGCGCGGTTCCTTCAGTTCGCTCGGCGAATAGGTGGCGCCGCAGTTCTCGCAGTTGTCGCCGTACTGGTCGGGCGTGCCGCAGTTCGGGCAGATGCCCTTGACGTAGCGGTCGGGCAGGAACATACCCTTGACCGGGTCGTACAGCTGCGCCACCGCGCGGCGCTGGATGTGGCCGTTGGCTTCGAGCCTGAGGTAGAAGCTTTCGGTCAGCGCGCGGTTGTGCGCCGAGTTGGTCGAATCGTAGTGGTCGACGCGGACGTCGAAGGCCTGCAGGTCGCGCTCGTGCGACTCCTGCATGCCGGCGATGAAGTTTTCCGGCGTCATCCCGGCTTTTTCGGCCGCCAGCATGATCGGCGTGCCATGGGTGTCATCCGCGCTGACGAAGCGCACCGTGTCGCCCGCCATGCGCCGCGCGCGCACCCAGATGTCGGCCTGGATATAACCGACCAGATGGCCAAGGTGCAGCACACCGTTGGCGTAGGGCAGGGCGAAGGTGACGAGGAGATCGCGGGACATGGGGACAGCGGATGCGAGGGGAGCGCGATTATCGCATGCGCCTCGCGCGCGACCCGGTCAGGGTTCGCGCAGCCAGTCCTGCGAGCGGCAGATGAAGGCGATGCAACCCGACACCCCGAGCTTGCGGCCGCCATCGCGCAGTTCCACCCTGGATTTGTAGGTCTTGCCCTTTTCCGGGTCCAGCACGGTGCCGCCGCTCCAGCCCGCGCCTCCCGGCCTGAGTCCCCACAGGATCACCATGCCCTTGATCGGCTTGTTGTTGCTGGCGCCCCGGCATTTGACGCAGAGCGGGTTGGGACCATCCTTCATGTCCAGGATCTCCACGACCTTGCCCGCATAGCTGCCGTCGCGGGCCTGGTAGACCTCCACGATCGACTTGGACTTGCCGTTGTCGTCGTCGATGGTCCGCCAGCGCCCCACCGGCGATTGTTGCGCGCTCGCGATTGCGGGCAGGAAAAGCAGGCAGGAAAGCACCATGACGCGAAAGGACATCGCAGAACTCCAGGCAGCTGGTTGCTCGGGGCCGGATCGAAGCACGGGCCTCGATGGAACGGACTTCAATAAAAACGGCCCGATGTACGGGCCGTTTCGTGTTGCGTTGGTTGCGCGGAGCGGTCAGTTCTCGCGCGTCCAGGTCTGGTGCTTGCAGATGAAACCAAGGCAGCCGGAGACCTCGAACTTCTTGCCGCCATCGAGCAGCTTGGCCTTGGACTTGTAGGTCTTGCCGTTGGCGAGCTTGAGCACGGTGCCACCGGTGTATTCGTCACCGTCGCGCTTGAGGCCCCACAGGATCGGCATGTCCTTCATCGGCTTGTTCTTGGCTGCACCGTTGCACTCGGTGCATACGGCGTTCGGCGCGAACAGCGTCTCGACGACCTTGGCCGCGATGGTGCCGCCCTTGGCTTCGTAGACATCGACGATCAGGCGCGGCTTGCCGGTGTCCTCGTCGTAGGTCTTCCAGCGCCCGACCGGCGACGCGGATTGCTGGAATGCTGCGGCCGAAGTGGCGAGCAGCGGCAGGGCAATCAGCAGGGCTGCAAACTTCGCAAGCATGGACTTGTTGCGCATGGGTCCCCTCCGGACTCAGTTGATACGTCCGCGCGACGGCGCGGGAGTGGCGTCTTTATACCGCATCCGGAGCCGTACGGAAGTGCGGGGCGTCGTTCATTCAGCCGGCAAAAAGAAGCCCGGCTTGCGCCGGGCTCCTGCATCCGAAAAGTGCGATGGAGCCGACTCCGTTCAGAGTCCGCTGCCGCCGCAACCCTTGAGCAGATAGTCCTCGATCCGCTGCAGCTGGCTGCCGAAGATCTCGCGCGTCCATGCCGGCCCGTGGGCATAGTCATCGATCGGGTAATAGTCCACCCGCTGGCCGGACTTCCTTGCCGCCGCGTTGAACCACTCCGATTGCTCGATCGGTACGGTCTGATCGCGATCGCCGTGATAGATCATGATCGGGATCTGGATCTTGTCGGCATGGTCCAGCGGATTGAGGCCGTCCACGGTAGGTGCCTGCGCCTCGCGGAAGAACGGGTTGGTGTAGAACTTCGACCAGATCTTGTGGATGTCGGATACGCCCGCGCCAGCGATCGCGCACTTGTACAGGCCATTGGGACGGACGGATGCCGCGAATGCCGCATAGCCGCCGTAGGAGAAGCCGAACATCGCGACGCGTCCGGGCTGGGCGATCTTCTGTTCCACCATCCACTTGACGCCGTCATCCTTGTCGTCCTGCATCTTCTGGCCCCATTCCGCGTCGCCTGCCATCCATAGCTTGCGGCCCCAACCGACACGACGAACGACTTCATGTCCGGCGTGTAGTCGACCAGGCGATATCCCGCCGCGGTGTCGTAGCCCGCGCTGGCGCTGGCGCTGGCGCCCGTGGCTGGATCGACGAACGTGGTCGGGGTGGTGGCGATGTTCAGCGCGGGCCGCAGCCCCTTGTCCAGGGCCTGGAATTGCGGCGCGACCCACTGCATGTCGGCGCCGCGCGGGCCTTCGTAGCTGACGCCGAGGATTTCACCCGGGCGTACGCCGCCGCCGTTTCGGTAACGGTTGATGACGACGTTGCTGGCATCGAAGAAGCGACGTTCGAACAGGACCTCCTTCTTCGTGCGCGTGACGATGTCGTACTCGTAGATATGCGCCTTGTCCCGGCCCACAGAATGAAGGCGATGTTTGGATCCTCGGCGAAACCCAAGACCTCGACCTGATTGCGATTCTTGACGTAGGAGCGGAAGTGCTCCTGCCATTGCCCCGTCTGCAGGTCGCGGAATTCGGCCGCGACGTAGGCGCCCGACGCATCGATGTCGGCGCGCAGGCGCGCACGCAGGTTGCCCTCAAAATCGGCGACGTAGCCGGAGACGCGTTCCTCGGTGCGCTGGATGCGGTCAGCCTTGAAGGTGCGGATGTTGACCTTGTAGACGTCGCCCGCGGCCATGCCGACGTTGTTCACCACCAGGATGTGGTCCGGCTCTGCTTGACGCGATCGGTCAGCCACGACTGCTGCGTGCAGCGGGCATCCGAGTCGGCATAGCTCAGATTGAAGTCGTAGTTCCAGTCCGCCCAGATGAAGTCGCCCTTCAGGCCGGCCACGCCCTTCCAGTAATTGACTTCCTGTTCGCTCTTGTCGTTGCCATAGCCGAGGAACGCGCGCACGCCGACCGGACCATTGGTGATCGCGCTGGGGGCGGTCTGGAACGTGCTGGCCTGCAGGTTCGCCGGAATCATCGGCCTGCCCGGCCACCGCGTCCGAACCGTAGATCGACGAGGCGCCGTCCTTCAGGACTTCGACGTGGTCGATCATCGCGTTCGGTAGGACGTTAAGGTCGGCCGAACCGACCGAGCCGCGCGAACCGGCGGGCGCCACGCGGCGGCCATTGAGCAGGATCAGGGTGCGGGACGCACCCAGGCCGCGCAGCGACAGGGTGTTGACGCCTGGGCCGCCGTCGACGACGAAGCCGCCGAAAGCGTTGTTGATCTGTGCCGCGCCGCTGGTGACGGCGGTGCCCTGGAGGAGGCTGGCGGTCGAGGCGAAGCCGGCGATGGTGGACTCTTCGCGAGTGATCACCTGGACCGGCGACACCGAGCTGAACGTGTCGCGGGCAATGCGCGAAACCGGTGACGGTGATCGCGCCGAGTTCGGTGGCTTCGTCCTTCTTCTCGCTTGCCGCGCTCGCGGGCTGGGCGTCGGCGGGCTTGGTTTCTGTGGTTTCCCGCGCCATCGCCGCGTTCGCGGTCAGGAGCAGCGACTTAACAAGGGGTTAACAATGAAGTCACAGTTCACAACAGTTCGGCGCTGCATTGCACGGTAGTGCTGAACCGTTTGGGTCGCTTCGATTCCGTCCTTAAAATGCTGCACAGCGGCATGCGCGCCGCGCCCCTCTTCGGTGTCTTCCTTGAACGATCTGCTGCAATCCCGCCTGGCTGCCCTGCCGTTGCCCGGTCTGGGTGTGACCCTTGCCGAGGCGGGGGCACGCATCCGCGTCGCCGAACTGGAGGGCAGGGCGGCCGTCGAGGTAAGCGTGGGCTTTCCCTCGCGCTGGCTCGAGCCGTGGCTGCGTGACGCAGCCGATCGCCTCGCTGCCGAAGCCGGGCTCGCCATCGCCAGCCTCACCGTGAATTCCCGCATCGCCACCCACGCCGTGCAGGAAAAGCTTTCGCCGCTGCCGAATGTGCGAAACATCATCGCGGTGGGTTCGGGCAAGGGCGGCGTCGGCAAGTCGACCGTGGCGGTGAACCTCGCGCTTGCGCTCGCCGCCGACGGTGCCAGCGTCGGCGTGCTGGACGCGGACATCTATGGCCCCAGCGTCCCGCTGATGCTTGGCCTGCATGGCCGCCCCGACAGTCCCGATGGCAAGACCATCGAGCCGATGCGGGCGCACGGCGTGGAAGCCATGTCGATCGGCCTGCTGGTCGACCAGGACACGCCGATGATCTGGCGCGGTCCGATGGCGACGTCGGCGCTGACGCAGCTGCTGACCGAGACCCGCTGGGGCGATCTGGATTACCTGATCCTGGACCTGCCGCCGGGCACGGGTGATATCCAGCTGACCATGGCGCAGAAGATCCCGGTTGCGGGTGCGGTGGTGGTGACGACGCCGCAGGACGTGGCCACGCTCGACGCGCGCAAGGCGCTGAAGATGTTCGAGAAGGTCGACGTGCCGGTGTTGGGCCTGATCGAGAACATGGCGGTGCACGTGTGTTCGAACTGCGGCCATGCCGAACACATCTTCGGCGAGGGCGGCGGCCAGCGGATGGCGGCGCAGTACGGGGTGCCGCTGCTTGGCAGTCTGCCATTGGAAGCCAGCGTGCGCGAACAGGGCGACGCCGGCGTCCCGATTGTTGCAGCGGGGGGGAATTCGGCCACCGCTCATCATTTTCAGATGACCGCTCGTCGGGTTGCAATCGAACTGGCAAAGCGCGGGCAAGTGGCGCGGCCGCTTGCGGTGTCGCTTCTGGGCTGATTCAGTCCTTGCTATTTGTTGCGCCGCAACATGCGCAGCACGGATTCGGCAAACTACATTCGGACCCAACGCGGCCTCACGGCCGCGTATCTGTGCGCGGCCCTGGGCCGGCCGCGCCGTCATAGTCCTTTTGAGGGTCCGACCAATGAAGCATCCGTTCCGCACCGCGGCGCTATCCGCCGCCGTGATCGCCACGCTGGGTCTGTCCGCCACCGCCGCTGCGGCTGGCCGTCCTGATCTCGTGCTGGCGGGCCTGAAGGCCGGCAAGGCACACGAAGCCGGCGAACTGCTGGTGAAGTTCCGCGACGGTTCCACCGTCTCGCAGCAGTCCGCCATCCGCCAGGGACTCGGCGCTGAAAAGCTCGACACCGTCCGCGCCGGCAACGCGAAGAAGGGTGAACTCGCCCTGCTGCGCCTGCCCGCCGGCAAGGACCTCGCCGCTGCCGTGCGCACGCTGAGTTCCAATCCGGCCGTCGAATACGCCGAGCCGAACTGGACCTACCAGCACAACGCGGTCGCCAACGACACCTATGCCGCCAACGGCTCGCTCTGGGGCATGTACGGCGATGCTTCGACGCCGACCAACCAGTACGGCTCGCAGGCTGCCGAAGCCTGGGGCGCGGGTCACACCGATTGCAGCAACGTCTATGTCGGCGTGATCGACGAAGGCATCTTCTTCAACCACGAAGACCTGACCAACGTCGTGTGGACCAACCCGTACGATCCGGTCGACGGGATCGACAACGACGGCAACGGCAAGATCGACGACACCCACGGCTGGGACTTCGACGGCGGCAGCAACAACATCAACTCGGGCGGCGCCAATGACGACCACGGCACGCACGTCACCGGCACCATCGCCGGTGTCGGCGGCAACGGCAAGGGCGTGGCCGGCGTGTGCTGGAGCGGCGTGAAGGTCATCAGCGCCAAGTTCCTCGGCCGTCGCGGCGGCACCACCGCCAACGGCATTGCCGCGGTGGACTACATCACCGACCTCAAGACGCGTCACGGCATGAACATCGTCGCGACCAACAACTCGTGGGGCGGTGGTGGCTTCTCGCAGGCCATGCAGGACGCGATCGGCCGCGCCGATGCTGCCGGCATTCTGTTCATTGCGGCGGCCGGCAACAGCGCCACCGACAACGACGCCACCGCCAGCTATCCGTCGAACTACCCGAACGCCAACGTCATCGCCGTGGCTTCGATCACCAACACGGGCGCGCTGTCGAGCTTCTCGCAGTGGGGCAGGACCACGGTCGACATCGGTGCGCCGGGCTCGGGCATCTGGTCGACGGTGCCGGTGAGCTCGAAGGGCCAGGTCGTTTCCGGCTACGCCAGCTACAACGGCACCTCGATGGCCACTCCGCACGTGACCGGCGCCGCGGCGCTGTACAAGTCGTCGCATCCGGGCGCGACCGCAGCCGACATCAAGGCGGCGATCCTGGGTTCGGCCGTGCCGACTCCCTCGCTAACCAACAAGGTCGTCACGGGTGGTCGCCTGAACGTCAGCGGCTTCTGATCCAGCGCGTCATCGCAGCACCGAGGGCCCGGCTCATGCCGGGCCTTCGCTTTTCCGGTCAGGACATTGAGCGGCCCGGTTCGCGCTTCCATTAGAATCGGCCTTCCTATTGCCCCGAACCCCGTACCCGCATGAGCATCAAGTCCGACCGCTGGATCCGTCGCATGGCCGAACAGCAGGGCATGATCGAGCCGTTCGAACCCGGCCAGGTCAAGACCGCCGCCGACGGCCACCGCATCGTCAGCTACGGAACCTCCAGCTACGGCTACGACGTGCGCTGCTCGCGCGAATTCAAGGTCTTCACCAACATCAACTCGACGATCGTCGATCCCAAGCATTTCGACAGCGGCAGCTTCGTCGACATCGAATCCGACGTCTGCATCATCCCGCCCAACTCGTTCGCGCTGGCGCGCACGGTCGAGTACTTCCGCATTCCGCGCGACACGCTGGTGGTCTGCCTGGGCAAGAGCACGTACGCGCGCTGCGGCATCATCGTCAACGTCACGCCGCTGGAACCGGAATGGGAAGGCCACGTGACGCTGGAGTTCTCCAACACCACGCCGCTGCCGGCGCGCATCTACGCCAACGAGGGCGTGGCGCAGATGTTGTTCTTCCAGTCGGACGAAGTGTGCGAAACCTCATACAAGGATCGCGGCGGCAAGTACCAGGGCCAGGTCGGCGTGACGCTGCCGCGTACCTGATCGCGCAGGACGCTGCTGGATGCTTCCAAGGGCGTGCCGAAACGGCACGCCCTTGTCGCATCAGGGCTTCTGGTAGGTAACGAAGAAGCCCTGAAGGTCGCCGTTTTCGATATACGGCTGCACGCTCTGCACCTTGTAGCCGCGCGCCGCGAAGGCGGAATGCGCCTTGGTCAGGTTGTTTGCCGCGCCCTGGTTGCGGAAGCCCCAGCTGGCGTCCACCCAGATCGTCACGGCGGGCAGGTTCGCGGTGGCTGCCTCCTGCGCGGAGAGTTCGGGCTTCTTCTCGAACAAGCCTGCCTGCACGGGGGCAGCCAGGGTGGCCAGGGCGACAACGACGGCGAGCGAAAGGGTGCGCATGCAGACTCCTCGTGATTTTCAGTGTTCGGCGCCTGCGCCAAGCTTGTGGTCGACGCCCGTAGCGAGCGCGACCTGCAATGCGATGCGCAGGCCGTGGCAAACGGTCTCGACCGGCAGGCTCGGCGCGCCGGGATGGAGCGCGGCCTGTTCGGGCGAGTAGGGGATGTGCACGAAGCCGCCACGCACCTTGCGGTTGCGCAGCGCATGCATCAGCCCATAGAAGACATGGTTGCAGACGTAGGTGCCCGCGGTCTGTGACACCTCTACGGGAATTCCCGCGTCGCGCAGCGCGGCCAGCATCGCCTTGATCGGCAGGCCGGTGAAATAGGCGGCCGGGCCGCCCCTGACGATTTCGAGGTCGATCGGGCTGGCGCCGGCGTTGTCGGGAATGCGCGCGTCGTCGACATTGATCGCCACCCGCTCCAGCGACATCGACGCGCGGCCGCCGGCCTGGCCCACGCACAGCACGAGCGACGGCCGGGTGTCGCGGATGGCCGCGCGCAGCTCCTTCAACGCGGTGCCGAACTCCACCGGCAGCTGGCGCGCCACGATGCGGTGTCCACCGATGCGCCGGCCGCGCAGCATGCGGACCGCCTCCCAGCTTGGATTGAGCTTTTCGCCTGCAAACGGGGCGAAACCGGTCAGCAGCACCGTGGGTTGTTTCGTCGCGCTCACCGGAACGCCAGCCAATACATGAGCAGCAGGTTCACCAGCATCAGCGGGATTGCAGTAGGCAGTTGCATGCGGATGACGGCATTGGGGTCGTCGAGTTCGAGCAGGGCGGCGGGCACCAGGTTGAAGTTGGCCGCCATCGGCGTCATCAGCGTGCCGCAGTAGCCGGTGACCATGCCGATCGCGCCCAGTGCCGCGGGATCGGCGCCATGTCGGTGAATCAGCAGCGGCAGGCCGATGCCCGCCATCATCACCGGGAATGCCGCGAACGCATTGCCCATGATGACGGTGAACAGCACCATCCCCAGGCCGAACGCCAGCAGGCACGCCACGCGGCTGTCGGCGGGGATCACGGCAGAGACCAGCGCCGAGACTGCTTCGCCGACACCGCTGGCCGCAAACACGCCCCCCAGTGTCGCAAGCACGAGGGGCAGCAACGCGGCCCAGCCCATCGTGTCGAGCAGGCGCCGGCCTTCGAGGGCGGCCCGGATCGGAGGTTCGCGCGTGACGACGATCGCGGCCACCGCGGCAATGATGCCTGCCAGGGCAAGCGCGGGCAGGGTGATGTTGCCCTCGGCGAACAACGGGGTTGCGCCGATTCGCAGCTTCGCGCCGACCAACACGATCAGCACGGTGACCAATGGAATGAGCAGGGCCGGCGCGAACAGGCGATGGCCCAGGCGCTCGGCGGACGCACGACGCTGTTCCTCTGGTGCTTCGGCGATGTGTTCGCGGCGCATCCTGGTCGCCAGCAGGGCCAGCAGGATGACCGCGACGCCTGCGAGTTGGGCGGGGAGCCGGCTGCCGGCCTTGCTTGCGGCGAGCACGGCTTCGCCGCTCGCAAACAACACGGCAATCAGGCTCCAGAACAGCGCATGCGCGAAGCGCCCCTCGCGCAGGTTGCGCCAGCCCGCGAACAGCAGGAACGCCGCCAGCACCCAGTAGAAATGCTCAATCCGCAGCATGGCTGGCTCCCGCTGGTTCGGCGCTGCGCACGAGGTTGCGCTGGAACCATGCGATGCGGATAGCGTGGATCACGAAGGCTGCGATCGCCGTCGGTAGCGCCCACAGGGCGATCTCCATAGGCTGCAACGTGATGCCGTGTTCGTTGAAGAAGCTCTGGATCAACAGCACCGCGCCGAAGGCGAGGAACACGTCCTCACCGAAGAAGCGCCCGACGTTGTCGGTGGCCGCCGCCAGTGCGTGCACGCGCTGGACATGTGCGCGGTCCAGCTTGCCGTGGGCTTTCTCGGCGGCAGATTCGGCCATCGGCGCCAGCAGCGGGCGGACGGTCTGCGCGTGGCCGGCGATGTCGACCAGCCCCGCCATGCCCAATAACTGGCGTACGCCGAGGTAAGTCGTGAGCAGGCGCGGCAGGGTGACGCCGCGCAGGCGTCCGATCCATGCCAGCGCATGCTCGCGCAGGCCCGCGCGTTCGAGCAGCCCGATCGTGGGCAGGGTGAAGGCGAACAGCAGCAGGGCGCGGTTGGAGACGAAGCTTTCGCCCAGCAGCGCGAGCAGGTCGGGCAGGGACATGCCCGCGGCCACGCCGCTCACGATGCCGGCCGTGACCACGACGATCACCGGATTCAGTCGCAGTACGAACCCGGCCACGACCACGGCAATGCCCAGCAGGGGCCAGTAGTTCATGCGCTTGCTCCCACCGGCAGGATGCGGATTCCGTCCGATTCCAGCGCGTCGCGGATCGATCGCGCGAAGGCGGCCGCGTCGGCGCGATCGCCATGCAGGCACAGGGTGTCGGCGCGCAACGCCAGGCGTTCGCCGGTTCTTGCGGTCACGCCCCCATCGCGAACGAAGCCGCGCACCTGGGCGATGGTTTCGTCGAGATCGTGGATCACCGCGTCCGCGCGACTTCGCGGAGTGAGGGTGCCGTCGGCCTCATAGCGCCGTTCGGCGAAGACTTCGTGGGCGACGCGAAGGCCCGCCGCCTCGCCGGCCGCGGTCAACCGCGAGCCGGACAGGCCGAACAGGACCAGCCGCGGATCGAAACGCACGATCGCCGCGGCAATCGCCTCGGCGACACTGCGGTCGCGTGCGGCAAGGTTGTAGAGCGCGCCGTGTGGCTTCACGTGCGCAAGCCGCATATTTTCGGATGCGGCAATGCCTGCAAGCGTGGCGAGCTGGTGTTCGACCAGTTCGCCAATCTGCGCGGCCGCAAGCGGCATTTCATGGCGGCCGAAATTTTCCCGGTCCGGGTAGCCCGGGTGCGCACCGGCGGCGACACCGTGCTCGCGGCACAAACGCAAGGTGGTGCGCATCGTCGCTTCATCGCCGGCATGTCCGCCACAGGCGATGCTGGCGGACGTGATCAGGGGAATGATCGCGGCGTCATCGCCGCAGCCTTCGCCCAGATCGCAGTTGAAGTCGATGCGCACGATACCGTGGCGTTACTTGCGGTTGAAAAGCAATCCGAGGCCGACCACGACCAGGATTGCCGGCCACCACGTCGAGATCAGGTTGCCGAGGCCTGGAACGTTGAAGCCGAGGTTTCGCAGCAGGAACAGCGTGCCGACGATGATCAGCACGAGCGCTGCAATGATGTTGCCCTTCATCCGAAATTTCCCCTGGGTAGTTGTTGGTCGATCATCAGCGCGATTCTGGCGACCCGCGCACGCGCCGCGCAAGCGAGGCGTGTCGCGGTTTGCGTGTTGCACGACTGGAAACGCACCGTATCGCTCGGCCGGAGTTGCGCCAGGCGGGGCAGGTCGGCCGCGATGACGTGGCCCAGCCGCGGATAACCACCCACCGTCTGGGCGTCGGCCAGCAGCACGATGGGCTGGYCGTCGGGGGGCAACTGCACCGTGCCCGGTGCGACCGGCGCGGAAATCTCCTCATGGCGCGCGACCTCGAGCGATGCACCCTCGAGCCGCACGCCCTGGCGGTTGCTGCGATTGCCGACCTGCCAGGCGCGATCGTCCAGCGTGGCGCCTGCCTGTGGCGATGGCACATAGCGGATCGGCATGCCGCGCTCATCGAAGGCGGGATCGATCCACCACTTCGGCATGCGCGGTTGCGTGCATGCGATCGATGGCGGATCGCGCAGCACGAGGCGGTCTCCCGCTTGCACAGCGCGCCCTTCCCAGCCACCGAACCCGCCACGCAGGTCGGTACTGCGGCTACCCAGCACCATGGGCACGTCGAGGCTCCCCGCGACCGCGAGCCATGCACGTGCGCCATCGCGCAGTGCGCCGATGTGCAGGGTGCCGGCGGGCAGTTCGATCGGGCGACCGGATTCGATCGTGTACATCGCGCCGGAGGCGGATTCGAACCGCGCCTGCACGCGGGCGCCACAGATAGCCAGGCGCACGGCGTGCTCGAAGCGGAGCGTCGGGCCTTGCAGTGTGAGTTCCAGCACCGCCTCGCCAGCGGCGTTGCCAACAAGGTGATTGGCCAGCGCCGCAGCGACGGCATCGAGCGCGCCGCACTGCGCAACGCCGAGGTGGCGCCAACCTGAGCGGCCGCCATCCTGGATGGTGGTGAGCAGTCCGGGCGAAACCACCTGCAGCATCAGGACCTTTCCACCGAGACAAAGCGCACGCGATCGCCGGGCGCCAGCAGCGCCGGCGGTTCGCGCGTGGGATCGAACAGGGCCAGGGGCGTGCGTCCGATCACGCGCCAGCCACCGGGACTTTCGCGCGGATAGATGCCGGTCTGTGCGCCGCCGATGCCGACGCTCCCGGCGGGAACCACGGTGCGTGGCGTCGCCAGGCGCGGCAGGGCGAGGGCGGGATCGAGGCCCAGCAGGTAGGGAAAGCCAGGTGCGAAGCCGATCATCGCCACGGTGTATTCGCCTGCCGCATGGCGTCGCGCGAGCTGCGTTGGCGTCATGCCGAGTTCGGCAGCGGCGCTTTCCAGGTCGGGTCCGGCTTCGCCACCGTAAGTGACCGGGATTTCCACGGTCCGCGCATCGCGTGTCGCCACGATGTCGATGGGCAATGCCTCGAGCTGCGCGCGCAGCCAGCGGCCCACGTGGTCGGCTTCGACGGCAAGCGGATCGAAGAACGCGCCAACGCTTGCGTAGGCCGGCACCAGGTCGCGCAGCCACGCCGGCGGCCGCACGCGAATGCGTTCGCATAGCGCATGTACGCGCGCGTTGGTCGCGGAATCGATGCGGTCGCCCAGCCGCATCAACAGGGCGTCGTCGGCGAGGGATTCCACCTGGATGGCTTCGAGGGGGCGGGTCTTGTCTGGCTTCATGCCAGCGCCGCGCGCAATCGCTCGATGCGGCGGACAAGTTCCTCGGGCGAATACGGCTGCGCGGTGGCCATGCCCCATACCGGCCGCGGCCACGCGATGTCCTCGTGGAAGCGCGCGATCACGTGCACGTGCAACTGCGGCACCATGTTGCCCAGCGCGGCCACGTTGAGCTTGTTCGGCTTGAACTCGGCCTGCAGCAGGCGACAGGCGCGGTTGATTTCGCGGGTGAGCTCCGCCTGCTGGGCGTCGTCCAGGTCCGACCATTCCACCGCGTTTTCCACCCGCGGCACCAGGATCAGCCAGGGATGGTTGGCGTCGTCCATCAGTTGCAGGTCGCTCAGGGCGAAGTGCGCGACGGGATGTGTATCGTCGGCCAGTTGCGGATGCAGGTGCCAGCCTACGAGTTGCGTCGAGCGGTTCATCGCAGGCTCTCCGCGAGGAAGTCCAGGGTGCGCTGCCAGGCGAGAGTAGCGCTGGCGGCGTGGTGGTGGCTGTTGTCGACGTCGCGGTTGAAGGCGTGGTCCGCGTCTTCGTACACGAAGACCTTGGCGGCTGGCTGTTTCGCGCGATGCAGCTCGATGTCGCCCGGAGGGATGCTCTTGTCGCGCGCACCGAAGTGGAACATCAGCGGCGCCCGCGCGACTTCGTCGAGGAACGGCACGCTGCGCGCGCCGTAGTAGCTCACCGCGGGCAGGCCCAGGCGCGTATTGGCGAGGAAACTCACGCTGCCGCCCCAGCAGAAGCCGACGACGCCAGTGCGCAGGCCTTCCGCCTGCAGTTCGTTGGCGGCGGCCTCGACCACGTCGACGGCGCGGTCGAATCCGACGCGGTTGCGCAGCTCCACCCCCCGTTGCGCCTCCGCTTCGCCGTAACCCAGTTCGATCCCGGGTTCGACCGGATCGAACAGGCTGGGCGCCAGGGCCACGAACCCGGCGGCCGCCAGCCGATCGGCCACGCTGCGGATGTGAGGGTTGACCCCGAATATCTCCTGCAGCACGACGACGCCGCCGCGTGAGGGACCCGGCGGGTCGGCGCGCCAGGCCTGGACCGGTCCATGAGGCGTGTTCAGGTCGATCCAGCGGCTCATGGGCAGGGTGCGGGCGAGGGCGGGTAAGTGGTTATTAACCGCTTCGCGGCCCCGCACCGCAAGCCACCGGTCCGGGTCGTGCCGGCCCGGTATAATTGCTTGTTTTTTCTCGAATTTGCGGTCGCCATGTCCCTTGCCAATCCCAAAGTCGGTTTCGTCAGCCTCGGTTGCCCGAAGGCGCTGGTCGATTCCGAACGCATCCTCACCCAGCTCAAGGTCGAAGGCTACGACCTGGTGCCTACCTATGACGACGCCGATGTCGTCGTGGTCAACACCTGCGGCTTCATCGATTCGGCCGTGGCCGAATCGCTGGACGCGATCGGCGAGGCGCTGGCGGAGAACGGCAAGGTCATCGTGACCGGCTGCCTCGGCAAGCGCGAGGAAATCATCCGCGAGGCGCATCCGGGCGTGCTTTCCATCAGCGGTCCGCAGGACTACGCCAGCGTGATGGAAGCCGTGCACAAGGCGTTGCCGCCCAAGCACGACCCCTTCATCAACCTGGTGCCCCGTCGCCCAGTCGACGACAGCGATGTCGGCATCAAGCTGACGCCGAAGCATTACGCCTACCTGAAGATTTCCGAAGGCTGCAACCACCGCTGCAGCTTCTGCATCATCCCGTCGATGCGCGGCGACCTGGTGTCGCGCCCGGTCGACCAGGTCCTGCGCGAAGCCGAGAAATTGGCGATGGGTGGGGTGAAGGAACTGCTGGTGATCTCGCAGGACACCAGTGCCTACGGCGTCGACGTGAAGTACGCCGAGCGCGAATGGCGCGGCCGGCAGTACCAGACACGGATGAAGGCATTGTGCGAAGGCCTGTCCGAACTGGGCATGTGGACGCGCCTGCACTACGTGTATCCGTATCCGCATGTCGACGAGATCATTCCGTTGATGGCCCAAGGCAAGCTGTTGCCGTACCTCGACATCCCGTTCCAGCACGCCAGCCCGCGCGTGCTCAAGCTGATGAAGCGTCCCGGAGCGGTGGACAAGGTGCGCGAGCGCATCCACAAGTGGCGCGACATCTGCCCGGACATCACCATCCGGTCGACCTTCATCGTCGGTTTCCCGGGTGAGACCGAAGCCGAGTTCGAAGAGCTGCTGGACTTCCTCGACGAAGCGCAGCTCGACCGTGTCGGCGCCTTTGCCTATTCACCGGTCGAAGGCGCGGCGGCGAACGATCTCCCCGATCCGGTGCCGGAAGAAGTGAAGCAGGAGCGCCTGGCCCGTTTCATGGAGCGCCAGGCCGAGATCTCCACCGCCAAGCTCGAGGCCAAGGTCGGTAGCGTGCAGCGCTGCCTGGTCGATGCGCTCGATGGCGAACTGGCGATCGCGCGCTCGATGGCCGATGCACCGGAAATCGATGGCCTGGTGCAGATCCAGAACGGTTTCGAGGCCGGCCTCAAGCCGGGTGAATTCGTCGATGTCGAGATCATGGGCAGCGACGAGCACGACCTCTACGGCGAGGTTCAATTCGCCGATTGAAGCCGGTCGGGCGCGTCCCGGGCGCCCGGCCTTTGAACAGGCCTTTTACAAAGCCTGTGCTGTAGTGCTCCTGCGTGCGGCGCTGGCCGACGCAGGGTTTGATGCCTTGGTCGCCACCGCGATGCCGCACGCAGGAGGATTTATGCCTGCCACCATCGCCCACCGCCCTCATTTCACCGTCCCGGGCTCACACATCTCCGGCAAGGCTGTCGTGTGGGCCGGACTTGCCGCCGGCGCCATTTTCCTGGTGCTCGAACTGCTGGTCACGCGCTTCGTCATGGGAGTCAATCCCGGCGTGATGATCCGGATGATCGCCGCCATCACCCAGGGAAGCGCGATGCTGGCGCCACCTGTCACTGCCGACGTATCGGTCACCCTGGCCGCCGTGATCCTGCACTTCGTCATGTCGCTGGTGTATGCGCTCTTCTTTGCGTTCTTCGCCAAGGGACGCTCGCTCCAGTCCGCCACGCTGATCGGTGCGGGGTACGGCCTGTTGCTGTACGCACTGAACTTCTACGGGTTCACGACACTGTTCCCGTGGTTCGCCGAAGCGCGCAACTGGGGAGCGGCCCTGGCGCACGTCGTTTTTGGCGCAGTGCTGGGCGCGACGTATGTCCATTGGGCCTCACACGACCACGACCTGACCCCCGCAGGTTGACGGAGATAACGTCCGTGGGCCCGATCAACCGGTAACCGCACGGGACGCGGTCACCGGTTGGCAGCGCAGCGGATCACTTGGCAGCTTCGACCAGCGCGGCCGCCGTAGTCGGCCCGCGCGCGTAGGTGTCGGTGTGCGATGCGATCATGGTGCGGAATTCAAGTGACGCCTTGAAGCCGGTCGTCAGGTTCCTGCTCTTGCTGAGAGCATCCATCTTGTCGTCCTGGGCATCAGTGGTTACCGGGCTGATGCCTACGTAGTCCCAGCTGTCGCCATCCGTATGCACATACCACTGGGTCGCCCCGATGCCCGTCTCGGTCGCCACGGCATCGCGCGCGGCCTGCCAGCGCAGGAATTCCAGTTGCTTGCCCGGGGCGACACGGTAGATGGATACGATCACCTTGCCGGGCTCCTGGGCGGCGGACGTGGCCGGGATCAGCGCGGTGACGGCAAGCAGCATGGGGACCAGCAGCTTTGCTGCGAGGCGGTTGGGACGGTTCATGGCTCTTCCTTTGTCGGGCGATGCCCGGAGGTCGCCGGCGCTTGGGCCAGCCGGGGAGGCCGGCAGTGCTCCTCGGTCGAGTATCCGTACGGTGCAGCACATCCGCACCGTTCAACGGTGGCGCTCAGCCAGAGCGGCCATGCCACCACCTGCGTGCCCGGTCGCCAACGACGCCTGCTCACCATGGCTGCGCATACTCTTGGTGTCCGGTAACCCAAAAGGTGGAGACATGCATCAGACACGCGGATTCACGCATCTGGCCAAGGCGGCTTCGCGCTTCACGGGGCGGCCGGTCTGTTTCGGCCTCGCCCTGGCCGTGATCGCCGCATGGGGGATCAGCGGCCCGCTGTTCGGTTTCAGCGATACTTGGCAACTCGTGATCAATACCGGCACGACCATCATCACCTTCCTGATGGTGTTCCTGATCCAGAACACCCAGAACCGCGATACGGAAGCGATGCAGCTCAAGCTCGACGAGCTGATCCGTGCGACCCGCGGCGCGCACAACCGGATGATGGACCTGGAGGAGCGCGAAGAAGGCGAACTGGACCAGCTGCGCACGGAATACGAAGACATCGCGAAACACGCGCGCCACGATGGCGAGAAGGGCCGCTGATGTCCGCTCTGCCCGCCATTGCGGAGTCGCCGATCCCGGGTCGCTGAAAAGACAACGGCCACCCGGAGGTGGCCGTCGCGCTGCGGCTTCGATCAGTCAGTCCGGATCAGAAGCGGTATTCGGCACCGATGGCGATGCGTGACTTCAGGCAGATGCGTACTCGACCGACACGATCACGAAGCGTTGTTGACCACCGGGCAGCAACGCCTCGAATTCATCGTCCAGGCGCTTCTTGAGCATCGCCCGTGCCAGCGGCGAATCGATGCTGATGAAACCGAGCTTCGCATCGGTTTCATCGGGGCCGACGATGCGGTAGCGGTGGGTTTCGCCGCTGCTGACGTCCTCGACTTCCACCACGGCGCCAAAGAACACGGCTTCACGATCGGCGGGCATGTCGCCGATCACGCGCAGCACTTCAAGCCGCTTCGAGAGGTACCGGACGCGCCGATCGATCTCGCCGAGCTGCTTCTTGCGGTAGGTGTATTCTGCGTTCTCGGAGCGGTCGCCCTCGGCCGCGGCGGCGGCCAGCGCCTTGACCACTTCCGGTCGCCGCACGCGCCACAGCTCGTCGAGCTCGGACTTCAGCCGCGCGTGGCCTTCGCGCGTGATCAACGCGGTGCTTTTCTCTGCGGGAGGGCGCCAGCGGGACATGGCAGCAACGAGTATGGAGTTGCCACCTATCTTAGGGCGGCATGACCGCCGTTTCAGGGACGGCGCCGGACGAGGCGACCGCGCACCCGATGCTGCACCGTTTCCTTTCGTTGAGTCGGCACGCAGGAGGCTCCATGAACAGCCCCGTCGCGATTCCCGCCCGCGCGCGGTTGCGCGCGGCGATGACCTGCCTGCTGGCCGCTGCGACGCTGCTGGGCACGTCGTCATGCGGGAAGACCGAGCAACCAGCTCCCGCCAGGTCGACGGCGTCGCCGCCAGCGTCGCAGGCCACACCGGCAGCGCCCGTTCCCACGACGGCCGTGCCGGAAACTCCCGCTGCAACCACCGCCGAAACTGCGGCCGAAACGACGCCCGAGGAAGCCGCCCCGGAATCCCAGCCCGAAGGCGATACCGCGGCCGCCCCGTACGCCGGGCGCACGCTCAGCCTGGAGAACAAGCCCTGGAAAGGCGACTTCGACGCCATGGTCGAACGCCGGATGATCCGCGTGCTGGTGCCGTACAGCCGCACCCCTTATTTCGTTGACAAGGGTCGCGAACGTGGAATGACGGCTGAGCTGGTCCGCGACTTCGAGCACTACATCAACAAGAAGCTGGCCAGCCGGCTGGGCAAGCGCCCGGTGACGTTCTACCTGATCCCGACCACCCGCGATCGCCTGCTGGCAGGCGTGGCAGCGGGGCAGGGCGATATCGCCGCGGGCAACCTGACCGTCACCGAAGCGCGGCTCAGGACGGTCGACTTCGTGGCGCCACGCGACCGCAAGCCGGTCCGCGAGCTGCTCGTCACCGGTCCGGCTTCGCCCGCGATCGCGAGCCTCGACGAGTTGGCCGGTCGGAGCGTGTATGTGCGCCCGTCCTCCAGCTACCACGAGAGCGTGAAGGCGCTCAGCGAGCGGCTGGTGAAGGCCGGCAAACCGGCGATCCGGATCGTGCCGCTGCCGGATGAGCTCGAGGACGAGGACATCCTCGAGATGCTCAATGCCGGCCTGCTCGAATATGCGGTCGTCGATGACTGGAAAGCGCAGCTCTGGGCGCAGGTATTGCCGGCGATAAAGGTGCGCGCTGACCTGGTGCTGCGCGAGCAGGGCTACGTCGGTTGGGCCATCCGCAAGGACAGCCCGCAACTGACAGCTGCCCTCGACGATTTCTATCGCAATTACGCCAGGAAGCAGGGCGTCATCGACTACCGGCTGGCGCAGTTCCACAAGCAGATCAGGCAGATCGGCAACAACACCGCCGATAGCGAACGCAAGCAGTTCGAACAGGTGATCGCGCTGTTCCGCAAGTACGGCAGCCAGTACGACTTCGATCCGCTGATGCTCGCGGCCCAGGGCTACCAGGAGTCGCGCCTGCACCAGGACGCCAAGAGCCATGTCGGCGCCGTCGGTGTGATGCAGATCATGCCGGCCACCGGTGCCCAGCTGAAAGTGGGGAATATCCGCGACGTCGAGCCGAACATCCACGCCGGCGCCAAGTACATGGACCAGCTGATGACAAGCTATTTCAAGGACGCGCATTTCAGCGAACAGGTGCGGCCACTGTTCGCATTCGCCAGCTACAACGCCGGCCCCGGCAACATCGCCCGGATGCGACGCGAAGCGGCCAGCCGCGGGCTGAATCCGGACAAGTGGTTCAACAATGTCGAGGTCGTCACCGCCGAAAAAATCGGCATCGAGACCACCACGTACGTGCGCAACATCTACAAGTACTACTGCGCCTACAAATTGCTGTTGCAGGCAGACGAGTCGCGGCGCCGCGCACGCGAGCGGATCGAGCAGGGCAAACGGCCCGGGCAGGGCAAGCAGGGAGAAGGTTGAGCGACCCGGGACCGGGCAACCCGCGATGCGGGCGGCCCGATCCTCTACGGAGCGTCCTCTACGGTACGCGCCGGCTTACTGCTTCGCCGCCTCGCGCTTGAGCGTGGTCGAGTGCGTGCTTTCGATCGGCATGCCAGCGGAGTCCAGTGCGTCGATCTGGTCGGCTGACGTCACCGCATAGAGGCGATCCTGCTGGCTCTTCGAGTTCGGATCCAGGCGGATGCGCTTGCCGTTTTCCTCGGCCGTCCAGGTGCCATCCCCATCGACACCATTGCCCTTGCCCTGGTAGGCCTCGTGCAGCGCGTAGCTGCCATCGGCATTGAGCATGATCCGGGTGTCGATGCCCGGGCAGTCGGCGCAGGGCAGGGTGCCGGTGAAAGTGCCCGCGAACCCCTTGATGTCGAACGGCACATCGGCCGCAGTCATTGCAGGTGCGGACTCGACGGCGACCGGTGCCGCCGCAGCGGGAGCCGCAGGTTCGGCCGGCGCCGTGGGAGCGACGGGTTCAGCAGGGGCCTGTGGCTTGCACGCCGCGACGGCGAGCGTGGCAACGACGGCAAGTAGCAGCAACTTCCGGTTCATCGGGACATTCCTGTGGGATGAAGGGCAAAGGATGCGCATTCGAGGTGAAGGCGCGGGCAGCGTCAACCTGCGCTGCAGCAAAAGGACGCGCAGCGACAACGTGCAATGACGATCAGCGTCGCTTTCCGAAGATCCCGCCGAGTACGCCGCGCAGGATCTGGCGGCCGATCTGGTTGCCGACGGTGCGGGCGGTCTGCTTGGCCATGGCTTCGACCATGCCCTGGCGTCGCCGGGTACCGAACACGGCGTCCTTCACCGCCTGGCCGAAACCGCTGTCCTCGGCGTCGTCCTGCTCGCGGGTGCGGGCAGCGGGCGCATCGGCCGTGGTCGTGGCCGCCTCGGCCTTCTTTGCCAGCATTTCCGCCGCGGATTCGCGATCAATGGCCTTGTCGTACTTCGCGCCGACCGGGCTGCCGGCCCGTACCTGCGCGCGTTCGGCATCGGTGATGGCGCCCATGCGGCAACGCGGCGGGGCGATCAGTGTGCGTTCGACCGGCATCGGGATGCCCTTGTCCTGCAGCGTCGACACCAGCGCTTCGCCGGTGCCGAGTTGCGAGATCGCAGTGGCGACATCGAGCCTGGGATTGGGCACGAACGTCTCGGCCGCCGTCTTCACCGCCTTCTGGTCGCGCGGCGTGAAGGCGCGCAGAGCGTGCTGCACGCGATTGCCGAGCTGGCCGAGGATGTCGTCCGGCACGTCGTCGGGGAACTGCGAACAAAAGTACACGCCGACGCCCTTGGAGCGGATGATGCGCACGACCTGTTCGACGCGCTGCTGCAAGGCGGCCGGCGCGTCATCGAAGAGCAGGTGCGCTTCGTCGAACACGAACACCAGCTTGGGCTTGTCGAGGTCGCCGACTTCCGGCAGCTGCTCGAACAGTTCCGAAAGCAGCCACAGCAGGAACGACGAATACAGGCGCGGCTTCAGGATCAACTGCTCCGACGCCAGGATGTTGACCACGCCGCGGCCATTGGGGGTCGTGCGCATCAGGTCGGCAAGTTCCAGCGCGGGCTCGCCAAAGAACATGTCGCCGCCTTCCTGCTCCAGGCGCAGCAGCGAGCGCTGGATCGCGCCGATCGACTGCGTGCTGACCAGGCCATACGAGGTGGAGACGTCCTTGCGTTCCTCGGCGACCAGGCCGAGCAGGGCGCGCAGGTCCTCGAGATCGAGCAGCAGCAGGCCACGGTCGTCGGCGAGTTTGAAGACGATGTCGAGGACGCCGCTCTGGGTGTCGTTGAGTTCCAGGATGCGCGAGAGCAGGGTCGGACCCATCTCGCTGACCGTGGTGCGCACCAGGTGCCCGTTCTTGCCGAACAGATCCCAGAACACGACCGGGTTGGCTTCGTTTGCGTAATCGGCGATGCCGATGTCCTTGATCCGCGCCTGCAGCTTGTCGCTGGGCGCACCGGGCATGGCGAGACCGGCGACGTCGCCCTTCACATCGGCGAGGAACACCGGCACACCCATGCGCGAGAAGCCTTCCGCGATGGTCATCAACGTGACCGTCTTGCCCGTGCCGGTGGCACCGGCGACGAGGCCGTGGCGATTGCCCAGGCGCCCCTGCAGGAAGACCTGGCCGTGGGTTTCCGGCAGGGAATCCGGGGAGGTGACCGACTTGCCGATCAGGATCGCGTTGCCGGGAAGCACGTTGTCTGCCATGGGTGGGGCCGGAGGGTTGGTTGCCGGGATTCTATGCCAGCACCGAACTTTCCTTCCGGGGCGAACACCAATTCCGGAAGTTAATTCGTTGCCTCGGTCAAAGTTCCGCCACAACGGATGATCAATGCGGACGAGGTGGCGCATTTTTCGCCATTGCGGTCGCCAGCATCGCCCTCTACCCTGCCATTACCCCTACGTGTGCCCGCCCGATGCCCCAGATGTTCCGTTCCATCCTCGCCGTTGCCGTCCTTGCAATCCTTTCCGGCAACGCCGCCGCGCTGTCGCGCCGCGACCAAACCAGTATCGACGCGCTCACCCAGCGCATGCTGGATGCCGAAAGCAAATACCGCGACGCCATGGTGAAGATCGGCAATGCCGACCCGGCCGGGCAGGCACAGAGCGACACGGCGCTGGAGGACATGGAAGACGTGATCGCCAATTGCATGAAGCAGAAAGGTTGTTCCGTGCCGACCATGCTCAGCACGTACAAGCGCCTGCTGAAGCTCAATGCCGATGCCGAGGCGGATGCATCGGACGAGGAAGCGGAGGACGGCGACGACCATGCCAGTCCGCTCACGGCGGATGTGCCCGAGGCGGCGCGTGCCGCGAAGCTGCTGGCGGACGACCACCGTTTCGACAAGATGGTCCAGTTCAACCCCGCCGTGCAGGCAGGTATCCGTCGCTGGCTCACCGACATGCGCGGTCCGCTGGTCAACAGCTACGAGAACTACCAGTACATGCGCCACCTGATGTGGCCGCAGTACCAGCGTGCCGGCCTGCCGGAAGCGTTGCTGTTCGGCATCATGGCCAAGGAATCCAACGGCAAGGTGCATTCGACCTCGCGCGCCGGCGCCGCCGGGCCCATGCAGTTCATGTATGGCACCGGCCGCCGCTTCGGCCTGGGCGACGACGGGACGGGATTCGACACACGCTACGACCCGCGGGCCGCCGCCGAGGCCAGCGCGTCGTACCTCAACGAGCGCATGGGCCAGCTCAACCGCAGCATCGAGCTCGCGCTGGCCGCCTACAACGGCGGCGAGGGCCGCGCGCTGCGTGTGTACCAGGGCAGCGGCGGGCGCAGTTTCTGGGAAGCCGACGTCTACAACCAGTTCCCGTCGGAAACGCAGGATTACGTGCCGATGGTGATTGCCGCGGCGTGGTTGTTCCTGCATCCCAACGAATACGGACTGACCTTCCCGAAAGTGGATGCCAAGCCGGCGCCGTTGCGCCTGGCGCAGCCCAGCTCGATCTACCAGTTGACGATCTGCCTGGGCAACCGCGGCGAACGCGAGGGCTACATGCGCGCGCTGCGCAACCTCAATCCGCGCTACCAGGCCGAAAGCTCGCTGTCGGCGGGTACCACGATCAATGCGACCACCAAGATCGTCGGCCTCTACAACCGCTGGTGCACTTCGGGACCGCGTGCCGAGCTTGCGCGCACGCTGGTGCTCAGCAACCCCAACAACGCGATCGTGCGTACGGGGCCGGTGACGACGGTCGGCATGAATGAAGCGTCAGGCGCGGCGGAGACCGAGGGCGAACCGGCGCTGGCGACGTTGCCGCCGAGGCCCGCGAAGAAGGAAAAGCCGAAGGCAGCAAAACCGCGCGATCATCGCGTGGAGCGGGGCGAGACACTCATCGCCATCGCGCGGAAGTTCCAGTGCGATATCGACGATCTCGCCAAGGACAACAAGATCAAGGCGCCGCGCTACGCGATCCGGCCCGGCCAGAGGCTGAAGCTCAAGGGCTGCGCCGCCGACTGACGTATAGGCAAGGGGGAAGGGGATGGTGACAGGATCGTTGACGGCCCCACGCGGAGCCCGCACGCGCTGGATCGTGGCGGTGTGCGCGCTCGCGGTGCTGGCCATTGCGGGCGCGGTGTCGCCCGAGCTGCGCTGGTTGCACTACGCGTGCAAACCGCTGGCCACCTTGCTCATTGCGGGGATGGTGGTCGTCTCCCCTTCCGTCGATGCGCGTTACCGGGGCGCGGTCCTGATCGGGCTGCCGCTGTCGATGCTCGGCGATGTCTTCCTCATGCTCGTGCCCACGCCCCAAGGACCGGACTGGTTCGTGTTCGGGTTGGCCAGCTTCCTGTGTGCACACGTCGCCTATCTGTATGCCTTCTGCTGCCGGGCCCGGCTGTTCGCCCGCTGGTGGCCGTTTGCCCTCTATGCCGTCGTGGCCGTGGCTGTGTCCGCCGTGCTGGCACCGCGTCTGCCGGAGCCCCTGCGTTGGCCCGTGTATGCCTACGTGTTGATCCTCTCGGCCATGGCTGCACAGGCCGCCGCGGTGTGGGCGCGGTCTCCCGGTCGTGCCACCGCATCGGCCGCACTGGGGGGCGCGTTTTTCGTGGCTTCGGACGCGACGCTTGCGATTGACCGTTTCGTCGCACCGTTTCCCGCTGCGGTGGTGGTCGTATTGGCAACCTACTGGATCGCGCAGGCCCTGATCGGATTGTCCGCATGCGGTGCGGGCCGGCGCGCGTGATCGGCCGCGCGTGAAAAAGGCGGCCTCGGCCGCCTTTTTCCCTTTCAACTATTCGGCCTTCAGGTCTTTGTCTTCTTGCGCTGGCAGCCCGTAGCCGCACGAGGGTCGTCCTGCTTGGGACCAATGGCGCGCATCGAGGTGGTGCTGGCGGCTGCGCTGCGCGGGTCGTCCTGTTTCGGCCCGATGGCTTCCAGGCCACCCTGGACGACGATCCCCTGTTTCGCGGCGGGATCATCAGTGCCCGGCTTCCCGCCCTGCGCGATGGGGTTTTCGGTGCAGTCGTTGTCGGTCACGGCGCGGGGATCATCCTGCTTCGGCCCGATCGCTTCCCGGCCAC
Source organism: Lysobacter sp. P5_B9 (assembly GCF_054049835.1). Lineage (NCBI taxonomy): Bacteria > Pseudomonadati > Pseudomonadota > Gammaproteobacteria > Lysobacterales > Lysobacteraceae > Lysobacter > Lysobacter sp. P5_B9. The sequence continues at coordinate 199,381 of NZ_JBFULP010000005.1, forward strand.
CCTGGACGATGATGCCCTTCTTTGCGGCGGGGGCAGGCGCCTGGGCGTTGGCGGTCGAACAGAACAGGGACAGGGCGAGGCTGGCGATAACAACAGCGGTACTCACGGTGAAAAGCTGGCGCATCAGCGGTCTCCAGGGAATACGGCAGGACGGACAGGCATGGCCCCTTGCAGGATCGCCTTTGCAGGATCGCCTTTGCAGGATCGCCTTTGCAGGATCGCCTTTGCAAGATCGCCCTTGCAAGATCGGCATCAGATCCGTGTTGCGAGCGGCCCACCCAAGCGTACGGGCGACTGCGCCCGCAATGCAGGATGCAGTTCGGCAACACCCTTCGGCAACAGCACGATGGCCGTCGAGCCGTAGTTGAAGCGCGCCATTTCGGCAAAGCGCTCGAGCACGATGTTCTGGCCGCGATAGTCCTTCACCGTGACGGGACCGCCATAGGGTGGAATCTCCACGCCACCCCACACGGTCTCGACGCCGGATACCAACAACGCACCAACCATCACCACCGCCATCGGCCCGAAGTCGCAGTCGAAATGGCACACCACGCGCTCGTTGCGCGCGAACAGGCGCGACACCGAACCCACCGCATCGGGACCCACGCTGAAGAGGCGCCCCGGCACGTGCACGGTTTCGCGCAGCGTTCCGGTCCAGGGCATGTGCACGCGGTGGTAGTCCTTCGGCGACAGGTACACCGTCGCGTACACGCCACCATCGAACGCGCGCGCGGCCTCCTCGTCGGCCAGCAGCTCCGCCGTGGTGAACCCGTGGCCCTTGGCCTGGAAGATGTGGCCCGAATCCTCGTGCAGCACGCCTTCGTCGGCGCGGCCGATGTGGCCGCATTCGCTGATCTTGCCGTCGGCCGGCATGAGGATCGTGTGGGGATCGGCGTCGGCCACGCGGGCACCCGGCTTCAATGCGCGCGTGAAGAAGGCATTGAAGGTCGGATAGCTGGTGGGGTCGGGATTGGCGGCTTCGCCGAGATTCACGCCGAACTTGCGCGTCACCGTGTCGATCAGCCACTGCTTGATGGCGGGGTTGCGCGAATAGGCCAGCCTGCGCGCCAGCGACGACAGCAGGCGATGCGGCAGGACATAGGTGAGTGCGGTGATCGGGCTCACTGGCTGGCCTCGCTGAGGGCGGTCATGTCGGTCGCGATGTCCTTGGGGTCGAAGGGGGGCTGGATGAAGCCGGTCAGCCGGCCCTGCGGGTCGAGCACCGCCAGCGAGGCGCTGTGGTCCACCGAATACTGGTCGGCGGGAGCGCCTGCGGGCGCGGGCACCTTGGCGAAGACCATGCTCAGCGACCGCGCGAACGTTTCCAGCGCCGGCACGTCGGCGGTCGCGGCGAGCGTGTCGCGATGGAAGGCGTGGGCGTATTCGCCGATGGCATCGGGAGTGTCGCGTTCGGGATCGACCGACACGAACAGTACGCGGGGCCGCGTCGCTTCCGGCTGCGCCGCCCACTGCTTCTGAGCAGCGGCCAGTTGCGCGAGCGTGGTGGGGCAGACGTCCGGGCAATGGGTGAAGCCGAGGAATACGAGGGTCCAGTGGCCTTTCAGCTCGCCCGGGACCAGCGGCGTGCCATCGGACTGGCGCAGCGAGTACGACGGGATTTCGCGCGGCGGATCGAACAGGCGCGCGGCCTTCAGGGCCGGGCGCGATCCCGCCGGCGCGTGGGTGAACCAGGTCTGGGCGGCCAGCAGGCCCAGCGCGGCGGCCACCGCGGCGATCAGGACATAGAGGGTGGTGCGGTTGAACATCTGGGATTCCTTCGAAATGCGCGCACATGGTACTGGCCCGCGGCCAATCCCAAGACACCACCGTCAGAACCGCGCCCGCGGCCAGCCGTGGTCGACCGCAGATGCTTCACCTGGATGCCAGGTCCGGCCGCAATCCCCCGGGCAGCCCCGCCCGCGGCCGCCCGTATAATCGGTGCCCCTTTTCCCGCAGAACCCGCCCCGTGGCCGAATCCCCCGCTTTCGAACAGGTCTCGATCATCGACCTGATCCGCTACGGCGGCAGCCGCTTCAACGAGGCGGGATTGACGTTCGGCCACAGCTACGACAACGCCCTGGACGAGGCCACGCAGCTGGTTCTGCACGCGCTGCACCTGCCGCACGACCTCAGTCCGGTGTACGGCCCCGCGCGTGTCACGGCGGACGAGAAGGCGAAGGTGCTGGCGCTGCTCCAGCGCCGCGTCAGCGAACGCGTGCCGGCGGCGTATCTGACGGGCGAGGCATGGTTCGCGGGCCTGAACTTCAAGAGCGACCGCCGCGCCCTGGTGCCACGTTCGCCGATCGCTGAACTCATCATTGCCGGCTTCGAGCCCTGGCTGGGTGGTCGTGACGTCGAGCGCGTGCTCGACCTGTGCACGGGCTCGGGCTGCATCGCCATCGCCACCGGGCATTACCATCCGAACTGGCAGGTCGACGGTGCCGACATCAACGACGACGCGCTTTCGCTCGCCGGGGAGAACAAGGAACGCCTGCATGCGGCCAATGTCACGCTGCGCAAGTCGGACCTGTTCAATGGCCTGAAGGGTGAGGTCTACGACCTGATCGTCACCAATCCGCCCTACGTCACCAACGCCGAAACCGATGCGCTGCCCAAGGAATATTCGTACGAGCCGGAACTGGGCCTGCGCGCGGGCGACGACGGCCTCGACCTTGCGTTGAAGATCCTGCGCGATGCGCCTGAACACCTGAGCGAGCACGGTCTGCTGATCTGCGAAGTCGGCGAGGCCGAACAGGCCCTGGCCGACCTGCTGCCGGAGCTGCCGATGGCATGGGTCGAGTTCAAAGTCGGGCAAATGGGCATCTTCGTGGTCGAACGCCACGACCTGGTCGAGCACCATGCCCGCATCAAACAGCTCGCGGACGCGCGCGGCTGATTTCCTCCGGGGCAGCCGCCTAGTGACATCGCATGAGCCTGGCCGCTACGCCCCAGCCGGTTTCCCGTATATTTCAAGGCCTTAACCCACCCACTTCACCCCGTGCCGAACGTCCCGTTGCGGGCAGCGGCTCCAGGACTCCACGTGGCCAGCAACACCTTCGGCAAGCTGTTCGCAGTGACGACCTTCGGCGAGAGCCACGGTCCGGCGATCGGCTGCGTCATCGACGGGTGCCCCCCGGGCCTCGCGATCGCACCGGAGGACTTCCACCACGACCTGGAGCGTCGCGCCACCGGCAGGACCCGCCACACCTCGGCGCGGCACGAGGCGGATGAAGTCGAGATCCTCAGCGGCGTCTACGAAGGCGTCACCACCGGTACGCCGGTCGCGCTGCTGATCCGCAACACCGATGCGCGCAGCAAGGACTACGCGAACATCGCCGCGCAGTTCCGCCCCGGCCACGCCGACTACACCTATTGGCAGAAGTACGGCATCCGCGATCCGCGCGGCGGTGGACGCTCCAGCGCGCGCGAAACCACGATGCGCGTGGCGGCCGCGGTCGTTGCGAAGAAGTGGCTGGCCGAAAAGTACGGCGTGCAGGTGCGCGGGTACCTGGCGCAGATCGGCGACGTCACCCCACGTGCCTTCGACGTCGACAACGTCGAGTGGGCCGTCGTCGAATCCAATCCCTTCTTCTGGCCCGACGCCACGCAGGTCGCCGAGCTGGAAAGCTACATGGACGCCCTGCGCAAGTCCGGCGATTCCGTTGGCGCGCGTGTCGACGTGATCGCCGATGGCCTGCCGCCGGGCTGGGGCGAGCCGATCTACGGCAAGCTCGATGGCGAACTGGCCGCTGCCCTGATGTCGATCAACGCGGTGAAGGGTGTCGAGATCGGCGACGGTTTTGCCTCCGTCGCCCAGAAGGGCAGCCTGCACCGGGACGAAATCAGCGCCGATGGCTTTCTGAGCAACCACGCCGGCGGCATCCTCGGTGGCATCAGCACCGGCCAGGACTTGCGTTGCTCGACCGCATTCAAGCCGACTTCGAGCCTGCGCCTGCCGGTGCAGAGCCTCGATACGGCGGGCAATGCGGTCGAAGTCGTGACCACCGGCCGCCACGATCCCTGCGTCGGCATCCGCGCCACGCCGATCTGCGAGGCCATGGTGGCGCTGGTGCTGATGGACCAGGCCCTGCGCCATCGCGCGCAGTGTGGCGACGTGGGCGAGGTGAGCCCGCGCATTCCGGCAAAAGCGGCCCCGAAAAAACCTGACTCCGGCAAACCGGACTCTGGCAAACCGGACTTTGGCAAACGATAGCGGCCGGTTGCTTGCAGCTTCCCGGGATCGGGTTCCGGAAGCCCCTGTTGCAGCCGCGCCGCGCGTCCGTTTCGCCCGCCAACCCAATTCCGCGACCGGCAAGGCGCACAATTCCCAACGCTGCCCGGCCGCCACATCACAGGACCATCGCAACAATGAGCAAGACCACGTACACCGTTGCAGTAGTCGGCGCCACCGGCGCTGTCGGCGAAACCATGCTGAAGGTGCTCACCGAGCGCCAATTCCCGATCGGGAAGCTGCACGTGTTGGCGAGCGAACGCTCGGCCGGCAGCAAGATCGACTTCGGCGCACGCCAGCTGGTCGTCGAGGATCTCGCGACCTTCGACCCCAAGGGTGTCGATATCGCCCTGTTCTCCGCCGGCGGCTCGGTCTCGAAGGAATATGCACCGAAGTTCGCCGCCGCAGGCGCGGTCGTCATCGACAATTCCTCGAGCTTCCGTGGCGATGCCGACGTGCCGCTGGTCGTGGCCGAAGTGAACCCGGAAGCCATGAAGAACCGTCCGCGCGGCATCATCGCCAATCCGAACTGCTCGACCATGCAGCTGATGGTCGCCCTGGCGCCGATCCATCGCGCCGTGGGCATCGAACGCATCAACATCGCCACCTACCAGTCGGTGTCCGGCACCGGCGTGAAGGCGATGGAGGAACTGGGCCGGCAGACCGCCGCGCTGCTCAACTTCCAGGACGTGAAGCCCAAGGTGTATCCGGTGCAGATCGCGTTCAACGTGATCCCGCACGGCGGCGATTTCCTCGACAACGGCTACACCACCGAGGAGTGGAAGCTGGTCACCGAGACCCGCAAGATCCTCGGCGACGACAACATCCTCGTGAACGCCACCGTCGTGCGCGTGCCGGTGTTCTACGGCCATTCCGAAGCCGTGCACATCGAGACCCGCGAGAAGATCAGCGTCGACAGGGCGCGCGAGTTGCTGGCGGCACAGCCCGGGCTGGAGCTGGTCGACGAGCGCAAGGCCGGCGGTTACCCGACCCCCGTGACCCACGCCTCCGGCACCGACCCGGTCTACGTCGGCCGCGTGCGCGAGGACGTCTCGCACCCGCGCGGCCTCGACCTGTGGGTGGTGGCCGACAACATCCGCAAGGGCGCCGCGACCAACGCCGTGCAGCTGGCGGAACTGGTCATCGCTGAGCGCTGACCGGCGGCTCGGGACCGCGGTTTGCGCCGCGGCCCGTCCTTGACCGGTTAGAAATCTGAATCCGCTCAGCCATTTGCGGCAGCTTCATTGCAAACCGCCTGCACTGGGGGCTAGAGTCATGCAGGGGAGTGGCGTGAGACCTGTCGTGAAAAGAATCGCGGGAACCGTATTGGCGCTGCTGGCGGTCTCCGCCAGCTTTGGCGCGTCCGCGCTGGGGCTGGGCCAGATCGAGGTCAAGTCGAAGATCGGCCAGCCTCTGGTGGCCGAGATTCCGATCATCACCAGCGATCCGGCCGAGCTGGAACAGCTGCAGGCCGGCCTGGCTTCGCCGGAAACCTTCTCCCGCATTGGCCTGCGTCCTCCCATCGGCATTATTGCTGGCCTTCAGTTCACCCAGGCGCTGGATGCCCGCGGCAACCCGGTGATCCGGGTCACCAGCCAGCAGCCGGTGGACGAACCCTTGCTGACCTTCCTGGTCGAGGTCGACTGGGGGCAGGGCAGGCTGGTCCGTGAATACTCCGCGCTGATCGACACGCCACGCACGGTGTCCGCGCCGCTGCAGCCGGAAATTGCCGCACCGACGACGGAAGCGCCCGCGATCATCGAGCGTCCGGCCGAGCCCGCCCAAACCGTGGCCGCGCAGCCCGAGCCGGAACCCGCACCCAGCGACAGCACGCAGCCGGACGCCCAGGCGATCACGCCCACGCCCACGCCGCCGCAGCCCGTCGCACCGCCGCCGCAGGTGGCAACGGCGCCGGCACCGGTTTCGCGCCCGCTGCCCGATAGTGGCGACTACGAAGTGCGCAGCGGCGACACGCTGTCCGCCATCGCCGCGCACGTTGCGGGCCCAGGCTCGCTCGACCAGACCATGATTGCGCTGTTGCGCGCGAATCCGGACGCGTTCATTGGCGGCAACATCAACCGTCTCAAGGCGGGCACGGTATTGCGTGCTCCGGCCGGTGTCGCGATGACCGAGCTGGATGCGCAGCAGGCCAATGCCATCGTCCATGCACAGATCCAGGAATGGCGTGCATCGCGCCGCGCCGCGCCACAGCCGGCCGACGCCGAGGTGTCGGCGGCCAACGCGACGGCGGCGCCCGTCTCGAAGCCTGCACAGGCTTCGGCGACCAAGGCTCCGCGCGTTGCCGATGCGCGATTGGAAATCGTCCCGCCCGGCGCAAGCGATGCGACCAAGGCGGGCACACAATCCGGCATCAGTGCCGGAGGCGAGGGTGCGATGCTGCAACAGGAACTGACCCAGACGAAGGAAACCCTCGCGGCACGCGAGGCCGAGACGCAGGACCTCAAGAGCCGCGTCGCCGAGCTCGAGAAGCTGCAGCAGCAACAACAGCAGCTGATCGCCATGAAGGACAGCGAACTGGCCGCGGCGCAGCAGCGCCTCGCCCAGAACCAGAAGCAGCAACCGCAGACGTCGGCAATGCCCTGGGTGGTCGCGCTGGGTGGCGCGCTGGTGCTGGGCGGCCTGATCGCCTGGTTCCTGCGTCGTCGCGATGCCGCCAAGCCCAGCTTCCGTGCAGTGACGGCTTCCGCGGCACCTTCGATCGCCGACGCGTTCGCGCCGCGCCTGGATGGCGCGGGCTTGGCTGGCATCGATTTCGAAGATGAGATCGAAACCGAAATCGAAACCGAAATCATTAGCCCGGCGGGAACTGGCGCCGTCGCGCCAGCCCGCGCGCCCGAACCGCCCGCGCGCGCCGTGCCCGCCTGGCACACCGGCGCCATGCAGCGTGACCTGCTGGATCCGGCGGCGCAGGCTGCCCATGAACGACTCGAGCTCGCTCGCGCCTATCTCGACCTCGGTGACCTCCCCGGTGCCCGCCAGCTGCTGGGCGAAGTGGTGATCAACGGCGACCATGCCGCCCGCCAGCAGGCGGCGCGGATGCTGCGCGAACTGGAGTGACCCCGCCGTAGCGCGGACAGGTCCCGCTACGTATCGCCCGCCTCCGTCGCCGCTTCGCAAACTCGCGAAGCAGGCGACGTCGTTGAAAAGCATGTGCCGGGCCCGCCGGCGCCACGGAACCCATGCCGCAAGCCACGCCAGCGTTGTCCGATGCCCTTGCGCCATCCGTGCATCGCTATGCGATGGGCATCGAATACGACGGTACCGGGTTCAGTGGCTGGCAGCGCCTGAGCAAGCACGGTGAAAGCGATCCCGAGGGCTATCTCACCCTGCAGTCGGTGATCGAGGATGCGTTGACGTTCGTCGCGGGTACGCCGATCGCGACCATCTGCGCAGGCCGCACTGATGCGGGCGTCCACGCAGCCGGCCAGGTCATCCACTTCGACAGCCCGGTGCGCCGCGATCCGCGTGGCTGGGTTTTGGGTACGACGAGCAAACTGCCACCAGCGATCGGCGCACTCTGGTGCGTGCCAGTCCCGGAAGAATTCCACGCCCGCTTTTCGGCCCGCGCGCGCCGGTACCGCTATGCGATCCTCAATCGCACGGTCCGGCCCGCGCTGGGGCGTCAGGTCCTCACCTGGGAACGCCGTCCCCTCGATGCCGCGGCGATGCACCGGGCGGCGCAGGCCCTGCTGGGCGAAAACGACTTCTCCGCCTTCCGCACCGTGCAGTGCCAGGCACCGCATGCGCGCCGCGAGTTGCAGGAAATCACCGTTTCGCGTGACGGCGACGTGGTGACGGTCGAAGTGCAGGCCAATGCCTTTCTTCACCATATGGTGCGCAACATTGTTGGAAGCTTGCTGGTGGTCGGACGCGGCGATGCTCCGGAAGGATGGATCGCCGGGTTGCTCGCCGGCCTAGACCGCACCAAGGCGGGGCCCACCGCGCCAGCCAGCGGGCTGGTGTTCCTTGGCCCCCGTTATCCAGCCGATGTCGTCGAGCGCCTTGGCTTGCCCGCCAGCATCCGGCTATGAGCGACCCACTTGCTCGCAATCGAACTGGAGTGAAGCCGTGAAGCCGAACTTCTTCCGCACCCGCATCAAGTTTTGTGGCCTGACCCGTGCCGGCGATGTGCGCCTGGCCAGCGAACTGGGCGTGGACGCGGTCGGCTTCGTGTTTTCGCACCAGAGCAAGCGCCGCGTCGAGCCGGAAGAAGCCCGCGCGATGCGCTCCGCACTGGCGCCATTCGTCGACTCCGTGGCCTTGTTCCGCGACAACCCGCAGGAGGAAGTGCGCGACATCGTGCGCCACGTGCGCCCGACCCTGCTGCAGTTCCACGGTGACGAGGACGATACGTTCTGCCGCGGCTTTGGCGTCCCCTATCTCAAGGCGGTGGCAATGGGTGGCGATGATGGCCAGGCCGCCGCGAAACCGCTCCGGGCGCGTTATCCGAATGCTGCGGGGTTCCTGTTCGACAGTCATTCGCCGGGCGGGGAAGGTGGGAGCGGCAAGACCTTCGACTGGTCGCGCATCCCATCGGACCCTGGCAAACCATGGTTGCTCGCCGGTGGGCTGACACCCGAGAACGCTTTCGATGCCGTGATCTTCACGCGGCCATGGGGCGTCGACGTCTCCAGCGGAATCGAAGTTTCGCCCGGCCTGAAGGACGGCGACCGGATGCGGCACTTCGTCGAGGAAGTCCGCCGCGCGGATTGTCATCACGAATAAGGCGTCTGCCGGTTCCGCGTTGCACTAGACTGGCGCCCCATCGCCGCAAAGGGCGATGTCCCCCGCCTGGTTCGTGCCGATGTCCGCTGAAACCCCCGCCGTCGAATCCGTCACCGACTTCCACGCCTACCCCGATGCCGCCGGCCACTTCGGCCGCTTCGGTGGCCGCTTCGTCGCCGAAACACTGATCGGCCCGCTGGAGGAACTCGCCCGGGCGTACGACGAGGCGCGGGTCGATACGGCCTTCATCGCCGCGTTCGAAGCCGACCTGGCGCATTACGTCGGTCGTCCCAGCCCGATCTACTTCGCCGAACGCCTCAGCCGCGAAGTCGGCGGCGCGCGCATCCTGCTCAAGCGCGAAGACCTGAATCACACCGGCGCGCACAAGATCAACAACACCATCGGCCAGGCACTGCTCGCCAGCCGCATGGGCAAGACCCGGATCATCGCGGAGACCGGCGCGGGCCAGCACGGCGTCGCGTCGGCCACGGTCGCGGCCCGGCTTGGCCTGGAATGCGTGGTCTACATGGGCGCCACCGACATCGAGCGCCAGAAGATCAACGTCTACCGCATGAAACTGCTGGGGGCGACGGTGGTGCCGGTGACCAGCGGCTCGGCCACGCTCAAGGATGCTCTCAACGAAGCCATGCGTGATTGGGTGACGAACGTGCAGGACACGTTCTACATCATCGGCACCGTCGCCGGCCCCGACCCGTACCCGCGCATGGTCCGCGACTTCAATGCCGTGGTCGGTCGCGAGGCGCGCGCGCAGATGCTGGCCGAATACGGACGCCTGCCTGATGTGGTGACGGCCTGCGTCGGCGGAGGTAGCAACGCGATCGGCATCTTCCACGCCTTCCTCAATGATCGCGACGTGCGCATCGTCGGTGCCGAGGCGGCAGGCGAGGGCATCGCCACCGGTCACCACGCGGCGTCGTTGGCCGCAGGCCGCCCGGGCGTGCTGCATGGCAACCGCACCTATGTTCTTTGCGACGACGACGGACAGATCATCGAGACGCACTCGGTATCGGCGGGCCTCGACTATCCGGGCGTGGGCCCGGAACACGCATTCCTAAAGGACACCGGCCGCGCCGAGTACGTTGGCGTGACCGATGACGAGGCGCTCGCGGCTTTCCACCAGCTCGCACGTACCGAAGGCATCCTGCCGGCACTGGAGTCCAGTCATGCGATCGCCCAGGCCATGAAGCTGGCGCGCGACATGCCCAAGGACGCGATCGTGCTGTGCAACCTGTCCGGTCGCGGCGACAAGGATGTGCACACGATCGCCGGCCGTGAAGGCATCACGTTCTAGTTCCGGTCCTTGCCGCGACGCCAATCCAATCCGACGACACCGATGAACCGCATCGATACCCGCTTCGCCAGGCTGAAGGCCGAAGGCCGCAAGGCGCTGATTCCCTTCTTCACCGCGGGCGATCCCTCGCTCGAGGCGACCGTGCCGGTGATGCATGCGCTGACTGCTGCCGGCGCCGATGTGATCGAACTGGGCGTGCCGTTTTCCGATCCGATGGCCGACGGCCCCACCATCCAGCGCAGCTCCGAGCGCGCCCTGGGCCGCGGTGCGGGCCTGTCGTACGTGCTCGAATGCGTGCGCAGCTTTCGCGAGCGTGACGCCGAAACCCCGGTCGTGCTGATGGGCTACCTCAATCCCATCGAGATCCGTGGTGCCAGCCGCTTCGCCCAGCAGGCGGTTGCCGCCGGGGTGGACGGGGTGCTTCTGGTCGACCTGCCGCCGGAAGAAGCGGCGGAATTCCGCAGCGCCTTTGCCCGGGAGGGCCTGACCCTGATCCTGCTGGCCGCGCCCACCACCAGCGATGCACGCCTGGCGCTCCTGGGAGAGCAGGCGAGCGGTTATCTCTACTACGTCAGCTTCGCCGGCGTGACCGGGGCCGACCGCCTCGACACCTCGGTGGCCACCGAACGCCTGCACGCGATCCGCGGCCACAGCGCCGTGCCGGTGGTGGCTGGTTTCGGTATCAAGGACGCCGCTTCGGCGCGGGCCATGGCATCCGGAGCCGACGGGGTCGTCGTCGGCAGCGCACTCGTCGCGGCGCTCGATGGCGCCAGCGACCCGGCCACCAGAGCCGGCGAGTTCCTGCTGCCGCTGCGCTCGGCGCTGGACCGCTAGTACGCACGGTGATCCTGGCCTGTCCCCGGGATTCTCGCGACGTTCGCCCCGAAAACCCGCCCCAAGCGGGCAGGGCCCGGCTCGCGGTAAACTGATCGTTCGCCATTAGTGCCTGAACAGGGGAATACGCAACGCATGTCCTGGCTGAAGAAACTCATGCCCTCCGGCATCCGGACCGAATCCGGCGCGGCCAAGCGTCGCAGCGTGCCCGAAGGCCTCTGGGAGAAGTGCGATCGCTGCGGCGTCGTGCTGTACCGCCCCGAGCTCGAGGAAAACCTCGAGGTCTGCCCGAAGTGCGCCTTCCACATGCCGATCCGGGCCCGCGCGCGGCTGGCGTCGCTGTTCGATCCTGACGGCACCAGCGAAATCGGCGCCGAACTCGGCCCGACCGACGTGCTGAAGTTCAAGGACCAGAAAAAGTATTCCGACCGCATCAAGGCCGCGCAGAAATCCACCGGCGAGCGCGATGCACTGATCGCCATGCAGGGCAAGCTCAAGGGCCGCGACCTGGTCGCCGCGTCGTTCGACTTCGCCTACATGGGCGGCTCGATGGGCTCGGTGGTGGGCGAGCGTTTCACCCTGGCCGCCGAACGCGCCGCCGACATCGGCTGTCCCTTCGTGTGTTTTTCCGCCAGTGGCGGTGCGCGCATGCAGGAAAGCCTGTTCTCATTGATGCAGATGGCAAAGACCTCGGCCGCGCTGGCCCGCCTGCGCGCCAAGGGCCTGCCGTACATCTCGGTGATGACCCACCCGACTACCGGCGGTGTGTCGGCATCGTTCGCGATGCTCGGCGACATCAACATGGCCGAGCCCGAAGCCCTGATCGGGTTCGCCGGCCCGCGCGTGATCGAGCAGACCGTCCGCGAGAAGCTGCCCGAAGGCTTCCAGCGTTCCGAATTCCTCGTCGAACACGGTGCCGTGGACCAGATCTGCGATCGTCGCGAAATGCGCGACCGTCTTGCGCACTTGCTCGCATTGATGATGAAGCAGCCGATGCCGCAGGACGACAGTGAGGTTGTTGCTTGAGCCGCAAGTACTTCGGTACCGATGGCATCCGTGGCCGCGTCGGTGAAGGCGCGATCTCGGCGGACTTCGTCCTGCGCCTGGGCAACGCGTACGGCCATGCACTGACCAAGGCATATGAAGGCCACCGCGACTGGCGCAAGCCGCAGGTGATCATCGGCAAGGACACGCGCATTTCGAACTACATGTTCGAAGCGGCCCTGGAGGCCGGCCTCGTCGCGGCGGGCGTGGACGTGCAGCTGATGGGCCCGATGCCGACGCCTGCCGTCGCGCACCTGACCCACTCGATGCGCGCGGACGGCGGCATCGTGATTTCCGCCTCGCACAATCCGCACTACGACAACGGCATCAAGTTCTTCTCTGCCGAAGGCGAGAAGCTGGACGACGACACCGAGCTGGCCATCGAGGCCGCGCTGGAACAGCCATTCCACACGGTCTCATCCGAGCAGCTCGGCAAGGCCGTGCGTACGCGCGATGCCCTCGGCCGCTACGTGGAACATTGCAAGAATTCGGTTCCCAAGGGATTTGACCTTGGGGGCATGCGCATCGCCATGGATTGCGCCAATGGCGCGACCTACCAGCTCGGCCCGCTGGTTCTGCGCGAATTGGGCGCGCGCGTCGATGCGATCGGCATCGATCCCAATGGCCTGAACATCAATGATGGCGTCGGCTCGACGCACCCGGATACGCTGGCGGCCCGCGTTCGCGAAACCGGCGCCGACCTTGGCATCGCCTTCGATGGCGATGGCGACCGGGTGATGTTCGTCGACGGCGACGGTGTCGTGCGCGACGGCGACGACCTGTTGTACGTGCTGGCGCGCGACTGGAAGCTCAGCGGCCGCCTTGCCGGTCCGATAGTCGGCACGCTGATGACCAACTACGGCCTGGAGCGTGCGCTGCAGCGCGAGGGCATCGACTTCATCCGCGCCAAGGTCGGCGATCGCTATGTGCACCAGCAACTGGTGGCGAACGGCGGAGTGCTCGGTGGAGAGGCGTCGGGCCACATGCTGTGCCTGGATCGCAGTGGTACCGGTGACGGCATCGTCAGCGCCTTGCAGGTGCTGGAAACACTGCGCCGTCGGGGCATTTCGCTGCGCGACGCCTTGCAGGGACTGGAGCGCGTGCCGCAGCGGACCATCAACGTGCGTTACGCCGTCGGCGCCACCATGCCGGTGGAATCGCCCACGGTGCAGGCGGCGCTGGCGAACGCACAGGCCGCGGTTGCCGGTCGTGGCCGCGCGTTCCTGCGTCCCTCGGGTACGGAGCCGGTCGTCCGCGTGACGGTCGAAGCCGATGATGCGGCGTTGATGCAAGGCACGCTGGATGCGCTGGCCGACGCCGTGCGCGCGGCCGCGCAATAGATAAAACACATAGAGAGCAGGACCATGGCGTCGCAGATCCCGACCCTAGACATACGTCGTTTCACCGCGCCGTCCAACAGCAGCGACCGCGAAGCTTTCGTCACCGAGCTCGGAGCGGCCTATCGCGAGTGGGGTTTCGCCGGCATCCGCAACCACGGCATCCCGCAATCCCTGATCGACGGTTCCTACGACGTGTTCAAGCGCTTCTTCGCGTTGCCAGAAGACGTGAAGCGCAAATACCACGTCCCGGGCGGCGGTGGTGCGCGCGGCTATACGCCGTTCGGCATCGAGACCGCCAAGGACTCCAAGTACTTCGATCTCAAGGAGTTCTGGCACGTTGGCCGCGAAATCCCCCGCGATTCGAAGCATGCAGGCGTGATGCCGCCGAACCTGTGGCCGGAGGAAATCGCCGGGTTCCGCGAATACGCCTACGGTCTCTACGAGGCGCTGGATCAGTTGGGGTCGCGCGTGCTCAGTGCGCTCGCGCTGCACATCGGCTTGCCGGAAAGCTACTTCGCCGACAAGACCGACTACGGCAATTCCATCCTGCGTCCGATCCACTACCCGCCGATCACCACCGGCGACATCCCCAACGTCCGCGCCGGCGCGCACGAGGACATCAACCTGATCACGCTGCTGGTCGGCGCCAGTTCGGAGGGGTTGGAAGTGAAGTCGCGCAAGGGTGAGTGGGTGCCGTTCACCGCCGACGCAGACACGATCGTGGTCAACATCGGCGACATGCTGCAGCGCCTCACCAACCACGTGTACCCGTCGACCACGCATCGCGTGGTCAATCCGCCGGGTGACAAGGCGCGCCAGCCACGCTATTCGACGCCGTTCTTCCTGCATCCGAATCCGGATTTCGTGATCGACGTGCTGCCCTCGTGCATCACGCCGGAGAACCCGAGCCGGTACCCGGAGCCGATCACCGCGCACGGTTACCTCGAAGAGCGCCTGGCCGAGATCAAGCTGAAGTAGTCGGCCGGCGGGCGCGGGGTGTAGAAACACCGCACTGCGAAAGCCCTTTCTGGGGCTGGGTGGCTCACGCCATCCAGAAAAACACCGCGGCCATGCGCTTGGTCTCCAGCGTCTGGCCCCAATAGCCCGTCGCGCTATGGATCATGTTGGCGCGATAGACGAGCAGGCGGTTGTAGCGGTGTGGTATTTCGACATCCTCGACGAAGGAGTCGCCCGGGACGTAGCGGGTGCCCAGTGCCTCGGCCAGGTTGTGGTGGGGTGGCTGCACCGTGTTCCCGCCGCGCTGGCCGCCCGGCAGGCGCTGGCGGTAGAAGGTGGTTCCGCAGCTGTCGGGTACATGCGGATTTAGGTAAAGCACGGCGGCGTACCGGCACAGCGCTCGGGAGTCGGTGTGCGGCCGCGGCTCGCACTCGTTGTATCCGACCACCTGCACGCAGTTGTGGTTCAGCGTTTCGCCATCGGCGGTGGCGGCTTGCACCCAGAGCCTGCTGGCGCCGGTAACCTTCCTGACCCAGGTTTCCAGATGGGTCAGTTCGTCGGGCTCCAGCGCCGGCATCGCGCGCATGCCCGGCCAGCTTTCGGGTTTGTGCGGATAGCCTTCGTACCAGTCCGTGCGGGCCAGCGATCGTGCACGCACCTCATCGGCATTCGGGAGTGCGTTGTCCAATACCCAGTAATCGCGCCCTTCGGTGGGCTTGCGATAGGGCAGGAGGGGAAGGCGGGGGGCGGTCGAACCGGGTCTCATGGCGAGGCCAAGTATGGCGCAGTTCGATTCCTGAGGCGGTCGAGGAATCACTCGTGCTGCTAAACTGCGCGCTTTACGCGTTCATGGATTCAACCGATGCGCCGCAAGATCGTCGCCGGAAACTGGAAGCTGCACGGCGACCGCAAGTTCGCCTTCGAGTTGCTCGATGCCCTGGTTGCCGCAGGTGCGCCGGCCGGCGTCGAGCGCATCATCCTGCCGCCGCTGCCGTACCTGGGTGAGCTGGCCGAGCGCTACGAATCGAAAGGCCTGCAGTTCGGTGCGCAGGACGTCAGCGCCAACCTGAAGGGTGCTTACACCGGTGAGGTCGCGGCTGCGATGCTGCTCGACGTAGGTGCGCGCTACGGCCTGGTCGGTCATTCCGAACGTCGCCAGTACCATCACGAAAGCAGCGAGCTCGTGGCCCGCAAGTTCTTTGCGGCCAAGGCCGCCGGCCTTACGCCGATCCTGTGCATCGGCGAGACCCTCAGCGAGCGCGAGGACGGTCGGACCGAATGGCGCCTGCAGGAGCAGCTCGCCCCGGTGCTGAAGGAAGGCGCAGCTGCGCTCGACGGCGCGATCATCGCCTACGAGCCGGTCTGGGCGATCGGCACCGGCAAGACCGCCACGCAGGAACAGGCGCAGCAGGTTCACGCATTCATCCGTGGCGAAATCGCGCAATACGATGCTAGAATCGCTGGCTCGCTACCGATCCTGTACGGCGGCAGCGTGAAGGCCGATAATGCGGCCGCGCTGTTTTCGCAGCCGGACGTCGATGGTGGCCTGGTAGGCGGGGCCTCTCTGGTCGCTGCCGACTTTAACGCCATCGTTGCCGCGGCGGCCTGATTTCAACCGGTTTACTCAAGAGTTCCCCACGATGCTGTTGTTCCTCAACGTCATCTATGTGCTGATCGCGATCGCGATGATCGCGCTGATCCTCATGCAACGCGGCGCGGGTGCGCAGGCGGGCTCGGGGTTCGGTGCGGGTGCGTCGGGCACCGTGTTCGGTTCGCGCGGCGCCTCCAACTTCCTGTCGAAGTCGACGAAGTGGCTCGCCGTTGCTTTCTTCGTGATCAGCCTGTTCATGGCCTGGAATGCCGGCCACAGCAGTGGCGCAGGCGCCAAGGCAACGACCCAGGAAAAGGGTCTGATGTCGGAAGTGCCGGCGGCTCCGGCCTCGGGTGGCGCGACCGTTCCGGCGGCGCCCGCTTCGGTTCCGGCCGCTCCGGCCTCGACGCCGCCCGCATCGACGGCTCCCGCCGCTCCCGCAGGCAGTGCGCCCAGTGCGCCGCCGCCGGCGAATTCCGAGCCGGCCACGCAGCAACAGCCAGTTCCGGCACAGCCGTCCTCTGGCGGTTGATCGCAGCAAACGCGGTACCATAAGCATCTTTCCAGCCCGGCACGGACCGCCGGGTGCCGGTCGGCGCCGAAGTTTCGGCAACGACCGGAAGCGACCCGGTCTGCAGGTACGGGAAGCGGCCGGGAAGGCCAAAACGTTTCAGCCCAGGTGGCGGAATTGGTAGACGCACTACCTTGAGGTGGTAGCGACTTAGGTCGTGGGGGTTCGAGTCCCCCCTTGGGCACCAGTCTTCTGAAGGGGTTCGCACGGAAGTGCGGCCTCTTCGGTATGAGCCAACAACGGCACCCAGATGCCGAGCCAACGCCGCGGCAACGCGGCCATAGCCGAGAGAACGCGAGTGCTGGCCGAATACCTGCCGACCCTGCTGTTCCTGATCGTCGCCGGTGGCATCGGCGTCGCCCTGCTGGTAGTGGGCCGCGTGCTCGGCCCCCAGCGCCCTTCTGTCGAGAAGCTCTCGCCCTATGAGTGCGGCTTTGCTGCATTTGAGGACGCGCGCATGCAGTTCGACGTGCGCTACTACCTCATCGCCATCCTGTTCATCGTCTTCGACCTGGAAATCGCGTTCGTCTTTCCATGGGCGGTGGTGTTCCGTGAACTCGGGATCTTTGGCCTGGTCGAGATGGGCGTGTTCCTCGCCCTCCTGGTGATCGGTTTCGTCTACGTGTGGAAGAAGGGCGCGCTCGAATGGGAGTGATCCAGACTATTTCGGGCCTGATGCACAATCCGCTGCCGGAAGGGCGGCTGGACGACCTGCTGCTGCCCGAAGACCAGAACCCGGTGATGCAGCAGGGCTTCGTCACCACCAACCTCGACACGCTGTGGAACTGGGCACGTACCGGTTCGATGTGGCCGATGACCTTTGGTCTGGCCTGCTGCGCGGTCGAGATGATGCACGCCGGCGCAGCGCGCCTGGACCTCGACCGCTACGGCGTCGTGTTCCGACCGTCGCCGCGCCAGTCCGACGTGATGATCGTGGCCGGTACCCTGGTCAACAAGATGGCCCCGGCACTGCGCAAGGTCTATGACCAGATGCCCGACCCGAAGTGGGTGATCTCGATGGGCTCGTGCGCCAACGGCGGCGGTTACTACCACTACTCGTACGCCGTCGTGCGCGGCTGCGACCGCATCGTGCCGGTCGACATCTACGTGCCGGGTTGCCCGCCGACCGCCGAAGCACTGATCTACGGCATCCTGCAGTTGCAGAAGAAGATCCGCCGCGGCACCAACTTCGGCGACAACAAGCAGGGTGTGCGCTGACATGGTCGCGACCGCATCCGCACTTGCCGATCGCCTGCGTTCCCGCTTCGCGGACGCGATGGTTTCCGTTGCGGAACCACGCGGCGAAATCACGATCGACGTCGCCGCCGGCGCCTGGCTCGCCGCCGCGCTGGCACTGCGCGACGAGTTTGGTTTTGAACAGTGCGTCGACGTCAGTGGCGTCGACTACCTGAGCTACGGCAGCGACGAATGGGACACCGACGTGTCCTCCGAGGGGTTCTCCCGAGGCGTGGAAGGCAAGGGCGCGGGTCGTTTCGCCTGGGGCGAGTCGCCCAATGGCGCCGCCAATTCACCGGAGCGTCGCTTCGCCGCGGTCGCGCACCTGCTGTCCTACCAGCACAACCAGCGCCTGCGCCTGCGCACGTTCGCCGAGAACGACGACCTTCCGGTCGTGTCCTCGCTGACGTCGGTATGGCCGGGCACGAACTGGTTCGAGCGCGAAGCCTTCGATCTGTACGGCATCGTGTTCGAGGGCCATCCCGACCTGCGCCGCATCCTGACCGACTACGGTTTCGTCGGGTATCCGTTCCGCAAGGATTTCCCGCTGATCGGCAACGTCGAAGTCCGCTACGACGCCGAGAAGAAGCGCGTCGTCTACGAACC
Organism: Lysobacter sp. P5_B9; assembly: GCF_054049835.1. Taxonomy (NCBI): domain Bacteria; kingdom Pseudomonadati; phylum Pseudomonadota; class Gammaproteobacteria; order Lysobacterales; family Lysobacteraceae; genus Lysobacter; species Lysobacter sp. P5_B9. The sequence goes on from NZ_JBFULP010000005.1 coordinate 217,849, forward strand.
CGTGTCGATCGAGCCGCGCGTGCTCGTGCCGCGCGTGATCCGCGACGACGCGCGCTATGAAACCGCTGCGGGCGAGGCTGCCCAGCGTGGCGAGGTGAAGAAGTGAGCGCCGTGCCTTCGAATTCCAACGGCTCGGGCCTGCTGAATGCCGAGATCCGCAGCTACACGCTGAATTTCGGCCCGCAGCATCCGGCCGCGCACGGCGTGCTCCGCCTCATCCTCGAGATGGACGGCGAAGTAGTGCAGCGCGCCGATCCGCACATCGGCCTGCTCCATCGCGGCACCGAGAAGCTCGCCGAGTCCAAGCCGTTCAACCAGTCGATCGGCTACATGGATCGCCTGGACTACGTGTCGATGATGTGCAACGAGCACGCCTACGTGCGTGCGATCGAGACGTTGCTCGGCATCGAGGCGCCGGAGCGCGCGCAGTGGATCCGCACGATGTTCGACGAGATCACGCGCATCCTGAACCACCTGATGTGGGTGGGTTCGAATGCGCTCGATCTCGGTGCGATGGCCGTGTTCCTGTATGCGTTCCGCGAGCGCGAAGAGCTGATGGACTGCTACGAAGCGGTCTCCGGCGCGCGCATGCACGCAACCTACTACCGCCCGGGCGGCGTCTACCGCGACCTCCCCGAGCGCATGTCAAAGTACAAGGAATCGCCGTGGCGCAAGGGCCAGCAGCTCAAGCGCTTCAACGAATGGCGTGAAGGCTCGCTGCTGGACTACCTCGAGCGCTTCACCGAGGACTTCCCCAAGCGCGTCGACGAGTACGAGACGCTGCTGACCGACAACCGCATCTGGAAGCAGCGCACCGTCGGCATCGGCGTGGTTTCGCCGGAGCAGGCGATGGCGTGGGGCATGACGGGTCCGATGGTCCGCGGCTCCGGCCTTGCCTGGGACCTGCGCAAGAAGCAGCCGTACGCCAAGTACGCGGAAGTCGATTTCGACATTCCTGTCGGCGTCGCTGGCGATTGCTACGACCGCTACCTGGTCCGCGTCGCCGAGATGCGCCAGTCCAACCGCATCATCCAGCAGTGCGTGAAGTGGCTGAAGGCCAATCCTGGCCCCGTGATCGTCGACAACTTCAAGGTCGCGCCGCCCAGGCGCGAAGAGATGAAGGACGACATGGAAGCCTTGATCCATCACTTCAAGCTGTTCTCCGAGGGCTATTGCGTGCCGGCCGGCGAAACCTACGCCGCGGTGGAAGCGCCCAAGGGCGAGTTCGGCTGCTACCTGGTTTCCGACGGCGCCAACAAGCCGTTCCGTTGCAAGCTGCGTGCGCCGGGTTTTGCGCACCTTTCGTCGATGGACGAGATCGTCAGGGGTCACATGCTGGCCGACGTGGTGGCGATGATCGGTACCTACGACGTCGTGTTTGGTGAGATCGATCGATGAAGGCCACGGGCAATTTCGAAAACGCGCGCAACGTCGACCCGCTGGTGGCGCTCAGCGACAACACGCGTGCGCACATCGACCATTGGGTCGCCAAGTTCCCGGCGGACCGCAAGCGCTCTGCCGTCCTGCAGGGGCTGCATGCGGCGCAGGAACAGAATGGCGGTTGGCTGAGCGATGAACTCATCGCCGCCGTCGCCAAGTACCTCGATCTGCCGCCGGTATGGGCCTACGAAGTCGCCTCGTTCTATTCGATGTTCGAGACCGAGAAGGTCGGCCGCAACAACGTCGCCTTCTGCACCAACATCAGCTGCTGGCTCAACGGCGCCGAAGACCTCGTCCGCCACGCCGAGCAGAAGCTCGGCTGCAAGCTGGGTGAATCCACCGCCGATGGCCGCATCTACCTCAAGCGCGAGGAAGAGTGCGTCGCCGCCTGCTGTGGCGCGCCGGTGGTGGTGATCAACGGGCATTACCACGAGAAGCTCGACGCCAGGCGCGTCGAGGAACTCCTCGACGAGTTGAAGTGAGACCGCACGACATGGCACATCAAGACCATAGCCATTCAGAGCCGCACGGCCCGGTCGGTCCTGTCCCGCAGGAGCACAACGTCGTCTACACGACGCTGCACTTCGACAAGCCCTGGTCGTACGAGAACTACCTGAAGACGGGTGGCTACAGCGCCTGGCGCAAGATCCTCAGCGAGAAGATGGATCCTGCCGCCGTCATCGAGATGGTCAAGCAGTCCGGCCTGCGTGGCCGCGGCGGCGCGGGCTTTCCGACCGGTCTGAAGTGGAGCTTCATGCCCAAGGGTTCGGGCACGCAGAAGTACATCCTGTGCAATTCGGACGAGTCCGAGCCGGGCACCGCCAAGGACCGCGACATCCTGCGCTACAACCCGCATGCGGTGATCGAAGGCATGGCGATCGCGTGCTACGCGACCGGTTCGACCGTGGCGTACAACTACCTGCGCGGCGAGTTCCACCACGAGCCGTTCGAGCACCTCGAGGAAGCGCTCGCCGAGGCCTACAAGAATGGCTGGCTGGGCAAGGACATCCTCGGCTCCGGCGTGGACGTCGACATGTACAACGCGCTCGGCGCGGGCGCTTACATCTGCGGCGAAGAAACCGCGCTGATGGAATCGCTGGAAGGAAAGAAGGGCCAGCCGCGCTACAAGCCGCCGTTCCCGGCCAACTTCGGCCTGTACGGCAAGCCGACCACGATCAACAACACCGAGACCTATGCGTCGGTGCCGGCGATCATCCGCAACGGTGCGGACTGGTTCCTCAACCTGGGCAAGCCGAACAACGGTGGCCCGAAGATCTTCTCGGTATCGGGCCATGTCGCCCGTCCGGGCAATTACGAGATCCGCCTGGGCACGCCGTTCGCCGACCTGCTGCAACTGGCCGGTGGCATCCGCAACGGCCACAAGATCAAGGCGGTCATCCCCGGTGGCTCCTCGATGCCGGTGCTGCCGGGCGAGACCATGCTGGGTCTGACCATGGATTACGACTCGATCCAGAAGGCCGGTTCCGGGCTGGGCTCGGGCGCGGTGATCGTGATGGACGAAACCGCCTGCATGGTGCGCGCCTGCCAGCGCATCGCGCGCTTCTATTTCAAGGAAAGCTGTGGCCAGTGCACGCCGTGCCGGGAAGGTACTGGCTGGATGTACCGCATGCTGACACGCATCGTCGACAAGCAGGCCACTCTCGAGGACCTGCAGATGTTGCGCGCTGCGGCGGGCCAGATCGAAGGCCACACCATCTGCGCGTTTGGTGAAGCCGCCGCTTGGCCCGTGCAGGGCTTCCTGCGTCATTTCTGGGATGAGTTCGAGTACGCGATCGTGAACAAGCGTTTCCTGGTCGACGATCAGCGCGCCGGCACCGTCGTAGAGAAGGTGGCCGCATGAGTGCACAGCCCGTCAACCCGAACGTTCCGCCGGACCACGTCTCGATCGAGATCGATGGCGTGCCGATGACCGCGCCCAAGGGCTCGATGATCATCCAGGCCGCCGACAAGGCCGGCATCGCCATTCCGCGCTTCTGCTACCACGACAAGCTCGCCATCGCGGCCAACTGCCGCATGTGCCTGGTCGAAGTCGAGAAGATGCCCAAGCCGGCGCCGGCCTGCGCCACGCCGGTGATGGAAGGCATGAAGGTCGTCACGCGCAGCGAAAAGGCGTTGAAGTCGCAGCGCAACGTCATGGAGTTCCTGCTGATCAACCATCCGCTCGACTGCCCGATCTGCGACCAGGGCGGCGAGTGCGAACTGCAGGATCTGTCGCTGGGCTATGGCCGTTCGGTCAGCCGCTTCGCCGAGCGCAAGCGCGTGGTACCGGACGAGGACATCGGTCCGCTGGTCGCCACCGAGATGACCCGCTGCATCCAGTGCACGCGCTGCGTGCGCTTCACCGCGGACATCGCCGGCACCTACGAACTGGGCGGCATGTACCGTGGCGAGAACCTGCAGATCGGCACCTACGACGGCAAGCCGCTCACGACCGAGCTGTCCGGCAACGTCATCGACGTCTGCCCGGTGGGCGCGCTGACCAACAAGGTGTTCCAGTTCAAGGCGCGTCCGTGGGAACTGACCGCGCGCGAATCGCTGGGCTACCACGACGCGTTGGGCAGCAACCTGTTCCTGCACGTGCGTCGCGGCGAAGTGCTGCGAACGGTGCCCCGCGACAATGAAGCAGTCAACGAATGCTGGCTGTCGGATCGCGATCGCTATTCGCACCAGGGCCTGTACGCTGCCGATCGCGCCACCCGGCCGCTGATCAAGGAAGGCGCCGATTTCCGTGAAGCCTCGTGGGAAGAGGCGCTGGCCAAGGCCGCGCAGATCCTGCGCGACAACGGCGCCGACAACCTCGGCGTGCTGGTCCACCCGGCCACGTCGAACGAAGAGGGCGCACTGCTGGCCCGCCTCGCCGAAGCCCTGGGCACCGGCAACATCGACCACCGCATCTCGCAGCGCGATCTGTCCGACGCCGCCGTCGCCGAAACCTTCGGCATGCCGGTCGCCGATCTGAGCAATGCCGATGCGATCGTGATCGTCGGCAGCAACCTGCGCCATGAAGTCCCGCTGCTGCATGCCCGCGTGCGCAAGGCATGGACGCGTGGCGCCAAGGTGCATGTCGTCAATCCGGTCGACTTCGATTTCACCTTCAAGACCGCGAGCAGCCGCATCGTTGCCCCGTCGCAGATCGCCGCGGCGCTGGCCGACGCCGGCCTGCGCGATGCGCTGAAGGATGCGACGCGCGCCGTCGTCATCGTCGGCGGTGTCGCCGAGAGCAGCCCGTACGCAGCGGCCATCCGCAAGGCGGCGGCAGAATTCGCCGCGACGACCAACGCCCGCGTGTGCCGCATCCCGCAGGGCGCCAACGCCGTCGGTCTGTCGAAGCACGGCGTGCTGCCGCGCTCGCGCGATGCGCAGGCGATGCTGGTGCAGCCGCGTTCGGCATACGTGATCTATGGCATCGAACCGGGCCTGGATTTCGCCGACACCGCCGCAGCCAACAAGGCGCTGGCTTCGGCCCAGGTCGTCGCGTTCAGCCATTTCGCCTGCCGCTCCACGCGCGCGGTGGCCGACGTGATCCTGCCGATCGGAGCGCTGCCTGAAATCGAAGCGACCCTGACCAACCTGGAAGGCCTCGACCAGGCGACGGTTGCCGGCGGCAAGTTGCCGGGTGATGCACGCGCCGGCTGGCGCGTGCTGCGCGCCCTGGGCGGCGAACTCGCTGTCGCGGGTTTTGAATTCACCGACCTCGCCGGCCTGCGTGCCGACGTGCATCGCCAGGACATGCAGCCTGCCGCCGGGCAGGCGCCGGGTGTCACGGGCGAAGGCCTTGAGTTGGCCGTGAGCACCGCGATCTATCGCAGCGATGCCGTCGTGCGCCGCGCGGCCAGCCTGCAATCGCATCCGCTCAACGTCGAACCGCATGCCGCACTGCATCCGGCCGATGCGGATGCGCTCGGCTTCCGCGAAGGCGTGGTCGGCAAGTTCACCGCGGCAGCGGGCACCGCAACCTTGCCGGTGGTCATCAGCGACAAGGTTGCGCGCGGCACGGTGTGGATCGAAAGCGGCCACGGCGCCACCGCGCCGCTGGGTGCGGGCCGCGTGCAGGCGGGGAGGGCGTGATGTCAGACGGTATGTTTCAGGCTGTCGATACTTTCCGCGATTGGATGCTCGACTTCGGCGCCGGCGGCAACGTCGCCTGGATCGTGCTCAAGGTCCTGCTGATCGCCATGCCGGTGATCATCACGGTTGCGTTCTACGTGGTGTGGGAACGCAAGCTGATCGGCTGGATGCACGTGCGCCGCGGTCCGATGTACGTGGGCAAGGGCATCCTCCAGGCCTTCGCCGACGTGTTCAAGCTGTTGTTCAAGGAAGTCATCCAGCCGACGCGCGCGCAGCCGTTCCTGTTCAAGTTCGCGCCGCTGCTGGCGCTGGCGCCGGCGTTCGCCGCCTGGGCGGTGGTGCCGTTCGATGCCAAGCTCGTGCTGTCGAACGCCAATGCGGGCCTGCTGTACCTGCTCGCCATGACCTCGATGGGCGTGTACGGCATCATCCTCGCTGGTTGGGCCTCGAACTCGAAGTACGCCTTCCTCGGCGCCATGCGCGCCGCGGCGCAGATGGTCTCCTACGAGATCGCGATGGGCTTCGCCATGGTCGGCGTGCTGATCGCGGCGGGCAGCCTCAACCTCACCGACATCGTGATGGCGCAGGCGGGCGACGCTGGCGCGTTCGAGTGGTTCATGTGGCCGCTGCTGCCGTTGTTCGTGGTGTATTTCATCTCGGGCGTGGCCGAAACCAATCGCGCGCCGTTCGACGTGGTCGAAGGCGAGTCGGAAATCGTCGCCGGCCACATGGTCGAGTACTCGGGTTCGGCGTTCGCGCTGTTCTTCCTCGCCGAATACGCGAACATGATCCTGATCAGCTTCCTGGTCTCGATCTTCTTCGTTGGCGGCTGGCTCAGCCCGTTCCAGGGCCTTTACGACGGTGACGTGAATGGGCTGGTGAACTGGATCTGGAAGGGCGGCTGGCCGTGGCTTTTGATCAAGGTGTTCTTCTTCGCCAGTTGCTTCATCTGGTTCCGCGCATCGTTCCCGCGCTACCGCTTCGACCAGATCATGCGCCTGGGCTGGAAGGTGTTCATTCCGCTGACCATCGCGTGGATCTGCGTCACCGCGCTGTTGGCGTACTTCAACGTGTTCACGCCGGGGCAGTGAGAAAGGCATGACTCGCATCGTTTCCTACTTCAAGAGCCTTCTGCTCGTCGAGCTGCTGCAGGGACTCGGGCTGACGCTCAAGTACCTGTTCAAGCCGAAGTACACGCTGATGTACCCGATGGAGAAGACACCGCAGTCGCCGCGCTTCCGCGGCATCCATGCGCTGCGCCGTTACCCGAATGGGGAGGAGCGGTGCATCGCCTGCAAGTTGTGCGAGGCCGTGTGCCCCGCGCTGGCGATCACCATCGATTCGGAAAAGCGCGCGGACGGCACCCGCCGCACCACGCGCTACGACATCGATCTGTTCAAGTGCATCTTCTGCGGGTTCTGCGAGGAGTCCTGCCCGGTCGATTCGATCGTGGAGACGCACATCCACGAATATCACTTCGAGAAGCGCGGCCAGAACATCGTCACCAAGCCGCAGCTGTTGGCGATCGGCGACCGGCTCGAAGCCGAAATCGCCGAGCGTCGCGCTACCGACGCCGCGTTCCGCTGAGGTCGCCATGGATTTCGTGAAACTCGCATTCCTCGCCTTTGCCGCCATGGCCACCATGGCGGCGCTGGGCGTGATCACCGTCCGCAACCCGGTGCATTCCGCGCTGTGCCTGGTGCTGACTTTCTTCTCCGTCGCCTGCACCTGGATCATTTCCGGCGCCGAATTCCTCGGCATCGCGCTGGTCCTGGTCTATGTCGGCGCGGTGATGGTCCTGTTCCTGTTCGTGGTGATGATGCTGGACCTCGACGTCGCGCCATTGCGCGAAGGCTTCGTCCGGTACCTGCCGCTGGGACTCATCGTTGCCGTGGTCATGCTGGCGGAAATGCTGACCCTGATCGGCGTGAGGGCCGCGAGCGCCACGCCCTTCGCCGACAACGTCGCGGATGTCCCCAACACCACCTGGTTGGCGCGCGCGCTGTTCACGGATTTCATGCTGCCGTTTGAAGTGGCCGCGGTGATCCTGACGATCGCGGTGATCGCCGCCGTCATGCTCACCCTGCGTCGCCGGCCGGGTGCGCGGCACCAGAACCCTTCGGAGCAGGCCCGCGTCCGCGCGGCCGACCGCATCCGCATGGTCAAGATGGACGCCGTGAAGCCGCAAGCTCCGGCCACTGGCGAAGAGGTGCAGCCATGACTCTGCTCGGTGAAGGCGTCGCTTTGGGTCACTACCTTGCGCTCGGCGCCGCACTGTTCTGCATCAGCGTTGCGGGCATCGTGCTCAACCGCAAGAACGTGATCATCCTCCTGATGTCGATCGAGCTGATGCTGCTCGCCGTCAACATCAACTTCGTTGCATTTTCGCGCCAGTTCGGCGACCCGGCCGGGCAGGTGTTCGTGTTCTTCATCCTGACAGTGGCCGCGGCGGAAGCCGCGATCGGCTTGGCGATCCTGGTCACGCTGTTCCGCAATCGACGCACCATCAACGTCACCCAGATCGATTCGTTGAAGGGGTGAGTTGATGCGCTTGCGAGCCACTGGCTCGCGCATCGACGAACGCCCGGACAGGATGTCCGGGCAGGGCTAACCGAAAGCCCGTGAGGTTTCGCTACGGATGGCGGCAACAGATTGCAATAGTCGCGAAAACAAGAACGCTAACGATCCGCGCTTTACGGTTCGATCAACGGATAACAAATGGCAATCTCCAAAACCCATCTGCTGATCATCGTGCTCGCACCCCTGCTGGGTGCGATCCTCGCCGGGCTGTTCGGCCGTCGCATCGGCCGCGCCGGGGCGCATACCGTCACCATCGGCGGCGTCGCGATCAGTTGCGCGCTGTCGATGTACGTCCTCTGGCAACTGGTCGGGCAGGGTGCCGCGCCGTTCAACGAGAACGTCTACACCTGGTTCCAGGTCGGCGGGATAGACGCGCACGTCGGTTTCATGATCGACAAGCTGACCGCGATGATGATGGTCGTGGTGACCTTCGTTTCGCTGCTGGTGCATGTCTACACCATCGGCTACATGGAAGAAGACCCGGGCTACCAGCGCTTCTTCAGCTACATCTCGCTGTTCACGTTCTCGATGTTGATGCTCGTGATGAGCAACAACTTCCTGCAGCTGTTCTTCGGCTGGGAAGCGGTGGGCCTGGTCTCTTACCTGCTGATCGGCTTCTGGTTCAAGCGCCCGACGGCGGTGTTCGCCAATCTCAAGGCGTTCCTGGTCAACCGCGTGGGTGACTTCGGCTTCCTGCTCGGCATCGCTGGCGTACTGCTCTGGTTCGGCACCCTCGACTACGCCACGGTATTCGCGAAGACAGGTGATCCGGAGATCGCCTCGAAGCTCACGATCATCTGGTCGGGCGCGCTCGATGTATTTGGCAAGACCTGGGTATTGACCTCTCCCTGGGAGTGGTCCGTCATTACGCTGATCTGCATCTGCCTGTTCATCGGTGCCATGGGCAAGTCGGCCCAGGTGCCGCTGCATGTGTGGCTGCCCGACTCGATGGAAGGCCCGACCCCGATCTCCGCGCTGATCCACGCAGCGACGATGGTCACCGCCGGCATCTTCATGGTCGCGCGCATGTCGCCGCTGTTCCAGCTGAGCGAGACCGCGCTGAACTTCGTGCTGTTCATCGGCGCCACGACGGCATTCTGGACTGGCCTGATCGGCGTCGTGCAGAACGACATCAAGCGCGTGATCGCGTATTCGACGCTGTCGCAGCTGGGCTACATGACCGTCGCGCTCGGCGTCTCGGCATATTCGGCCGCGGTCTACCACCTGATGACCCATGCCTTCTTCAAGGCGCTGCTGTTCCTGGGTGCCGGCTCGGTGATCATCGGCATGCACCACGAGCAGGACATGCGCCGCATGGGTGGCCTGAAGAAGTACATGCCCATCACCTACATCACCATGCTGATCGGCACGCTGGCCCTGGTCGGCACGCCATTCTTCAGTGGCTTCTACTCGAAGGACACGATCATCGAGGCCGCGGCGGAGCATGCGCATGAAGCGCACAACTGGGTGGCGACCTACGGTTACTGGGCCGTGCTGCTGGGCGCCTTCGTGACTTCGTTCTACAGCTTCCGCCTGCTGTACATGACGTTCCACGGGAAGGAGCACTTCCATGACCCGGTGCCGGATCATTACGTGGCGCCGGAAGCGGATTCGACCGAACGGGAAGACGCGCTTGCGCATGAGCACGAGGCCCACGGCGACCACGACGATCATGGCCATGACGATCATGCGCATACGCCGCACGAATCGCCGTGGGTGGTGACGCTGCCGCTGGTCCTGCTGGCGATCCCGTCGATCCTGATCGGCTTCGTCACCGTCGGTCCGATGCTGTTCGGCACCGACATGCTCGGCCATGCCGAGCAGGCGCGGTTCTTCCTGGGGGCGATCGATGTTCCCCCGGCGCAGGATACGGTCGGCAAGGTGGCGGAAGAGTTCCACGGTCCGCTGGCCATGGCGCTGCATGGATTCCTCCAGTGGCCGTTCATCCTGGCCTTCTCCGGGTTCCTGCTGGCGACGGTGATGTACGTGTGGAAGCCAGAGTTGCCAGACAAGGCTCGCAGGTTCTTCGCATGGCCGGTGCGCGTGCTTGAAGAGAAGTACGGCATGGACACGCTGTGGATCAACGGCTTCGCCGGTGGCGGCGTCCTCGTCGGCAAGTTCTCGCGCTGGTTCGACACCAACGTGATCGACGGCGCCGTCAACGCCAGCGCCCGCATCACCGACCTCACTGCCCGCGTCGTCCGGCGCGGCCAAACCGGTTACCTCTACCACTACGCTTTCGCGATGATCGTCGGCCTGATCGCTTCGTTGGCCGTTCTCATCCGTTATTGGCGCTGATTAAGGACCTCGCAACGTGACTTCCTGGCCCTTGCTTAGCCTGCTGATCTGGCTGCCCATCATCGGCGGCTTCCTCACCCTCGCATTCGGCAACGAGCGCGCGAACTCTGCCCGCTGGTTCGGCCTCGCCGTCGCCGCGGTGACGTTGCTGGCCAGCGTCCTGCTGTTCACCGGCTTCGACCAGCCGAATCCCGGCATGCAGTTCGGCGAAGAGCATGCCTGGATCCCTGCCTACGACATCCGCTACAGCCTCGGCGTGGACGGCATCTCGGTCGCGCTGATCGGCCTGACCACGCTGACTTCGCTGCTGGTGCTGATTTCCGCATGGGGGTCGGTCGACAAGCGCGTCAGCCAGTACTACGCCTCGTTCCTGATCCTCGAAGGGCTGATGATCGGCGTGTTCTCCGCGCTCGACTCGATGCTGTTCTACGTTTTCTTCGAGGCCATGCTGATCCCGATGTTCCTGATCATCGGCGTCTGGGGCGGCCCGCGCCGCGTATACGCGGCGGTGAAGTTCTTCCTCTATACGTTCATCGGTTCGGTGTTCATGCTCGCCGCGCTGATCTACATGTACCTGAAGGGCGGTAGCTGGCAGATCGCGGACATGTATGCGTTGCAGCTGACGGCCCAGGAACAGATGTGGATCTTCTGGGGCTTCCTCGCCGCGTTCGCGGTCAAGGTGCCGATGTTCCCGGTCCACACATGGTTGCCGGATGCGCACGTGGAGGCACCGACCGCCGGCTCGGTGATCCTGGCCGCGATCATGCTCAAGATCGGTGGATACGGCTTCCTGCGCTTCACCCTGCCGATCGTGCCGGATGCCGGTACCGAGTGGGCGACGTTCGTGATCGCCCTGAGCCTGATCGCGGTGATCTATGTCGGCCTGGTCGCGCTGGTGCAGGACGACATGAAGAAGCTGATCGCGTACTCGTCGGTCTCGCACATGGGCTTCGTCACCCTGGGTACGTTCGTCGCCTTCGCGCTGGTGCGCGACTACGGCAACTACGATGCCGCGCGCCTCGGCCTGCAGGGCGCGATGGTGCAGATGATCAGCCACGGCTTCATCTCTGGCGCCATGTTCACCTGCGTTGGCGTCCTGTATGACCGGATGCACAGCCGCATGATCAAGGATTACGGCGGCGTGGTGAACGTGATGCCGTGGTTCGCGACGTTCTTCGTGCTGTTCGCGATGGCCAACTCGGGCCTGCCGGGCACGTCGGGTTTCGTCGGCGAGTTCATGGTGATCCTGTCGAGCTTCCAGAAGCACCCGTTGATCGCCTTCGCGGCGGCCACCACGCTTATCGTCGGCGCCGGTTACACGCTGTGGCTGGTGAAGCGCGTGATCTGGGGCGAGGTCGGCAACGCGCACGTAGCGGAGATGGAAGACATCAACTTCCGCGAAGCGATCGTGCTGGGCGTCTTCGCCGCCGGCGTGCTGGTACTGGGCATCTACCCCAAGCCGCTGATCGACCTGATGGAACCGTCGATCGCCAACCTGGCGACCCAGATCGCCACTTCCAAGCTGTAACGCGCGTCGCGCGACTGCCGCCAGAGATCCAGACATGCAGATGACCATGCCCACCGCCGCCGACCTGATGCCACTGCTGCCCGAGCTGGTGCTCGTCGGCGCGGCATTCGCCTGGCTGATGCTCGACCTGTTCCTGGATTCGCGCCAGCGCGTGATCACGCACGTGCTCTCGATCGCGACGCTGGTGGTGGTGATCGCCATGATCGCGGCCGGCGTGGGCGGGCCGGGCACGGTCCTCAATGGCATGTTCGTGCGCGATACCGCGGCCGACGTCATGAAGGTGGCGATCTGCGGCGTCAGTGCCTTCGCGCTGGTCTATGGCTGGCCGTACCTGCGCCAGCGCAACCTCTACCAGGGCGAGATTCCGGTGCTGATGCTGTTCGCGATCGCCGGAATGATGTTGCTGGTGTCGGCGGGCAGCCTGGTGATGGTGTATCTCGGCCTGGAAATGCTGGCGCTGTGCTCGTACGCCCTGGTCGCCGTCGACCGCGACAGCCCGATCGCCTCGGAAGCGGCCATCAAGTATTTCGTACTGGGTTCGCTCGCCTCGGGCCTGGTCCTGTACGGCCTGTCGCTGATCTATGGCGCGACCGGCTCGCTCGACCTCGCCACGATCGGTGCCGCGGCCGGCTCGACCCCGCAGACGACGCTGCTACTCACCGGCGTGGTCTTTGCCGTTGCCGGCATCGCCTTCAAGTTCGGTGCCGCGCCTTTCCACATGTGGCTGCCAGACGTCTATCACGGCGCACCGACCCCCATCACGCTGTTCATCGGCTCCGCGCCCAAGCTTGCCTATTTCGGCATGGTCTATCGCCTGCTGGTAACCGGTGCCGGTCCGCTGGATGACCGCTGGCGCCTGCTGCTGGCGGCGCTGGCCGTCGCTTCGCTCGTGATCGGTAATCTCAGCGCGCTCGTGCAGAGCAACTTCAAGCGCCTGCTGGCGTACTCGACGGTGTCGCACGTCGGCTTCCTGTTCCTCGGCCTTGCCGGCGGTGGACCGCAGGGCATGGCGGCGGCGCTTTTCTACGCGATCAGCTACGCGGTGATGTCGGCCGCTGCTTTCGGTGCGATCGTGGTACTGGCAGGGCGCGGTTTCGAGGCCGACAACATCGACGACTACCGCGGCCTGAACGCCCGCAGTCCGTGGCTGGCTGGCCTGATCCTGTGCGTCATGGCCTCGCTGGCCGGCATCCCGCCGTTCCTGGGCTTCTGGGCCAAGCTGGCTGTCCTGCGTGCGGCGTTCGAAGGCGGCATGTGGTGGCTGGCGCTGGTGGGCCTCGTCTTCGCGGTGATCGGTGCGTTCTATTACCTGCGCGTGGTCAAGGCGATGTACTTCGAGGAGCCGCAGGGGGAGCTGCATGCCCCCAACATGGACCGTCCGCTCCGCATCGTGTTTGGCGTCAATGCCCTGGCGCTGCTGGCGCTGGGTTTCGCCTGGAACCCGATCATGGCGTGGTGCAAGTACGCGTTCGGGGTCTGAAAAGCGCTGGTTTTCCAAGGGTTTTTGCGAAACCCAAACATTTGTTCAACTTTCGGCTTGCAAGGAATTTGGTAAGCCGTCATAATTCCGCTCCTGCTGCGGGGTGGAGCAGTCTGGCAGCTCGTCGGGCTCATAACCCGAAGGTCGTAGGTTCAAATCCTACCCCCGCTACCAGCTTCGGCTGGAGGAAGGCCTCTCAGGAGGCTTTTCTTTTTAGTCGCAAGGCTCGGGCTTTGCGGTGACGCCAGTAACGGGTCGCCGCACCGAAATCCAGTTGTAACGGACAAGGGGCCCGTCGGGCCCCTTGTTGTTTTTGCGTTTCCTGATTCTGCGTTTCCCGATCAGCTCCGCGCAAAGCACCACAGTTTCTTCGCACTCCTGCAAGTGGCCCGCCTGGCGGGACTTTCAACGGAAGACATGACGGACAAGGCCAACGAAATCGCTGCTTTACTGGGCCCGACGGTAACGTCGCTCGGCCTGGAACTGCTCGGCGCCGAATACCTGCCCTCACCGGGCGGCGCAATGCTGCGCCTGTACATCGACGTGCCGGCCGATGCGGTGGGCGCGGATGGCGAACCGCGTGCGGTGACCATCGAGGACTGCGAAGCCGTCAGTCGCGAGGTCTCCGCGCAGCTCGATGTCGAGGACCCGATCAGCAGCCACTACACGCTGGAAGTGTCTTCGCCCGGCATCGACCGCCCATTGTTCGGCGCCGCGCAATTCGCGCGATTCGCCGGGGAATCGGCCAAGGTCGCGCTGCGCCTGCCGCAGGACGGCCGCCGCCGCATGCAGGGCCGGATCGCGCGCGTCGAGGGCGAGAACATCACGTTCGACGTCGACGGCAACGAGTTCGTCGTGCGTGCGGACAACATCGAAAAGGCGCGCCTGGTTCCCGATTGGGCCGCGTTGGGCCTGAGCGCCGAAAAGACCAAGCCGGGCAAGGCCCCGGCAAAAGACAAGAAATCCAACCAAAAGCCGGCGGCGAAGAAGCCGTCTCGTGCGGAGTAAGCAAAGATGAGCAAGGAACTGTTGCTGGTCGTTGATGCGGTAGCCAATGAAAAGGGCGTGCCGCGTGAAGTGATTTTCGAGGCGATCGAGGCTGCGTTGGCCTCCGCCGCGAAGAAGCGCTATCACGACCAGGATGTGCTGGTGCGCGTTGCGATCGACTCGAAGGACGGCAGCTACGAAACCTTCCGCCGCTGGGAAGTCGTGGCCGATGACGTGGTCATGGAGTCGCCGGACCGCCAGATCCGCATGATGGATGCCATCGACGAAGCCGAAGGCGTCGAGATCGGCGACTACATCGAAGAGCAGATCGAGAACCCCGAGTTCGGCCGCATCGCCGCCCAGGCCGCCAAGCAGGTGATCGTGCAGCGCGTGCGCGAAGCCGAGCGCGCGCAGGTCGTGGACGCGTGGAAGGATCGCGTCGGCGAACTCGTGACCGGCATCGTCAAGCGCGCCGAGCGCGGCAATATCTACGTCGACCTCGGCGGCAATGCCGAGGCGATCATCCCCAAGGACAAGGGCATCCCGCGCGACGTGCTGCGCGCCGGCGACCGCGTCCGCGGCTACCTGTTCGATGTGCGCACCGAACCGCGTGGCCCGCAGCTGTTCATCAGCCGCGCCGCCCCGGAATTCATGATGGAACTGTTCAAGCTCGAAGTGCCGGAAGTCGGCCAGGGCCTGGTGTCCATCAAGGCCTGCGCCCGCGACCCGGGCGACCGCGCCAAGATCGCCGTGCAGGCGCACGACAACCGTACCGATCCGATCGGCGCCTGCATCGGCATGCGCGGTTCGCGCGTGCAGGCGGTGTCGAACGAGCTCAATGGCGAGCGCGTCGACATCGTGCTGTGGTCGGACAACCCGGCCCAGTTCGTCATCAACGCCATGGCGCCGGCGGAAGTGCAGTCCATCATCGTCGATGAAGAGAAGCACTCGATGGACCTCGCGGTCGCCGAAGACCGCCTGGCCCAGGCCATCGGCAAGGGCGGCCAGAACGTGCGCCTCGCCAGCCGCCTGTCGGGCTGGCAGCTCAACGTGATGACGCAGGACCAGGTCACGGCGAAGTCGGAAGCCGAACAGACGACCGCGCGCCAGCTGTTCATGGACAAGCTCGAAGTCGACGAGGAAATCGCCGGGATCCTGGTGTCGGAAGGCTTCAACACCGTCGAGGAAATCGCCTACGTCCCGGTCGGCGAGCTGCTCGCCGTCGAGGGCTTCGACGAGGACATCGTCGAGGAGCTGCGTTCGCGCGCCCGCGACGCACTGCTCAACGAAGCGCTTGCCGCCGAAGAGGAGCTCGACGAGCACCAGCCGTCGGCCGACCTGCTCGGGCTGGAAGGCATGGACGAGGAACTTGCGTACACGCTCGCCGCGCGCGGCGTGGTCACGCGGGACGACCTCGCCGACCTCGCCACCGACGAATTGACGGACATCGAAGGCGTCGACGAGGACCGTGCCAAGGCGCTGATCATGGAAGCGCGCAAGCACTGGTTCGAGTAACCCAGGGATGACCGGGACGGCCCGCTAACGGCCCTCCGGAAGCCACAAGTTAGAATCGCTCCATCATGTGCGGGACACGTCCCGCGCCACGAGGACACGGAACCGAATGTCGCAGCAAACCACCATCCGCAAGCTCGCTGAACTGGTGAATACACCGGTCGAGAAGTTGCTGGAGCAGCTGGCCGAGGCCGGCATGAGCTTCAGCGGCCCCGATCAGGTCGTGACCAGCATCGAGAAGGTCAAGCTGCTTGGCTTCCTGAAGCGGTCGCACGGCAAGGCGGACAACGCCGACACCAGCGAAGCGCCCAAGAAGATCACGCTGAACCGCAGCCGCAAGGAAGAACTCACCGTCGGCGGCGGCAAGAACAAGGCCACGGTCGATGTGGTCGTGCGCAAGAAGGTCACGCTGGTCAAGCCGACCGCCGAGCAGGCGGGAGCGGGCGGGCCGGTGACCGATGAGCGTGCCGAGATCCTGCGCAAGCTGGAGGAATCCAGGCAGCGCAATACCGCCGAGCAGCAGAAGCTGGCCGAAGTCGACAAGCGTCGCGCCGAGGAAGCCGAGCGCGCCCGCCTCGAAGCCGAGGAGGCCGCACGCCTCAAGGCCGAGGAAGCCCGCGCCGCCGCGGCAGCAGCGGTCCCCGAAGAGGAGACCCCGCGCAAGCCGGCGACCAGCCACGGTCATGGCCACCCCAAGCATCCCGCTCCGGCCGTCGCGCCACGCGTCGACGACCGCAATGCGCCCAAGCACAAGACCCGCGGCTCGCACGCGATGGTTGCGGGCGTGGAAGACGACGATGCCGCCAGCCGCTTTGCCGGCCAGCTGCACCTGAGTGCGCAGGAACGCGCGCGTCGCACGACCGGCGCCCGCGGCAAGCCCAAGCCGCGCCGTCAGCTGGAACAGGCCCGTTCCGGCGGTGGTGCGCATGGCTTCTCGCGGCCCACCGCGCCGGTCATCCGTGAAATCGCCATCGGCGAAACCATCACCGTGGCCGACCTGGCGCAGAAGCTCGCGCTGAAGGGCGGCGACGTGGTGAAGGCGCTGTTCAAGATGGGCGTGATGGCCACCATCACCCAGAGCATCGACCACGACACCGCCGCACTGGTGACCGAAGAACTCGGCCATACCGTGGTCAAGGCCAGCGAGAACACCGCCGAAGACGCACTCCTGGCGCACGTCGAGGAAACGCAGGGCGACAAGGTCACGCGTCCGCCGGTGGTCACCATCATGGGCCACGTCGACCACGGCAAGACCTCGCTGCTCGACTACATCCGCCGCACCAAGGTCGCCTCCGGCGAGGCCGGTGGCATCACCCAGCACATCGGCGCTTACCACGTCGAGACGCCGAAGGGCGTCGTCAGCTTCCTCGATACCCCGGGCCACGCGGCGTTCACGCAGATGCGTGCGCGCGGCGCAAAACTCACCGACATCGTGGTGCTGGTCGTGGCCGCCGACGACGGCGTGATGCCGCAGACGCGCGAAGCCGTGCAGCACGCGAAGGCGGCGAAGGTGCCGCTGATCGTCGCCATCAACAAGATCGACAAGTCGGATGCCGACCCGCTGCGCGTCAAGAACGAGCTGCTGGCCGAGCAGGTCGTGGCCGAAGACTTCGGTGGCGACACGCAGATGGTCGAACTCTCCGCCAAGACCGGCGCTGGCGTCGACGATCTGCTCGACTCGATCCTGCTGCAGGCCGAAGTGCTCGACCTGCAGGCCGTGCCGACCGGCCGCGCCACCGGCGTGGTGATCGAATCCTCGCTCGACAAGGGCCGCGGCCCGGTTGCGACGGTGCTCGTGCAGCAGGGCGAACTCAAGAAGGGCGACTACCTCGTGTGCGG
Organism: Lysobacter sp. P5_B9; assembly: GCF_054049835.1. Lineage (NCBI taxonomy): Bacteria > Pseudomonadati > Pseudomonadota > Gammaproteobacteria > Lysobacterales > Lysobacteraceae > Lysobacter > Lysobacter sp. P5_B9. The sequence continues at coordinate 235,602 of NZ_JBFULP010000005.1, forward strand.
CGTGCAGTACGGCCGCGTGCGCGCGCTGTTCGACGAAACCGGCTCGCAGGTCGAAAAGGCCGGTCCGTCGATCCCGGTGCAGGTGCTCGGCCTGTCGGGCGTGCCCGATTCCGGCGACGACTTCGTCGTGGTCGAGGACGAACGCCTGGCCAAGGATGTCGCGCAGCAGCGCGACACCAAGCGCCGCGAATCGCGCCTCGTCGCGCAGGCGGGCAACCGCATGGAAGACATCATGGCCCAGATGGGCGAGGGTGCCGGCCAGCAGACGCTCAACCTCGTGGTCAAGGCCGACGTGCATGGTTCGGTGCAGGCGCTCCGCGAGGCCCTGACCGGCCTGTCCAACGACCTGATCCGCATCAACGTGATCGGCGGCGGCGTCGGTGGCATCACCGAATCCGACGCGACGCTTGCCGCTACGTCGAAGGCCACGGTCATCGGCTTCAACGTCCGTGCCGACGCTTCGGCCCGCAAGGTGATCGAAGGCAACGGCGTCGACCTGCGTTACTTCTCGATCATCTATGACGTGATCGACCAGGTGAAGCAGATCGCTTCCGGTGTCCTGGGCAAGGAAATCCGCGAAGAGATCATCGGCACCGCCGAGGTCCGCGACGTGTTCCGCAGCTCCAAGTTCGGCGCGGTCGCCGGCTGCATGGTGGTCGAGGGCGTGGTCAAGCGCCACAAGCCGATCCGCGTGCTGCGCGACAACACCGTCGTCTTCGAGGGCGAGCTGGAATCGCTGCGCCGCTTCAAGGAGAACGTCGACGAAGTGCGCAACGGCACCGAATGCGGTATCGGCGTCAAGGCGTACAACGACGTCAAGCCGGGCGACCAGATCGAATGCTTCGAGCGCATCGAGGTCCAGCGCACGCTGTAAGGTGCCGACGCCATGCCGACCAAGTCGTTCCATCGTACCGATCGCGTTTCCGCCCAGCTCCGCCGTGAGCTGGGCACGATCGTGCACACGGCCGTGCGCGAGCACGGCCTGCCGTCGATCAGCGTCTCCGACGTGGAAGTCACCCGCGACCTGGCCCACGCCAAGGTGTTCGTGACCGCGCTGCAGCCCGAGCGTTCGCAGGAAGCGATGAAGGCGTTGAAGGCCATCGCGCCCGAACTGCGGTACGCATTGGGCCGCTCGATGAAGCTGCGCCATGTGCCCGAACTGCATTTCCATTACGACGATTCCGTCGATCGCGGCGAGCGCATCGACAACCTGCTGCGGGACAATCCGCCCACCTCCGACGACAGCGACGCCGGGTAGGGCGCAGCGTGGGCCACGGCCCACCGACGTTTCGACGCAACCATTGGCGGGCCCGGGTCCGTCCACCATCTCCCGATGAGCAAGAAGCCCCGCACGCCCGCCGTCAAAAGGCCCGCCGTCAAAAGGCCCGCCGTCAAAAGGATGTTCCGCAAGCTCGACGGCATCCTGCTGCTGGACAAGCCGCAGGGGCTCAGCTCCAACCAGGCGCTGCAGCGCGTCCGCCACCTGTTCCGCGCCGAGAAGGCCGGACATACCGGCAGCCTCGATCCGCTCGCCACCGGCCTGCTGCCGGTCTGCTTCGGCGAAGCCACCAAGATCGCCGGCCTGCTGCTGGGATCGCGCAAGGCCTACGAAACCACGGCCGAACTCGGCCTGACCACCGACAGCGACGACGCCGACGGCGCACCGCTGTTGCAGCGCGACGTGCCTGAACTCGACGATGCACGCATCGAAGCCGCACTCGCGCCCCTGCGCGGCCCGATCCGTCAGCGCGCCCCGATCTTTTCCGCACTGAAGCAGGGCGGCGAGCCGCTGTACGCCAAGGCACGCCGCGGCGAGACGATCGAAGCGCCCGAGCGCGACGTCGTCGTTCATGACCTCCGGTTGCTCAGCCGCGACCGCAACCGCCTGTGCCTGCAGGTGGAATGCGGCTCCGGTACCTACGTCCGCAGCCTCGTCCGTGACCTGGGCGAACACCTGGGCTGTGGCGCCCACGTCGCCACGTTGCGGCGGCAGTGGGTCGATCCATTCACGGCCCCGCGCATGTACCGCCTCGAGGAACTGCAGGCGCTGGCCGAAGGACAGGGGGAAACGGCCCTCGACGCCTGCCTGCTGCCGATCGAAACCGGCCTGGCCGGCTTCCCTCGGGTCGTGGTCGATGCCGCACAGGCGCACCGCCTGGGGCAGGGGCAGCGGCTGCGCCTGGATGGCGTCACACCTGCCGAGCTGGTCGCGATCCATGACGAGACAGGCCGCATCCTGGGCCTGGGTGAAATCGATTCCGACCTGATCCTGCGCCCCGGCCGCCTGTTCACCTGGACCACCGAGGCGGCAGCCGGCGGTCGTCAGGCGTAGACAGGGCGGTAGTGGCTGGGCTCGCCGGCTGCCTCGGTTCCCCACGCGCTGCGGCGCGTTGGACGTTGTCATTGCCCGGGTTCCCCGCGGCGCGCTACAATCCGCAGGCTTTTCAAGGACTTTGGAAAGCATCTCCCAAGCAAGCGGCGGACCAGGCGGTGCGTCGGCATTTCCAATGCCGAATCGCGTTCTGCAGGCCTCGCATCTACAAGGCAAATAAACGATGTCCATCGACACCAGCAAGATCATTGAAGAACACAAGCGCGGCACGGGCGATACCGGCTCCCCGGAAGTCCAGGTCGCCCTCCTGACCGCCCGCATCGAGCAGCTCACCGGCCATTTCAAGGTGCACAAGCAGGATCACCACAGCCGTCGTGGCCTGCTGCAGATGGTGAACCGCCGTCGCAGCCTGCTTGACTACCTCAAGCGCAAGGACAACGAGCGCTACAAGGCCCTGATCGAGAAGCTCGGTCTGCGCCGATAAACGAAACACCAACCGCGGCGCAGCGATGCGCCGCGGTTTTTTTTGCAGGTCGCCGCGCCGCGGTCGAAATGAAGTTGCGGAACACTCGAAGCCGCGCCGCGATCGAAATGAAGTTGTGGAAGATTCAAAGCCGCCGCAGCGGCTGATGATGGTGAACTACCCGGCTTTAACCGCCTAAGGCGTAAACAGTCGCCGCTGTCGTAAGCGACGAACCCAGACACTGGCTGCACACAGCCAAACCGCACGGGCAGGGGCCCGGACGGAACGAATCAGAAAACAGGAATATTCAACGTGGCAAAAATTACCAAGACCTTCCAGTACGGCAATCAGACCTACACCCTCGAAACCGGCGAGATCGCCCGCCAGGCCGGCGGCGCCGTCATGGTTTCCGTCGATGGCACCGTGTTGCTGGTCGCCGCCGTCGCCGCCAAGTCGGCGCGTGAAGGCCAGGACTTCTTCCCGCTCACCGTCGACTACCAGGAAAAGTTCTACGCCGGTGGCCGCATCCCGGGTGGCTTCTTCAAGCGCGAAGGCCGTGCGACCGAGAAGGAAACGCTGATCTCGCGCCTGATCGACCGCCCGATCCGTCCTCTCTTCCCGGAGGACTACAAGAACGAAGTCCAGATCATCGCGACGGTCATGTCGCTGAACCCGGAAGTCGACGGTGACATCCCTGCCCTGATTGGCGCGTCCGCCGCGCTCGCGCTGGCTGGCACCCCGTTCCAGGGCCCAATCGGCGCCGCCAAGGTCGGTTACAAGAACGGCCAGTACCTGCTGAACCCGACCGCCACCGAGCTGGCTGATTCCGAGCTCGAGCTGGTTGTCGCCGGCACCTCCAACGCCGTGCTGATGGTCGAATCCGAAGCGAAGATGCTTTCGGAAGACGTGATGCTCGGCGCGGTGATGTTCGGCCATCGCGAGATGCAGAAGGTCATCAACATCATCAACGAGCTCGTCGTCGAAGCCGGCACCAAGCCGTCGACGTGGACCGCTCCGGAAAAGAACACCGGCATGATCGGCGCGCTGAAGGAAGCCGTCGGCGGCCAGCTCGCCCAGGCCTTCCAGGTCCGCGACAAGCTGCAGCGTCGCGACGCCATCTCGGCGATCAAGAAGGACGTGATGGCCGGATTGGCCGGTCGTGCCGAATCCGAAGGCTGGAATTCGGGCGAGATGTCGAAGGAATTCGGCGAGCTCGAGTACCAGACCATGCGCGGCTCGGTGCTCGACACCAAGGTCCGCATCGATGGCCGCGCGCTCGACACCGTGCGCCCGATCGCTTCGAAGGTCAGCGTGCTGCCGCGTACCCACGGCTCCTCGCTGTTCACCCGCGGCGAGACCCAGGCGATCGTCGTGGCGACGCTGGGCACCGCGCGCGACGGCCAGATCATCGACGCCGTCTCGGGCGAGTACAAGGAACACTTCCTGTTCCATTACAACTTCCCGCCCTACTCGGTCGGCGAGTGCGGCCGCATGATGGGCCCGAAGCGTCGCGAGATCGGCCACGGCCGCCTTGCCAAGCGCGGCGTGCTGGCAGTGATGCCGTCGATGGAAGAATTCCCGTACACCATCCGCATCGTCTCGGAGATCACCGAGTCGAACGGCTCCTCGTCGATGGCCTCGGTCTGCGGTTCCTCGCTGGCGCTGATGGACGCGGGCGTGCCGATCAAGGCACCGGTCGCCGGCATCGCCATGGGCCTGGTGAAGGAAGAAGACCGCTTCGTCGTGCTGTCCGACATCCTGGGTGACGAAGACCACCTGGGCGACATGGACTTCAAGGTCGCCGGCACCGCCGAGGGCGTGACCGCCCTGCAGATGGACATCAAGATCCAGGGCATCACCGAAGAGATCATGAAGACCGCACTGGCCCAGGCCAAGGCCGGTCGCCTGCACATCCTCGGCGAGATGGCGCATGCCCTCACCACGCCGCGCAGCGAGCTTAGCGAGTTCGCCCCGCGCCTGCTGACGATGAAGATCCACCCGGACAAGATCCGCGAAGTGATCGGCAAGGGTGGTTCGACCATCCAGGCCATCACCAAGGAAACCGGCACCCAGATCGACATCCAGGACGACGGCACGATCGTCATCGCCTCGGTCAATGCCGCCGCTGCCCAGGCCGCTAAGGCCCGCATCGAGCAGATCACCTCGGACGTCGAGCCGGGCCGCATCTACGAAGGCAAGGTCGCCAAGATCATGGACTTCGGTGCGTTCGTCACCATCCTGCCGGGCAAGGACGGTCTCGTTCACGTCTCGCAGATCTCCAGCGAGCGCGTCGAGAAGGTCTCCGACAAGCTCAAGGAAGGCGATGTGGTCAAGGTCAAGGTGCTGGAAGTCGACAAGCAGGGCCGCATCCGCCTGTCGATCAAGGCCGTGGAAGAAGGCGAGGGCGTGACGGCCGAGTAAGCCGTCGCGTTCCGTGCGCCACTGAAAAAGCGGGCTTCGGCCCGCTTTTTCCTTATCAGGCCAAAGGCCCGGTGTAGCCCGGTCATTGCGCTCATTCATGGCACCATATCTGCATGTCCGATGCCCCCGTTCTTGATCTCGCGACCATCCGGCACGGCTGTGCGCATTGTTCGCTGCAGCAGCTGTGCCTGCCCGCCGGCATCGATCCAACGGAATTGCAGCAACTGGACGACATCGTCAGGCGCCGGCGGCCCGTCGCGCGCGGCGAGCGGCTGTACCGGCCCGGCGACGCCCTCACGGCCGTGTACGTCGCCCGCGACGGGGCGTTCAAGACGGTCAGCATCAGCGAGGAAGGCGAGGAGCAGGTGGTCGGCTTCCACCTGCCGGGCGAACTGATCGGCCTCGACGCACTGGGCGCCGGTACGCACCGCTGCGAAGCCGTCGCGCTCACCTCGGCGAACGTGTGCGAGGTGCCCTTCGACCAGCTCGCCACCATCGCCGCGCAATTGCCGAGCCTGCAGCACCAGCTGCTGCGCGTCATTGGCCGGAGCGTGGGCCGCGACCAGGATCACCTGGGCATGCTCGTGCGGCGCCAGGCCGGTGAACGCATCGCGCTGTTCCTGCACGGACTCTCGGAGCGCTATCGCAACATTGGCCAGTCGGCGACGCAGTTCAAACTGCCGATGAGCCGCGAGGACATCGCGCATTACCTCGGGCTGGCGCTGGAAACCGTCAGCCGCGGCTTCACCCGGCTGCAGGAGGATGGTGTGATCGATCTCGCGGGCCGTCGCGTCGACATCCGCAACCCCGCCGAACTGAGCCGGCTCGCGCATAGCGCCGAGCACGAGGAACCCCGGCGCAGCGCCAGGGCCTGACGCGGCTACGCCGGCAGGCTGCGGCACCCCAGCGCCGCCAACAGCCCATGCACCGCCGGCGCCTGCATCAGCAGCGGCGCGGCGAGGGTCAGGACACCCGCGAACAACACGGCCAGCCCCATCGCCGTGCGCCAGCCGCCGCGCTGCAGGCGTTGCCCGAAGCGAGCGCCGGCCCAGGTCAGCGGCAGCATCACCGGCAACGTGCCCAGCCCGAACGCCGCCATCGTCAATCCGCCGTGGAAGGCGCTGGCCTGCAGCCACGCGGCCGCAAGCAGGGTCGTGCTGAGACCGCACGGCATCCAGCCCCACAACACGCCGAGCGCCATGCGCTTGCCCACCGTGTCCGCAGGCAGCAGGCGCCGCTGCAATGGCCGCAGCCACTGCCAGAGGCGGCCGGCGGGCGCGCCAAGGAAGGCGAGGCGCCCCTGGCGATCGAGCAGGCGCAACGCGGCCACGATCAGGACCAGGCCCACCGTCGCGCGCAACGCAAGCGTGAGTTCCGGCATGCGTGCGATGTCGAGCAGCTGGTGGCCGACGCCGCCCACGATCGCGCCTGCGAGCGTGTAGCCCAGGACGCGGCCGAGGTTCGGTTGCAGCGCCATCCACCAGCCGCCGCGCTGCTGCACCGAGAGGCCGGCGGCGATTCCACCGCACATCGCCGCGCAATGCGCGCCGCCGAGCAGGCCGCTCAGCAGGGCGCCGCCGATCACCAGCCAGTCAATCGGCATCGCGCTCCTCCTGCCCGGAGGCCGGCGGCTCGTCGTCGTCGACGAGGATGTCGAGTCCCGGCGTGTCGAGGTCGTCGAACTGCCCGCGCTTCACCGCCCACACGAAGGCGCCGATCGCCAACAGCAGCAGCATCAGGCTCAGTGGCACCAGCAGCAGGAGGATGTTCATGCGCGCACCTCCGCGGCGACGCCATCGCGCAGCGGTGGCTCCACGGAAGGCGCAGTGCCGCGCGCGAGCCGCAGCGCATTGAGGGTGACCGCCAGCGAGGACAACGCCATCCCGAGCGCGGCGATCCATGGCGTCACCATGCCGGCCATGGCCAGCGGCAAGGCCAGCAGGTTGTAGCCAAGTGCCCAGCCGAAGTTCTGGCGGACGATGCGCCGCGTGTCGCGCGCGAGCGCGATCGCGGCGGGGATGCGGGTGAGTGCGGGAGAGGCGAGCACCAGGTCGGCCGCGCGCTGCGCCAGCGCGGCGCCTTCACCCATCGCGATCGACACGTCGGCGCCAGCGAGCACTGGCGCATCGTTGAGGCCGTCGCCAACCATCGCGACGCGACGACCCTGCTGCTGCAGCTGCCGCACGTAGGCGAGCTTGGCTTCGGGCGTCTGGCGTGGGTTTGCCTCGGTGATGCCGAGCGTCGTGGCCAGCCGATCCACGGCCGCGTGCGCATCGCCGCTGCACAGATGCACGGCGATGCCTTCGCGCCGGAGCGCATCCAGCGCTGCGCGCGCATCGATGCGCTCGCGTTCGCGGACTACGAAGCGTGCGAATGCTTGCCGGCCGTCGCCAAGCCAGAGCGCGCCATCGTCCTTGCCCCCGCACGCGTACGGCGCATGGCCGAGGCGACAGCGGTCGGCTCCGAGCGTGCCTTCGATGCCATGGCCGGCGATGGCGATGAGGTTGCTCGCCGACTCCGCTTCGGCGTGCACGGCATCGGAAAACGCCTGCGCGAGCGGGTGTCCGCTGTCGCGCTCCAGGGCCGCGGCAATCCGCAGCGCGCGGGCGCGGTCCATGCCGCCGAATGTGTCCGCTTCCACCAGCCACGGCTTGCCATCGCTCAACGTGCCGGTCTTGTCGAAGACCACGTCGCTCGCGCGCGCCAGCCGATCCAGGGCGTCAGGACGCAGCGGCAGCACGCCCAGTTTCGCCAGCGCGCCGTTCGCGGCCGCCAATGCGGCGGGAACCGACAACGACAGCGCACAGGGACAACTGATCACGAGCACGGCCAGGGCGACCTCGAAGGCACGGGCCGGTTCATGGACGCGCCATGCAAGGAAGGTCAGGACCGCAGCTGCCAGCATCGCGAATACGAACCACGAGGCGATCCGGTCCGCGGCCTGCGCGAGTGGTGGACGATGGGCCTGCGCCTGTTCGACCAGGCGCGCGAGTTGCGACAGCCGGGTGGCGGAGCCGGTGGCGGTCACGCGTATGCGCGCAGGACGTTCGCGGCAAACAGTCCCCGCAAATACCGGCATGCCCGCGGTCTTGTGCACCGCGTGCGCTTCGCCGGTGAGCAGCGATTCCTCGAAGCCGGCCTCTCCGTCCAGCAGCACGCCGTCGGCGGGCACGGCTTCGCCCGCCGCAATGCAGGCCACGTCATCGACCACGAGCGTGGCGAGCGGGACGAGTTCGCGTGAACCATCCTCGCGCTCGCGCGTGGCGAACGCCGGGCGCGCCCGCGCCAGCGCATCCACCTGCGCGGTCGCGACGTTGCGCACGCGCTGTTCCAGCATCCGCGCTGCGAGCAGGAGGAAGACGAACATCACGGCGGCGTCGTACCAGACCTGCGGACCGCCGCGCAGGGTTTCGACCAGGCTGGCGAAATAGGCAAGCAGGGTCGAGGTCGCGATCAGGGTGTCCATGCCGGGGCGGCGATGGCGAAACTCGCGCGCGCAACCGGCCAGGAACGGCCAACCCGCGTAGAACACCACCGGCGTTGCCACCAGGAAGGTCACCCAGCGCAGGAAGTCGCGCATCGCGTGCGACATCGATCCGGACGTATCCAGGTAAAGCGCCTCGGCGAACATCATCGCCTGCATGGCGCCCAGCCCGGCGACGCCCAGTCGCAGCAGCCAACGGTTGCGTTCACTGCGACGCGCGCGTTCGCGGGCTTCGCCGGTGGCGAGATAGGGCCGGTACCCCAGCGCCATCAGGCGGCGCAGCGGGGAGGACAACGACGTGCGCGCAGGATCCCAGGCGATGCGGATGCGGCCGGTAACGGCATTCGCGTTGACTTCGAGCACCCCCGGCTCGCGCGTGAGCGCGCGGTCGATCAGCCAGGCGCACGCGGCGCAGCGCATGCCGTCGGTGAGCAGGGTCAGCTCGCGCCCGCCCGGAACGTTGCGCGCGTGTTCGTCCAGCACTTCCGCGCGGTCCCACAGGGCGATGTCGGACTGATCGACGGACACGCGCGTGGCCAATTCACTGCGTAGCCGATAGTAGTCGTCGAGGCGCGCGTCGCGGATCCATTGCGCCGCCGCCGCGCAGCCGTCGCAGCAGAAGGCGCGCTCCGCGCTGTCGAGGCGCAGGCGGGCCGGGACGGCGGGCAACGGTTCGCCACAGTGGAAACAGTCCGTCGCAGCGACTTGGATCGCGCCGTCAGCGCGCGTGGCCCGGGCAATCGTGGCGGGCGTGGCGGTCATGCCGCTTCATTCCCCCGCCAACGCGGGTCGCAGGTACGTGGCCTGTTGCCCCGAGTGCCAGCGGCCCCGCAGCCTCCAGGCGCCATCGGCGGGGCGCAGCTCCACGTTCCAGTCGTGGCTGAGGTCGATCTCGCCGTCGCTGCGCCAGCCTGTTTTCACGGGCAGGAGGGCAATGTCGCGATCAAGCGCGGCGCGCGCAGGATGGTGCAGCGCCAGGACCAGCCTGGCGTTGCGGTCGAAGCCGCCATCGACCGGCAGCACTTCGACGATGCCCTTGCCGGTACGCACGACCGCACTGAGCTGGAGTTGCTGCGCGGCCGCGTCGGGTCCGAGGTCGGCCACCTGCACCTGGGCGGTCCGCTGGACCTCGTCCGCGACCAGGTCGTTGTTGCCCGACGACCGCTCCGCCACCACCAGCAGGGCGATCGCCGCGATTACTGCCGCGGCCGGGATCGCCGCCACCAGCCACACCATCGGTTCGCGCCAGGCGCTGCGCTTCACGCGATTGTCGAGCGTCATCATTGCGTTGGTCCAAAGAAACTGCTTTCCACGGTCTTGCGCACGCGGCCATCGGCCGAACGCACGTCGAAGCGCACTTCGTGGCGCCCGTGCGTGCCCGCTGGCGCGGTGATGGTGAGCGGCACCGAGGCGACATCGCTGGCGGGCACCACTATCGCCGGCATGTCGCCCAGCACCAGTCCATCCTTGCCGCCGGCCAGGGTCACGATGTAACGCTGCGCCTGCGCGGTCTTGTTGACCAGCTTGAGCGTGTAGCCGTTCTCGATGCCGGTGTCGGTCTGCCGATAGAGCGCATTGCGGTCGCGCAGGACTTCCGCGATCAGCGGCGTGCGCAGGGCGACGCCGACCGCGAAGCCGCCCAGCAGCAGGACCAGCAGCGCACCGTAGATGAAGACGCGGGGCCGCAGCACGCGGGTTCGCTGGCCATCGAGCGCGTTCTGCGTGGTGTAACGGATGAGGCCCCTCGGAAAACCGACCTTGTCCATCACTTCGTCGCAGGCGTCCACGCACGCACCGCAGGCGATGCATTCGTACTGCAGGCCGTTGCGGATGTCGATGCCGACCGGGCAGACCTGCACGCAGATCGTGCAGTCGATGCAGTCGCCCAACTGCTCCGGCGGGAACTTCGGCAGCGGTTCGGACTCCTTGCCGGCATCGAAGGTGATGGTGCCGCGCGCCTGCAGGCGCGCGTCGGCGGCGCTGGGATGGCGGCTGGCGCGGAACACGTAGTCGTAGGCGGCGACCTTGTCGAGCAGGCCGCGGCCGCGCGCGATCACGCCGCCCAGGCCGCGCTTGCGCGGGCCGCGCGGTTCGCCGCGCATCGGGTCGTAGGCGATCAGTAACGTGTTGCGGTCGAACATCGCGCTCTGGAAGCGCGCATAGGGGCACATGTACTTGCACACCTGTTCGCGCAGGAAGCCGGCATTGCCCCAGGTGGCCAGGGCATAGAACAGGATCCAGAAAGTTTCCCAGCCGCCCAGTTCGAACGACACCAGCCGCGTGCCGAGTTCCGTGATCGGGGTGAAGAAGCCGACGAAGGTGAATCCGGTCCACAACGCGAACACCAGCCACAACGCGTGCTTGGCGCCCTTGCGCAGCAATTTATTGCCCGACCATGGCGCGGCGTCGAGCTTCATGCGGGCGTTGCGGTCGCCTTCGGTCCAGCGCTCCATCCACAGGAAGGTTTCGGTCCACACGGTCTGGGGGCAGGCATACCCGCACCACAGGCGTCCGGCCAATGCGGTGAAGAAGAACAGCGCGACGCCGGCGATGATCAGCAGCAGCGCCAGCAGCGGGAAGTCCTGCGGCCAGAAGGTCAGGCCGAAGACATGGAACTTGCGCGCCGGCAGGTCGAACAGCACCGCCTGCCTGTCGTCCCAGCGCAGCCATGGGAACGCATAGAACATGCCGAGCAGCCAGAACACCGCCGCCGTGCGCAGGCGGTCGAAGCGGCCGGTGACGTCGCGTGGGTAGACCTTGCGTTCGCTGACGTAGAACGAGCGCTCCTCGTCGGCCAGTGCAATGTCGATGGACTTGCTCAACTGCGGATCCCTCGGGAAATTCCGGCCACGCTGCCGCTCAGTGCAGCCGGCGGTTGAAGCGGCTGGACGGGCGCAGCAGCCACCAGGTGAACAGGCTGGAGGCCGCCGTTGCCAGCCAGAACATGAAGAAACCCACGGTGTAACCGAGCTCGCGGGTCAGCGGTAGCGACGGGAACGTGAGGTCGCGTAGCTCCAGCGGATCGACGAAGGCGAAGAACACCATCGTCGCCACGCCCGCCGCGAAGAAGCTCGGCCACAGGATCGCGCCGACACGTTGCGCGAGCGGACGGGGCGGGTGGTCGAAGCCGGGTTCGATGAAGTCCGGCTTGCGGGGCTGCCATTGCGGGGTTTCGCTCATGCGCTCTCCGCCGTGAATGCCGTCATTTCGCGGCCTTGCCCGTGCGTGCCGCGCCCGCGCCGGGCTTGTTGTGCGACAACGACCAGACGTATGCGGCAACCAGCCGTACGCGGGTTTCGCCCAGTAGCGCGCGGTGCGCTGGCATCGAGCCGTGGCGGCCCTTGGCGATCGTCTGGTGCAGCGCCTCGTTGCTGTTGCCGTAGAGCCAGTAGTCGTCCGTCAGGTCGGGTGCGCCCATGGCCTGGTTGCCCTTGCCATCGACACCGTGGCATGCGACGCAGATGCCTTCGTACAGCTTCTTGCCCTGCGAGGCCATGTAATCGTTGTACAGCGACTTGTCGGGATGCGAGAGCGTGCGCACGTAGGCGACAACGTAGTCGACCGCGTTTTCGCCGCCCATGCCGGTGAGCACCGTGCCCCATTCGGGCATGACGCCTTCGCGGCCATCGAGCACCGTTTCCAGGACCTTGTCCGGCGTACCGCCCCAATGCCAGATGTCGTCGGTCAGGTTGGGGTAGCCGATGGCTCCCGTCGCGGACGACCCGTGGCAGGTGGCGCAGGTGTTGTTGAAGATCGAGCGGCCCAGCTTCACGGCGTCGCCGTTGGCCGCAAGCACATTGATCGGCTGGCCCTTGAACGGCGCGAACGTCTCTTCCAGCTTCGCGTCATACGCGGCCTTGCTCTGGGCGTGTTCCTGTTGCGACGTCCACTTGCCGTAGCCGGCGAAGTTGCCGAACCCGGGAAACCACGCGATGTATCCGATGCCGAAGATCAGGGTGATCCAGAACAGGTTGATCCACCATTTCGGCAGCGGCTTGTTGTACTCGGTGATGTCGCCATCCCATATGTGGCTGGTGTCCTCCGGCTTGGGATCGCCGGGACGACGCTTGGCCGTCCACCACAGCAGCCACGCGCAGCCGACGATGTTGAGAACGATGATGGCGATGACATACCACGACCACGCGGTGCTCATCGTTCGTCCTCCCGGGTGCCTTCCACGCGCATGTCTTCATCCAGCGGCAGTTGCGCCGCCTCCTCGAAATCCCGATGGCGGCGCGGACTCCATGCCCAGGCCCATCCGCCCAGGAACACGACCAGCAGGATTGCAGTGACGATTCCGGAAACCATGGCTCAGCCTCCCCGCGGTGCGTGCTTGCCGAGGCCCTGCAGGTAGGCGACGACGGCGTCCAGTTCGGTCTTGCCGGCCACGTCCTGCGCCGCCTTGCCGATCTCCGCTTCGGTGTAGGGGTCGCCCAGCCGCTTCAGCGCGCGCATGTGGGCGGTCACTTCGGCGCCGTCGAGTTCGTTCTTCTCGAGCCACGGGAACGACGGCATGTTCGACTCCGGCACGACGTCGCGCGGATTGGTCAGGTGCACGCGGTGCCAGTCGTCCGAGTAGCGGCCGCCGACGCGCGCCAGGTCGGGGCCGGTGCGCTTGGAGCCCCATTGGAAGGGGTGGTCGTACACCGACTCGCCCGCCAGCGAGTAGTGGCCATAGCGCTCGGTCTCGAAGCGCAGCGTCCGGATCATCTGCGAATGGCAGTTGTAGCAGCCCTCGCGCACGTACACATCGCGACCCGCCAGCTGCAGCGCCGGGTAGGGCTTCACGCCCGGCAGCGGCTTGATGGTCTCCGCCTGGAACATCAGCGGCACGATCTCCGCGAGGCCGCCGAAGGACACCACCACCGCGATCAGCACCGCCATCAGGCCGACGTTGCGTTCGATCTTCTGGTGCGCGTTGCCGCCATATTCTTTCTTGTCGCTCATCTCGGCTCCTCAGGCGCGCGCATCGCTGATGTCGGGGGCGAGTACCGGCTGCGGAGCGCGCGCCGGTGCCATCGCGAACGTTTTCCACATGTTCAAGGCCATCAGTCCCATGCCGGACAGCACGACGAGACCGCCGCCCAGGCGCACGAGGTAGTAGGGATACGTGGCATTGAGCGCCTCGACGAAGCTGTAGGTGAGGGTGCCGTCGGCGTTGGTCGCGCGCCACATCAGGCCCTGCATGACGCCAGCGATCCACATCGCCGCGATGTACAGCAGCACGCCGAAGGTGTGCAGCCAGAAATGCGTGTCGATCCACCTGGTGGAGTACATCGATTCACGGCCAAGAAGGCGCGGCAGCAGCGAATAGATCGCGCCGATCGAGATCATCGCCACCCAGCCCAGCGCGCCCGCGTGCACGTGGCCGACGGTCCAGTCGGTGTAATGCGACAGCGAGTTGACCGTCTTGATCGACATCATCGGCCCCTCGAAGGTGGCGATCATGTAGAAGCTGATCGCGACGATCATGAACTTCAGGATCGGGTCGGTACGCAGCTTGTGCCACACGCCCGACAGCGTGAGGATGCCGTTCAGAGCGCCGCCCCACGACGGCGCGAGCAGGATCAGCGAGAACACCATGCCGAGCGACTGCACCCAGTCGGGCAGGGCGGTGTACTGCAGATGGTGCGGGCCCGCCCACATGTAGACGGCGATCAGGGCCCAGAAGTGCACGATCGAAAGGCGGTACGAGTAGATCGGACGCTGCGCCTGCTTCGGCACGAAGTAGTACATCATCCCGAGGAAACCGGCGGTCAGGAAGAAACCCACCGCGTTGTGGCCGTACCACCATTGCGCCATCGCGTCGACCGCACCGGTGTAGGCCGAATAGGACTTGGTAAGCCCCGCCGGCATGGCCATGTTGTTGACGATGTGGAGCAGGGCGATGGTGAGGATGAAGCTGCCGTAGAACCAGTTCGCCACGTAGATGTGGTTGACCCGGCGCTTGACGATCGTGCCGAAGAACAGCACCGCATAGGCGACCCACACGACCGTGATCAGCAGGTCGATCGGCCATTCCAGCTCGGCATATTCCTTGCCCTGGGTCATGCCCAGGGGCAGCGTGATGGCGGCGGCGACGATCACCGCCTGCCAGCCCCAGAACACGAAGGCGGCGAGCTTGTCGGAGATCAGCCGTACATGGCAGGTGCGCTGCACGACGTGGAGCGAGGTGGCGAACAGAGCGGAGCCGCCGAAGGCGAAGATCACCGCATTGGTATGCAGCGGACGCAAGCGGCCGTAACTGAGCCAGGGAATGCCCTCGCCGATCGTCGGCCAGTACAGCTGCGCGGCGATCAGCACACCCACCGCCATCCCGACGATGCCCCACACCACGGTGGCGATGGAGAACTGCAGGACTACCTTGTCGTTGTAGAAACCGTACCGTGCGTCGGCGGCAGGAGCGGGGTTGGACGCCGGGGCGCCACCTGCGGTGGGTCCGGCGGGAATCGCGTCATTGGAGGTCATGGGAGGAGGCTCGCTTCGACGTCTCGTATTTTGGGTTTCCGGGGAAACCCATTCTTGATCCGGATCAATCAGATCAATCGGCGCCGCGACCATCGGGCGAACATCGCATGGGCGCGTTCACTGCCAACATGCCTTTGTCCTCTCATCCCGGGCGCAGGGCAATAGGCCCATGGGCCAAGGCAAATTGCCCGGGGAATTGAGCTGGATCAAGGCGCCGGGCCCCGCACGGGTGCAGGATGCAACTCCCGCAATCGCCGGTTATCGAGGAGATCGCCATGGATCTGCTGGTTCGCGCCACGCGTTATCCGGATTGGGATGCCGGCGTCGCCTTCGCGGCACGCCTGGCGGGGCAGTTGCGCACCGGTCTGACCGGGCTGCACGTGGTGCAGGGCGGCATTCCCCCGGTGTGGGAATACGACTCCGGGTTGCTTCTGGCTGAATACGCCGCCGCCATCGACGAACAGGTGCGCGACGCGGAGAAGGCCGCGCCCGTGTTCGAAGCCTGGGCCGAATCCAGCGGGGCCGTCTTCCCGCGTTGGCTGGTGGCCCGGGGCCATGTCGGCGATGCGCTGCGCTTCACCAGCAATTGGCACGACCTGCTCGTGCTCGCCAGGGATGCGGACGAGATGTGGAGCGGCCCCGCCGCGCTGGCTTCGATCATCCTGCACGCGGGCCTGCCGTGCCTGGTCGTGCCGCCGGGGCACCAGGCGCTCGGCCTGGACTGCGTCGTCGTTGCCTGGAACGGCTCGATCGAGGCCATTCGCGCCCTGCATGGCGCGCTGCCGCTGTTGCGGCGCGCGAAGCGCATCGTGCTGTTGACGGGCACGCGCAAGGCGATACTGCCACCCGTGCGGGTGCCGGAGTTCGCACTTGAGCAATGGTGCCGCCGGCACGAACTGCCGGTCGAATTCGAGGTATTGGACGCCACCGCCGACCAGGGCGCACCGATTCTCGAAGCCGCGCATGCCGCCTATGCGGACCTGCTGGTGATGGGCGCCTACGGCCATACGCGCTTCACCGAACGCATCCTGGGCGGCGTGACGCGCTTCATGCTGGAAAAAGCCGACCTGCCCTTGTTGATGCGGCATTGACGTTGCAGCGGCGTCGCATCGCGCGGGGTCGTTCCGCGGTGATCGCGACTGTCCGATCGCGCGCTGCCGAGCCCGCCATCGCTGGCGTTGAACGCGCGCGCCCTTCGATCCGCGCGTGGCAGAGTCGAAGGACGCCGGGTGGAGTGAAGCAACGCCGGCGTGGCGTTACTTCGTCACCACCAGCTTGCCCTTCATCAATGCCGAATGACCGGGGAAGGAGCAGAAGAAGGTGTAGTCACCGCCCGCCTTGAGCTTGCTCCCGGCAAACGTGGCCTTCGTGCTGGCGCCGCCGCCGACGACCGGAGTGGCGGCAATCACCTCGGCATCGCCCTTGGGCACGTAGCCCGCCGCGGCACCGGCTTTCGTGCCCGCGGCGGTAATCGCGTTCATGTCCGCCGTCTGGCTGATGACCACGTTGTGGCCCATCGCCTGCGCGGGCATCTTGCCGACATGGGTGAGCTCGATGGTGATCTTCGGGCAGGACGCGGAAACCGTGGCGGTCTTCAGGTCGTACTGCATCGCATCGTTGCCCGTCAGCTTGAGCGTGCAGTTGGGGGCGGCGTGGACGAGGGAAGCGGCGCCCAGGAGCGCCAGGCCGAGCAGTGCTTTCGAAGTGGATTTCATGGTGTCACTCTCTGACTTGGGGGGTGCGGATTTCAAACCCGCCATGCGGACGCGATTGACGGGCAGTGTTCCGTCTTGTTCGCCCGCAATCCGCTTACGGCTGGGTGGCCTTGCGTACGGCGGCGAGGAACTCGGGATCGGGGCGGGTGCCTACCTGCTCGGTACGCGCGAGGATGCGGCCATCCTTGTCGAGCAGCACCAGCGCACTGGTGTGGTTGAACTCGCCGTCGGCGAGTTGGCGGAAGCGGATGCCCAGCACGCCGGCGACGGTGCGCACGTCAGCGGCAGGCGGCGCCGACAGCGTCCAGCGTCGCGTATCTAGGTTGCGCTTGTCGGCGATGGCCTTGAGCGCGGCGGCATCGTCGCGCGCCGGATCCATGCTGATGAGCAGGATGCCCAGTTGCTGCTGCTGCGCTGGCGTGAGGTTCTTCTCGATCGCCTTGCCCGAGTCGACGATCAGCGGGCAGATGTATTTGCAGGAGGTGTAGAACATCGACACCAGTTGCGGCTTGCCGCGCCGCAGCCGCCAGTCGCTGGCCTGGCCGGCCTGGTTGGTCAGCAGCAGCGGCAACTGATAGACCGAATCGCGCGGTAAGGGTGGCGGCGTTGTGGGTGCGGCCAGCGTGGCGGCGCTCAGCAGCGTGAGCAGCGCTCCCGTGCAGACGGCAATTGCCAGGTTCCTGAATTTTTTCATCGAGCGCTCCTCGCGCAGCGGAATCCGAGGTTGGCGGTGGCGTCACTGCCTTCCAGCGAGGACAGCATCGCCACTCGCATCAGCACCGCGTAGTTCTCGCGGTCGTCCATCGACAGTGCACCGGCACCGCAGAATTTGGTTTTGTCGGCATCGCCCTGGTTGCGGTTGTCGCCCGACACCAGCAGCGATGAATAGTCGTCGGTCCATTCCCACACCAGGCCGTGCATGTCCTGCACGCCCCAGGCATTGGGCGCCTGCAGGCCGGCGCGGGGAAGGGCTTGATTGGAAGGGCGCGAGTACCAGGTCAGGATGCGTTCGCGCCAGGCCGGGTCCTTGCGTGCGTCCTTGCGGGTTTCGTCGGCCGCGGCGGCGTACTCCCATTCCGACCAGGTCGGCAGGCGCGTACCGATCGACTCGCAGTAGGCGTTCGCCGCGAACCAGCTGACCCAGGTGACCGGTTGCCCCGGCTCCGCTTTCGGGCCCAGTTCGGTCGCGCCCTGCCAGTGCGACAGGTAGCGCGGTTCCGCGAACACGCGGGCGACGCGATCCCGCTGCCACTGCGGATGCGTCTTCACGAACGCGAGGAAGTCCGCATTGGTGACCGGTTTGCGCATCAGCGCGAAGGGCGCGATGCGCACGCCGCCCTTCGCGTCTTCGTACTGCAGCGCCGACTTGAACGTGCCGCCCGGCATCGGCGCGAACAACCCGGCGGCGGCGGCGAGGCCGGCGACGGGAAGTACGAGCAGCAGCAGGGCGGACACGCGGCGCATGGCTCAGTGCTCCGCCGCTGCGGCGGGCCCGCCCGCCTTGCGACGCGCGGCGACTTCGTCCTTGTCGATCTTGCCGCCCGGATTGCCCCAACTGTTGAGCACGTAAGTGCCGATGTTGGCGACTTCGTCATCCGTGAGCTGCGACATCGGCGGCATCACCGAGTTGTAGTCCTTGCCGTTCACGGTCACGGGGCCGGTGAGGCCATGCAGCATGATGTCGACGATGCGCTTGGGATTGGCCTTGATCAGGTCCGACTTCGCCAGCGGCGGGAATACGCCTTCCATGCCTTCGCCGTTGGGCTGGTGGCAGGTCGAGCAGGTGCCGGCGAACAGTGCCTGGCCGGCCTTGATCTGGTCTTCGGCGGTCAGCGCGCCGGTCGTAGCCGCGGTGGCTGCCTGGGTGACGGCGGCGAGGTTGGGCTGTGCGCGGTCGCCGATGTACATCGCATCGACTTCCTTGCCCGAGTAGATGTCCTTGCGCTCGGCACCGTCGGCCTTGAGGATCGCCAGCGCCCCCTTGTTGAAGGCGCGGAAGATCGAGTGGTCGACGAGGACGTAGCTGCCCGGCACTTCCAGGTGGAAGTCCATGATCGCCGCGCCGCCCGAGGGAATCAGCGTGGTCTGCACGTTTTCCTGGAAGCGCGTACCGCCCTCGAACCAGACCTTGTCGAAGATCTCGCCGATCACGTGGAAGCTCGACACCAGGTTGGGGCCGCCGTTGCCGACGAACAGGCGCACCGTTTCACCGGTCTTGGCCGTAAGCGCCTTGTCGCCGGTGAGGGCGCCTTCCATGCCGTTGAACAACACGTAGGTCGGGTGCTCCTCGATCGCCTTCTCCATGTCGAAGGGCTGGTGGCCTTTTTCGCGGTACTTGCCGGACGTGTAGAAGTCGCCCTGCATCACGTAGTACTCGCGGTCGACCGGGGGCAGGCCTTCCGGCGGCTCGACCAGGATCAGGCCATACATGCCGTTGCCGACATGCATGCCGACCGGGGCGGTCGCGCAGTGGTAGACAAACAGGCCTGCGTTGAGCGCCTTGAAGGTGAAGCGCGAGACATGGCCGGGCGCGGTGAAGCTCGACGCGGCGCCGCCACCGGGGCCGGTGACGCCGTGCAGGTCGATGTTGTGGGGCATCTTGCTGTCGGGCATGTTGCGCAGGTGGAAGACGACGGTGTCGCCCTGGCGCACGCGGATGAAGCTGCCCGGTACGGTGCCGCCAAAGGTCCAGAAGGTGTAGGTCACGCCTTCGGAGATCGGCATCTCCTTTTCAACGACGTCGAGTTCGACGATGACTTTCGCCGGCGCCTTGCGCCCGGTGGCGGGGGGCACGTTGGGAGGCGAGGTCAGCACGGCCTTGATCTCCGCGCCTTGTGGCGGACCGAAGTCGCCCTTCTGCGAGCCGCCCGTGTCGGTCGCGGCGGCCGATGTCTTGGCCGCGTCACCCTTGTCGCTCCTGTCGGCTTTGCATCCGGTGAGGGCGAGCGCGGCGAGCGCAACGGCGAGGACCAACGAACGGTGATTCCAGATCACTGTCTTCATTGCCAACTCCTTAGCCTTCAGAACGGGACGGACATCCCCGTGGGTTGGATCGCGACTGCCTGTGGACCGGCGTCGGTTGTGTCGGTGGTAGTCACGGCATATGCGGTGAGCGCGGCAGCGATCAACGCTGCGATGGCGATGGCGAGGAATAGCGCCGGACGGGAACGATCATCGGCATTCATTGCGGACTCCTGGACGTTTGCATCGTGGATGGGTTTCCGATGCAACGCAGTCTGAGCGTGTGGCGAAGTCCCTGATCTGATCTGGGTCAAGCCGGGTGAACACGATCACCTGCGCACTCTGCGGGTTGATCGAGGTCAAGGCGGCAGCGCTACACGGGGGGGAGCCTATCCGTAACCACAGGAGGAGCCGCCCGATGTTACCCCCCGTATGGCCGTCCGCCGTGATCGTCGCCGCGCTGGCAGCCCCGGCCTGCGCGGTCGCCGCCGAGCCAGGTTCGTCCCCCGTCCCCTCGTCCGCACCCTCGCCAGCATCCACGTCAATCGGGTTCGAATGGAATGCGCGCCTGCGCAACGAGTTCGTCGACGATGATGCATTCGCAAGCACGTCCAACGCGACCACGCTGCGCCTGCGTGCCGGCCTGCGCATGCGTTGGGCGCATGGCTTCAGTGCGTTGCTGGAAGGCGAGGGGATCGCCAGCGCCGGGGATCGTTACAACAGCGGCGCCAATGGCGTCACCACGCGCCCGGCGATCACCGATCCCGAAGGCGCCGAGTTGAACCAGGTCTACCTGGCCTGGAAGGGCGGGCATGCCGGCGCCACGCTGGGGCGGCAGCGTTTGTTGTTCGACAACCAGCGCTGGATCGGCAACAGCGGCTGGCGCCAGAACGAGCAGACCTTCGATGCAGTCGCGTTCGACGTGGGATTGCGGCCTGGCCTGACCGCGCGCTACGCATGGCTGGATCGCGTGCATCGCGTCAACGGCGACCAGGCGCGTGACGTGCTGGCGCGCGAACGCAACCTCGATAGCCATGCGTTCAACCTCGCATGGAAGCATGGCGTGCAGCAGGTGGTGGGCTACGCCCACCTGCACGACGACCGCGATGTCGCCACCGCATCGACCGCGACCTGGGGCCTGCGCGCGCTCACCGACACGGTGCGCGACGGCAACGGCTGGGGGCTGGCGCTGGAGTGGGCGCAACAAGGCGACTACGCCGACAACCCGCTGTCGTTCTCGCACCAGTACTGGCTGGTCGAACCCGCGCTCACCCGCAACGGCATCACCTGGCGCGCGGGCTGGGAACACCTCGGCGGCAACGGACGTCACGCGCTGCAGACGCCGCTGGCGACGCTGCACGCGTTCAATGGCTGGGCCGACAAGTTCCTGGTCACGCCGCCGGCGGGGCTGGAGGATCGCTACCTGGCGGCTGGCGCCGCGCTCGGACATGGAGCCTCGCTGTCGAAGCTCAAATGGGCGCTGGCCTGGCACGACTATCGTGCCGACAGCGGAAGCCAGGACTACGGCCAGGAGTGGAATGCGTCGCTGGGCTTCCCGGTACACGGCAAGCTGAGTGGACTGGCCAAGCTCGCCGACTACCGCAGCGACGGCTTCGCGCGCGACACGACCAAGCTGTGGCTGCAGCTCGAATGGGCGCAGCCATGAGTTCCGGGGAAGACAATCGCATGAGCAGGAAGATTCCCCTGGTCTATTCGTGCTCGGGCTGTTCCAGTGCCGCGCAGATGGCCAACCAGATCGCCGTCTGGCTCGACCGCAACGGCGCCGCGGAGATGTCGTGCATCGCCGGCGTCGGCGGTGGCGTGACTGCGCTGGTGAAGACCGCACAGGGCGGCAGGCCGATCGTGGCGCTCGACGGCTGCGCGCTGGCCTGCGTGTCGGCCTGCCTGGCCCGCGCCGGCGTCACCGCGGACAAACACCTGCTGCTCTCCGAATACGGAGTGAAGAAGCGCCGTCATGTCGGCTTCGACGAGGTGCTGGCCGCCGAGGTCTACGTACGCCAGGCATTGCCCGCGGCGCTCGGTCTGGCTGGCCGCGACCATGCATACGTCGCGAGTGCCGGCGGTGCGGGAGCGCAAACGCCGGACGAGGCGGCGTGAACCGCCCGGCTCCTGCGTCCCCCACGGCCGGCCGCGCCGAGTTTGCTGAATGCGGGGAGTCGACGCACCCGGGGTCGGACGCCCATTATCCGGATAGCGCCCAACTTCCCGTGCGCTATCGCATGGGGGGTGTTTCATGAGCTCATGTGCACCGGTCCGCGTCGCAGCCAGCTGCGTCGCCGCTTCCCTCCCCATCACGGTTCTTCCCATGTCGCGACCCGCCTCACTCGACACCCAACAGCTGCTCGAATGCGCCCAGGGCACGATGTTCGGCCCCGGCAACGCCCGCCTGCCGGCGCCGCCGATGCTGATGTTCGACCGTATCACCCGCATCACCGAGGACGGCGGTGCCTTCGGCAAGGGCCAGCTGGTCGCCGAGCTCGATATTCGTCCGGACCTGTGGTTCTTCGCCTGCCACTTCGAAGGCGATCCGGTGATGCCCGGTTGCCTCGGCCTCGACGCGATGTGGCAGCTCGCCGGTTTCTTCCTGCCGTGGCTGGGCGAGCCCGGTCGCGGCCGCGCGCTGGGCGTGGGCGAGGTCAAGTTCACCGGTCAGGTGCTGCCGACCGCGAAGCGGGTCCGTTACGAGATCGACGTGAAGCGCGTGCTGCGCGGCAAGCTGCGCATGGTCATCGCCGATGGTCGCACCTATGTCGACGATCGCCTGATCTACGAAGCCGAAGGCCTGCGCGTCGGGCTGTTCCAATCGACGGAGGGCTTCTGATGCGTCGCGTCGTCGTTACGGGCATGGGCGTCGTCTCGCCATTGGGCAACGACGCGGCCAGCGTCTCCAGCGCACTGCGCGAGGGCCGCAGTGGCCTGCGCGCGGCGCCCGAACACGCCGCGCATGGCCTGCGTAGCCAGGTCGCCGGCGTATGCGACATCGATCTCGACGCCGCGATCGACCGCAAGCTCAAGCGCTTCATGGGGGATGCGGCGGCCTTCGCATATGTGTCCATGCGCGACGCGATCGCCGACGCGGGCCTGTCCGACGACGCGGTGCGCGATGCGCGTACCGGACTGATCGCCGGTTCCGGCGGCGCCTCGCCGCATTGGCAGATCGAAACCGGCGACCTGCTGCGTGAGAAGGGCGTGCGCAAGGTCGGCCCGTACATGGTGCCGCGCACGATGGGTTCGACCGTGTCAGCGAACCTTGCCACTGCCTTCGGCATCCGCGGGGTCAGCTACGCGCTTTCCGCCGCCTGCGCGACCTCGGCGCATTGCATCGGCGCTGCCGCCGACCTGATCCGCCACGGCGCCCAGGACATCGTCTTCGCCGGCGGCGGCGAAGAACTGCACTGGGGCATGACCTGCCAGTTCGATGCCATGCACGCGCTGTCGACTCATTTCAACGACACGCCCGAACGCGCCTCGCGTCCTTATGACGCGAACCGGGATGGCTTCGTCATCGGCTCCGGTGGCGGCATGCTGGTGCTGGAGGATTACGAACACGCCAAGGCACGCGGCGCGCGCATCCATGCCGAACTCACCGGCTACGGTGTCACCTCCGACGGTGCCGACATGGTGGCGCCGAATGGCGAGGGCGCGATGCGTTGCATGCGCATGGCGATGGCGGGCTTGGACGGGCAGGGCGTCGGCCCGATCGACTACCTCAACACCCACGGGACCTCGACCCCGCTCGGCGACATCGTCGAACTCGAGGCGGTGCGCGCGGCCTTTGGCGACGCGGTACCGCCGCTGTCCTCGACCAAGGCGCTCACGGGCCATTCGTTGGGCGCAGCCAGCGTGCACGAGGCGATCTACAGCCTGCTGATGCTGCGCGACGGCTTCATGGCGGGCTCGGCGAACATCGACGAACTGGACACGCGTGCCGAAGGCTTCCCGATCCTGCGCGCGTCGCGCGAGGCAGCGTTGCGTACGGTGATGTCGAACAGCTTCGGTTTCGGCGGCACCAACGCGACGCTGGTGTTCCGCGGAATTTGAGCGCGGCCGGGCAGGCTTCAACACAACAAGAATTGCCCCGCGTTGCGGCCGGGGACCTTTAGCT
Source organism: Lysobacter sp. P5_B9 (assembly GCF_054049835.1). NCBI lineage: Bacteria > Pseudomonadati > Pseudomonadota > Gammaproteobacteria > Lysobacterales > Lysobacteraceae > Lysobacter > Lysobacter sp. P5_B9. The sequence goes on from NZ_JBFULP010000005.1 coordinate 259,572, forward strand.
CAAGACGGTCCTCCAGCCGGAACGGGTGATGCCCATGGTTCGAGGAAACGCCACAGGCGCCGGTCGAATCCGGCGCCGTGTGGCCAACGGTCACTTCGACACTTCGTTGAGCTTGCCGGTGTACACGTCCAGGTTCCTTTCCAGGTCCGTGTTGGTCTGCAGGCCCTGCTGCATCAACTTGCCGATGCGCTGCTGCGCGGCCGGGCGCTGCACCGAGGTGAGGAACGCCTCCCACTCCGCTCCTATCTGTTCGTTGGTCGGCAGGCTGCTGGCATCGACCAGGCGCTTGATGTCGGCGATGGTCTGCTTGTCGAACCCGGMRATGCGRCGSGCCATCGTGTCGACGAACTTGTCCAGCTCGGCATCGGGCAGCGCRCGATTGACGTAGCCGTAGCGCTCGGCGAGTTCGCCGTCGAGGTAGCTGCCGGTCATCAGCACTTCCARCGCRCGACCGCGGCCTATCAGGCGCGGCAGGCGCGCCGACGGCCCGCCGCCCGGCGCGAAGCCGGCGCCGATCTCGAACTGCGACAGCTTGGCTTTCTCGCGGCTGGCGAAGCGCATGTCGGTGGCCAGCGCCAATTCGCTGCCGACGCCGGTGGCGCGGCCGCGGATCTTCGAGATCGACACGACCGGCGCCTTGCTGATGCGCACCAGCATGTCCGGCAGCTGCGGCAGGCCGGTCTTGCCCGGCGGCAGGCTGGTGGACTCGGCCAGCGGTGGCACGAAGTCGTAATGGGTCATGAAGAAGTCCGGCACGTCGCTCTCGAACACGACCACCCTGACGTTCGGATCGGACTCCATCGCAGTCACGACTTTGTTCAACTGCGGCATCGTGTTCGGGCCGTAGAGGTTGTACGGGGGGTTGTGCAAGGTGACGCGCCAATACTCGGGCGTGACCTTGGTGAGCCGGATCTGGTCCGGGGCGTCGGTGGCCCGCTGCGGCTTGGTGGCCTTGGGAGCCGAGGCCTCCTGGGCAAACACGGGAGCGGTGAACGCGATGCCGACAGCAAGAAATGCCGTGGCGAGCAAGTTGAGCTTCATGGTGGAGTTCCAGTGGGGGAGGTGACGAATGTGGATAGTGGTTTACGCGTCGGGCAGGAGCAGGATGTTCCAGCGATCTTTGACCTTCTACACCCGATGCCCCCACACCTCCCGGGTGGTGCACCGGGGGAGTGGCGGCAAGCGCGCTCGTTTGGAGAATGGCCTGCGATTCGAAGTTACTCGCGTCGATGGGGCGCAAGAAAGACTGCATGGCGAAATACTTTCTTCCACGCGATGGAAGAATGGGTCTTTGCCAAATCGAGCCTCTGCATCGGTCTGTATCGGCCTATATTCGACGCCCCCGCCGACGCGCTTCCAGGCAACGGCAGCGGCCCGCCGATACGATTATTTCGTGCGTTGGAAGGCTGACTTCCGCGGAGCATGCTTTCTGGGCATGAAGAGGAACGCGTACATTCCTCGCCCCACTGAAGCAGTCGATGCGGCCGCTTCCGAGCTTGGAATGCACAACGGTACGAGGCACGCCAAGACGTCCTTGACCGAACTTGGAGCACAGGTCAAGGCCGCGTGATCTCCGGCGGCCTTCCGTTTGCGCCCGTGCGGCTGTAGTGATGTCACCCACTCAAGCGAGGAACCCCACGATGGCGATACTCACCATAGACATGCGCATCGGTCGCAGCGACGAGCAGAAGCGCAGGTTTGCGACGGCCATTCTCGATGCGGTCAACCGGGCCACGGGCGAGCCGCGCGAGAACGTGCACCTGATCATCCACGAGAATCCTGGCATCAACCTGGTCGAGAACGGGCAACACCTGCCGGATTTCGCGAAGCCGACGCCCGAACGATAGGCCGAGTCCTGGAGACGCCGCCATGCCACTGATCCAATGTCATCTCTCCACGCCTCTGTCGACGGAACAGAAGCGGTCGCTGGTGACGGACCTCGTTGAGGCCACTGTCAACACACTGAATGCCGACCCGAAAACCATTACCGTCATCCTCCATGAACACCAGGCGCCCAATATCCGCGAGCTCGATTTCGTCTCGCGCGCCCCAGGGTGACGCGATGGGGCGGCCGCTGATTCACCAGAAGCCGGGGCGACAGCGACGCCTGGCGGTGGTCCTCGACGCGTCCACCTGCGCGGTGGTCAAATGCGACCGGACCAGGCCGGTTCGGCTCCGCTAAAGAGTACGGTGGCGCAGATGGATCGCATCGAGGCCATGAAGATCTTCATCGCCGCCCTCGACGAGGGCAGCCTCGCCGGCGCAAGCCGCAGGACCGGTCGCTCGCCCGCCGCGGTGAGCCGGGCCGTCGCCTATCTCGAGGCGCATGTCGGCGTGCCGCTGCTGCACCGGACCACACGCTCCATCAAGCTGAGCGAAGCCGGCGAGCGATACGCCGCCGCCTGCAGGAAAGTGCTCACGGACCTCGAGGAGGCGGACCGGCAGGCCGCCGGCGAGCGCTCGGTGCCACGCGGCACCCTGACGATCACCTCCACCATGTTTATTGGCGTGGAACTGCTACGTCCGATCGTCGATGCCTTCATCGAGGAATTCCCGACGGTCAACGTGCGGATGCACCTGCTGGAAAGACCAGTCAACCTGATCGACGAAGGCATGGACCTGGCGTTGCGCGTTATCCCTCTGGCCGACTCGACGCTGGTCGCAACTCGCATCGGCGAGGCTCGGCGCGTGATCGTGGCATCGCCGCGCTACCTGGCGACACATCCAGCCATCAAGCAACCCTCCGACCTGAGTGCGCACCAGATCATCACGATGTCGCACATGGGTCTGGATTCGTGGAGCTTCCCGCCAACGGAAGGATCTTCGATTCATCAATCCATTCCATTTACTCCACGTCTGGTCGTCAACAACGTGCACGCGGCAAGGGCCTCGGCGGTGGAAGGACACGGCGTGACCCGACTGCTGTCGTATCACGTCGCTTCCGAACTTGAGCAGGATGCATTGCGCATCGTCCTGGCCGATGCGGAGCCGGCGCCGCTCCCGGTACACCTGGTCTCGCCCTACGGGCGCCTGTCGGTGCCGAAGGTGCGTGCGTTCGTCGATTTCGCCACGCCGCGCCTGCGTGCGATCTTCGCCAAGCTGAACACGTAGGCGCAGACGCGCCCAGCGATTGCACCGCGGCGCGGAAGAATGTCTGCCGGACGTCGTGGATTCGCAAGGCCATGTTCCGCTCCTAGATTAGTGGCTGTCGGAAGCGCCGACCGTATCGGCGCCCTACCGGCTTTCCCCCACAGTCTTCGAGGGCATTCCACGCCCCGGATTAGCCAGGAGTGCAACCGTGCCTATGGTCAATGTCCAGATCACGCGTGAAGGGACCAGCCCCGATCGCGATGCGCCCACGCCGGAAGAGAAGGCGGCGCTGATCAAGGGAATCAGCGAAGTGTTGCTGAACGTCCTCAACAAGCCACTCGACTCGACCTTTGTCGTGATCGAGGAGGTTCCCTTGGATAACTGGGGCTGGGGCGGCTTGCCCGTGCCCGAATTCCGGCGGCAGCGTCAGGCCGGAAAGAAGTAGCAGGTCCCGATGCGGGTGGCCATCCGCTCTGGATGGCCATCCTGTGCCGCGTGCGATTCCCGGGATCCAGTGCCATCGCGCGGGCACATGCGTGATCAATCACTCTGTAAACAACGAAGGACAGGATTTTGAACGTCATGCACAACCCCACGTTGCCCAACCGCGCCTTGCTGCGCCTGCAGGTGGTCGCCGATGTGATCTGCCCGTGGTGCTTCATCGGCAAGCGCAGCCTCGACCTGGCGCTGGGCCCACTCGCCGAGCAGGGCGTGGACGTCGAGATCGAATGGCTTCCCTACCAGCTCAATCCCACCATCCCGACGGAAGGCATGGACCGCAAGCAGTTCCGCACGATGCGCTTCGGCTGGGAGAACTCGCTGGCCATGGACGCACGCGCCATCGAGGCCGGTCGTCGTTTTGGCGCGGAGTTCAATTACCAGCTCCAGACGCGCACGCCCAACACGGTGGCGGCTCACGCCCTCGCACGGCTGGCACATGCCGAAGGCGGTGCGGTGCTGCAGGATCAAGTTATCGATGCACTGTTCACTGCCTACTTCACCCAGGGCAAGGACATCGGCGACCACGCCGTGCTTGAGCGCATCGCCGAAGAAGCCGGGATGCAGGCGGATGCGCTGCGCCGGTCGCTTCTGGCGCAAGACGAGATCCGCTCGTTCGACGTGAGAATCAAGGCGCGTGGTGTGAGCGGAGTGCCCAGTTACCTCGTCGACGGCGAACTGCTGTTCAGCGGTTCGCAGGACGTACAGGGCTACGTGGAACGCCTTTCGAGCGCGGCGGCTTGCGCACGCTAATCGCGCGGCCGCCTGCCGCACTGACGCCGGTCAAGTGCAGCAGCACGTCCACGGACGGAAACGCATGCCGCCCGATCCATACCGGGCATGATCCAGGTCAATGGCGGCCGCGACCGCGGCCTGCATGCTGGCGTCCCCAAGTCCGGACGAGCCGCCATGATTGCTTCCAACACCCTGGCCCAGCAGGTGCACCCCTTCGACGCGCGTGGCATCGCCAAGCGCTTCCGCCACGCGGCGATCTTCGGCGCACTGGATGCGCTGCAGCCCGGTGAAACGATGCGCTTCGTCAACGACCACGATCCGTTGCCGCTGCTGGCGCAACTGCTGCAGCGTTACGGCGACACACTCGATATCCAGTATCGCCAGCGCGAACCGGGCGCGATCGTGATCGATTTCGTCGTGGCCGGCGCCGACGCCGACGAAGCGGAGAACTGCGGCTGCTGCGGCAGTTGCGGCTGACGCGGAGTGATGCGCGCGGCCGCAAGGGGAGCAGGGGCGCCGCCTCCTGCTTCCCATGCTGGAATGCGCTAGCCGAGCGCGAGGCGGGCCGCGAGCCGTTTGAACGCCGCAGCGGGATCGACCCCCTGCGCCCGCAGCCAGTCGCGGTCGAACAGCGTCTGCTCGTAGCGCTCGCCGCGATCGCACAGCAGGCTGACGATGCTGCCGCGCTCGCCACGTGCGCGCATCGCCTCCGCCAGCTGCAGGCAGGCGACGAAATTGGTGCCTGACGAACCGCCGTAGCGCCGGCCCAGCAGGTCCTCCAGCAGCCACGCGGCGGCGATCGACGCGGTGTCCGCCACTTCGACCACTTCGTCGACGACCTCGAACACGAAGCCCGGCTCGACGCGCGGCCGGCCGATGCCTTCGATCAGTGTCGGCTGCGTGGCGAGCGCGGCGCGATCGCGCGCGCGCCAGCCGTTCACGAAGCCGCTGCCCGCGGGATCGGCCACGCAAAGCCGCGTGTGCAGGCCGCGATAGCGCAGGTAGCGGCCGATGGTCGCGGAGGTGCCGCCGGTGCCGGCGCCGCATACGATCCAGGCGGGTTCCGGATCGGGTTCGCGGCTCATCTGCTGCAGGATGGATTCGGCGATGTTGTTGTTGCCGCGCCAGTCGGTGGCGCGTTCGGCGAGCCCGAACTGGTCGAGGTGGCAGGCGCCGCGCGCGGCGTGCCACGCGGCGCGTGCGTGCACGTCGGCCGGGTTGTCGACGAGGTCGCACACGCCGCCGAGCGCTTCGACGTCGCGGATCTTGCGCGGCGCGGTGCAGGCCGGCATCACCGCGGTGAACGGCAAGCCGAGCAGTCGCGCGAACCAGGCTTCGGAAATCGCCGTGCTGCCCGAGGAGGCGTCGACGACGGGCTGCCCGGCCTGCAGGCGGCCATTGCACAGCGCATACAGGAACAGCGAGCGGGCGAGGCGATGCTTGAGGCTGCCGGTCGGGTGCGCGGCCTCGTCCTTGAAGTAGAAGCCGATGCCGGGGAAACCGGGCAGATCGATCTTCAACAAATGGGTGTCGGCCGATCGCGCGGCCTCCTGCTGCAGCTTCGCGAGTGCGGCCAGGCACCAGTCACGCTGGACGTCGTGGTCGGCGAAGACAGTTGCGGTCGCGGCAGTGGGCATGTGCACTCCCTCAGCACAGCGCGCGTACGCGCATGGCCAGGTAGTCGAAGTAGCGGTCGATGTAGCTGATCCCGTTCTCGCGGTCGATCAGGTACGGGTTCATCAGCGTGTGGCGCAGGATCACCAGGCGGTCGGCGGCATCGTCGAAGGTCGCCGGGTCGAGCCGTAGCTGCGCGGCGATGCGTTGCATTTCGGCCGCGCCGAGGACATCCGGTCGCAGCGTGGTCATCGAGCCGAAGAACTCCTTCATCTGCAGCGGGCGTTGCGGATCGCAGCGCAGTTCCTCGTGCAGCCGGCGCACGAAGGCATTCGCATGGCCGACGCCGCGATTGCCGGCTGGGTTCAGTGCGAGGCAGACCAGGTTGCTGTCGGGCGCAAAGGGGATGCAGGCATGGACACTGTCCGCAAGCTCGGCGGCAAAGCGCTGTGCGCGCTGATGGAACGCCTCGGCGGCGAGCACGGTCTGCCTGGGCAGCATGCCGAAGTGCGCGTGGTCCAGCGGCAACACGCGATGGGTGACATAGACCGCTGCCGCGGCCGCGCCGGACTTGGAACCTTCCGGAGTGAACTGGCCGAGGCGGCGATAACGCGCCATGTAGTCGTCCGCGCCTTCGCCGTCGAACACATAATCGGCTTCCTCGGCGAGCAGCGCCATCGCGCGGTGGTCGCGGCAGATGAAGGCACCCGCGCCATAGGGCAGGTAGCCGAGCTTGTGCGGATCGACGGTGACCGAATCGGTGCCGCCGAGCGCGGCGAACGCGGCATGCACTTCCGGTTGCGGGAAATGCGCGAAGTCCGCGCCGACTTCGGCGCGACTGCGCAGGCTGCCGTCGGCATTGCGGAACAACGTGGCCAGGTAGCCGCCCCATGCAGCGTCCACGTGGACGCTGAAGTCCAGTCCACGTGCGTGCATGGTGTCGCGTGCGGCGACCACGCGGTCGACCGGGTCGATCGTGCCGTACTCGGTGGTACCCAGCACCGCGACCACCATCAACACGGGCTGGCGTTCGCGCAGGCAGCGTTCCAGTGCCTCCTGCAATGCCTCAGCGTCGAGCCGCATGTTGCGTTCGGGTAGCAGTTCCAGGTGCGCGCGGCCCAGCCCGAGAAGCTTCAGGCCCTTGCTCCACGAGTAGTGCGCGGTGACCGGCGCAAGCACGCGCGGCGGGCTGAGTTGCGCATGGCGCGCGAAGAACTCGACCAGCCCCAGCGTCTCGATCCGTTGCGCCTGCACGCGTGCGCGCCAGGCACGGCGCTGGTCCGCCGGTTGGTTCGCGAGCCAGCGTTGCCAGCGGTCGAGCAGGGCGATGCCGGCCGTGGTGCCGGTGTTGAATGCACTCCAGTCGTCGGGCGGCAGGTCGATGTCCGGAACGCCCGCTGCGCGCAATGCCACCGGGAACGCCTTCAGCGCCAAAGCCAGCCGCAGCGCCTGGTAGTTGGCGAGCGTGCCACCGGACGTGAGGTGTCCGAACGCGCAGTCGTCGCGCGCCGGGTCGTCGGGATACCCCAGCATCCGCGCGAGTTGCAGGCCGGCGCGCACTTCCATCTCGACAGTGACGGGGGCGGCATCCTCGCTGACGTTATTGGGGTTGTAGGGAAGGGTCAGCAGCTGCGCGGCCAGGCCGGGCAGTAGCAGGTCCGAGGCCATGTGGCCGATGTAGCGTGGGCTGTGGAACGGAACCGACTTCTTCAGCGCCGCCGACAGCGAATGCAACTCGCGCCGCATGCGCGCCTCGAAGGCCTGGTAGCCAGGCTGCTGCGTCGCGCGCGTGGGAATGACCGGTGGATCCTCCGGATGGAAGTTGCGCCGCCAGTACACATGGTCGCGCAGGAATTCCACGACCAGCTTTTCCAGCAGCGAGTCGTTCTCGCCGTACGGGCCGAGGAAGCAGGCATCGAGTGTGCTGCGGTCGAGAGCCTCGGGCCTGCTATCGAGGGGCCTGCTATCGAGGGGTGTGTTCACGAGGAAATCGCGCGGAATCGCGAGAGAACTGTTCATTGCCATCACTGTCCGCCACGGCCCATCGCAAATCGCCCCTGCGCCGGTCGCAACTGGTCGGCGAAGTCATGGTTGATGTCGCGATGGCCGGCTTCGTCGGCACGCACCGCCAGCACCACGTCGCGCAGGCGGGCGTCGGCCGCCAGTTGCCAGTAGTCGCGGGCAATCTTCGGCGCCGGCACGTTCTCGACCCGGCCGCTGTCGATCTCCTGCAGGTACTGGGTATAGCTCACCACCGCTTGTTCCTCGAAGTAGCCGACCAGGCGATGCGCGGTACGCGCCGACAGCAGGTACAGCATGAGGAAGAAGGTGAAGAAGCCGGCCTGCGCGACCAGCACCAGCGCGCGCTCCAGCCAGTTCGGACGCGCGATCTCGATGAAGGTCATCAGGTGCATGCGCTCGTTCTCGGCTTCCTCCATCAGCGCGCGGATCCAGCCGTGGTCGTGCTTCATCCAGCGCAGGCAACGCAGGTGGATCAGCGCGGCGCCGACCAGGCCAGGCACCGCGGCCACGGTTTCCAGGACGATGGCGCGGTTGCCGTAGCGCTTGGCGAAGAAGGTGTCGGCCAGGAAGCGCAGGCCGCGGGTGATGCCGAGCGCAATGCGGTCGGACCAGTCTCGCGTGCCGTGGTGGGTGTCCAGTTCCACGCTCGCGGGCGTCTGGACGAAGGGGGTGATCAGGGCGGTGTTCATGACGGCCTCCGTGGCGCGGCGTTGTTTTCTGCTGCGACAACGCTACGCCGATGAGGCCGGCCGCCCTTGACCTGGGTCAATTCAGCGCTGGCAAAGCGCAACGATTCAGCCAGGTCAGCTGAACCAGTAAGTGAACAGGCCCAGCGGATGGTGCGCGCGCGCGATCCCGTAGATCGCCAGGAATGTCACCAGCGCCGCCAGGTAGAACCCCAGCCGCCCGCGCCGCGTCTTCGCACGCTTGAGCGCGAACACGCCCAGCACGATGTAGACGACCATCAGGGTCACCTTCACCGCCAGCCAGCCGTTGGCGAATACCGCGCCGGGCAGGATGGTCAGCAGCATCAGCGCCGCCGTCAGCAACGCGGTGTCGACGGCGTAGCTGAGCCAGCGCACCGGAAGCGCAAGCGGCCAGCGTGCACCGGCCAGCAGGAACGCGCCGCGCAGGGCGAACAGCGAGCCGCTCAACAACGCAACGAAGATGTGGAACTGCCTGATCTGGGGATAGAACTCGATCATCCCGGCTTACCGTCCATGCGTGGCGAAAGATAGATGCGGCCGACCCGTGCCACCCACGGCAGCAGCGCCACCAGCCAGCCCACCGCCGCGATGGCCTGCCATTGCATCGGATCGCGCGCGAACTCCGCACCGATGCGCATCACGGCGACGAGCTGGATCGCGACAAAGGCATACCAGGCCACCTTGGGCATGACCAGCGCGCGCCCGGAGTGGCCCTGCGTCACCCGCGTCACCATCGCCACCAGCACGCTGCCGAAGAAGCCGACGAACAACGCGTGCGCGGGCGCCCGGCCCAGCGCATACACGCCGGTGAACAGATAGCCGATGCTTTGCGCCGAATACAGCACGAAGGCGACCGGCAGCCAGCCCAGGCCGATGAACAGCACCGCCAGCAGCCCCGGTTTCGGACCGCTGGGCCACCAGCGCAGGCACAGCGTCGCCGTAAGCAGGAACAGCGGCACGTCGGCGATCCAGAGCCAGGCGTAGGCGTGGGTGAGTTCCAGCGCGAGGTGCAGCAGCGCCAGCGCCCACAACGCCCCCAGCAGCCACAGCGGTCGCCACGGCGCGTAGCCCGGCACCGCGTTGCCGGCGAAGAAGGGGAACATGCGGTGCGCGACGGTCACGTATATCGGCAGCAGCAGTCCGAAGCTGCCCAGCTTGATGCTGACGAACGCCCAGATCGGCGGCGCGCCGAGCACGAACGCGACCCATGCGAGCAATCCGATCAGGCCCAGCAGCAGGGCGGCGAAGCACGAGCGGGCATGCCCTGTCGTGCCTTTCTCTTTCCACAGCAGCGGTGCCAGCGTCACCAGCGCGGCGACCCAGCCGCCCAGCGTCATCAGCAGCCCGACCACGATGCCGGCGCTCCAGCCCATCGCACCCAGCAGCGTCATCAGCTGCCCGCCGAACAGTCCGAGTCCGACCGGCACGTACCGCCAGCGTTCGAAGTCGGCCAGCCCCATCCAGCGCGGGAACACCGTCAGCAGGAAGCCGAAGATGAAGCTCGACAGCATCTGGTATTGCATCACGAAGGCATGCAGCCAGCCCGCATAGGGCTGCGGTTGCGGCATGGCGAACACCGGCCAGCGCGACGACACCAGCCAGGCGGCCCACCAAAGCATCGCCAGCAGCACGTTGCTGGCACCGACGAAGAACATCAGCCGATGAGGGGCCTGTGCCAGCAGTTGCGGCGAAAGGGCCTTGGGCGTGGTTGCTCGCGGTTTGTCCATGCGCGGATTGTCGCGGTCTCGCGGGTGGGATGAATTGATCCAGGTCAGGCGCTCGGCCGTTCCAAAAAAACGGGTGGGGCGAGAACCGCCCCACCCGAGACCAGCCATCACTCAGCTATCGAAGTGTTCGATCTCGGCGCCGCCGACCGGCACCGGCTTCGGCGCGACCCACAGGCGGAACACGAACCAGCACAGGGCCAGCGCGCCCACGCTGAACACCGTGTCGCCCGGCACGCGCATCCATACCAGCATGTCGACGATGGGCTTCTGCATGAACTCGGCAGAACGTGCATACGCATAGCCGTGTTCGATCGCGGCCAGCAGCTGCATCGTGCCCAGCGGCAGCAGCGTGAATACCGCCATCATTGCCAGGCCGATGTTGAAGCACCAGAAGGCGACCTTCAGCGGGCGCACGTCCCACACCATCTGCCCGCGCAGGCCGCGCATGCAGAACAGCACCAGCGCGATGCCGAGCATGCCGTACACGCCGAACAGCGCAGTGTGGCCATGCAGCGGGGTTAGGTTGAGGCCCTGCATGTAGTACAGCGACAGCGGCGGGTTGATGAGGAAGCCGAACAGGCCCGCGCCCACCAGGTTCCAGAACGAGACCGCGATGAAGAACAGGATCGGCCAGCGATAGCGCGCCATCCAGGGTGTCGCCTTGCCCAGCTTGTAGGTGTGGTAAGCCTCGAAGCCGATGTAGGCCAGCGGCACTACTTCCAGCGCGCTGAAGCTCGCACCCAGCGCAACCACGGCCGTCGGCGTGCCGACGAAGTACAGGTGGTGCAGGGTGCCGAGCACGCCGCCGGACATGAAGATGATGGTGGCGAACAGCACCGCCGTCGTTGCCGACTTGGCATTGACCAGGCCGAGCTTCACGAAGATCAGCGACATCACCGCCGCGGCGAAGACCTCGAAGAAGCCTTCCACCCACAGGTGCACCAGCCACCAGCGCCAGTACTCGACCTCGGAGATGTGGGTGTGCTCGCCCCACATCAGCGCCGCGGCGAAGAACAGCCCTATGCAGACGGTGGACAGGAACAGCAGGCCAACGATGGCCTTGGTGTCGCTCTGCGGCCCGCGCAGCACCGGCCAGAGCGCACGCCCGACCAGGGTCAGCCACAGCAGCAGTCCGATGAACAGGAACCACTGCCAGAAGCGGCCCATGTCGGCGTATTCCCAGCCCTGGTGGCCGAACCAGAAGTTCAGGTCCAGGCCGAGCTTCTGCATCACCGCCAGCCACTGGCCCGCGAACGAGCCGACCACGATCACCAGCAGGCACACCCACAGGAAGTTCACGCCCAGGCGCTGGAACTTCGGCTCATGCCCGCTCAATGCTGGCGCGATGTACAGGCCGGTGGCGAGCCATGCCACCGCGATCCAGAGCACCGCCAACTGGGTATGCCAGGTACGCGTGATCGAGTACGGAAGGATGTTCGACAGGTTGAAACCGTAGGCGACCTGGCCCTCGACCTGGTAGTGCGCGGTCATCGCGCCGAGCAGGATCTGCACCAGGAACAGTGCCAGCACGACCCAGAAGTACTTCGCGGTGGCGCGCATCGATGGCGTGATGCGCAGCGCGGCGAGCGGATCGGTCGCGGGTAGCTTCACCGGGCCTTCCTCGCCGTGCGTGCGGGCGTGGTGCCAGCCGAGCAGGCCGATGCCCGCGATCAGGAACAGCACGCTGAAGGCCGACCACAGCCATAGCGGCGCGGCCGGCGTGTTGCCGACCAGCGGCTCGCTCGGCCAGTTGTTGGTGTAGGTCACCTGCTTGTCGGGAACGCCGGCCTGGTTGGGCACCATCGCGTCGCCGGGCTCGCGCGGGCGTTCGGTGGTCGCGGCCCACGCCGTCCACCAGAAGAACGCGGTGAGCGCACGGCGGTGTTCCGCATCGGGCACCGTGTCGTTCTTCATCGCGTAGGCCTCGCGCAGCTTCTGCGTGGCCGGGTCGTTGCCGAACAGGCTCTCGTAGTGCGCGGCCACGTTCGACAAGGCGGCAACGCGATCGTTCGGCAGCGTGATCGTGCCGTTCGCCGCGTTGTAGGTGTTGGTGCGCATCATTTCCTGGAGGCGGCCGCGAAGCCCGGCCTGCTGCTCAGCCGGCAGCTGCTCGTACGTCGCCGCGCTGTCGTCGGCGCGCGCCCACAGGTCGAGGACGCCTACCGCTTCGCGATGCAGCCAGTCCGCGCTCCAGTCGGGCGCGACGTAGGCGCCGTGGCCCCAGATCGAGCCCAACTGCATGCCGCCCATCGACTGCCAGACCTGGCGGCCGCGCTCGATGTCGGCCTTGGTGTAGATGACCTGTCCACTTTCGCTCACCACGCGTTCGGGTACGGGCGGGGCGGTGCGGAAGATCTCCGTTCCGGCCCACAGCAGTACGCCGAACGAGACGATGAGCAGGGCCGCGAGGCCCAGCCACAACTTCCTCGTGCTGCTCATGACATTTCTCCCATTGCGTGGCGGGAATGGTCCGCCTGGTTGCAGGGAACTGCCTTGATACAAATCAAGCTGTGGACCGCGTCGCAGTCAGTGGGGCGCGGCAAGTGGCGGGGCGCACGCAGGCATGGCGGACAGGCAGCGGCGCAGGAAGCGCGCCGGGCTTATGTGGCGGTCGGTCAAGGCCTGGCGACGATTGACCGAGCCGGGAAATCAGACGCGCAGGATCGGCGCCGCCAACGCTTCCAGGGCGTCACGCCCGGTCAGTTCGAGCTCGCGCCGCTCCACGTGCAGCAATCCTTCTTCCTGGAACCGCCGCAGCACGCGGCTGACCGTTTCCGGCGCCAGGCGCAGGTAGTTGGCGATATCCGTGCGCGCCATCGTCAGCTGGAAGCGGTTGGGCGAGAAGCCGCGCGCCGCGAGCCGCCGTGACAGGCCGATCAGGAACGCCGCCATGCGCTGGTCCGCCGACCAGTCGCCCGCGAGCAGCGCGGCGCGGCCGATGTCGCGGCTGAGCAGGCGGAACAACTGGCGCTGCAGGCCCGGCAGTTTCGCCGCGAGCACCGCGATCTTCGGGAACGAGAAGCGGCACAGCATCACCGTGTCCAACGCGATCGCATTGCACGGATAGTGGTCGCCGTCGATCGCGTTCAAGCCGATGACTTCGCCGGGAAGATGGAAGCCGAGCACATGCTCGTGCCCGTCGCGATCGATCACGTAGGTCTTCACCGTCCCCGCGCGGACCGCGGCGATGGCCTCGAACGGATCGCCTTCGCGGAAGATGTGTTCGCCGGCATGGAAGGGGCCGACATGCTCGACCAGCACGTGCAGGTCCATCAGCGAGCGCTTGTCCATGCCTTCGGCGAGGCAGGCCTGCGAGAACGCACAGGTCGAGCAGAAGCTCAGCGTGTCGCCGTCGTCCGACAGCGTGCTCGCATCGTTGCGCGGGAAAGCCACCTGGTTCACGCAGGGCTCCATGTGTGACTCGGCTCGGGCCGGCTCAGATCGCGCGCGAGAAGCGCGGTGCGGCCACGGTGGCAGGCTGCTCGAGATAGCGATCGAAGCACATGGCGATGTTACGCAAGAGCAGCCGCCCGCGCGAGGTGACCGCGATCCGGTCCGGCTCGATCCTGACCAGGCCGTCCTCGGCCAGGGGCCGCAGCTTGTCGAACGCCTGGGCGAAGTACTCGGCGAAATCGATCCCGTAGCGCCGTTCGAGTGCGCGCACCGGCACCTCGCCTTGGCACATCAGCTCCTGGATCAGGTCCGCGCGCAGCTGGTCGTCCTCATCCAGGCGCATGCCGCGGAATACCGGCAGACGGCCTTCATCGAGTGCGATCTGCCAGCTCGGCAGGTCGCGCGGGTTCTGGCTGAAGCTGTCGCCGATGTGGCTGATCGCGCTCACGCCCAGGCCGATGAGGTCGCTGTCGGCGTGGGTGGTGTAGCCCATGAAGTTGCGATGCAGGCCGCCGCGCGCCTGCGCGATCGCGAGATCGTCGTCGGGCAGTGCGAAATGATCCATGCCGATGTACACGTAGCCCGCGGCGGTCAGTTTCGTGATCGCCAGCTGCAACAGCATGAGTTTGGTTTCCGCGTCCGGCAGGTCGTCGGCATTGAGCTGCCGTTGTGGCTTGAACAACTGCGGCATGTGCGCATAGCTGTACACCGCGATGCGGTCGGGCCGCATGTCCGTGACGATGTCGAGCGTGCGCGCGAAGCCGTCAGGAGTCTGCTTCGGCAGCCCGTAGATCAGGTCCACGTTGACCGAACGGAAGCCGGTCGCGCGGCATGCATCGACCACGGCGCGGGTTTCCTCCACGCTCTGGATGCGGTTCACCGCTTCCTGCACCGCCGGATCGAAGTCCTGCACGCCGAAACTCGCGCGATTGAAGCCGGTGGTTGCCAGCTCGAGGATGTCCGCGGGCGAAACGAAGCGCGGATCCAGCTCGATCGAGATGTCGCGCTCGCGCGAGTCGGAAAAGCGGAACTGGCTGCGCAGCGTTTCCACGACCTCGCGCAACTGGCCCGGCGAGAGGAAATTGGGTGTGCCACCGCCGAAATGCAGCTGGATCACCTCGCGGTCGCGATCGAACATCTGCGCGGTGAGCGCGATCTCGCGATACAGGCGCGCCAGATAGGCCTCGCCGCGCGCCTTGTCGCGGGTGATGATGCGGTTGCAGCCGCAGTAGAAGCAGGGGCTCGCGCAGAACGGCACGTGCACGTACAGCGACAGCCGTCGCGGGATCGGATCGCCGTTGCTCGCGGTGGCTGCATCGCGCAGTTCCGCCTCGCCGAAACCCGCGTGGAACTGCGGCGCGGTCGGATAGGACGTGTAGCGCGGCCCGGGCCGGTCGTAGCGGCG
Source organism: Lysobacter sp. P5_B9 (assembly GCF_054049835.1). Taxonomy (NCBI): domain Bacteria; kingdom Pseudomonadati; phylum Pseudomonadota; class Gammaproteobacteria; order Lysobacterales; family Lysobacteraceae; genus Lysobacter; species Lysobacter sp. P5_B9. Next base: position 274,763 of record NZ_JBFULP010000005.1, read on the forward strand.
CAGCAGCTCGGAGTCGAAAGCCATGGTGTCGGTTGCCATGGCTCGCACGGTAGAAGTGCGTCGGGGGGCGCGCCTTGACTGAGGTCAAATGCGCTCCCTGTTCACACATTTCGGTGCGCGCGATCCGTCAGGAGCCGACCCCGTGGGGTTCGATGACCCCGGTCGCGATCCCGGCCGCCACCAGCAGGATGAGCACCACCGACAGCGCGATGCGCTTGGTCAGCGCATTCACGGTGCGCTTGGTCGTGCCCATGTCGACCAGCATGTAGTACAGCCCGGCACCCAGGTTGTAGAGGATCAGGCCGAGGAAGGCGAGGATCACCAGCGTTTTCATGAAAGCGCACCCGTGGCCGTGTCGGCCGCAGTGGAGGAAGGGGGACGGACACGCAGGCGGCGCAGCCAGTGCCAGCGCACGACCAGGGCCACCGTGATCACCCCCAGGAACAGGCCGTACGACACCGAGCTCGCCAGCACCTGCTGCCACATGTGGCCGAACGAACGGTCGGCGTTGGCCATGCTCCAGTACATGCCGGCGGCGGCGGCGGCCACGGCCAGCAGCAGGCTGGTCGCATCGAACAGCGTGCGGGCCCAGCCGCGGGGCGCGCGGGGGTATTTCCAGTACAGCACGGCCAGGATCGTGAACCAGGGGAGGAACAGGATCAGTGCCAGGTTCAGCTCGACCTGCGGATTCATGGGGGCAGCGACAGGGAATGGGGAGGTGTCGCCATGCTAGGCCGACCGGATCAGTCGTCCTAGAATCACAATCGAGGAAAAAAACCATATCAGTCAGGCCGACGCCGGTCCGGCTCCGCCCGCAGGACGCCACGATGAAGCGCTACCAGGCCCTGGCCGACGACATCGCCCGCTCCATCCGCGCCGGCCTGCTCAAGCCCGGCGAGCGCCTGCCGTCCGTGCGCCAGGCCAGTGCCGCCCGCAAGCTCAGCCCCGCCACGATCTTTCAGGCGTACTACCTGCTGGAAGCGCAAGGCCTGGTCGAATCGCGGGCCCGCTCCGGCTATTACGTCACCCGCACCGCCGCCGCGCTGCCGCCGGAACCCGAAACCGCGTCCCGTCCCGACGGCGAATCCCGCGCCGTCGACGTCAGCGAACTCGTCTTCGAGATCCTGGAATCGTCGATGCACCGCAACGTCGTCCCGCTCGGCTCCGCCTTCATGAGTCCGACGCACTTTCCACTCGACCGCGTCGGTCGCGCCATGGCCACGGCCGCGCTGCACCTCGACCCGTGGAGCACCGTCGACGACCTCACGCCCGGCAGTGCCGCGCTGCGCCGGCAGATCGCGCTGCGGTACCTGATCGACGGCATGGACGTCAGCATCGACGAGATCGTCATCACCAACGGCGCACTCGAAGCCCTCAACCTGTGCATCGCCGCCGTAACCCGGCCCGGCGACGCAGTGCTGGTGGAATCGCCGTGTTTCTACGCCTGCCTGCAGTCACTCGAACGCAGCGGCCTGCGCGCGATAGAGGTACCAACCCATCCGCGCGATGGCATCGACCTGGATGCCCTGGAAGGGGCCATTGCGCGCCACGGCCCGCGCGCCTGCTGGTTGATGCCAACGTTCCAGAACCCGCTCGGCAGCACGATGCCGGAGGAACGCAAGCGCGCCCTCGTCGAGCTGCTCGCGCGCCACGACATCCCCTTGCTCGAGGACGACGTCTACGCCGAACTGCATTACGGCCCCAGGCGTGCGTTGCCTGCCAAGGCGTTCGACCGCGACGGACGGGTCATGCACTGCTCGTCGTTCTCCAAGAGCCTCGCCCCCGGCTACCGCATCGGCTGGGTTGCCGCCGGTCGCCACGCCCGGGACATCGCCCGTCGCAAGCTCACGTCCACCCTCAACACGAATGTGCCTGCGCAGATCGCGCTCGCGCGCTATCTCGAACGCGGCGGCTTCGACCGCCACCTGCGCCGCCTGCGCCGCCTCCTGGCCGAACAGCAGGCGCGCTACATCGCCGCGATTGCCGAGGCGTTTCCGCCGGGCACGCGCGTCACCCGTCCCGCGGGCGGCTATTTCCTGTGGCTGGAACTGCCCGAAGGTGTCGACGCGCTGCGCGTGCAGCGCCGGGCTGCGTCCGCGGGCATCAGCCTCGCGCCCGGACCGATGTTCTCGGCGAGCCGCGGCTTCGGCAATTGCCTGCGGCTCAACTGCGGGCATCCGCTGGATGCGCGGATCGAAGCGGCGTTGGGGGAACTGGGAATACTGGCGCGAAGCTAGCTGGCGCGAAGCTAGTCGCGCGACGGCACTAGCGCGGCCAGCGTGCCGCAAGCGCGACAAGGGCGGCGCCGATCGCCACGCCCGCGACCACCCACGGCCATCGGCGATGCGGTGATTCGGTCCTGGCGGGAACGTCGGCGACGCTGGCCTGTCGCGCCGAACGTGGCGCGGCGCTGATGCGGAAGCGCAACTGGTCGAACGCGATCTCGTCGCCGACACGGGCGATGCCTGTTCCGACCCGCTGCCCATTGAGGAAGCTGCCATTCGAAGATCCGAGGTCTTCGATTTCCACCCCGTACTCGCGCGGACGCAACCGCGCATGGCGGCGCGAAACACCCGCACTGTCCAGGGAGATGTCGCACTCCGGCGCACGTCCGACCGTAGTCGGGGCGAGGAGGTGGTAGGTGCGCCCGAAGACAATGCCGGCGACACCGCGCAGCACGTACTCCGGGTCCGATGGCAGGTTGCTCATGGCGGTCTTGGGAACGGGGAACGTCGTCGGGCCGGGAGGCTAGCACGCGGCCACGGGGAACGCTCTCCGCCCGGGGGTCCCGGGCCAGCGGGGCAGGGTCTGCTGACGCCGGGTTAGCCCGGATCACTGCCGGGGGAAGCTGGAAGGATCACCGCTGGCCGCTGGAAGAATCGATGGATGACGCTTCCTGCTGGCCAAACGTGAGGGCGTTGCGCCAGTGTCCGTCCTGTTCGACTTTGACGCCCGATGGCTGGCCCTTGTCGTCGAAGTTGTTTTCCGCCGCCCGCACCGCTGCCCTGAGGGCATCGAGTTTCGTGGCGTACACCAGCGACCGCGGCTGGTTCTCGAACAGGATGTTCCACTTGTCGTACGCGAACGGGGCGACGTAATACCAGAACACGGGGAGATCTCGTGCGGCGTTGTTGGAGGCGATGCTATCGACGCCCGGGTGAAGGCCATGCAGCGAAATCCCTTGGCGTCCGACGGAGCGCTCCACGATTCAGCTCTCCGTTAGCCATGCCGCTTTTTGAATAACTGAACACGCGAATGCGGCCACTCCACGCGTGTCGGGAGGGCGCGACGAAGACAACCGGTGTCGCTGCTCATGCGATGCGCAGCACGAGTACGACCTTGTCGAAGTGAAATGACGTTCGACACCCGCGGGCGCGCACCACTCCCCGGACCTTCGTGGGAGTAGGCTCGCGCGATGTTGGTTTTGCAGTGCGGACATCGTCCGCCAGACTCCGGAGACAGACATGCAGAAGCGCAAGCTGGGCAACAGCAACCTGGAGGTCTCGGCCATCGGCCTGGGCTGCATGGGCATGAGCTTCGGCTACGGCCCGGCTGGCGACGAGCAGGACATGATCGGCGTGATCCGCTCGGCCGTCGATCTCGGCGTGACGTTCTTCGACACCGCCGAGATCTATGGTCCGTTCACGAACGAGCAACTGGTGGGCAAGGCGCTCGCGCCCGTTCGTGGCCAGGTGGTGATCGCCACCAAGTTCGGGTTCGAGATCGATGCCAGCGGGCAACGCGGCACTGGGCTCGACAGTCGGCCCGAACACATCAGGGAGGTCGCCGAGGCCTCGCTCAAGCGGCTGGGCATCGACACCATCGACCTTTTCTACCAGCACCGTGTCGATCCTAACGTTCCGATCGAAGAGGTTGCGGGAGCAGTCAAGGACCTGATCCAGCAGGGCAAGGTCAGGCACTTCGGTTTATCGGAAGCGGGAGCGCAGACGATACGGCGTGCCCATGCGGTGCAGCCCGTCACTGCATTGCAGAGCGAGTACTCGCTGTGGTGGCGGGAGCCCGAAACCAAGGTCATGCCCACACTGGAGGAGCTCGGAATCGGCTTCGTCCCCTTCAGTCCATTGGGCAAGGGTTTCCTCACGGGCAAGATCGACGAGAACACCACGTTCGACAGCAGCGACTTCCGCAACACCGTTCCGCGCTTCGCGCCGGAAGCGCGCAAGGCCAACCAGGCGCTGGTTGATCTGATCGGCCGCCTGGCGGAGCGAAAGCACGCGACGCCGGCGCAGATCGCGCTCGCCTGGCTGCTCGCGCAGAAGCCGTGGATCGTCCCGATTCCCGGCACGACCAAGCTGCAACGCCTGCGGGAGAACGTCGCTGCGGCCTCGGTCGAACTCACCGCAAGCGATCTGTCCGAACTCGCGGACATGGCATCCCGGATTGCCGTGCAGGGCGCCCGCTACTCGGAAAGCGCGGAGCGCATGATCGATCGCTGAGTCACTTCCATAGCGAGCCCTTCACATCGCGGCGACAACGTGCCGCGACAAACGGGCGGCGCGGGCTCGTGGCGGCCGTGTTTGTCCGGATTGCGCTGGCATTGACCCTGAACATTCATTTTTGTTCAGCGCGTTTCACATTCCCATTGCTGCCTTGAGGGAAGCATAAGGAAACTGATCGGGAGCCAATCACATGGATGATCGGGCACTCTTACAGGCATTGCTGGACAGTCCCAGCAGGCACGCGATCATGGTCACCAATCTGGACGGTGGGATCCTCCTTTGGAACCACGGTGCGGAACGCATTTTCGGTTATTCCTCGGAGGAAATCGTCGGCACGAGCGCCGAGCGGCTGTTCGAGCCGGACGACCGCAAGGAGGGCGTTCCCCACAAGGAAATGGCAACGGCGAGCAAGGACGGCTGCGCGGGGGACTTCCGCTGGCATGTCCGCAAGGACGGGACCGCGTTCTGGGCCGACGGAATGATGTATCCGGTGCGTCTCGACGGGGCCGACATCGGTTACATGAAGATCCTCCGCGACGCGACCGCCCAGAAACTGCGCGAGGACGAGCACGAGCGCATGGCGTTCGTGGACGCGCTCACCGGACTGCCGAACCGGGCCGAGTTCGATCGTCGTCTCGTCGACATGATCGGCTCGGCACAGAGGCACGGCGAGCTGCTGGTCCTGCACCTGGTCGATGTCGACCATTTCAAGGAAGTGAACGATTCCCTGGGGCATCCGGCGGGAGACGCACTCCTCGTCGAAGTGGCGCACCGCATGCGCGGCCTGCTGCGAACGACCGATCACCTTGCCCGCCTGGGAGGCGATGAGTTCGCGATCCTGCAGCCCGGGGGCCATAGCCCGGATGACGCGATCGTTGTTGCCCGGAAACTGCTGGAGCGCCTCGCGCTCCCCGTAGACATCGAGGGCTCCCAGGCCCATGTGTCGGTCAGCATCGGGATCAGCGCCTATCCGACCGACGCCATGCAGATGGAGCATCTGATGCGCAACGCCGATATCGCGCTGTACCAGGCGAAAGCGGCCGGGCGCAACCAGTACAAGGTCTACGAGGCGAGGCAGAAGCGCCGGTCCGTATAGGGAGCGATTGGGCCCTTGGCCCGCATCGCAACGTATTCATGCAACGGGCGCCAGATCGCACAGGCCGATGACGCGTTCATGGCACTCGCGCGTTGCGGGTCGACGAGCGTTTTTTCATCTTCGTCGCGTGGCAGGCACGCGCGCATAACGGCCCGATTGTCATTTTGCTTTCTTGGATCTGCTTTCCAGGATCGGCGGCAAACCTGCGGCCGTTCCGGCTAGCAAGCGAGAGGAGGCTCCGGAATGCGTGAATCGAACATCGGGCATGAACTGAAAGACATGGCGCAGGAAGTCGTGCGCTTTGGCGAGCGATGCGTGCAGGCGGGTCGCGATTGGCTGAATGAGAGGAGAGATGAAATGAACAACCGCAATGACGACCATGATCGCGAGCGTCGGCCCGGCCAGTACGGCCAGGCTCGTACGCGATACGACTATGGCGATCACTCGGAGGGCGGCCGCACCCGGCAGCAGGCGCAGGGTCAGGGGACGACTGGCCGCGGCGAGTATTACGGGGGCTCCCAGTTCTCCGAGCGCGCGCAAGGTGCCAGCTGGGACGAGGAGCGCGGCAGTTGGGACTACGAAGGTGGGCCGGAACGCTACAGCGCCACTGGCTACGGCGAGGGCACTGAACAGGCAAATCGGGGGCAGGCATATCGGGAGCAGGCAGGCCGCCAGTCGGGCGGACGCTCCGCCTACGGCAGCCAGCGCGAATACGGCAGCCAGGGAAGGGGCAGCAGCGATTACTACCGTGGCCGTCAGGGTTACGGCGCGCAGGGATCGTATGGCAGCGAATACAACACGTATGGCCGCAACCAGAGTTACGGCGAGGGGTCGGGTTACACGCGCTCGAACCAGCCTCGCAGCCAGCAGGGAAGCCAGTGGAGTGGCAGCCAGGGCTATCGCAGCCCGCTGCAATCGGGCAGCCAGGATTATCTCGACGAGGGCGAGATGTCGGGTTATGGCAGGGCGGGTTCGCCGCAATATGGCAGCGCGTCGGATCGCTACGGCACGGCGCCGGGCCAGTACCGCTACGGTGTGTATGGCCGCGGCTATCGCGGTGTCGGGCCGAAGAACTACACGCGCTCGGACGCGCGCCTGACGGAAGACATCAACGAACGCCTAACCGACGACGACGATCTCGATCCCAGCGAGATCATGGTCCGCGTGGCGGACGGCAAGGTCACGCTGGAGGGTCATGTCGACCAGCGCTGGATGAAGCATCGCGCGGAAGACATTGCCGACGCATGCACTGGCGTGAAGGAAGTCGACAACCGCATCCAGGTCACATCGGGCAGCAGGCTGGAACCGGACGCTGGCACGCGAGGCTTGGGTGCCCGCCCATCGCAGACGACCGGCACCACAACCGGCACACCGGGCGGGACGGGCGGAACCACGCCGCATTGACGTCTGCATCCATGCACGCCGGCGCAACCGCGGGCGTATGAAGCGCATTGAGACCGTAGCGACTTGCCACGGGACTCTCTCCCGCCAGGAGCTGGTCGGGAGAGAGGGAAGGCGGCCTGCCAGGGACCCCGCGGCGCGTCCCGTGCGATACGAATGGCGAAACGCCCCCGTACCCGCGTCGGGTGGACGCCGGTTAAAGTACGCACATGTCCGTCTGCGCCGTCCTCCTGCGATTGCTGCTGTGCCTGACCCTCGTGCTGAACGGGGTAACGGCGGCTGTTGCCGGGACCCACGTGCAGCCGGTGGCCCTCGAGCGGAACGCTACGCCGCAAGCGGCGTCTTCCGTGTCGGAAGCGGGGGGCATGCCATGCCATCACCACTCGCAGGCGGGCGCATCCCACGCCGCGCCGATGGCGGCGTCTGCTGAAACGACTGACAAAGCCAGGCACGCCGTCCGGGACTGCTGCAAATCGGGCAGTTGCCGGTGCGACTGCGTGCAGCATGCGCAGGCGGCCGTTCCCGTGGCGGTGTCTGCGCCTGTCCGGATCGCGCACGCAGAGCTGGCGCGCCATGTGTCGCCGGTGCATGCGTCCCCGGCGATATCCCACTTGATCCGACCTCCGATCGTTTAGGTGTTGCCGGCGCCGTCGCGCGCCGGTTTCCGCTGCGCCGCGTTCGCGTGCCACGCAACGTGCCGCAGGCATGGCATCGACGCCGCGCGTTGATCGCCTCCTTGATGTTTGTTCGGAGTTTTCATGTCTTCTGATTCTTTCGGCCGCAACGGCTTGTCCATGCCGTCGCGTCGCCGCTTCGTACAGGGCCTGGCCGCCGGTGGCGCGGCCGCGGGCCTTGGCCTGTGGCCCAGGGCCAGTTGGGCATTGGCATCGCCGGGTCAGGCGAACGTGCTGTCAGGGACCGAATTCGATCTCGTCATTGGCGAGACCCCGGCGAACTTCACCGGGCGCACGCGCACGGCGATCGCCGTCAACGGCTCGATTCCCGCGCCCCTGTTGCGCTGGAAGGAGGGCACGACGGTGAACCTGCGTGTCACCAACGCGTTGCCCGCCGGCTCGGTCCACGGCCACGAAGCCTCGATCCACTGGCACGGCATCCTGCTGCCCGCGAACATGGATGGCGTGCCAGGCCTGAGCTTCGGCGGCATCCATCGCGGCGAGACCTACCACTACCGGTTCACCGTGCGCCAGGGCGGCACGTACTGGTACCACAGCCACTCCGGCTACCAGGAGCAGGCCGGGCTGTACGGCCCGCTGGTGATCGACCCGATCGACCCGGCGCCGTTCGCGTACGACCGCGACTACGTGGTGATGCTCACCGACTGGACGGACATGGATCCGGCGGCGCTGTTCTCGCGGTTGAAGAAGATGTCGGGCTACGACAACCACTCCAGGCGCACCGTCGGCGACTTCATGCGCGACGCCCGCAGGAACGGGCTCGCTGCCACGATCGACGACCGCAGGATGTGGGGCGAAATGCGGATGACGCCGACCGATCTGTCGGACATCAATGCAAATACCTACACCTATCTCATGAACGGCACGACCTCGCTCGGCAACTGGACCGGGTTGTTCCGCAGCGGCGAGAAGGTCCGCCTGCGTTTCATCAACGGGTCGTCGATGACGCATTTCGACGTGCGCATCCCCGGCCTGAAGATGACCGTGGTCGCCGCCGACGGCCAATACGTGCATCCGGTGACGGTCGATGAATTCCGCATCGCCACCGCGGAAACCTTCGACGTGGTCGTCGCGCCGAGCGGGCAGGACGCGTTCACCATCTTCGCGCAGGACATGGGACGTACCGGCCATGTCAGCGGCACGCTGGCCGTGCGCGAAGGCCTGCGCGCGCCGGTGCCCGCAGTGGACCCGCGCCCGATACTGACCATGGCCGACATGGGGCACGGCCGGATGGACCACGGCATGAAGGGACACGACATGAAGGGCATGAAGGGCATGGAAGGCGGGTGCGGCGCCGCCATGTGCATGGCCGGCATGGACGGTCACGACATGTCGAAGATGCAGGACCACGACATGGCGTCGATGGGCAGCGGCAGCGGCTCGATGGCAGGCATGGATCACGGCGCGGGTGGCATGCAGCAGCACCCGGCGAGCGAAGACGGCAATCCGCTGGTCGACATGCAGACCATGGCGCCCGTGCCCAGGCTCGACGATCCCGGCATCGGCCTGCGCGACAACGGCCGCAAGGTGCTCAGTTACGCGATGCTGAAAAGCACATTCGACGATCCGGACGGGCGCGATCCCGGGCGCGACGTCGAGCTCCACCTCACGGGGCACATGGAGCGCTTCGCCTGGGGCTTCAATGGCCAGAAATTCTCGGAAGTCGAGCCGCTGCGTTTCAACTACGGCGAGCGCCTGCGCATCGTGCTCGTCAACGACACGATGATGACGCATCCCATCCACCTGCACGGCATGTGGAGCGACCTGGAAGACGAGCAGGGCAACTTCCTCGTGCGCAAACACACCATCGACATGCCTCCCGGAAGCCGGCGCAGTTATCGCGTGCGTGCCGATGCGCTGGGCAGCTGGGCTTACCACTGCCACCTGCTGTTCCACATGGAGGCGGGGATGATGCGCGAAGTGAGGGTGGTCGAATGAAGGCGCGCTTCCTTTCCGTTGCTCCACTCGCGGCGGGCTGGTTGCTGTCGTACGGCGCAAACGCCCAGGAGCATTCCCAGCACCAGATGCCGATGCCTGCAGCGCTGGAGCACTCGCAGCCTCAGCCCAAGTCCCGGAAAAAAGCGGCCAGACCGGAAGCAGCCGCACCGCCGTCCGAAGTCGCCATGCCACATCCGGCGATGGACCACGCGGCCATGGGGCACGCGATGCCGGAACCGGCACCCGGGGAAGCTATCGACCACGCGGCGATGGGCCACGCCATGCATCCGGCGGCGGATCAACCGATCACCCCCATCCCGGTGCTGACCGATGCGGACCGGGCTGCGGCACTGCCGCCACCGAACGCCCATCCCGTGCACGACAACTCGATCCAGAGCTTCGTGCTCTTCAATCGCCTCGAAGCATTCGATGCCGATGCAGGCACGGGCCTGGAATGGCAAGCGCAGGCGTGGTTCGGCACGGACATCAACAAGCTGTGGCTGCGCAGCGAGGGCGAACGGGTTGACGGAAAAACCGAAGCCGCGGATCTGGAGCTGATGTATGGACGCTCGGTCTCGCGCTGGTGGGACGTGGTGGCGGGCATTCGCCACGACTTCAAACCCGGCCCGTCGCAGGACTTCGCCGCCCTCGGTGTGATGGGCCTGGCGCCGTACAAGTTCGAAGTGGACGCCACGGCATACATCGGCAGTTCCGGACAGACAAGCGCGCGCCTCGAAGCCGAGTACGAAACACTGCTGACCAACCGCCTGGTGCTGCAGCCGCTGGTTGAACTCAACCTCCATGGGCAGGACGACGAGCGTCGCCGGATCGGTTCCGGGTTGAGTCGTGCCGAAGCCGGTGTGCGCCTTCGCTATGAGATCACCCGGCAGTTCGCGCCGTACGTGGGCCTGGTCCGTGAATGGACGTTCGGGCGCACGGCGGATTTCCGTCGCGAAGATGACGAAGCCGTCAACGACACCCGCATTGTCGTGGGGGCACGCATCTGGTTCTGAGATGCATTAAAGCGGAGTAGCGCGCGGATGACATGCGGATTCACCGCAGCGGCGGCGGCGCGAGCCGGATGCCGGCTTCCTCGAATGCGCTGAGCACCATCTGGCGCAAGTCGCTGGCGATGCGCCGCTGGTCGATGCCGGGACGCAGCTCGATCCAGTAATGCAGCACGAAGCGCAGGCCATTGTCGGCGAACTCGTCCAGCAGCACGGTCGGTTCGTGCGATTCCGCCAGCTGGCCATGACTGGCGGCGGTGGCGCACATCGTGTCGACCACCGTGCGCGGATCGGATGCGCCATCGACCACGACGGCGAGGGCTTGCCTGCTCAGGCGCGAGTGGAAGGTCAGGTTCTTGACGTTCTGTTCCATCAGTGCCGAGTTCGGAATCAGCGTTTCGGCGCCGTCGCCATCGCGCACCACCGAAGTACGCAGGTCGATGTCGACCACGGTGCCGCGCAGCCCATTCACTTCGATGACATCGCCCAGGCGGAACGGCCGTTCCATCAGCACCAGCACACCGCTGATCAGGTTCTTGATCAGGTCCTGCATGCCGAAGCCGATGCCGATCGCGACGGCGCCGCCGATGAAGGCGAAGGCCGCGAGGGGAATGCCCGCGAGGGCCAGGCTGATCAGTACCGAGGCCGCGATCAGCAGTGCCAGTATCCAGCGCCGCGTCAGGCGCGCGCTGCCTTCGTCGACGTTGTGGCGCGTGACCAGCCGGCGTTCGCCCCAGCGCGTGAGGCGAAACGCCGCCCAGAGGGTGAGGACCAGCAGCAGGGGGGCCTTGACCAACTTGCCGACGGTGACACCGCGCGGCACGGTGGTCTTGCGGCCGTCCACCTCGAGGGTCTGGTTGACGGTGAACAGCTCGGAATTCCATCCGCGCACGATCCATGCGCGGACACTCGCGGCGGCCAGCTTCGCGCGATCGCTCCAGCTGGACATGCCTATGCGCTGGTCGAAGTCGTCGCGCAGGCGTTCGAGCAGGTCGTTGGTTTGGCTCTCGTCGAATATCGCCGCCTGCACCAGTGCCAGGCGTTGCTCGTACAGCGCGCGCAGGGCGCGCCGCTCCTCGGCCTCGGGTGAGGTGGGCGGGCTTGTGGGGTCGGCGGCCAGGGCGCCGAGCTGGATGCGGATCTGTTCCGACAGGGCGGCGAGGAACTCGTGGCGGCGCTTGAGCCGGTCGAACAGGACTGGCGCTTCCTCGCGCACCTCCACGGCTGCGCTGGTATCGCGATCGCGGTGATAGCGCAGCGTGACCTGCCAGGCGATCTGCTCAGTGGCGACATTGCTGAGTGCTTCACGTGCCAGTTCGGTGTCGAGATCGGCATTGGCCAGTTGTTCCGTCAGCAGCTTGTTGCGTGCCGTGGATGGGAGGGAAGGGGCTTGCTGCAGCTCGGTGCGGATGCGTTCACGCGTCGCCGCCGCGGCTGCCAGACGCCGGCGCAGCTCGTTGGCGCGAACGCGCAGGCGCTGGTCGATCGCGGCCGTATCGCGTGCAGTGACCTTCACCGATCGGCGTTGCGTCGCGGTGGCCAGGCGACGGGCGAGCACCCCGCGCTGGCGGATCCAGGCAGCCTGCTGCGCGTCGACCAGGCGCCGCATCACATCGATCTCGGCGATTGCCGATTCGGTCAATTCGGTTTCCAGCTTGGCTATCTCGAGCTTTTCACCCGCACCGCCCGCGTCGATCAGCGCACGCTGGGTGGCAACGCGATCGACCAGCTGTGCGGCGATGGCGCTGCGTTCCTGCGCCAGGATGGTCCGGCGACGCTCACCGCTAGCCAGCGTGGCATCGAGTTGCTGCAGGTCGCGACGAAGATCGTCCAGGGCCAACAGCGTGTCGGGTGGGGGCAGAGCGGCAGTGTCGGTCTGTTCGGCCAGGCGTGCGATCTCGGATCGCGCGCGATCCAGGTCCTGCCGCCGCTCGAGCGACGCCAGCAACTGCCGGCGCAGGAAATCGGCACGGTCCTCGGTGAGCGAATCCGATGGCGGCCCCAACGTCGCTCGCAGTGCCTGGGCACGGGCCGCGAGCGATCCCTGCGCCACCGCCGAGCATGCAAGGCATAGCCCCATGATGGCCGCCAACACCCGCAGGAGGCATCGGCGCGTCATGCCGCCCTTCGCCTGTCGAGGCCGGCAAAGTCCTGTTATCGTGCGGTCACTGGGAAGCATCGGATCGACGCCATGATTCTGATCATCTCCGTTGGACTGGCCGTGATGATTGCGTGCCTCGCGGTCCAGATAGTGTCCGTGCTCGGCGTGGTCCGGTATTACGCCAAGGTCTCAGGGCAACCGATGGGGGCGCGGCCACTTCTCTCCGTGTTTCGCCAGCTCGCGGCAGTCATGGTTGTGCTGCTGGTTTCCAGCCTGATACAGATGACCAGTTGGGCCGCGCTGTACCTTGGATTGGACCAGCTCCCCGATTTCCACACGGCCATCTATTTTTCGGGCGTTACCTTCACGTCGTTGGGTTATGGCGACGTGACCCTCGAGGGCAGGGGGCGCTTCCTCGCGGTGATGGAAGCGTCTGATGGCCTCGTGATGTTCGGCGTCACCTCCGCGGTTTTCATGATCCTCCTGCAACACGCCATCACCCGTTGGCATGGGATCAAGGTGGACTCCGAAAAGGATTGAGGCGCGACCAGCAGACCGGGCCGGGAGTGGCCTAGGTTGGGGGAATGTCAGGTTTGCTTGCCGTGGCTGGCGAATGGTCGTCGACCCATTGCCAGAACAGCTGGTACCCGATGCCCAGCACCACCGGACCGATGAAAAGCCCGAGCAGGCCACCGGTGATCATGCCGCCAAGCGCACCAATCAGCACGACCGGCATTGGCACCGCGACGCCACGCCCCAGCAGCAGCGGCTTCAGCACGTTGTCTGAAAGGCCGGCCAGGAAGATGTAGATGGCGAGCACGATGTTCCCCAGCGATGCATCCCGCGTGGCGAAGACGTAGATGATCACCGGAATGGTGACCAGGGTGACAGGCACTTGCATGATGCCCAGCAGCAGCACTGCGAGTATCAGCAAAGCGGCGCCCGGCACGTCCAGCAGCACGAGACCCACGCCGATCAGCAAGGCCTGGATGAACGCAATGCCGATCACGCCTTGCGCCACCGCGCGTACCGTGGCCGTGCACAGGGCAACCATCGGCGGTCCGCGCACGGGGCCAACCAATGCCGAGGCGATACGGACGGCGCTGTCGGTTCCGCGCGCACCGAACGCCATGATGATCCCGGTGATCGGCAGGGCCGCCATGAAGAGCAGGAATCCGGTGGCGAAGCCGGCCACAGTGCTGAGGAGCTTGAGCAGTTTGGGCTTGAATTGTGGGCCCAGTTTTTCCATTGCCGCGTGCGGGTCGTTTGCAACCTGTTGCCAGGCCTCGTGCAACCTCGGCCCGATGACCGGGATATCGTTGACCGACGGCCACGGGGCCGGGATCTGGATCTTGTTGCCCTTGAGCGTCTCCATGGCGTCCATGGATGACGCCACCAGCGACATGCACAGCAGGTACGCCGGCACCGCCAGGACCAGCGCAATCACGAGGGTGATCAGCGTCGCCGTCAGGCCGTCTTTGTTGCCCAGTTTGGGTCTCAGCTTCAGATGCAGTGGATACAGCGTGACCGCCAGGATGACGGACCACAGCATCAGGCTCAGGAAGGGCTGGAACACCCGGAAGCAGGAGACCAGCAGCAGCGCGATCAGGCCGACCCGGAGCAGGACGTCGAGCAGGGTCTGGGGCCAGGAACGTTCCGTATTCGGATCAGGCAGCATGTCGCGTCTCCCTGGGGCCCATCGGGTAGCACGGGCCCGATCTGTGGTTAAAACCCCCGGGCGACTGTCGTCCAGTACGCCGGACAGGGGCACACCTTGCAGCTGACTATGTAGAGCCGTTGCGGCTCATCGAGCGTTGAGGGAACGTTTGCCTGGTCGGATGCGCGCCAGACACGCTGGCGGACGTCGCCATCCTCCCGCGCCCGTGGTGGTATGGACAATTGGCCCTTGGGCCAACATGAAGCGGGAAACGCTGCTGCCCCCCGAAAAGGCGAGGATCCGCGCTGGGGAGCCTGCCTGGCAGGAATCCCTGGTCGGGAAGAGGGCGAATACGCTGGTTCCTGGCCGGGCCCGAGCGTCGTGGGTCTCCGGCGCGATTGCCTGGCCGAGGCATTGGCCAATCCCGGCTTGAATTGGCGTTGTTGCAATTGCAGTTCGTCCACGAAAAACGCAGGACGACTCAACGTCGATCGGCTGGGATGGGACTTATGGGCTCGGGACATGTCAATCCGCCTTTCACCGATGCCGAGCTGGCGGTCCCGCAACAGGCGGACAACGTGCTCGCCCTGTTCTGCGGCAGGGTCGATTCCAATCCGTCGGCCCCCGCCGTTTCCTATAACGACACCGTTATCAGTTATCGCGAGCTCGACGAGCTGTCGAGCCAGGTCGCCAGCGCACTGATCGCCAACGGTGCTTTGCAGGGGGCGATCGTCGCCATCTTCCTGACCGATCGGATCAGGCAGATCGCGGCAACCCTGGGATGCATGAAAGCAGGCTGTGTCTTCGTTTCCCTGGATGCGTCCCATCCGGCGAAGCGATTGCGCCACATGCTCGAAGCCACCCGGGCCGGCTGGGTGATCCTGGAAGCATCGACGCACGGGATTTTCCCGGATCAAGGGGTCACCGCAGGCGCGGCCGCCACGGTCCTCGTGATGAGCGGGGGGCGCGACGAGGCTGCGGTTGCCCCGCCCGTCGGTGTCCATCAGGTGGCCGGGTACAGCGCCGAAAGGATCCTGCGTCCCACGCTGCCGGACGACCCCTGCTACATCTACTTCACGTCGGGATCGACCGGCACGCCCAAGGCCATCCTTGGGAGGGTCCGCGGGCTCGCCCACTTCATCCAGTGGGAAATGGCGGCCTTCTCGCTGGGGCCCGGATCGCGGGTGAGCCAGCTCACCGGGCCTTCGTTCGACGTGTACCTGCGCGACGTTTTCGCTCCCCTGTGCTCGGGGGGAACGGTGTGCATACCTCCGACGCCGGGGATTCTGGATCCGGTCCTGCTGGCGCGCTGGATAGAGCAGGCAGCAATCACGCTGATCCACTGCGTGCCCTCGGTCTTCCGCCTGCTGTTGCGACAGGACCTTGCTCCGGGAAAATTTCCGGCGCTGAAGTTCGTCCTGCTGGCAGGAGAAACCCTGCCGCCGGCCGATGCGAATGCGTGGATAGCCTGCTTCGGCGAACGGATCCGGCTGGTGAACCTGTATGGCCCCACCGAGACGACGCTTGCCAAGTTCTTCTATCGGCTTCCGGCGACACCCATTGCCGATACGTTCGTCCCCATCGGCAGGCCCATCCCCGGGGCGGAAGCCGTCCTCCTCGACGACAAGCTTGCGCCGTGCGCGCAAGGAGAGCTGGGCGAGATATTCATCAGGACGCCGTACCGGAGCCTGGGCTACTACGACGCGCCGGAGCTGACGGAATCGGCCTTCATCCGCAACCCCTTCAACGGGGCAACGGATGACCTGATCTACAGGACCGGTGATCTGGCGCGGGTGCTGCCGGACGGCAATTTCCGCTTCGTCGGGAGAAAGGACTTCCAACTGAAGATAGGCGGCAACCGGGTCGAGTTGGGTGAGATCGAAGCCCGGTTGCAGGAGCACCCTCGCGTGCGCGAGGCCGTGGTGCTGGCCCGGGAGGATCGTCCGGGCGACACGCGCCTGGTCGCGTACTACGTGCCGCGCTCGTCATCGACCGATATCGCGGTTGTCTCGGCGCCCGAACTGCGCGCGCACCTGGCGGATCTGCTCCCCACCTTCATGGTGCCCGCGCTGTACGTCGCGCTCGAGAGCCTGCCGCTTTCCGCCAACGGAAAACTTGATCGCGGGGCCTTGCCGGCCCCCGCAACCAGTCGCCCGGAGCAAGCGGTGGCCTATGCGCCGCCGATTGGACCGGACGAGGCGCGGCTGTGCGAAGCGTTCGCTGCGGTCCTGGGCGTCGAGGGCGTAGGCCGCCACGACAATTTCTTCGACCTCGGCGGCAACTCGCTGCTGGCGATGAGCCTGCTGGCGCGGCTGCAGGAGGGCGCGGCCAAGGCGGTCCCGGGCACGCTGATTTTCCGGAATCCGACACCAGCCAGTCTCGCGGTGGCGCTCGCGCAGGATGCCGACGGCGACATCCAGGCGCACCGGTTGCCGCGCGCGCATCGTCCTGTCCCTGCGGCCGCAGGCGCATCCGCTGCCGTGGGTCATGCGCCGGCGAAAGAGGCCATTGCCATCATCGGCATGGCGGGGCGCTTTCCAGGCGCTGGTGACGTGGAGCAGTTCTGGGACAACCTGTGCGCGTCGCGGGAGTCGATCACGGTATTCGAGCCCGATCAGCTCGACCCTTCGATCGCCGAAGCGGACCGCCTTGATCCGGCCTATGTGCCGGCTCGCGGGATCATCGAGGGCGTGGAGGATTTCGACGCCGCATTCTTCGGGATCACTCCACGCGAAGCCGAACTGATGGACCCGCAGCATCGGGTCTTTCTCGAACTGTGCTGGGAATGCATGGAGCGGGCTGGACACGTGCCCGATGCAACGAGTGTCCCGGTCGGTGTCTTTGCCGGCACCTACCACTCCACATACCTGCGACGCCATGTGGAGGCCCACCCCGATCTCGTGGAAAACATCGGCGCCTACCAGGTGGTCCTGGACAACGAGAAGGACTACATCGCCACGCGCATCGCGCACAAACTCAATCTCACCGGTCCGGCCATCAGCATGTACACGGCCTGCTCGACGTCGCTGGTCGCGATCTGCCAGGCGCTGACAAGCCTGCGCGCGGGTGCCTGTGACATGGCGCTGGCGGGAGGCTCCTCCATCGTCTGTCCACCGCGCCGGGGCCATCGCTACCAGGAAGGCGCGATGTTCTCGCCCGACGGCCACACGCGCACCTTCGATGCCCAGGCGCGGGGAACCGTCTTCAGCGATGGCGCCGGCGTGGTGCTGCTCAAGCGGTTGTCGGATGCGATCAGGGACGGCGATACGATCCACGCCGTGATCCTCGGCGCTGCCGTCAACAACGATGGCGGCGGCAAGGCCAGCTTCACCGCGCCCAGCAGCGAGGGGCAGGCCGCCGTGATTGCCCTGGCGCAGGCCGATGCCGGGGTTTCGCCGCGCAGCATCGGCTATGTGGAAGCGCACGGGACCGCGACGCCGATGGGCGATCCCATCGAGGTCGAAGGACTGGTGAAGGCCTTTGGCCGCGGCACGTCCGATGTCGGCTTCTGCAGGCTYGGCTCGGTCAAGAGCAACGTGGGCCACCTGGTGATCGCGGCTGGCGCCGCCGGCGTGATCAAGGCATCCCTGGCGGTGGCGCGAGGGATCATTCCAGCCAGCCTGCATTTCGACCGGGCCAATCCGGCGATCGATTTCTCCGGCTCTCCGTTCGTGGTCAATGCCGCGTCGAGCGCGTGGACGAATGAGGATGGACCACGCCGCGCGGGCGTCAGCTCATTTGGCGTGGGCGGCACCAACGCCCATGTCGTGCTTGAAGAGGCGCCAGCATTGCCCGACTCCGAAGAGGGGCGCGGGCCGCACCTGCTGGTGCTGTCCGCGCGCTCGCCACAGGCCTTGGCCCAGGCCACGGAGCGCCTGGGCGATTTCCTGCAGGCCGATCTGGAACGAGCCAAGCGGGAAGACATCGACAGCCCGCAAGCGATCAAACCCCTGAACCTTGCGGACGTGGCATGGACGTTGGCGGCGGGTCGCAAGTCCTTTGCCCATCGAGCCGCGGTGGTTGCCAGCGATGCAACAGAAGCGATCAGCCAGTTGCGCAATGCCGATACCGTGGCCGCCATCGGGCGCAGCCGTCCGGCGCGACATCGGGACCTGGTGTTTGCCTTCCCCGGGCAAGGCTCGCATTACCCGGGCATGGGCCGCGACCTGTACGAGACCGAGCCGGAATTCGCCGCGGCGCTCGACCAGTGCCTGCATGCATTGCGCTCCGGATTCGGGCTGGACCTGCGTCGAACCCTTTTCAGCGACGAGCCCGATGCACTGTGGCCGACCGCGCTGATGCAGCCGGCGATCTTCTCGGTCGAATATGCACTGGCACGGTGGTGGATGAGCCAGGGTCTCGTTCCCTCGACCATGATCGGCCACAGCGTCGGAGAATTCGTGGCGGCGACCCTGGCCGGCGTCTTCGCGTTGCCCGATGCCGTGTGCCTGGTGGCAAAGCGAGGCGCGCTCATGCAGGCGCAGCCCGCCGGCGCGATGCTGTCGATACGCATCGGGCTGGACACCCTGCTTGGGCGGCTGCCGGCCGGCGTGTCGCTGGCGGCCGACAATGCACCCGGCGCCTGCGTCGTCGCCGGGCCGATCGAGGCCGTCGCCGAATTCCAGGCGCAGCTCGAAGCCGAGGGCATCGCCTGCCGTGCACTGCGCACATCGCATGCATTCCACTCGGCGATGATGGAACCCGTGATCGCGCCATTCCGGGAGGCCGTTGAAGCGGTGCCGCGTTCGGCGCCGAGGCTGCCGATCGTATCGACGGTGACGGGCGAACCGCTGGCTGCCGAAAGCGCAATGTCGGCCGACTACTGGTCGCAACACCTCCGCCAGCCGGTGCGCTTCGCCGCTGCGCTGGCACAGGTGGTTACCGATGCGCCTGCGAGTGCGTTGCTCGAGATCGGTACGCGCGCGACGCTGAGCCTGCTTGCGCGACAGCATCCCGCGGTGCAGAAGGCCGATGTCGTCGCCGTGCCCTCATTGGCGGATGCGCCCGGCCTCGAGGCGACGAGCCTGCGCAAGGCTGCCGGGCAACTGTGGTGCCACGGCGTGACGATCGATCTTGCGCAGTTCGACCGTCGCCAGAGCCGCAAGCGGATGCAGCTGCCGACCTATCCATTCGAGCGCCAGCGCTGCTGGGTAGAGGCGCGCGCTTCCAATGTCGTGAACATCGCCGCCGCGCCGGTGGCGGTGCCGTACATGGTCCCGGCCACGTCGGTGACGGTGAAGGTGACGCCAGTGGGCGCACTCGATGCAGCCAATAGCGACCGCCGTACGCGCGTGCTCGCCGAACTCAGGCAGACATTCGGCGACATCACCGGCTTCGACATGGCGACCGCCGACGTGGCGGCAAACTTCATCGAGCTCGGCCTCGACAGCCTGATGCTCACCCAGATTTCCATGCGGTTGCAGAAGGCCTTTGCCGTGCCTGTCACCTTCCGCCAGCTGATGGGCGATTGCTCCAGCCTGGACAGCTTGTCCCGGATGATCGACGAGCTGTTGCCCGCCGCGCCCGTCGTGGCATCCATGGTGGCGTCCTCCCCCGTGGCGGAGGCGCCGGTGCCGCCATCCGTGCCGGCCGTATCCTCGCTTCCTGCGGACAATGCAGTCCTCCTCCAACTGATCGGGCAGTCGATATCAGGGCCGGCATCGCAAACGCATTCGTCGCAGACCAGTGACGATCCAGCAGCCTTGGTCGCTGCGTCGGCACAGGTCACTGCTGTCGTCACTATCGCCTCTTCATCCACGACACGATTGGGAGCATTGATGGACCCCCGGCATCCCCTGGTCCCCGGCGCCCGCATCGGCCGCGCACCGGATGGGCAGCCCGCGTGGTTCGTGCCCAATCCAGACCGGCCGGGCAGCTATCTCAAGGTAGGTTTCTGATCAGGTTGGAAGTCCCTGAAACAAAAAAGGGTCCGCGCAGGCGGACTTTGTTCATCGATAGGCTCTACGGTCTCCGGCTGAGGTGAGGCGTCGTCCTCGCGCTGCCCGCTGGCTACCGCTGTTTACAAAGTCGGCGTGAGACTTTTGATTCCTGTTGGTGGGCGGCGGGCTACCTAGTTTTTGTCTTCAGGCATTGATGATGCTGCCTTTCGTGGGCGTAACGATCCGTTGCAGTTTTGGTGTGATCATCGGGGTTCCGAGAACCTTCCAGGCCTCTTCCGTCCGCGGACGGCAATACCTTTCCGGGACAGCCACAGCATCGACAAGCGCCACGCCGTCGCCAACATGGAATACGGCGCCCGCTCTAAAATAGTAATGCTGCTACCTTTCCGACCGACCTCGATCAGCGAGGTAGGCCGCTCCCCCTGCATCGTCGACCGAGCACATTGAACATGGCGCACACAGTGGATATCAACAATGCCGTCGTCCTGGTAACCGGATGAATGCCGTTGCCTATGATCGTTTGCGCGTCGCCTTGCTTGAAGACGATGAATTATTGCGTGATCGCGTGCTCATTCCACGCCTGTCCGAGTATGGCTTTGCTGTGACGGGGTTTCCGGTCGCGGCCGGCCTGCATGCGCACCTCGAATCGGAAATCCCCGAAATCGTCGTGCTGGACGTTGGGCTGCCCGATCAGGACGGATTTTCCGTCGCGCGCCAACTGCGTGCTCGCTTTCCGGAAATCGGCATCGTGATGCTTACTGCGATGGGTGAAATTTCCGACCGGATACGCGGGCTGAGTGATGGAGCGGATGCGTACCTGTCCAAGCCCGTGGAGATCGCGTTGCTGGCAGCGACGCTGCATAGCGTCGCGAGACGGGTACTTTCTGCGGCAGGTAACGCGACGGCTAGTGGCCATTGGCGTCTGGATGTCGATGGCTGGTGCTTGCTCTCGCCGTCCGGGCGGAGCGCCGCCTTGACCGCTACGGAGAGACGCGTGCTCATGCAGTTGTTCTCAGCGGCCGGAAAGCTGGTTACGCGTGAGCAACTGATTGCAGCGATGACGAGTAATGTCTTCGACTTCGATCCCCATCGACTGGATTCGCTCATCCACCGACTCAGGAAGAAGGTCGCGAGTGCCTGCGAAGATTCGCTTCCGTTGACCTCCGTCCCCTACCAAGGCTATGTGTTGAAGCGTAGGAATTAGGGCCGCGGAAGACGGATGTGGAACGTGGAGCCGCCACCGGGAACACTGGTCAGAACGATATCGCCATTCGCGCCGGTAACCAGTGTATACGTGACAGCCAGGCCCAAGCCGCTGCCTTCGCCCGTGGGCTTGGTGCTGAAGAATGGTTCGAAGACGCGTTGCTGAGTGTCTTCGTCTATGCCCTGTCCAGTGTCCGACAGCAGGATGTCAACCGATCGTGATGCCTCGTCGCGTCTCGCTATGACCTTGAATAATCCGCCATCGGGCATCGCATCGCGCGCGTTCGAAGCGATGTTGAGGATCATCAATTCGAACTGAGCCTTATCGATGAAGACTGGCAATGGGTCCTCTCCCATTTCCATCTCCAGCAACACGTCCGAGGGGAATAGCTGGCGCAACATCGGCCTCAGTTCAGTAATCACATCTCCTGCGTCGAATACTTCCGCGTTGGCCGAATCCCGCCTGCCGAAGCAGAGCAGTTTCCTGATGAGGGTGACGCCACGCTGCGCAGCTCCCTCTATGCCCTCCAGCGCCTCCGCCAGGGCGAGCGCATCGCGTCGCGGGTCGGAATCCGGATCATCCAGCCGGTGACGCTCTGCGGTGAATCCCATCACCACGGAGAGGATGTTATTGAAGTCGTGGGCGACACCGCTGGCCAAACGACCCGTGGCTTCCATCTTCTGCGAGTGAACCAGCTGCGTTTGCGTGCGTTGGCGCTCAGCCATTTCACGCTCCAACTGATGGCCTCGCGTTTCAGCGTCGTTGAGGCTCTCGCGCAATGAGGTGAGGGTTCTGTCCAGAACCAGGGTGATCACGAAATAGCTGAAGGTCACCGAGGGCAGGTTATGGAATGCATGCGCTACGGATGCACCGACGCGCTGTGCGTCCACCCAGAATCCGGTGAGGAACATCACGATCAGCGCTGCGAACACCAGCCATAGCCATCGCCTGCCGAGCACCAGTCCGCCTATCACCAGCGACAACATCTGCGAGGTCTGGTCGGGCAGGAGGGCCCGGAAACCGACATTCAAATAGTCGACCTGCAGGCCCACCAGTAGGGTGGCCAGGAACAGGGTGACTGCCCTGCGGAAATGGCCGCGCCGGATCAGGAAGATGCCCACGAAAGCCAGCGTCGACGTAACCATGTCCATGGCGATCACCCATCCCCAGCCGGGCGGGAAAGTCAGCACGGCCAGGTGCCGCGCCCAGCTGATCGGTAGCGTCGTGCCGATCACGAAGAACAGCAGTTGCATGGTGGGCGCATTGCGTCGATCGATCGGGTCGTCAATTGGCACGCGCCCGAGCCACGCAACCAACGATTTCATCAATTCACGCGCGGTGTGGACAAAGGAACGCATGTCGGATCCGGAAGCTTGCTGACAGGGATTATCGCGGCATTAAGCGCCGTGAGAAGTCGGTGAGTTTGTGGGTAGGTGGCGTGCGTGCAAGTCACACGACTGCAACTTAGTGTTCTTGCGGATCAGCTGATTTGTGTAGGGGGTCACAAACGTGACGGCGCCCGCACCGTTTCGCCGACGGAGTCGGCAACTCAATGGGCCGCCAGCGCGTGCATGAACGAGTGCGCGCTTCAGTCGCCCGATTGCGCAAACAACAATTCAGTCGGATGGGGTCAATGAAAGAGATTCGCAGCAAGCTCGTGGGGGGCAAGGCGTTGGCGTCGGCACCGGATGCTCCGGCAACGTCGGGAATGCAGGACGTAGCAGGTCGTCACAAACTCATTTCGTGCAGTCTGGCGTGTGCGATCGGCATGCTGCTTACGGCGCCGGCCATCGCGACAGAAGCATCGCAGAAGCGGGAAGCAGTACAGCCTACCGAACCAGCGAAGGCAGTCCCCGCCACCGATGTCGCGAAGACGGACGCTGCCGTGGAGGAGAATGCAGATGAATCGCTGGTCGGCATCACCGACATCGCTTCGGCCGACCAGTATTTCCAGGGCAACGGCGCGATGGATGGCAGCGATGCCGCAGTGGCGACGGGCAGCAATGCGACTGCCGCGGGCGCTTCCAGCGTCGCCGCGGGTGACAACTCCTCCGCCTTCGGTACCGGCGCGGCCGCCTTCGGCGCCGACAGCACGGCGGTCGGTGCGTTCGGACTGGCGTTGGGGCAGGGCTCGTCCGCCTTCGGTTTCGGCACCACCGCACTCGGCGATTTCAGCACCGCGCTGGGCTACGGTTCCAGCGCCAGCGGCTATACCTCGATGGCGTTCGGCTACAAGGCCAGCAGCAATGGCGACGGCTCCATCGCGATCGGCAACGAGGTGACCCTGCCGGTGGGCGACGGAACCACAGCCGTCTTCGTGACGAGTGCCGACGGCTTGCTGTCGACGGCGATCGGCCCTGGTGCCCAGTCGAGCGGGCAAGGATCCACAGCGATCGGTCTGGGCGCGGAAGCCTCTGGCGATCTCAGCATGGCGTTCGGCTATCGCGCGCAGGCCGATCTCCTATCGGTTGCGATCGGYACCTGGTCCAAGGCCAGCGGTGCCTTCAGTGTCGCGCTGGGGCCCGGCAGCAAGTCGATCGGTGAGTCCTCGGTCGCCGTGGGCGAGTATTCCGAAAGCCACGGCATGGGAGCGGTGGCGCTGGGCGCGGGCACAGTCGCCCACGCTGACCAGTCGACGGCGGTCGGCTTCGCCGCCTGGGCGTGGCGGCCGCAATCGATGGCCTTGGGAAATGCCGCGCTCGCCGACGGCGACGGATCCACGGCCCTCGGTTATCAGGCACATACCTGGGGCGAGGGCACCATCGCCCTGGGCTACCAGGCCCAGACCGGCGGTGACCGGCCCCTGTCCGAGTTGCCACCTCCCTGCGATCCGAACACGCAGGACTGCGGTGGCGTCGGTATCGGGTGGCGGTACGCGGGGCCCGAGCAACCCTCCTTCGCGATGGCGTTCGGGCAGCAGGCGCAGGCCTTCGGCACCGGCAGCATGGCGCTGGGATACCACAGCCTCACCCTTGCAGAAAACAGTGTCGCCCTGGGCGCCGGCTCGATGACCGATCGCGACAACACCGTATCGGTGGGTGCGTCCTCCGACTGGTTGCGCATGGGCGGCGGGAACGTGGCGGCGTTTACCCGCCAGATCGTCAACGTCGCGGCCGGTACTGAAGACAACGATGTGGTCATCGTGGCCCAGCTGGGGCAATTCGCGACGGCCCTGGGTGGCGGCGCCTCGATGTCGTCAGGCGTCCTCAATGCGCCCAACTATTCGATCCAGGGAACCAGCTACTACAACGTGGGCGCCGCATTCGCCGCGGTGGACGGGAAGCTGAGCAGCCTGCAGAGCGCAATCGATGGCATCGGCGCCATACCACCGGCCGAAGGTCCGCAAGGCCCCGAAGGTCCGCAGGGTCCGCAGGGTCCGCAGGGTCCGCAGGGTCCGCAAGGTCCGCAGGGTCCGCAGGGTCCGCAGGGTCCCGCGGGTGATCTCGCGTACGACGATGCCGGCAAGGGCAGCTTGACCCTCGCAGGTGCCAACGGCACGCAGGTCAAGAATGTCGCTAATGGTGTGACGGCTACGGACGCCGTCAACAAGGGCCAGATGGATGCTGGCGACGCCACGACGCTGTCGACCGCAAACACCTACACGGACACGACCGCGACCAAGACGTTGACGTCCGCCAAAGCCTATACGGACACCCGCATGCAGGCGCTCAACGACGAGTTCACTCAGTTCACCCGCGATGTCGACTACCGCTTGGCCGAACAGGACAAGCACATGGACAAGATGGGCGCGATGAGCTCGGCCATGATGAGCATGGCGATCAACGCGGCCGGCAGCCGCAGTCCGCGCGGCCGCGTCGCGGTGGGCGCAGGCTGGCAGAACGGCGAGAGCGCCCTGGCGGTGGGCTACTCCAAATCCATCGGCGAGCGTGCGTCCTTCAGCTTCGGTGGCTCGTTCACCAACGACGAGCAATCGGCCGGCGTGGGTTTCGGCATCGACCTCTGACCATCTCCGGCGGCACATCGCGCCGCCCGGACTTGCATGCCATCCCGCCATCGCGGGACCCGGCCTCACCATCAATCGTGGGATATCCATCGTGAAAAGCATTCATTGCTCGCTGATCGCCGGCGTGCTGGCCACCGCAGTGACCGGTAGCCTGGCCGCAGCCTCCTTCGTCGGCGTCGGCGACGCCACCAAGACCTCCATGCGCGGCCCCTCGGTCCAGTACCATCCCGACCGGCCGCCGGTGCAAAGCAGCTTCAACAGCTTTATCGTCAAGTACCGCGACAGCAGTGCCGCAAGATCGAGCAGCACCGCCGTCCAGCTCAGCGTCGATGCAGCCGCCCGCCGCGCTGGGTTGACGACGCGCGCGTCCTCGAGCGCAGCGGCGCCTGTCTCCCTGCGCTACGTCCGCAAGATGGCGGTGGGAAGCCATGTGGTGCGTTCGTCGCGTCCGCTCAATCCAGTCGAAACCGCGGCATTCCTGGAGCAGCTGCGCGCCGATCCCGCCGTGCTCTATGCGCAACCGGACTACATCAAGTTCAAGCAGGACGTGATTCCGAACGATACGCACTTCGTCGACCTGCAGTGGGACCTCACCGATGCAGCAGCGGGCATCGGCGCGCCAGCCGCCTGGGACCGCTCAAGCGGTGAAGGCCTGGTCGTCGCGGTGATCGACACCGGCTATCTCGACCACGCCGACCTCACCGCGAACATCGTGCCCGGTTATGACTTCATCAGCTGGTACGGCCAGTTCCAGGACAACCAGACTTATCCCGACGTCGCCGGTGATGGCGACGGTCGCGACGCGGACGCGCACGATCCCGGCGACTGGCTGGACGGCTCCGAGGGATTCTGCAGCGGCATCGTCGCCGACAGCTCGTTTCATGGAACGCACGTGGCCGGCACCATCGCGGCGGTGACCAACAATGCCCTCGGCATCGCCGGCATAGCGCACAAGGCCAAGGTGCAGCCGGTACGCGTGCTGGGCCACTGCGGGGGCCTGACATCGGACATCGCCGACGGCGTCACCTGGGCGTCGGGCGGTACGGTCGCCGGAGTGCCGGCGAATGCAACGCCGGCGGAAGTGCTGAACCTGAGCCTCGGCGGCTATGGCGCGTGCAGCGCCGACCCGGCGATGCAGGACGCCATCAACGGCGCGATCGGTCGCGGTGTCACCGTCGTGGTGGCGGCGGGGAACAACAACATGAACGCAGCGCAGTTTTCGCCTGCCAGTTGCCCCGGTGTGATCACCGTGGGCGCTACCGGCGTCGATGGCGGACGCTCCTATTACTCCAACTATGGTCAGGTGGTCACCGTGGCCGCACCGGGCGGCAACGCGCACTCCGGCACCGACGGCAACAACGCGTGGATCTGGTCGCTCGGCAACAGCGGCAGCCACGCGCCGGTGCCCAGCCCCGCGGGCGATGTGCTGCGGGGCATGATCGGCACTTCCATGGCCGCGCCGCACGTGGCGGGCGTGGTGGCGCTGATGCAGAGCGCTTCAGTCGAGGCGGGACACGGAGTGTTGACGCCGGCCTTGGTGAAAGCGCTCCTGAAGGCCAAGGTCAAGCCATTCGTCCTCGCGCCTGCGCCCGCTACGCCGGTTGGTACGGGCATCGTCGATGCCGCCGCCGTCGTCGCCGCGGCGACGGCCGGAATCGGCGAAGGGGACCTGACCCTGCCACTCACCAACCGCATGCCGCTCGCGGGCCAGGGCGCCGCGGCGGGCGACGCGCTCTATTACCGCGTCGATGTTCCCGCCAACGTGGGCAGCCTGACGCTGCGTACCTACGGCGGCTCGGGCGATGTGTCCCTTTACGTTGCGCGTGGTTACGTGCCTACCACCTCCAGCTACGCCGCGGCGTCCATCAGGCCGGGCACGACGGAGGCACTGGCGCTCAACAAGCCCGCAGCGGGGGTCTATTACGTGCGCGTGCAGGCAAACGTCGCTTCCAGCGGTGTAACGGTGCTGGCCTCCTACTGACTGTGATCAGGCCTGCGTCGCTACGCAGCATCCCGCTCCAACTCGTCAGTAACTTCGCGTCGCGAGTTGGCCGGGAGATTCATGGCCGGCAACCTTGATTGCTGGCTAACGGAGTTGACGTGCCGGGCTCGATGAGCCCGGCACCAGGGCAGTTACGAAAAAGCCGGCACTAGGCCGGCTTTGTCGTAAGTCACTGGATTTATTGGTGGAGCGGAGGAGGATCGAACTCCCGACCTTCGCATTGCGAACGCGACGCTCTCCCAGCTGAGCTACCGCCCCACGTAGGGTCGAAAGTCTACCGACCGCAACAGGGAGGCGCTAGTCCTGCGCGGCGAGCAGGGGCGCGAGGCTGGGTTCGAGGGCTTCCCGGCGCCAGCCAGCGAGCGCGCTGGGCCATTTGCCATCGTCGAGCAACGCCTGCAGCCACCGCCGCGAGGCGAGTACTCCGTCGGGCAGCCCGAGCTCGGCGCTGCGCTTGCTCACCGCATCCTGCAGCTTCTTCAGCCGTTGCTTGTCCCGTGTTTCGCCCACGCTGGCATCGGGGGCGTCGGCTTCATCCGGCAGCGGCGTGCTCAGGGCACGCCAGATGGCGTCGCCGAGTTTGCGCGGGGCCTTGGGATGCGCATCGAGTTGCGACTGCAGCCCCTCACGGTCCGGTGGCGGGGTGCGGGCGATCGCCACGGCCAGCTCATTGTCGAGGATCCAGGTCCGCGGACGGTCGTTCTCGCGAGCGTAGGCATCGCGCCAGCGCAGCAGGCGCACCAGGCGGCGTTGCATGTCCGCATCGAGGAACTGCGCACTGCGTATCGACAGGTGCGGCCAGCGCTCGGGCCCTTCGTTCTCGGCGTTCGCCACGGTGCGGATCGCGTCTTCTAACAGCCATTCGCGACGGTTCAGTTGCGCCAGCATGCCGTCGAGCACGTCGTGCATCGCGTCAAGGTGGCGGACATCGTCGGCGGCATAGTCCAGTTGCGAAGGCGAGAGCGGGCGGCGCAGCCAGTCGGAACGGGTTTCGCCCTTGGCCAGCGTCACGCCTGTGAGCTGTTCGACGAGTTTCTGGTAGCCGACGCCGGCGCCAATGCCGGCAAGGGCGGCGGCCTGTTGCGTGTCGAACAAGGGCTTGGGCACCACGTTGCAGGCATGCTTGAAGGCGACGAGGTCCTCGCTCGGACTGTGCATCACCTTCAGGACGGATTCGTTGGCGAGGATCGGCGCCAGTGCCGCCGTCATGCCGGGCACCAGCGGATCGATCAGCAGGACGGTAGGCTCGCCGGACGCATCGTCGAGCGCGATCTGCACCAGAGCCAATTGCGGCCAGTAGGTCCGCTCGCGGAGGAATTCGGTGTCGAGGCCGATGCGTGCGGGGACATGGGTGAAATGCGCTTGAAGCGCAGAGGGGTCGGAAATCCAGACGTGCATGGATCGGAGGATAGGGCAGGTTGCCGCGGCGGGCGACAATAGCCTACTTTCGTCCCCGGTAACGCCAAGGACCCCCACGGCGTTTCCGTCCTTGCTGTTCCACACCGTTCGCGTCGCACGCCAGGGAGTTGCGTGGCTTGAATCCGAATTGGCGGCCCCTACGACGAATGGCCTGGTCCCTGGGCCTGGGCCTCGCGCTGACGTGCGCAGCCGGTTGTGGCCGCAGGCAGGCGGAGGAGGAGAAGGCCAGCGCGCCTGAGCCGCTGGTCACCATCGGGCAGGACCAGTCGGTGTCGCCGGTACCCGCCTGGCGGGCGCCGGCAATAGCGGTCACGGATGCGAACGCGACGGCGCTACGCAAGCAGGCCGCGGCGGCGCTCAAGACCAGGCACCTGTATGGCGGCGAGCAGGAGGCCGAAGCGGCCATCCCTCTCTATCTGGCCCTGCAGCAGCACTCGCCCGGCAACGAGCGCATCCGCGACGGCCTGCGTGAATCCCTGCTCGCATTGCTCGACGAGGGTCGCAAGGCACTGAACGCCATCGACTACGACGCGCAGGAACTGCGCCATGCGCACGAAGTCGGGGCGGTGGCGCGCGTGGTGGCGCCGGCGGACCCTCGGGTTGAAGCTTTCCTCGACCGGCTCGACCGCGCCGACGAGGCCGCACAGGCGAACCGGCTCGGCGAGATTGCGCTCAATGCCGAACATATTGGCGAGAACAACGAAGCGAACGGTGCGATCGCCTATTTCCGCGAGGCCCTGCGGGAACGACCCGGCGACAGCCGGGCGGCGCAGGGTCTTGCCGCCGCCGAAAGTGCACTGATCCGCCGCGCCGAAGCCGCGGCCGACCGGGACGATTACGACGGCGCTACCTCATGGCTGGCCATGGCAGCCAAGGTGCGTCCGGGCTTCGTCACCATCAGGGATGCGCGCGAACGCATCGCGATTCAGCGCGCCACGCGTGTGAACGGATTGCGCGACGAAGGCATCGCGCAGCTCGCGACGCCGACCGCACCGGGCCTGCGCCGCGCGCGGGAAACGCTGGCGCAGCTGTTGCGGATCGCTGCGACGGGCGATCCCGCCGTCCTGGAGTTGCGCACGCGGATCGAGACCGCCGCCCACTACGGCTTGTTCCGGGCAGGGCAGGCGTTCACTGATGCGCTGTCGAATGGTGGCCGCGGCCCGCAGATGGTGGTCGTCCCGCACGGTGCTTTCCGCATGGGAGCGCTGGAAGGCGAACCCGATTCCAGCGACGCCGAGAGGCCGGTACGTAACATCCGTTTCGATCGCGGCATCGCCATGGCGCGTACGGAGGTAACCGTCGGCGAGTTCCGTCGCTTCGTCAATGCGACCAGGTATCGCGCGCGCGCGACGCGACGTGGCTATTCGACGATCTACGACGAGCGCAGCGGCAATTTCGTCCGCGCCGGCAACGTCGACTGGCAGTCGGACTACGTGGGCCGCCCGGCCAGCGACAACATGCCGGTAGTGAACGTGAGCGTCGGCGACGCCACGCGCTATGCGGAGTGGCTCTCCGGGCAGACCGGCCAGCGTTACCGGCTGCCCAGCGAGGCGGAATTCGAATACGTGCTGCGCGAGGGCGGGCAGTCGCGCTTTCCCTGGGGCGATGGCGCGCCGCCGGCCCGATCCGGCAATTTCACCGGAGGCAACGACGTCTCGCCCTCGGGACGGCGTTGGAGCAACGCGTTCCCCGCCTATGGTGACGGCGCCTGGGGCCCGGCGCCGGTGGGAAGCTACCAGCCCAACCGATGGGGCGTGCACGACCTTGCGGGCAACGTCAGCGAATGGGTCGACGACTGCTGGCACGGCAATTTCCGCCGGGCGCCCCGCGATGGCCGGCCCTGGGTGAACCCGGGGTGCCGGAACCAGACGGTGCGGGGCGGGTCCTGGGCGAGTTCGCCCGCACACACGCGCTCCGCTGCGCGGCAGGGCACAGACACCAACAACACAAGCGCGCGCGTAGGGTTCCGCGTGGTGCGGGAAATCTGACGGGTCTGCTTGGGGCGCGATGGCCGGCCCGGATCGCCCCGAACAGCAGTGGCCATCTCGATGGCATCACGGAGGGCACGATGAGAGTTGATCCCTTGGGTAACCAGCAGGCAGCACCGCAGCGTCGCGGCTTTGGTTTTGGCGGCATGCGCTGGTTGATCCTGCTCCTGTTCGCGGGCTACGCGGCATGGTCCTGGTTTGGCAGCGCGAAAACCGATCCGTACACCGGTGAAACCGCGCACTACGGCGCCTCGCCGGAGGAGGAGGTCGAACTTGGCGCACAGGCCTATCAGCAGGTGCAAAGCGACGCCTCGGCACAGGGGGCGCTGTTGCCGGCCAATAGCCAGGTAAGCCAGCAGATCCGCGAGATCGCCAGTCGCCTGGTCAATCGCGTGCCGCAGGTGACCGCCGATCTCGCCGCGATGAACCAGCAGCAGGCACCCACGGATTACCAGAACTTCCAGTGGGACGTCAGCGTCATCCAGTCGGAAGAGGCCAACGCGTTCTGCCTGCCGGGCGGGAA
Organism: Lysobacter sp. P5_B9; assembly: GCF_054049835.1. Classification (NCBI taxonomy): domain Bacteria; kingdom Pseudomonadati; phylum Pseudomonadota; class Gammaproteobacteria; order Lysobacterales; family Lysobacteraceae; genus Lysobacter; species Lysobacter sp. P5_B9. The sequence goes on from NZ_JBFULP010000005.1 coordinate 306,118, forward strand.
GATGGCGGTGTACACCGGACTCATTCCGATCGCAGAGAACCAGAATGGGATGGCAGTCGTGATGGGCCACGAAATCGCCCATGCGCTGTTGCGTCACGGGTCCCAGCGCATGGCGCAGCAGAAGCTGGTGCAGGTGGGGCAGATGGCGGCCGGTGTCGCGCTGGGTGGCATGGATCCGCAGCAGCAGCAGGCAGTGATGGCGGCGCTCGGAGCCGGCGCCCAGTACGGTTTCATCCTTCCCTACGGCCGCAATCACGAGACGCAGGCCGACAAGGTCGGGCTGATGCTGGCCGCGGCGGCCTGCTACGACCCGCGTGAGGCGATCCCGTTGTGGGAACGCATGTCGCAACTGGGTGGTGGTGAGCGCCCGCCGGAATTCGCATCGACGCACCCGGATCCGGCCAACCGCATCCAGACACTGCAGGCGCTGATGCCGACGGCGCTGGAGTTCTATTCGAAGTACTGCCCGGGCCAGCCGCCGCTGAAATGACGGATGCGTTGGGCAGGCACAAAAAAAGCCGGGGTTACCCGGCTTTTTTGTTGCGGCGGGAAGGCCCCGTCAACGCTTGGTATCGGCCTTAGGCTTCGATGTCGGATTCGCGCCCATGCTGCCAGGCCCGATGTTGCCGGACATGTTCTGCTGGAATTCCTTCCACATGGCCATGTTGCGCTCGGTGAGCTGGTTCATCATCGCCCACGGCGTCTGGCCGAGCAGGCCGCCGATCTGGGTGCGGAACTGCTGCTGCTGGTCGAGGAAGACCTGCATCGAACGTTCCAGGTAGTTGCCCATGAAGCCCTGCAGCGAATCGCCGTAGAAACGGATGATCTGGCTGAGCAGCTGCGTGGAGAGCACCGGTTCACCGTCGGACTCGTGCTCCGCGATGATCTGCAGCAGCACCTGGCGGGTAAGGTCATCGCCGGACTTGGCATCGCGCACCTCGAAATCCTCGCCGTCGACGATGAGCTGGCGCACATCTTCGATGGTGATGTAGCTGGAGATCTCGGTGTCGTAGAGACGACGGTTGGGATACTTCTTGATGATGCGGATCGAACTCATCGAGCGCCGACTCTAAATCGTGGTGCTGCGCAGCATGGCTCAGGGGCGGTTGCCTTGCAACTCGCCCCCGTCATGTGCCGTCGGTCACGGCCGGGCTGGCTGAATCTGGCGGTACGGCGCGGTTTTGTGCGCAGCAAAGCGCTGTCCGCGGGCCGCTTACCAGCCCGGGCTGCTACCAACCCATGTACTGGCCGCCGTTTGCGGACAGGTTGGCGCCGGTGATCCAGCCGGCCTCGTCGGGAATGAAGAACGCCACCGCGTAGGCAATTTCCTCGGGCGAGCCAAGGCGGCCCGTCGGAATCTGCGTGATGATCTTGTTGCGGACCTCCTCCGGCACGGCCATGACCATGTCGGTGGCGATGTAGCCCGGGCACACCGTGTTCACGGTGATCCCGAACTTCGCATTCTCCTGTGCCAGGGAAATCGTGAAGCCGTGCATGCCGGCCTTGGCGGCAGCGTAGTTCGCCTGGCCGTACTGGCCCTTCTGGCCATTGATCGAGCTGATCTGCACGACGCGACCCCACTTCCGCTCACGCATGCCCTCGATCACCGGGCGGGTGACGTTGAAGCACGAGTTGAGGTTGGTGCTGATGACGTCGTTCCACTGCTCCGGGGTCATGCGGTGGAAGGTGGTGTCGCGGGTAATGCCGGCGTTGTTGACCAGGATGTCGACGGGGCCGAGCTGGCGCTCGATGTCGCGGACCATCGCTTCGGCATCCGCGGCGGTCGAGACGTCGCCGCGCGCGATCGCGACCTCGACGCCCTCGGCGCGCATCTGCGCCTGCCACGCCTTCGCCTTTTCCTCGTTGCGGTAGTTGGTGGCGACCTTGTGGCCCATGCCGGCCAGGCGCTTGACGATCGAGGTGCCGATGCCGCCAGTACCGCCCGTGACGAGTGCGATGCGAGATTGCATTTGTTTCTCCATGAGGCGAAAGGAAGCCCGAAGGCATTCTATGGAGCAAATATGAAACCTGTGTTGTGCGCTGCGGCGAGCATGATCGCGCCGGTGCGCGGAATGCGGGCGGGGTCGAAGCCGGGCTGTGCACGTGCCAGGAAGGCGGCGACGCCGTCGGTCCCGGCGATGGCGTCCGGGGACTGTCCGAGTGCGCGCCACGCCGCTTTCAGTGCCGGTAGCGGGTCGGCCGCGTCGACGGGAAGGGCTGCATCGGACTTGGACAGCTTACGCCCGTTGGCGTCCACGACCAGCGGAAGGTGTGCGTAGCGCGGCGTCGGCAGACCCAGCGCGCGCTGGAGCAGGATCTGTCGCGGCGTGGAATCCAGCAGGTCGGCGCCACGTACGATATCGGTGATGTCCTGCGYGGCGTCGTCGACCACGACGGCGAGCTGGTACGCCCAGTAGCCTTCGGTGCGTCGGAGGACGAAGTCGCCGACCTCGCGCGAGACGTCCTGCTGCTGGGGGCCCTGTATGTTGTCGTCAAAGGCGATGACGGTCCCGTCGGGGACACGCAGGCGGATGGCGGGGTCGGCCCGCCGCGATTTCGCGACGCATTGCCGGTGCACGCCGCCGCCGGCGGCCAGGTCGCTGCGGCTGCAGTGGCATTCGAAGGCTCGGCCGTCGTCCAGCAGGCGCTGCAGGGCAGCTTCGTACAGGGCGCTGCGCGCGCTCTGGCGGACGATGGTTTCGTCGGAATGCAGGCCGAAGGCGACCAGGGCGTCCAGTTGCCGTTGCGATGCCCCCGCCACCTCGCGCGGCGGGTCGATGTCTTCCACGCGGACCAGCCAGGTTCCCTGCGCATGCCGTGCCAGCAGCCAGCTTCCGAGCGCGGCCAGCAGTGAGCCGAAATGCAGGTCGCCGGTGGGCGAGGGGGCGAAGCGGCCACGGTAGGGGGCGGAAGCGGAAAGAGGCATGGTGCTGTTCGGGTGGGTTTCTGGCAGCTTGCGCAAAGCATTCGGCTTGAATTTCCATCGAGCCTGCCACATCTTCGCTCCGAAACCATCAGCCGCCGGTTGCGCGAAAGGTCCCCCAATGTTCAAGCGTGTCGCCCTGTTCCTCGCCACCAACCTGGCCGTCCTGGTCCTGCTGGGCATCGTGATGTCGGTGCTGCAGAAGTTCGGCCTCCGGCTGGGCAACCAGGGACAGCTGATGGTGATGGCCGCGATCTTCGGTTTCGGCGGCTCGTTCATCTCGCTGCTGATATCCAAGTGGATGGCCAAGCGCAGCACCGGTGCGCACGTGATCGAGCAGCCGCGCAACGAGCTGGAGCAGTGGCTGGTCACGACGGTTCATCGCCAGGCCGAGCGCGCAGGCATCGGCAAGCCGGAAGTCGCCATTTACGACGCCCCGGAAATCAATGCCTTCGCCACCGGCGCCAACCGCAACAATGCGTTGGTCGCCGTGTCCACGGGCCTGCTGCGTTCGATGAGCCGCGACGAAGCCGAAGCCGTGCTTGGCCACGAGGTCAGCCACGTTGCCAACGGCGACATGGTGACCATGGCGCTGATCCAGGGCGTACTGAATACATTCGTGATCGTGCTGTCGCGCGTGGTCGGTCGCGTGATCGACGGCTTCATCAGCGGCAACCGTGAAAGCAGTGGCGGCGGCATCGGCTACTTCATCACGGTGTTCGTGCTGGACATCGTGTTTGGCCTGTTCGCCAGCATGATTGCGATGGCCTTCTCGCGCCATCGCGAGTTCCGTGCCGATGCCGGTGGTGCGGATCTTGCCGGTCGCGAGAAGATGGTCGCCGCGCTGCGCCGCCTGTCCCAGACCTACGGCCACAGTTCGCTGCCCAGCCAGATCCAGGCCTTCGGCATCAGCGGCGCGGTCGGCCATGGCATGCGCCGCCTGATGATGAGTCATCCGCCGCTGGAAGAACGCATTGCGGCGCTGCAGCGCTCGATGTAACGGTCTGCCTTGCAAGAAAAAGCCCGCCGATTGGCGGGCTTTTTTATTGGCGCATCGGCCGCGATCAGGGCATCAGCCGAACTCGTAATCCATTTCCGGCCCCGCAGGCGCGAGGAAGTGCCCCTGCGCGTAGTCGATTCCGGCGCTGAACAGCGTGGACATGCTGCCGGCGTCCTGCACGTGTTCGGCGATGGTCTGCTTGCCCAGTTCCTGCGCCTTGGACGCGAACTCGCGGATACGCTGTTGCAGCTCGGGGGTGCTGGCCAGGTCCTTCATGAAGGAGCGGTCGATCTTGATGAAGCTGGCGTCGAAATGGGTGAGCAGCTGGAACGGGTTGAGGCCGATGCCGAACTGTTCCAGGCCCACGCGGACGCCAAACTCCGCCACGCCGGCCTGGAACTGCTGGGCGGCACGCAGGTTCGTGAAGACCTTGGATTCGGGGATCTGCAGCACGAGCAGGCGGCCATCGACGCCATGGATCTTGAGCTGTTCGCCGATGTACGCCAGCAGGCTGTCATCCTGCAGCGAGGCCTGCGTGATCTTCACCATGAGGCGGGTGCGGCGGTTGATGCGCTGGCGGTCGGCAATCAGCCGGATCGAGCGGCCGACGACCCAGCGGTCGATGTCGCCCAGCAACCCATGCTCCTCCGCGATCGGCAGGAACGTGAGCGGCTGCACCAGCCCGCCGTCTTCGCCACGCAGGCGCAGCAGCGTTTCGTACATCTCGTCCGGCGCGCCGTGCAGGGGCACCAGTGGCTGGAAATGGATGACGAACTGGTCCGTCGCGATCGCTTCGCGGAGGCGCGCGACCCATGCTGCGACTCGTTCGAGTTCCGCGCGGTCGGTTGCGCTGGGGTCGTGCAGTTCGGAACGGTTGCCGCCCACGCCAATCGTGGATTGCAACCCCTGGCTGGCCTTGCCCAGGATCGCGGCGACGTTGGCGATCTTTTCGCCGACCTGCACGCCGCCGATGCTGAGCGTGATGTTCAGCGAATGGTTGCGCGCCTCGATGACGGTATCGGCGAAGGCGGCGCGCAGGGATTCGGCGAGCCTGGAGGTCTGCGCATAGTCGCTGTTGTGCGTGAGCACGGCGAACTGGTGCTCGCCGAAGCGCGCGACGATGTCGTTCGCGCCTACGGTGGAGCGCAGGCGCTCCGCCACCGCGGCAACCAGGTCGTCGGCCGCGTCGAGGCCGAGGTCCTGCAGCAGGCGCGCGTAATGATCGGGCTCGATCAGCAGCAGGCCGTGCGAGGTCGCCTTGGCTGCGGTTTCCGCCACCGCGTCCTCGAGCGCGCGCAGGAAGGTGGGGCGGTTGAGCAGGCCGGTGACCTGGTCGAGCTGGCGCAGGCGTTCGAGTTCCGCCGCCGCCTGCGGGTCGAAGACCTCCTCCTGCTTGCGCAGTACCACCTGCAGGCAGCTTTCACCTTCGTAGGTGGCCTGGGTGAACTCCATGACGGCCGGAAAGTGGTTGCCGGTGATGGTGACGGCTTCGGTTTCGTAGCGCGGCGGCGGAGCTTCGCCCTTGGACAGCTGCTTCAGCAGTTTCTTGAATTCATCGACCTTCTTGGAAGCCACCAGGTCGAGCAGCGACATGCCCTCGATGTCCTCGAAGGAGTCGAAGCCGAACATTTCCAGGTAGGCCGCATTCGCGCGGATGTGCATGCCTTCATGGATGTAGGCGATGGGGTCCCGCGAGGAATCGATCAGCGCGTCGCAGCGGCGCTCGATTTCGCGCATCTGCGCGTCGAGGCGGCGATAGGAGCGGCGTGCTTCCAGGTCGACCCATTCCGCGCGCAGCACGTGCAGGACATGGTCCATGTGCTCGCGCAGGACCACCCGGCGTGCGCCCATGGCCATCATCTTCAGTAGCGCGGTTTCGTCCAGGCTGCTGACGAGCACCAGCACGGGCAGGTCCTTGCCACTGGCATCGACCTTCTCCATCACCCTGGCGAGAGGCACGCTGCCGGCGTTCTGCGCGGCCAGCACCATGTCCTGCGGCTGGGATTCGATCAGCGACTGGAACTCGTCCTCGGTTTCCGGCCGCGACGGGCGTACCGCGATGCCCGCGTTGCGCAGCCCGCTGACAATGGCCTCGGCGGCTTCGACGCTATCGTCGACGATCAGCAGTCGCAGAGCCATGTCTTTGCCGAATTGCATCCCCAAACCCTCCGTTCGCGACGGCCTTCCGGCTTCCCGTCTAGGTTCCCCGTGATCCGGGTTTATGACATGAAGGCGCGGCTGGAGTCCACGTACCTTGGCCACGGGTGTGCCGCGGTCGGCAGTTCGCTTTGGCTTCGAAGACATTTCGATTCCCCTGGAGGACGCGATGCGCCCATCAGGTCCAAACGCCTCCGGCCGATCAAAGCGGCCGCTTGCCCGGGTCTCCCGCCACTTCGCGCACCAGGCGCGGCACCAGGTAGCCCGAAAGCCGCGCCGCTAGTGCCGCGTGAAGGCGTTTGGCTTCCTCGTCGCTGACTTCGAAATGCGCGGAGCCCTGCACCCGGTCGAGCTGGTGCAGGTAGTAGGGCAGCACGCCTGCCTCGAAGCTGCGTTCGCTCAACGCGCTTAGCGCCTCGACACTGTCATTGACTCCGCGCAGCAATACCGCCTGATTGAGCAAGGTTGCGCCGGCGCAGCGCAGGGCTGAACAGGCCTGTTCGACACTGGAATCGATTTCAGCCGCATGGTTGGCGTGCAGGACCACCGTCACCGGCCAGGGCAGGCCGCGCAGCCAGGTGAGCAGGGGGGCGTCCACGCGCTCGGGCAACACGACCGGCAGGCGGGTGTGGATGCGCAGGCGCCTGAGGTGCGGCACCCGGGCCAGCGCATCGGTGAGTTCGGCCAGCTTGGCCGTGGCCAGGGACCAGGGATCGCCACCGGACAGGATGACTTCGTCGATGTCCGGGTCGGCGCGGATCAGTTCGACCGCTTGCCGCCAGTTGCCCGCAGCGGCGGTTTCGGAGGCGTAGTCGAAGTGGCGGCGGAAGCAGTAGCGGCAGTGGACCGCGCAACTGCCGGTGGTGACCAGGAGGGCGCGGCCACGGTATTTGCGGATCACACCGTCGGCGGCCTTGGCCGCGCCGTCACCGACCGCGTCCAGGCCGAAGCCGGGCCTCGGCTGCATTTCGTCGTCGAGCGGGAGCACCTGGCGCAACAGCGGGTCGCCGGGATCGCCATGCCGCATCTTCGCGACGAAGCCGCGCGGCACCCGCAGCCGGAACTGGGCCGCCGCCGCATCCGAGATGTTCAGTGCCGCCGATTCGAGGCCCAGCAGCGCCAGGAGTTCGCGCGGGTCGCGGATGGCCTCGCGCCACAGTTGCTGCCAGCCGGGCGCCTGGGGCGGGGTGCGCTGTTTGAGGGCGGGGGCAACGGGTATCATGTCGGATCGCGATTTTCCGGCGCTGCCGATCTCGCGCAGCAAAGCCCGATATTTTAGCCGTTCCGCCGCCCCGCGGCGGCAGGGCGCACCGATCACTTTTTCAGGAGTTACACCCATGGCCAGCCTGGGCATGAATGACGTCAAGACCGGACAGAAGATCCTGGTCAATAACGACCCGTGCATCATCACCGAGACTGAATACGTCAAGCCGGGCAAGGGTCAGGCCTTCACCCGCATCAAGTACCGCAGCATCAAGTCGGGCCGTGTGGTCGAAATGACCATGAAGGCGACCGACAACGTCGAACAGGCGGACGTGGTCGACACCGACATGCAGTTCCTCTACGCCGACGGCGAGTACTGGCACTTCATGAACCAGGAGTCCTTCGAGCAGGTCCAGGCCGACAAGGCCGGCATGGGCGGCGCCGAGAAGTGGCTCAAGGGCGAGGAAGAGTGCGTGGTCACGCTGTGGAACGGCACCCCGATCGCCGTGCAGCCGCCGAATTTCGTCGAGCTGAAGATCACCGAGACCGACCCGGGCGTCCGTGGCGACACCTCGGGCGGCGGCGGCAAGCCGGCGACGCTGGAAACCGGCGCGGTGGTCCGCGTGCCGCTGTTCGTCGGCCAGGATGAGGTGATCAAGGTCGACACCCGCAGCGGCGAGTACGTTTCGCGCGTCAAGTGACGATTTGGCCCGTGGCCGCTTAGCGGCCACGGCTTTGCCAAATCTTCGGACCAAACGGCATGACGGAAACCGAATGACGACCCAACCCGAAGCCTGCGACCTCCTCATCGAAGCCGGCTTCGTGGTGCCGGTCGAGCCGCACGGCGTGGTCCTCGAAAACCACGCCGTTGCCATTCGTGACGGTGTGATCCTCGGCCTGCTGCCCATCCATGAGGCGCGGGCCCGCTACCAGGCGAAGGAAACCGTATCGCGTCCCGACGGCGCCCTGATCCCCGGGCTGGTCAACGCCCATACGCACAACCCGATGACCCTGCTGCGCGGGGTGGCCGACGACCTGCCGCTGATGGAATGGCTGCAGGGCCACATCTGGCCGATCGAGGGCGCGGTCATCGGTCCCGGATTCGTCGCCGACGGCATCGCCCTGGCCATCGCCGAAATGCTCCGTGGCGGCACCACCTGCGCCAACGAGAACTACTTCTTTCCGGACGTGCAGGCCGCGGTCTACAAGCAGCACGGCTTCCGTGCGCGCGTGGGCCTGCCGGTCATCGACTTCCCGACCGCATGGGCGAAATCCGCGGACGAGTACTTCGACCGCGCCACCGAGGTGCACGACCAGTGGCGGCACGACCCGCTCGTGGCCACCACCTTCGCGCCGCACGCGCCCTACACGGTGAGCGATGCGAATTTCGAGCGCATCCGCATGCTGGCCGACCAGCTCGACGTGCCGGTGCACCTGCATACGCACGAGACCGCCCATGAAGTGGCCGAATCGCAGCAGAAGCTGGGCCAGCGTCCGCTGGCGCGCCTGGATCGCCTGGGCCTGGTCAATGACCGCCTCATCGCCGTGCACATGACCCAGCTCACCGATGCCGAGATCGCGCTGTGCGCGGAACGCGGCGTCAGCGTGGTGCACTGCCCGGAATCCAACCTCAAGCTTGCGTCCGGGTTCTGCCCGATAGGCAAGCTGCAGAAGGCGGGCGTGAACATCGCGCTCGGCACCGATGGCTGCGCCAGCAACAACGACCTCGACATGTTCGGCGAAACCCGCACGGCCGCGTTGCTCGCGAAGGCGGTGGCCGGGGATGCCTCGGCCTTCGACGCCGCCAGCGCCCTGCAGGCCGCGACCCTGGGCGGAGCGCGCGCGCTGGGTTTCGAGGCGCAGATCGGTTCGATAGTGACTGGCAAGCAGGCGGACCTGGCCTGCGTCGACCTCGGTCAGCTGGAAACGCAGCCCTTGCACCACGTGATCTCGCAGCTCGTCTATGCCGCCGGGCGCCATCAGGTCAGCGATGTCTGGATCGCCGGCAAGCCGAAGCTGCTGGAGCGCGTGCTGGTCGATATCGACCCCGATGCGCTGGTCGCCAACGCGCGGCAGTGGCGCGATCGCATCGCGGCGATAAGAATTTCCTGAGTTTTGTTCGTCGTCCCGGCGAAAGCCGGGATGACGGACTGAGAGAATCCTGGGATGAACACGACTACATCCAACGACAACTTCAGCCAGGCCGAACTCGACAAGTTCGGTGCGCTGGCGCAGCGCTGGTGGGACCCGGAAGGCCCGCAGAAGGCGTTGCACGCGCTCAACCCGGCACGCCTGGGTTACGTGGCCGATCGCGTGAAGTTGCAGGGCGCCGCCGTACTCGACGTGGGTTGTGGAGCGGGCCTGCTCAGCGAAGCGCTCGCACGCAATGGCGCGCAGGTGACGGCGCTTGACCTCGCCCCCGAGTTGATCAAGGTCGCCAAGCTCCATCGCCTGGAAAGCGGCATCGACGTCGACTATCGCCTGCAGTCCGCCGAAGCGCTGGCCGGGGAAATGCCCGGGAAATTCGACGCGATCACCTGCATGGAGATGCTGGAGCACGTCCCCGATCCGGCCGCGATCGTCCAGGCCTGCGCGACGATGCTGAAGCCCGGTGGCCGCCTGTTCCTGTCCACGCTCAACCGCACCCCGGCCGCATTCGCGCTGGCGATCGTGGGTGCCGAGTACATCGCACGCGTTCTTCCCAAGGGCACGCACCAGTACCGTGACTTCATCAAGCCGTCCGAACTCGCCGCGTGGCTGCGCGCCGCCGGGCTGCAGCTCGAAAATGTCAGCGGCCTGATGTACGAGCCCTGGCGCAATTCGGCACGCGTGGTCTCGCGCACCGACGTCAATTACCTGGCGTGCGCGCAAAAGCCCGCCCTCGATTAACCCAAAACCCGACAGGGTCTGCGCCGCGCGCGCCGCTGATAGAAATCACTTCCCCGCCTATTCGCATGCAGCCATCCCGCTTCCCCAAAGCCGTCCTCTTCGACCTCGACGGCACCCTGGTCGACAGCGCGCCGGATTTCATCGCGGTGATAAATCGCATGCGCAGCGATCGTGGTCGCGGTGCAATGGCGCTGGACGATCTGCGTCCGGTTGTCTCGAAAGGCGCCCGGGCGATGCTCCGCGCAGGTTTTCCCGACGTCGAAGCGAGTGAACGTGAGCGCTGGGTGCAGGAGTTCCTCGATCTCTACGAACTCGAGCTTGGCCTGCACGGCAAGCCGTTCGATGGAATCGAAGCGATGCTCGCCGCGCTCGAGGCAAACGGTTCCACCTGGGGCATCGTCACCAACAAACCCGAATACCTCGCGAAAAAGCTGATGCCGCTGCTCGGCTGGCAGACGCGTTGCGCCGTGCTGGTCGGTGGCGACACGCTGCCGGTACGCAAGCCCGATCCCTTGCCGTTGTTGCACGCGGCGCAGGTGATCGGGGTCCCGGCCGAGGCATGCGCATACGTCGGCGACGACGAACGCGACATCGTCGCCGCGCGCGCCGCGGGCATGCCGTCGGTGGTGGCGCTGTGGGGCTACCGCCTGCATGAAGACGACCCGTTTGCCTGGCAGGGCGACGTCCTGATCCACGAACCGGGCGAGTTGTGCGAGGCCGCTGCCTGGCCGGGCGTCGCTTAGTCACCGCATGAGCGACCAGGAAGCCCTCGACAGTTTCATCGACAAGTGGCGCGCGCGCTGGCCGGAGTGGTCGGTCGCGGAAGTCTTCGTGCCACGCGAACAGCGCGAACCCGTGCTGGCGTGGATGGCCTTGTTGCAGGAACTCACCGATGCCGCCTGGGGTGGCAGCGATCCGCGACCCGGCGAAGCGAAGCTGGGCTGGTGGGTCGAGGAGCTGCAGGGCTGGTCGCGCGGTATCCGCCGGCATCCGCTGGGGCAGGTGCTGCAGAAATCGCCCGCTCCCTGGATGCAGCTGGCGGCATCGCTGCCGTCGTTGCGCGGCAGTCGTGAGCGGCCCGTGGATGCAGAAGACGCGTTTGCGCAACTTGGCACCGTGGTGGAAGCCGTGGCCGTGATCGAGCAGGGATTGTTTGGTGCAGGTCCGGGGGCACGCGAAGTCATCGCTGCAAACCTCCTGCAGCTGCGCCTCGCGCATCACCCGGGCGATGCCGCGCCGCTGCAGGTGCTGGCCATGGCCGGGGAGGGCGGCGCGATCGCGGAATGGACCCGCCAGCTTGCCGTGCGCATCCCCACGCATGGCGCGACGAGGCCCCGCCGCCTCTTGGCAGGCCTGGCGCGTGCAAGATTGCGTCGCGGTGAAGCCGTGCAACCCGTGCCGGCCCTGCAGGCCCTTTGGGCCTCATGGCGCGCCGCGCGCGAATGAATCAGCGTGCTGAACCAGTGTGCTGATCAATGGGCGCTCGCTGGACCGGTCCGTTCCGCCTGCATGAAGGCCGGGGGGCGCAGGCCCGGTAGAATGCCGCACATTGCGATCCCCGCCCCAGACCCCACATCAAGCCCCGTGACTTCGCGCATAGACCCCTCCCGACGCCTTCCCGACGTGGCCTTCGACGCCGCGGCCCTGGCGCGTCCGCTGGACTGGGTCGGCATGTCGAACATTGCGCTGCCGCTGCGCGTGGCGTCGGCGGGTGAGACGATCACGGTGCCGGCTGCCGTCGATGTTTCCGTCGACCTGCGCGACGCGAATGCACGCGGCATCCACATGTCGCGGCTGTACCTCGAGCTGCAGCATGCTTTCGCCAGCGAAACCGTCACCCCGGCCGGTCTGCGCCGCGTGCTGCAGACGCTGGTGGACACCCAAGGTGGACTGTCCACGCGGGCGCGCCTGGTCCTGCGGTACGAGCACCTCATGCTGCGTCCCGCACTGGCCAGCGAGCATTCGGGCTGGAAGCGCTATCCGGTCGAGATCGACGCATCGCTGATCGATGGCCACCTGCGCTTGGGTCTGCGGTTTTCGGTCGAATACTCCAGCACCTGTCCGGCTTCCGCCGCACTGTCGCGCCAGCTCAATGCCGAGCGCTTCGCCGAAGACTTTGCCGATGCACGGCCGCTGTCGTCCGCGATCCACGAATGGCTTGCGTCCGAACGTGGGCTCGCGGCCACGCCGCACGCGCAGCGAAGCCGAGCCGATGTGCACGTCGAGTTACGCCACGCCTTCGACGAATTGCCGCTGACCTCGCTGGTCGATGCGATCGAGGCCGCCCTCGGTACTCCGGTGCAGACCGCGGTCAAGCGCGAGGACGAACAGGCCTTCGCCCGTCTCAATGCCGAGAACCTGATGTTCTGCGAGGACGCCGCGCGCCGCGTCGCGGCCGCGCTGTCGGCGGATTCGCGCGTTGAACGCTATGACGCGCAGGTGTCGCATTTCGAGAGCCTGCACGCACACGACGCGGTGGCCCGGGTTTCAGGCGAAGGTCGCGCGTAACGCGAGCGTTGGGCCGCGCGCGGCGGCGCGTTCATCATCACGGCAATTGCATTTCCATCTGGCGCGGTGCCGGCGAACTACGCCTAGCAACTTATTTTTTGCGTTCGAGCACCAGCAGCGGATCGATACGCACGTCGAACCAGTTCATCCCCCAATGCAGATGCGGCCCCGTAGCGCGCCCCGTTGCACCGACGGCGCCGATCACCTGGCCCTGCGCAACGCGGTCGCCCACCTTCACGTCGATGCGCGACAGGTGCAGGAAGTTCGAGCTAACGCCGTGGCCGTGGTCCAGCAGGACAGTTCCCCCGGTGAGATAGAGACCGGGATTCGCAAAGGTGATGATCCCCGCCGCGGGCGCCAGTACCGGTGTGCCCTGCGCGGCGGCGATGTCCATGCCCGAATGCGGAGGCTTCGGCGTGCCGTTGTAGATGCGCTGGTTGCCGAAGCGACCGCTGACGCGACCCTGTACCGGCCAGATGAAGGGCTGCGCGAAGTCCGCACGATCGTCGTCGCGGACGCGGGCTGCCGACACGAGTGCCTGTTCGCTTTCGATGCGTGCCGCGATTTCGGGCGGTGGATTCACCGTGTCCGGCGGGACTCCATCGATGCGTTCGATGGGCCAGTCGCGGGGCGCCACGGAGATCGTCGCGGTTTCACGGCTGCCGTCGCTGCGCCTCACATCGATCTGCAGCGGGCCGGTGGCATCGCGACCGATGCCGAATACCACCGTGCCGTAGGGCGTCGGACGCAGTGTGTGTCCGCCGAACAGCACCGTGCTGCCCGCCGGTACCTTGCCGAATACCAAGGCTCCCTGCGAGACGATGGCCGGAAACACCACGCGCTGGTCCGAAGCGGTGGGCGGCGCCGGTTCGGGAGCTCGCATAGGCGCTTTCACGTTCGCGCCGTTTGCGCACGCGGCAAGCGACGCGAGGAGCGCCGCCGACGCGAATCTCCTCAACGATCGAACTCCAGCCGCTGCCCCATCGCATCGCCGAGCAACTGGCGGCCGTCCCAGGCGAGCACGCCGTTCACCCAGGTCGAGGCGATGCGTGAATGGAAGGTCATGCCATCGAACGGCGACCAGCCACATTTGGACAATATGTCGTCGGTTTGCACGGTCATCGGCGTGTCGTCGACGAGCACCAGGTCGGCGGCATAGCCTTCGCGCAGGAAGCCGCGATTCTTGACGTTGAACAGCTGCGCGGGCGCGTGCGCGAACTTCTGCACGACCTGCGCGGTAGTGAGCTTGCCTTCGTGCACCAGTTCCAGCGCGGCGACCAGGGCGTATTGCACCAGCGGCAGTCCGGATGGCGCTTGCAGGTAGGGCTTCGCCTTCTCTTCGAGCGTATGCGGGGCGTGGTCGGTCGCAAGCACGTCGATCACGTCGCTCGCCAGCGCCGCGACCAGCGCCTCGCGGTCCGAGGCGTCCTTGATCGCCGGGTTGCACTTGATCAAATTGCCGAGGCGTTCGTAGTCGGAGCGATCGAAGCGCAGGAAATGGATGCAGGTTTCCGCGGTGATGCGCTTGCCTTCGATCGGGCCGGCGTCGAACAGCGCGAGTTCGTCGGCGGTGCTGATATGCAGTACATGCAGGCGGGTGCCGTGCCTGCGCGCGAGCGAAATGGCGAGTTCGGTCGACTTCTTGCAGGCCTCGCGGGAACGGATGTCCGGATGGCAGGCCACCGGGATGTCGTCGCCGTACTTGGCCTTGTAGCGGGCCAGTTCGGCTTCGATCATCGGGGTGTCTTCGCAATGCGTGATGATCGGCGTCGGTGCGTCGCGGAAGATTGCGTCGAGCACCTGCGGGTTGTCGACCAGCATGTTGCCGGTCGAGGCGCCCATGAACACCTTGATGCCCGGCGCCTTGCGTGGATCCAGGCGCCGGATCGCCTCGAGGTTGTCGTTGCTGGCGCCCATGTAGAACCCGTAGTTGCCCCAGGCCCGTCCATTTGCGCGACGGTACTTGTCCTCCAGCGCCGCCGAATCGAGTGTCGGTGGCGACGTGTTGGGCATGTCCATGAAGGTGGTCAGGCCACCGGCCACGGCCGCTGCGGATTCCGTGGCGATGTCGGCCTTGTATTCGAGTCCCGGTTCGCGGAAGTGGACCTGGTCGTCGATCATGCCCGGCAGGAGGCGGCGGCCGTTGGCATCCACCACGGTTTCGTTGCCGCGTACGCGCAGGCCTGTGCCGATCTCGGCGATTCGACCGCCCTCGATGCGCAGGTCGCCGTCGAATTCGCGACCCTCGTTGACCAGGCGGGCGTTGACGATCAGTGTCGATGACATTCGGCGTTCCTGTCAGGTGATGGTTTGGCCGGCGGCACCGGATCCAGGCCGCCAGGGTGCAGGGGATGGCAGCGCAGCACCCGGCGCGCGGCAAGCCAGCTGCCCTTGATCGCGCCGAAGCGCGAAATGGCTTCCATCGCGTAAACCGAGCAGGTGGGATGGAAGCGGCAGGCGGGTCCCAGCAAGGGGCTGAGCCAGCGTTTGTAGCCTCGCAGCATCAGGATAAGGAGGCGATCTATCACGATTCCTTCATGCCAGCAGGCAGTTACTTGGCGGCAATGCACCGGGAGCATTGGTTTGCGCCGGTTTCGTAATTCTTCAAGTGCAGAAAACCGCGGTGGTGCGCGGTTGCCGCGGTAGCCGGGGCAGGGTATAACAGCGCGCTTTCCAGATACAGGGGCACGCTGTAGGGGCTGACGAAAGGCGATTGCTTTTTCCAGCCTGGCCCCCAACTCTGGCCGTCCGGACCAAGTGCAATGGGTGTTTAAGCAACCTTGCAGGATGTTCGAGCGTTCATTCGAAGGAACAGAGGACACGCCGCTCGTGGCAGCAAAGAAACCCGCGAAGAAGGCCGCCAAGGCCACCAAGAAGCCGGCTGCCAAGGCCGCCCCGAAGAAGTCCGCGGCGAAAAAGCCTGTCGCGAAGCCCGCGGCGAATAAGGCCGCTCCCGCCAAGAAGCCCACGAGCAAGCCTGCCGCGAAGAAGGTCGTGGCGAAGAAGGCAGCCCCGGTCAAGAAGCCGGTCGCCAAGGTCGCCGCCAAGAAGGCCGCGCCCGCTGCGAAGAAGGCTATGCCGGCCAAGACCAGCAAGGCGCCCGCCAAGACCACGGCCAAGCCCGCTCCGGTCAAGACCGCTCCGGTCAAGACCGCCCCCGCCAAGAACACCAAGCCCGCCCCCGCCAAGGCTGCGCCGGCATCCGCCCCCAAGCCCGCCACGGTGGTGAAGAAGCCGGCACCGCGTCCGGCGACCAAGACCGCCCCGGTCCCCGTGGCAGCCGCTCCCGCAAAGCCGGCCGCTCCTGCCAAACCCGCGGCCAAGGCCACCGATACCGTGAAATCCGCATCCACTCGCTCGCCGGAAATCCCGGCGCGCCCCGCACCGCCGCAACGCCCGGCTGGCAAGGTTGCCGTTGCCGTCGCCGCTAGCAAGGACAAGGCCCCGGCTCCGCGCGGCAAGGTCAAGATCGTGGAATACAAGACTGATGAGGCCACTGGCCGCCCGATCGTCCCCAAGGGCTACCTGCCTTCGGCGGACGAGGAATACATGAGCCCGCTGCAACTCGAGTACTTCCGTCAACGCCTGCTCAAGTGGCGCGGTGACTTGGTCGAGGAATCCAAGCAGACCATCGAGAACCTCAAGGACGAAGTGCGCGACGTCGGCGACGAAGCCGAACGCGCCACCCGCGAAACCGAGAACTCGCTGGAACTGCGCACGCGCGACCGCTACCGCAAGCTGATCAGCAAGATCGACAGCACGCTCAAGCGCGTGGATTCGGGCGACTACGGTTTCTGCGTCGACACCGGCGAGGAAATCGGACTGGAGCGCCTGGAAGCCCGTCTCACCGCCGAGCGCACCATCGATGCGCAGGAGCGCTGGGAGCATATGCAGAAGCAGATGGGCGACTAGTTTCCCTGGCTTGCGCATGCAAAAGCCCCGCTTCCGGCGGGGCTTTTTCGTTTGTGCGGCAGAGTGGATGCGCTAATGCAATTCGCGCAGGTCCAGCCGTCGCAAACGCGGCGCCAGCCTGGATGTCGCCGCAACCACGAGCAGCGTCATGCAGCCGCCGAAAACGATGGAGGGCACCAGGCCCAGCAGTCGTGCGGCCACGCCGGATTCGAACGCCCCCAGTTCGTTGGAGGATCCGATGAAGATGCCGTTGATCGACGACACCCGGCCGCGCATGTGGTCTGGCGTCGCCAACTGCAGGATGGTCGAACGCAGGACCACGGAAACGCCGTCGCACATCCCGGACAGCATCAGCATCAACGCTGCAAGCCACAGATGCCGCGACAGTGCGAATCCGATGATGCACAGCCCGAAACCCGCCACCGCGAGCAGGAGCACACGGCCTGCGTGTCGTTGCAGGGGATGCCGGGCCAGGTAGAGTCCCATCAGCACCGCGCCGGCCGCGGGCGAGGCGCGCAACAGCCCCAGGGCTTCCGGTCCCAGGTGCAGGATCTCGTTGATGAAGGCCGGCAGCAGAGCCACCGCGCCGCCGAACAACACCGAGAACATGTCCAGCGCCTGCGCCCCCAGCACCACCTGCGTGTTGAAGACGAAGCGCAGGCCCTCGCCGATGCTCTTGAACACCGGCGCGCGCTCGGCGGGCAGCGGGGGCTCGGAGACACGCAGGGTGGCGACGGCTATGGCGGCGGCGGCAGCGAAGGCCGCCGCCACCAGATAGGCCGTGGTCTTGCCGCCCCAGGCCACCAGGATGCCGCCCAGCGCCGGGCCGAGCACCAGCCCCGTCTGCATGACCACGCTGCTGATGCCCGCGCCGCGTGGAAACTGCTCGCGCTTGAGCACGCGTGCGAACAGCGACATGTACACCGGCGCCAGGAAGGCACGTACCACGCCGTTGACGGCGATCGCCGCATAGATGGCGAGTGTTCCGAAACGTCCGATGCCGGCGGGCAGCACGCCGCCGGCAATGCCCGCCAGGGCCAGCGTGGTGGCCAGCAGGCCGGTGCAGGCCGCCATGCCCAGCTTGCGGCGCGGCAGGTGGTCCACCGCATAGCCGGCGAACAGGGCGAAGCAGAAGTAGGGGATGACTTCGGCCAGGCCGATCAGGCCCAGGGCGAAGGCATCATGCGTGATTTCGTAGACGTGCCAGCCGACGGTTACGGCGACGATCTGGTAGGACAGCAGCGCCAGCAGGCGATAGCCGAGCAGGCCCGTGAAGCCGCGATTGCCCAGCAGCGCCGAGATGCCAGCCGGTCCGGCCGCTGCCGTGTCGCTCACAGCGCCTTGCGCGCGTGATCGTGGATGAAGCCGAGCAGGGCGACCAGGCCATTGCTGCGCGTGGGCGAGAGGTGCTTCGCAAGCCCGATGTCGGCGATGTAATCGGGTTCGGTAGAGAGGATCTCCTGCGCGCTGCGGCCCGAATACACGCGCAGCGCCAGGTAGACCAGTCCCGAAACGATGGCCGAGTCGCTGATCGCCTGGAAATCGAGCCGTTCTGCGTTGCCCGAAGGCACGATCCAGACCATGGACTGGCAACCGAGCAGGCGGTGTTCCTCGGTCTTCCATGCGTCCGGGAAGGCGGGCAGCTTGCGGCCGAGGTCGATGAGGTACTGGTAGCGTTCCGACCAGTCGCCGAAGAAGGCGAATTCGTCGCGGATCGCGCCCTGTGCTTCGATGGCGCTGGATTCGAGGGGGAAGGTCGAGGCATCCATGGGGCGATTTTACCGCGTGTGATCGCGCGACTTCTTTGCGCGATCACTACGAAGGGGCAAGCCCCCTGCGCCTGCACGGGTCATCCACGCTTCCAGCGCACGCCCTGCGCGGTGTCTTCCAGCACGATGCCTTCGCCGGCGAGCTGGTCGCGGATGGCGTCGGCGCGGGCGAAATCGCGGGACTTCTTCGCGGCATTGCGCTCGTCGATCAGCATCTGGATGCGCGCATCGTCGTCGCCGGACGTCCCGCGCGCGAACCATGCCGCGGGATCCTGCTGCAGCAGGCCCAGTGCCAGTCCCGCGCCCAGCAGCTCGGATTTCAGGCGCTGCCGGTCGCCCGCCGATTCAGTTTTGCGCGCTTCGCCGGCGATCCGGGCGATTTCAGCCAGCACGGACGGGGTGTTGAGGTCGTCGTCGAGGGCGGCCTCCACGCTGGCGGGAATCCGGGCGTCGGCTTCGACATCCGCCAGGTCGCGCAGGGTCCCGTACAGGCGGTCCAGCGTGCGGATGCTCTGTTCGATCAGCCCGTCCGACCACTCCAGCGGCTGCCGGTAGTGCGCCGACAGGAGGGAGAAGCGCAGCGCTTCAGGCGGGTGCTCGCGCACCAGGTCGTGCACGCGCTGGATGTTGCCGACCGACTTCGCCATCTTGGCACCACCGAAATTCAGCATGCCGTTGTGCAGCCACCAGCGCGCGAATGGCCTGCCGCCATGCGCGCATTCGCTCTGCGCGATTTCGTTCTCGTGGTGGGGGAACTGCAGGTCGACGCCACCGGCGTGGATGTCGATGGTGTCGCCGAGGTGCGCCTCGGCCATCGCCGAGCATTCGATGTGCCAGCCGGGGCGCCCGTAGCTCCACGGGGAATCCCAACCCGGCAGGTCGCCGGTGGACGGCTTCCACAGCACGAAATCGCCCGGATCGCGCTTGTACGGCGCCACTTCCACGCGCGCACCGGCGAGCATCTCCTCGGTATCGCGGCGCGACAGCTTGCCGTAGCCCTCGAAGCTGGCCACGGCGAACAGCACATGGCCTTCCGCGGCATAGGCATGCCCGTGGTCGATCAGGCGCTCGATCATGTCGATGATCTGGGCGACATGGCCCGTCGCCGTGGGCTCCAGGTCCGGCGCACGCACGCCCAGCGCGCCCATGTCCTCGCGGTAGGCGGCGGCGAACTTGTCGGTGATGACCGAGATCGGCACGCCCTGTTCGCCGGCGGCGTTGTTGATCTTGTCGTCGATGTCGGTGATGTTGCGGGCGTAGGCCAGCCCGCCATAGCGGCGGCGCAGCACGTCGGCCAGTACGCCGAACACCACGGGTCCGCGCGCATTGCCGATGTGCACGTAGTTGTAGACCGTCGGCCCGCACACGTACATGGTCACGCGGGCGGGGTCGAGCGGCGCGAAGAGTTCGACGCGGCGCGTCAGGCTGTTGAAGAGGTGCAGGCTCATGGGGGATGTCGCGGGGATTGCGGACAATTCTAGCTGCCTAAAGCCGGGATTCAGGGCCTTGGGGCGTCTGTCGCCTACAATCCCCCGGTCCCCGCGAACCCGAGTGCGATGATCCGTCTTCGTCTGTTGCTGCCCCTCCTGCTGATCTGCCAGGCCATCGCGGCCGGTCCGGTAGCTGCGCAGCACACGGTCATCCAGCAGGAGAACGTGCGCTACGACTATGCGCAGGTGCTTCGCGTGACCCCGGTTTACCAGACCCTGACGGCTTCCCGCACCGAACAGCGCTGCGAGCCCGTGGCCGATGCGAAGAAGGATTCGCGCATCTCGCGTGCCGTCGTGGCGATCAAGGACGCCCTGCGCCGCGAGGACGACAAGGCGACCAACTGCAAGTCGGTGTCCGTGGAGCGCGAGTTCCGCCGCCCCATCGCCTACGACGTCGATTACGTCTACAAGGGCGCCAAGTTCCGCTCGCGCCTGCCCGAGGACCCGGGCAACCGCCTGCGCATCCGCATCGCCATCACCCCGGCCGTGCCCGGCGCCGCTACGCCTTGACCCATTCCGGCCGATCGCGGCCTGCCGGTTGCGCCCGCGGCCCCCACGTGCGAGCATTCGCGCCCTCATGAAGCCCCTGCGCGCCGACGCCGATGTGATGACCTCCGCCTGGATGGCGGCGGGCATGACTTCGCGCGCGCGCCGACCGTTGCCGCCACTTCTGGCTGGGTAACGGCGTACACGCCTTCGTTCCAACGATGGCATGACACTCGAAAAGCCCAGCCTGTGCGCTGGGCTTTTCTGCTTTTCCGGCCCAGCGACATCTTCCGATTCGTTTCTTGGAGACCGCGATGAAGCCTGCTGCAAACCGACACTTCCTCAACACCCAGGACTGGTCCCGCCCGGACCTCGACGCCCTGCTGACGCAGGCCGCGATCTTCAAGCGCAGCAAGTTCGGCGACGAACTCAAGGGCAAGTCGATCGCCCTGGTGTTCTTCAATTCCTCGCTGCGCACGCGGACCAGCTTCGAACTGGGCGCGTTCCAGCTCGGCGGCCACGCCATCGTGCTGCAGCCGGGCAAGGACGCATGGCCGATCGAATTCGACCTGGGCACGGTGATGGATGGCGAGACCGAGGAGCACATCGCCGAAGTGGCGCAGGTGCTGGGACGCTACGTTGACCTGATTGGCGTGCGCGCCTTCCCGAAGTTCGTCGACTGGACGCTGGATCGCCAGGACCGCGTGCTCAACGGCTTCGCGAAATATTCGCCGGTGCCGGTGATCAACATGGAAACGATCACCCACCCGTGCCAGGAGCTGGCGCACATCCTCGCGTTGCAGGAGCACTTCGGCACCACCAACCTGCGCGGCAAGAAGTACGTGTTGACCTGGACCTACCACCCCAAGCCGCTCAACACCGCGGTGGCGAACTCGGCACTGACCATCGCCACGCGCATGGGCATGGACGTCACGCTGCTGTGCCCGACGCCGGACTACATCCTGGATGAACGCTACATGGGCTGGGCGGAGCAGAACGTCGCCGAGAGCGGCGGTTCGCTCATCGTCAGCCACGACATCGAAAGCGCCTACCGCGGCGCCGACGTGGTTTACGCCAAGAGCTGGGGTGCGCTGCCGTTCTTCGGCAACTGGGCGCCGGAAAAGCCGATCCGTGACCAGTACAGGCACTTCATCGTCGACGAAGCCAAGATGGCCATGACCAACGACGGCGTCTTCAGCCATTGCCTGCCGCTGCGCCGCAACGTCAAGGCCACCGATGCGGTGATGGATTCGCCGCGATGCATCGCCATCAACGAAGCCGAGAATCGCCTGCACGTGCAGAAGGCGATCATGTCGGCATTGGTCAGCTGAGGATTTCTCCTTCCCCCGCTTGCGGGGGAAGGTCGGGATGGGGGCAGCAGCGCCCCGCATCCTCACCCCCACCCCAACCCTCCCCCGCAAGCGGGGGAGGGGTTAGATCAGAGAGAGATTCGAATGAACAGTAGAGACATCGTCCTCGCCTTTTCCGGCGGCCTCGACACCTGAGGATTTTCTCCTTCCCCCGCTTGCGGGGGAAGGTCGGGATGGGGGCAGCAGCGCCTCGCATCCTCCCCCCCACCCCAACCCTCCCCCGCAAGCGGGGGAGGGGTTAGATCAGAGAGAGATTCGAATGAGCACCAAAGACATCGTCCTCGCCTTTTCCGGCGGCCTCGACACCAGCTTCTGCGTTCCTTACCTGCAGGAGCGTGGCTGGAACGTGCACACCGTGTTCGCCGACACCGGCGGCGTCGACGCCGAGGAGCGCGCCTTCATCGAACAGCGTGCCGCCGAACTCGGCGTGGCTTCGCATGTCACCGTCGATGGCGGCCCGGCGATATGGGAAGGCTTCGTCAAGCCGTTCGTCTGGGCGGGCGAGGGCTACCAGGGCCAGTACCCGCTGCTGGTCTCCGACCGTTACCTGATCGTCGATGCCGCGCTCAAGCGCTGCGACGAGTTGGGCACGAAGGCCATTGCGCACGGCTGCACCGGCATGGGCAACGACCAGGTGCGCTTCGACCTGGCGGTGAAGGCCTTGGGCGACTATGAAATCGTCGCGCCGATCCGCGAAATCCAGAAGGAACACACCGAAGTCCGCGCCTACGAACAGAAATACCTGGAAGAGCGCGGTTTTGGCGTGCGCGCCAAGCAGAAGGCCTACACGATCAACGAGAACCTGCTCGGCCTGACCATGTCGGGCGGCGAGATCGATCGCTGGCAGGCGCCGGGCGAAGGCGCGAGAGGCTGGTGCAAGCCGCGCGCGGAGTGGCCGGCGCAGGCGTTGCAGGTCAGGCTCAGCTTCGTCGACGGCGAGGCGGTTGCGATCGATGGCCAGAAGATTGAAGGACACAAGCTGCTGGCACGGCTCAATGGCCTGTTCGCCCAGTACGGCGTCGGCCGTGGCATCTACACCGGCGACACCACGATCGGGCTCAAGGGTCGCATCATCTTCGAAGCGCCGGGCCTGATCGCCCTGCTGGCCGCGCATCGCGCGCTGGAGGAAGCGGTGCTGAGCAAGCAGCAGAACCGCTTCAAGCCCGAAGTTGCCCGCAAGTGGGTGGAGCTGGTCTACGAAGGCTTCTTCCACGATCCGCTCAAGACCGACCTGGAAGCGTTCCTGGCCTCGAGCCAATCCACCGTCACCGGCGACGTCGTACTGGAGACGCAGGGCGGCACGGTGAATGCAATCGCGATCGAGTCGAAACACATCCTCAACGCCAAGGGCGCGACCTACGCGCAGGCGGCGGACTGGGGCGTGGCCGAGGCCGAGGGCTTCATCAAGCTGTTCGGCATGAGCAGCACGCTCTGGGCCGAAGTCAACCGCAACTGATCCGGCAGAACGCACATGCTCGATCAAGTCCTCAAACACCTGGAAGCACTGGTGTCCTTCGACACCCGCAATCCGCCGCGCGACATCGGCACCGGCGGCATCTTCGACTACCTGCGCTCGCAGCTCGAAGGCTTCCGGGTCGAAGTGACCGACCACGGCGCGGGCGCGGTGTCGATGCTTGCCGTGCGCGGTAATCCGACGCGGTTGTTCAACGTCCACCTGGATACGGTGCCGTCGTCGGAGGCATGGTCGGCGAATCCGTTGAAGCTGCGCCTCACCGGCGATCGCGCGATCGGACTGGGCGCGTGCGACATCAAGGGCGCGGCGGCGGGGCTGCTCGCGGCCGCGGCGGGGACCGGCGGTGACGCCGCATTCCTCTTCAGCACCGACGAGGAAGCCAACGACGCCCGTTGCATCGCCGCCTTCCTGGGCAAGGACCATGGCTTCCGCGAAGCCATCGTCGCGGAGCCGACGAAGTGCGAAGCCGTGCTGGCGCACCGTGGCATCGCTTCGGTGCTGATGAAGTTCCGCGGCCATGCCGGCCATGCCTCCGGCGCCGACGCGCTCCACGCCAGCGCGCTGCACAACGCCATGCGCTGGGGCGGTGCCGCGCTGGAGTTCGTCGAGTCGCAGTCGCACCAGCGCTTTGGCGGCCTCACTGGCCTGCGCTTCAACATCGGCCGCGTCGAAGGCGGGATCAAGGCGAACATGATCGCGCCCAGTGCCGAGGTGCGCTTCGGTTTCCGGCCGCTGCCTTCGATGCCGATGGATGCGTTGCACGAGCATTTCCGCTCGTTGCACGGCTCGGCGGCGATCGAGTCCTACCAGGAAACCTTCCACGGCCCCTCGCTGCCCAGCGGCAACATCGCCGGTGCGGAGCAGCGTCGCCTCGAGGCACGCGACCTCGCCGATGCGCTCGAACTGCCCATCGGCAACGCGGTGGATTTCTGGACCGAGGCTTCGCTGTTCTCCGCGGCGGGACTGACTGCGATGGTCTACGGTCCCGGCGACATCGCCCAGGCCCACACCGCCGACGAATGGGTCGCACTCGACCAGCTTTCCACCGCTGCTTCCACCTACCAGCGCCTATTGGCGCAATGAACGCTGAGCTCCAACCGACAATGACCGATATGCGCAACACGATCGTCCGCCTACTGTCCAACATGGCCAGCGCGAAGGAGATCCAGCAATACCTCAAGCGTTTCTCGCAGGTCGACGCATCCCGCTTCGCGGTGGTGAAGGTCGGCGGCGCGGTGCTGCGCGACGACATCGACGCGCTGGTGTCGTCGCTCGCTTTCCTGCAGCAGGTGGGCCTGACACCCATCGTCGTGCACGGCGCCGGTCCGCAGCTCGACGAGGAAATGAAGCGCGCGGGCATCGAGAAGCGCACGGTCAACAACCTGCGCGTGACCGATGGTCCGGTCCTGTCGGTCGTGCGCCGGGTGATGCGCGAGGAGAACCTCAAGCTGGTCGAGGCGCTGCAGGCGCAGGGCGTGCGCGCGACGTCGATACAGTCGGGTGTATTCGAAGCCGAATTCCTCGACCGCAACGTCTATGAGCTGGTTGGCAAGGTCACGCGCGTCGACACCGACGGCATCCAGGCTGCAATCAAGGTCGAATCGATTCCCGTGATCGCGTCCCTGGCGGAGACCGCCGACGGCCAGATCGTCAACGTCAATGCGGACTGGGCCGCGAACGAGCTGATCAAGACGCTGCAGCCGTACAAGATCGTGTTCCTCACCGGCACCGGCGGCCTGCTGGACGAGAACGGCAAGGTGATCGATTCGATCAACCTGTCCACCGAGTACGAGCACCTGGTTGCCCAGCCCTGGATCCACGGTGGCATGAAGGTCAAGATCGAGCAGATCAAGGACCTGCTGGACGTGCTGCCGCTGTCGTCGTCGGTGTCGATCACCCGGCCGGCGGAACTGGCGAAGGAACTGTTCACCCATCGCGGTTCCGGTACGCTGGTGCGCCGCGGCGAACGCGTGCTGAGTGTCGAGCGCTGGGACCAGCTCGACCTCGCGCGCCTGCGCAGCCTGATCGAATCCGCCTTCGGCCGCATGCTGCTGCCGGATTACTTCGAGCGCACGAAGCTGCATCGCGCCTACGTCAGCGAAAACTACCGTGCGGCGGTGATCCTCACGGACGAGGGTGGGTTCACTTACCTGGACAAGTTCGCCGTGCTAGACGAGGCGCAGGGTGAGGGCCTCGGCCGTGCCGTGTGGCAGGTCATGCGCGACGAGAACCCGCGCCTGTTCTGGCGCTCGCGCCGGGGCAATCCGGTCAATACGTTCTATTTCTCCGAAAGCGACGGCTGCATCAAGGAACCGAAGTGGAAGGTGTTCTGGTACGGCCTGCAGAATTTTGACGAGATCGCGCACTGCGTCGAGCATTGCCGCACGCGCCCGGCTACCTTGAAGGACTGACGTGAACGCAGAGCATTCTATCGACCCCTGGCAGCAGCCGCCCATGCTGCGTGGCACGCACGTGTCACTGGAGCCCTTGCGGCGCGAACACGCGGACGGATTGCGCAACGCACTGGGCGAGGGTCGCCTGTGGGAGCTCTGGTACACGAGCGTGCCGCGTCCCGAGGCGATCGAGGACTACATCGACACGGCACTCGCCGCCCAGACCAGGGGCGATGCACTGGTCTTCGCCGTGCTCGATGCCGCGGGTGCGGTCGTCGGAACCACGCGTTATTACCAGCTGGACCGCAACGTGCCACGACTCGCAATCGGCTACACCTGGTACGCGACGCGCGTACAAAGGACCGGGCTCAACACCGAGGCGAAGCTCCTGCTGCTGGCGCATGCGTTCGAGGCCATGCAATGCGCGGCCGTCGGTTTCGAGACCAGCTGGTTCAACCTGGCATCGCGTGCGGCCATCGCGCGCCTGGGAGCCAGGCAGGACGGCGTGCTGCGCAACCACATGCGTCATCGCGACGGCACCCTGCGCGACACGGTGGTGTTCTCCATCCTCGCCAACGAATGGCCGGCGGTGAAGGTCAACCTGCAAGGGAAGCTGGCGCGCCATGACTGACGCATCCGCACGGAAACGCATCGGCATCGTCGGCGCCCGCGGCTACGTCGGCTCCGAGCTGATCCGCCTGGTCGCCGCGCATCCGCACTTCGAACTGGCATTCGTCTCCTCGCGTGAGCGCGAGGGCGAACGGTTGCGAGACCACGAATCCGGCTACGCCGGCGACCTGGCCTACGTTGCCCATGGTCCCGAAGCCGCGGCAGGGCAGGGTGTCGATGCACTGGTACTGGCCTTGCCCAACGGCAAGGCGGCGCCCTTCGTTGCGGCCATGGATGCGATCACGCCGCAGACGCTGGTGATCGACTTGTCCGCGGACTACCGCTTCGACGACAGCTGGTATTACGGCCTGCCCGAATTGACGCGCGGCAACTATCGAGCGCAGCGCCGTATCAGCAATCCGGGTTGCTATGCCACGGCGATGCAGCTGGCGATCGCGCCGATGCGCGACGTGCTCGAAGGCGCGGTGCAATGCTTCGGGGTGTCGGGCTATTCCGGCGCCGGCACCACGCCGTCCGACAAGAACGATCCGGACAAGCTGCGCGACAACCTGATGCCCTACGCGCTCACCGGCCATGTGCACGAGCGCGAAGTGACACGCCAGCTCGGCCATGCGGTGGAATTCATGCCGCACGTCGCCCCGCATTTCCGCGGATTGACCATCACCGCCAACCTCCACCTGGCCCGTGCAGTTACGCGTGAGGAAGCGGTTGCATGCTATCGCGAGCGCTACGCGCGCGAGCCGCTGGTGCGGGTCGCCGACGAGGCCCCGTGGGTCAGCGCCATCGCGAACGCGCACCACGTCGATATCGGCGGTTTCGCGATCTCCGACGATGGCCGCCGCCTCGTGGTCGTCTCGACCGAAGACAACCTGCTCAAGGGCGCTGCGACGCAGGCGCTGCAGAACCTCAACCTGGCGTTCGATCTCGAAGAAACCGCCGGGATCCCACTTTAAGGAAGCCCCATGTCCGATCTGCTCTGGCAAAAACCCGGCGTCAAGGTCGATGCCCGCATCCAGGCATTCCTCGCCGGCGAGGATGTGATCCTCGATCGCGAATTCTTCCTGTTCGACATCGAGGCCAGCCGTGCGCATGCCGAGGGCCTGCAGCAGATCGGCATCCTCGATGCGCAGGAGCTCGAAGGGCTCACGCGCGAACTGGCGGCGCTCGCCGACGACTTCCGCAGCGGCGCCTTCGTGCTCGACGAGCGCTTTGAGGACGGCCATTCCGCCATCGAGGCGCGCCTGATCGAACGCCTCGGCGATGCCGGACGCAGGATCCATACCGGCCGCAGCCGCAACGACCAGATCCTCGTCGCCACGCGCCTGTGGCTGAAGGACCGGCTCGCCCGCGTCGCAGTGCTGTGCCGCGAATCGGCGGAGGTCGCGCTGGCACGCGCCGAAGCCGAGAGCACACTGCCACTGCCGGGTTACACGCACCTGCAACGTGCGGTCGTGTCCTCGGCAGGTATGTGGTGGGCGGCGTGGGCGGAAGGGTTCATCGACGATGCGCTGCGTGCGCGGCAGACGCTCGCCTGGGTCGACGCCAACCCGCTCGGCAGCGCTGCCGGCTATGGCGTCAACCTGCCGCTGGCGCGCGATCACACCACCCGGGCGCTTGGCTTCGGTCGCATGCAGGTTTCGGCGGCGTACGCGCAGCTTTCGCGCGGCAAGTTCGAGATGGCGGCGATCGAGGCGCTGTCCTCGGCGCTGTTGGACCTGCGCCGCCTCGCCTGGGACCTGAGTCTGTTCACCAGCGCCGAATTCGGTTTCGTCGCCTTGCCGGCCGAATACACCACCGGCAGTTCGATCATGCCGAACAAGCGCAATCCGGACGTGATCGAACTGATGCGCGCCAGTTATTCCGCTGCCGCAGCGGCGCGGACCGAGATCGAGCAGCTGTTGTCGCTGCCGTCCGGCTACCACCGCGACCTGCAGTTTTCCAAGGGCGCGATCTTCCACGCCTTCGGTCGTGGCTTGGGCGCGCTGGAACTGCTCCCCGACCTGCTGCGCAACCTCGAGTGGAAGCCGGATGCGATGCGCGCCGCGCTCGATCCGTCGATGTATGCCACCGATCTCGCGGTCGACCTGGCGCGCCAGGGCGTCCCGTTCCGTGACGCCTACAAGCAGGCCGCCGATCCGGCGCTGTGGGGGCAGGGCGATCCGCAGCGCAGTCTTGCGGCGCGCGTCTCCCCGGGCGCGGCTGCAGACCCGCGCCTGCACGTGCTGCGCGAGCGGCTCGCGGCACTGGGCGACTAGAACTGCTGGCTGATCTCCAGGAACATGTTGCCTTCGCCACCCTCGCGCAGGCCGAAGCCGAAGAGCAGCGGGCCCACCCAGGAATCGAAGCCGAAGTAGACGCTGCCGTTCACGATGCCGTCGCCGAGATCCATGTCGTCGCGCTCCTGCCAGACATTGCCGTATTCGAGCGTGCCGCCCAGGAACGCGCTGCGACCCAGCACGCTTCCGAGTTGATAGAGATAGCCGCCGATCAGCACGACATAGCCCTGGCCGGTCAGTTCGTTGTGCCGGAAGCCCGCCAGCTTGGTGCGACCGCCCAGGCGATAGAGGCTCTGCACCGGGGCCGTGCCATCGATCGTGCTGTGGTAGCGAAGGCCCCCCTGCACGCTGTGCTTTCCGAAACTTTTCGCGAACAACGCATCGAAATCCACCTGGTCGAACTGGGCGTCCGCACCCAACGACTCCCTGGACATCGTGTAGCCCAGCTGGGCGATATAGCCATCGCGCGGGAAGTAGAGGTTGTCGAGACGGTCCAGGGTCAGGATCGCGAGCGCTTCGCCGACATCGACGTCGAAGTCGGGCAGGGCGGCCGGATCGCCGGTTTGCAATTCGGCATGCCCTTTGCCGCGTCGTAGTCCGATTCCCAAGGCACCGTATTCGCCGAACTGGCGGACCCAGCCTCCCTGGATCGCTCCCAGATAGACGCCGTAGTCGGCCAGGTTGTTGCCATCGGTGTCGTAGAGGGGAACGTTACTCTTCCCGATGGTTCCGCGCGCCCACAGCACATTGTGATTGCCAGGATCCAAGGGTTGGTAGTACTCGCCCGACAGGTTTGGCTCGCTGCCGAGCTGGACGATGAGACGGGCCTCGGCACCATTGGGGGAAAGTGGGGCCGTTCTCACTCCCACGCGCAGGTTGGCGTCGAAGCCGCCCTGGAAATCGTCACTGGCCTGCAGTCCTCCCAGCAGGTAGTTCGGCCCGGTGGGGTTTGGCAGGACATGCACGAGGACACCGGTGCGCCCGCCTTCCTCCACCACCTCGTAGTTGACGAGCGAGAAATTCTCGATGCCATAGACCCCTTGGACCTGTTCTTCCACGGCCTTGACGTCGAGCGGCTTACCCAGCGGCACGTTGATCCGGGCTTCGAAGTACGCATCGCTGTATTGGGTCTGGTTGTCGAGCCGGTAGAAGTCGATGATCGGCGGCTCCAGCGACCGCACGGCGACAGGCGACGGCGGCTGGCCCGCAGGCCGCGCGTTCGCGGCGGCGATCGCCTCGATCCGTCCACGCGCAGCCAATGCCGATGCGTCGCCGATCTTGAGGGCTACCTTGCCCTTGTCGAAGTCGCCGCTGCCGACCTCCTTGCCGAGCGCCGGCACGATCAGCAGGTCCTGCTCGCCCAGGGTGCGCATTGCCGCGCGGGTATTGCCCACGGTCATCATTCCGGTCATCTGCCCCAGGACCTCGACCAGGCTGGCGTCACGGCCGAGCGTTTCCAACGGCGTGCCGACATCGACGGCAATCACCACGTCCGCGCCCATCGCACGCACGACGTCGATCGGAACCTGGTTCGACAATCCGCCGTCGAGCAGCACTTTGCCGTTCATTTCGGTCGGATCGAAGATGCCCGGCAACGACATGCTGGCACGCATCGCCATGCCGAGATTGCCATGGTCGATGACGACGGGTTCACCGGTATTGAGGTCGGTGGCAACCGCGCGAAAGGGAATCGGAAGCTGGTCGAAGTCGCTGATGGAACTGACCGGGAGGGTTTCGCGCTCGAACAGCAGCAGGATGCGCTGCCCGGCAAGCACGCCGGTCGCAACCCGAAGTCTTCCCCGCGTGAAGCCGACACCGATCGGCGTCAACGCCTGGCGGTCTTCTTCCTTGCGGCGGTAGCTCCGCTTCTGGCGTTCGAGCGAGTCGTCGAACAACTGGTCCCAATCGAGCGAGAGGACCATCTTCTCGATTTCGGCTGGTGTCATGCCGGAGGCATACATGGCCCCGACCAGCGAGCCCATGCTGGTGCCGGCGATGCAGTCGACCTTGATGCCCGCGCGCTCGATTTCCTTCAGCACGCTGACGTGGGCGATGCCGCGTGCGCCGCCGCCGCCCAGCGCAAGTCCGATGCGTGGCCGATGATCATCCGGGGTGCGTAGGCCGCAGCTGGAGCGTTCGGCGGCTGATGCTGTGGGGGCCAGAAGGCTGGCCCACACCGCCAAGGCCCCGATCGCCGCACGCTTCAGCATCACCGCCCCTCCCATGTCATCCGGCTGCGTTGGCCCGGGAAACCGCGGCCATCAGCGTTTGCAGGCCCAGCGGCGGCAAAGCGCGCCCCGAACGGCGCGGACCGGCATCACCTCGGTATACGGCGAAACCAGCACTGGAACGGCCATCGCCGCGAGTGCCCTGCTCAGTGGATCGACTGAACCACCAGGCGACCCGCGCAAGACAATCGCAGTTGCGGTGCAGGCTTGGGCGATAGTGGCGGCGGGCTGCCCGATCAGGCGCGCACCGATGTGCCGCATGTCATCGTGCAGATGCCACTGACCGGGCGCGTTCAAGCTCGCCGCGGCGTTGCTGTGAGACGGCTTTGCGCCAGGCCACTGCGCGCTTGTCGCAGTAACAAAAAGGCCGCCCGAAGGCGGCCTTTTGCTGAATCGATTGGTCGGGGAGACAGGATTTGAACCTGCGACTTCTACGTCCCGAACGTAGAAACGGCGTATAGTCGCGAAAGGGGATTTTTAGGGACCCCTAGAAATACCGTCCCCAGGCGTCCTTGGGAGTTCCCCGGTATGCTCGCGTTTGCTGACAGCGTGCTGACAGGGTAGCCACAATGCCGGTAATCAAGCGCCAGACCCTTACCAAGCTCATGGTCGAAGGGGTGAGGCCCAAGGCCCGACCGTACCGCCTGTGGGACGCCAAAGTCCCCGGGCTGGCCCTGCGAGTGCTTCCCAGCGGCCGAAGCACCTATGAGCTGCATTGGGACCGGAACAAATCCACCGCACTCGGCACGAATGGGGCCATGACGCTGGAAGGTGCCAGGACGGCAGCGAGGCGCGTCCTCGGCGAGGTGGCCGAACATGGCATGCCATTGGCGGACAAGACCCATCGCGGCCCAATCACATTTGGCGACTTCATCTCCAAGAAGTACGGCCCGCACGTCGGTGCCGTAAACAAGGCAGGTGCGGCAACGGTGGCCGCCCTCAAGGCACAGTTCGAAGCCTGGAACAGCAGGCAGCTATCCGACATCTCCAAGGCGGACTTCGACGCTTTTAAGGCGCAGCGGTTGAAGGACGGAATCCACCCGTCCACGGTCAATCGAGACATGGACCGAGTCAAAGCGGCGTTCTCGCAAGCAGTCGAATGGGAGTTGATGACCGACAATCCCTTGCGAGGAATGAAGCGCATCACCCGGGGCATCGAGGATCGGGTGCGCTATCTGACGGCCAGAGAGGAAAAGGCACTGCGTAAGGCCTTGAGCGAGCGGGAGGCGAGGGCCAAGGCCCGCCGAGGGAGTGGCAACAAATGGAGGGCCGCTCGCGGCAAGGCGCTGCTAAAGGCCATCACCGGCTACTCAGATCACCTCATGCCGATGACGCTCCTGGCGTTGAACACCGGAATGCGGCGTGGGGAGTTGACCCAGCTAACCTGGGACGACATCAACCTCCCTGCGAAGATCCTGACCGTGCGCGCTGGCTACGCAAAATCGGGCAAGGCTCGCCATATTCCGCTCAACCTAGAGGCCATGGCCGTGCTGAAGGCCTACCGCAAGCAGCACAGCGGTAAGGGGAGCCTGTTTGGCGTGGTTTCCGTAAGCAAGGCATGGAACGCCATCACGGCAGAGGCCAAGATCGAGGACTTCCGCTTCCACGACCTGCGGCATACCTTTGCAAGCAATCTCGTGATGGCCGGTATCGACCTCAACACCGTGCGAGAGTTGATGGGGCACGGCGATATCAAGATGACTCTCCGCTATGCCCACCTGGCGCCAGAACACAAGGCTGAAGCGGTCGCAGCCCTGGTAGCAAGGAGAATCCCAGGAGGGCACGGGAGAACTCAAAACTGAGGGTGTCACCCCTTTGTTGGCGTTGCCGGTGCCCCCTCGGGATCCAGTCCGATAGGTATTTGAAGCTCGGAATTGTCCGCCGGGCGGGGGGCATTTTGCAGGAGGGCTTTGCCCTTCTCCATCAACTCCTCGGCGTAAGGGATCGCCGTTCGGTCACGCTCTGCAAGCAGTTGCACCGTTTTGGCAGCCGTTAACAGCGCGCGCCCGTAAACCTTCGCGGCTTCGTGACGGAAGCGTGCTTCGCGTCTGCGCGATCTTTTCTCGTAGGCGACCATTTCCTTGCCAGATCGTGGCCAACTCGCCGCCTCGCTTGCCAATTGGGCGCGGAGACTTAGCAGCTCAATTTCCGCGTGAATTAGAATCGGCCGAGTCAGGGTCTGCACAGCAGTTTCGCAGTCCTCAGGGTGTTCGCACACCCTAATGCCAGCCGCCGCAATCCTGGCGGCGCGTTCTCTCGCCTGCAACTGGCTAGCAGCGTTGGCGTACCAGTCTTTGGGTGTTTTGGGGGAAGTAGGGCGGACGCTGGCCGCCATTACGCGAACCTGAGGTGGTGAGGTAGACAGAGGGAGAGTGCGACTGGCCAGACCGCAGCCAGTTTCTGCATTGAACTTCGACTCGAACTCCTCAAATGTGTGGATGCTCTCTTCTTCTTCCATGAGCAGCTTGGCCAAGATCCAGGTACCAGTCGCGCATGTGCCCGATTCCGCTGGGGATGTGTTGTTGCAACTGGAATGGGTGCTGCAAAGTTGCTGCCGCTTGGTGTCATTCACGCAGTAGCCTTGAGAAGGAGGCAGGGCGCTGCACTGGCTCAAATCGAAAAGTAGGCGGCCAACATTCCCTTCGACGCTCGTATCTGAAACGTCGCAAACCCCATCGAACACGCCCGGTGCACTGTTGCAATCGCTAGCGCGGTAGCAGTTGTCAATCGATGGCGCGCCCGCGTTTGTGCAGACTCCACAGCCCCACGTGGATCCTTGGCTGAAGTGAGCCCATCCTTCGTTAAAGGCATAGGCGCGCCGGTTGTAATCGGTCTCAGCCATGTGTTTGCTGTTGCAGTACTCGTGACCCCGTCCGTAACGGAATCTAGTGGCGTCCCAGCTGAAATGGTCGTCAGAGCCGTCGTTGTAGTGGCGAGCGAGGTGGCCAAACTCGTGTCCAATCGTCCAGCGCCAGTCGTAGAACGTTCGCCAGTGAATCGTATTGCGAGTGGTCCAAGGTGTTTCGGTCGTGTAGACGGGCAGGTAGGCCGGATAGTTAACATAGATCGGCTGCGGAAGGCCGATGTTATTGGAGCGGTGAGCGTGCATCTCACGCATGGCGCCAAGATATACAGAGCATTTCGAAGCTTGGCCGGGATCCAGGTTCGTGCCGACGACCCTTCCGCCAAGGTCAATATGGCCTGATGAATTGTTATGGCCATGCGGGTCAATGTTGTACGACCAAGTCTGGTCGACATCGTCCTTTAGTAGGACGTACGGCCCAGTCCCTACCGGCGCATCGCCATTGCCGGAATAGGTGATGCGAATGTACGGGTCGGGTTTCGAGCCCACATCGCCCTCCCGCCCCGAAAGGAAAAAGTTCCCATCAGCATCGGTCCGGGACCGAGCCATAAATTCATCGCAAATCGTGCTTCCGTCGCAGTCGGAGTCCCACATCGAGACGACGGTGAATGCCAGCGGTTGCATGAAGTTGTCGCCATCCGTGCAAAAGAGACGTCCTGAAATTTGTACGTCTGCGTCCTCCGCCAAAACTGCTGCCGATGCAAAAGACGCGGAAAGAGCTAAGAAGTACGCCGCAGCGTGTCGATTGGCGATTCCCATCCGCCTTCTCCGAGGTCCAGTTGCTCGCTCTGGACTACGTCAGCGACGCCGGGAAGCGGCCAGAAATGCCTGGCCTACGGCTTGTGCTGTTTGGCCCTCTTCCCTTTGAGGCGTTCGGCCTTTTGCAGTGCTGCCCCCCGGACGAACTCGGTCAGTTGCTCGCCTGAGGCTGCGGCTCCATCTTCCATATCCTTCCGCTCTCCCTTGCTCAGGCGGAACTGTAGTACTTCGGGACGCCGTCCTCGGCCTTATGGCCGCGCGTGAGGAGGGGGGCTTTCGATCCCCACCAAGCCGAGGTGGGATCCCTTGAGGCAGAGATTCAGCGGCTGCGGGGTTTTGCTGCAACACTGAAGCAGGCAGCATAGGATCACTAAGCCGCGCCTAGGATGGCCATCCGAACATTGGGCGCGGCCTTCAAGAAAGGCGAGACGAAATGAAGTCAAAGTACCTGCGGGTCACGCAAGCTGCCGATGAGTATTTCGGAGGTGACTTCGACCTTTTGACTGAAATCGCGCTAGCGCGCGACTTGATGGTTTTTGCTCGCCTAAGCAGTGAGTCGGTAAGAGTTGCTCCTTTAGGTCAGACCAAACCCCCAACCGACGAAGAGTGGCAATCGTTTCCTCCTCGAGTGCTAACCGGCCACTTTCCGATTTCGTGGAGGCAATGGCCTTTTGTGTTCACCACTGGGTCGGCGACTATCGACAGAGTTTGGGTGCGCGATCACACAGACTGTGGCGACGGGCCGTGCAAGGTCGGAACCTTTTTTGACCGCCCACTCAATACGCAAACAGACCGAATTGCCTGGTTTGACCGGCCGGAAATTGGCAATCGCTATTCGCTTCCCATGGAGGCTGCGCTAGTGTCTAGGCGCCAGCTCGAGCGAGCCGTGGGCTACCACTTCAAGGCAGACGCGGCGACTGAGCGCCCCAGATCTTGGCCGTGGGGTGACTACGAGACTTCATTGCTACGCCACCTTGCGGCCGCGGCGGACCGCTTCTGGAAGAACTACGACCCAGCCGAACCCGATACGGCTGAGACCAAAGTAGAAGTCGTGAAATGGCTGATGGCGCGCGATGTTCCAGAGCGTACGGCCGAGTACATCGACACGATTCTGCGCGCCGAAAATCTCCCGAAAGGTCCCCGGCGAAAAAAGTAGCTCGCGCCAACTCAAAGCCTTACTGGCGTTGCGTTTCGGCAGTAGGTGCGGGGTTCTTGGCCCACTAGGGGGCAGCGCACTGCGGCTATTCCTGCTGCCGCATATTCCAAGAATGGCTCTCCGAAGCCGCACGCATTCGTGTGGTACCGGGGCGACAAGTGGGAACCAAAGCAGAACCGGCCTTCGGGCCTTTGGTAGAAGAGTGCGAAAAGCACGGCATCAGCCGTACGGTGGCGTTCGAACTGGCAGCTAACGGCCAGCTAGATACTTTCAAGATTGGCGCCAGGCGATACGTCCTCCTGGGCAGCCTCAAAACGCTGCCCTCCCGACTGGGGCTTGCCACCGCCAAGTCCAAGGCGGTGCGCTGATGCTGCCCTTCGGCGTTGGGGTATCGCCTAACACCCCGTGGATAAAGGGCGTCATCCGTCACGAGCAGTCCGGCCTCCTGGTGGACCCCAAGGCAGGCGTTGTTTACGGGGTGCTGGGGCGCGCAATCGGCGGCGTATGCGCTGATGGGTATGTCCGCTTGGGCGGCTACCGGGACAAGACCTACCTGTACGCCCACCGGCTGGTGTGGGAGACCGTCAACGGGCCGATTCCCGATGGCCTCGAAATCGATCACCTCAACGGGGACAAGGCAGACAACCGTGCCCGCAACCTTGAGGCCGTCACCAAGTCCGAAAACGTGCGGCGGGCCATCAAGAAGGGCCTGGCGCCGGTTGGCTCGCAGCGTCC
Source organism: Lysobacter sp. P5_B9 (assembly GCF_054049835.1). NCBI lineage: Bacteria > Pseudomonadati > Pseudomonadota > Gammaproteobacteria > Lysobacterales > Lysobacteraceae > Lysobacter > Lysobacter sp. P5_B9. The sequence continues at coordinate 342,339 of NZ_JBFULP010000005.1, forward strand.
AGAGGCGAAGCTAACTGAAGAGCTAGTGCAGCAGATCCGTAGCACGGCAGGAGTGGTCACGAACGCCGAGTGGGCAAGGCGTCTCGGCGTGGAGAAGACGACCATCCGCCATGCGCGCATGGGAAAGACCTGGCGACATGTGCCGATGCGAGGACGTGCCAAGGCAGCCGCGAGTACCGGGACGTCTGCGGGGCGGAGTAGGCGCACTACCAGCCGCAACCGGAGGCGCCGATGAACGCCCCGCGCCTTACGGGCGGTCGGTGCCAATGCACGGTATGTCTGGACTACTTCGGCAGCGATAGGGGATTCGACCGTCATCGGATAGGTGAGATCGGCACGTCCGGCCGCCGCTGCCAGACTGCCGAGGAACTGACTGCCGCTGGCTGGGTCCGCGATGCCCGTAGGTTCTGGCTGCAACCCGACGCCAGACGCGCCGGAGCGGGCGTTCTAGGGGTGTCCGAGGGACTGGCCGCCACCCATGCACCTCCATCGTCTGTGGGGCCGCCTGACAGCGGTTCCCAGCACGTCTGAGCGCCGGGGGGCGGAATGGCTAAGAAGATTCCCGAGTGGAAGCGGGAGAAGTATCGCGGGCGGCGAACGGAGCACACGTTCCTACGGTTGCCGCACTACGTGATCAAGTCTCCTCAATGGCGCGCGCTGAGTGGCAATGCGGTTAGGTTCCTCGTGGAGTTGGCGGCAGCCTACGATGGCTCCAACAACGGAGACCTGTCCTTCACTCGCGGGCAAGCGATCGAGCGCGGCTGGAAGAGCGGCGGCACGCGTGACCGAGCTGCGGCCGAAGCCGTCGAAGCAGGGTTCGCACTGGTTACCCGGCACGGTAGCCGCAACGTCTGCAACCTCTACGCGATCACCTGGGAGCCGATAGACGACGTAGGCAAGGGCGTGATGTATCGCCCCGAGCACAAGGCGTCGCGACTGTGGGAGACGCGGGAAGGGTTGCCCTCTGATGGGGCCAACTTGGCCCCGTGGCAGGGCAAGCAATGATGTTTTTCAGTCGCCATTGGCCCCACTACAGGGCCAGTCACGCCCCAAACGGCGCTTTCTCTTGCCCCATAACGGGCCTCCTTTCTATTTCTACCAAGGGCGGAGCACTTGGGAGCTGTTGCTCTGCCTGCCCATGGCTCTTAGGGGCTGTTGAAGTACGGAGGCCCTCGCGCGCTGAGTCACGCTCGCAGCGTTACACGTGCGTTACTCGTAACGGGGTGTCGGCTTGAACCCTGTTGTCGAGGAGGCGGCGCGCCATCTTTGTCGCTGGCGGGGCACAGGCATGGCTTGGAACGCCGAGGTCGAATGGACAACGCCAGAGGACGCCCAGAACGCGGCCAATGACCGGCTGCCAGTGGCGTGGCGCGGCCAGCTTGAGGACGGCGCAGCTAGGTCCATTCGCGGCAGCTCTCGGGTCCGGCAGCAGCGTACGTGGGTGAGGTCGGCTAAGGCGGCCGTGCTTCCCTGCCACCGCACAAGCTGTGACGTAAGCGCGGCGCTGGCCATGGCAAAGCTGGAAGGGCCTTTGGAGCCCCTTCTAATGCTCGTGTGCTGCGAGGACTTGGGGCGGTGGCCTGAAGTGCGTCGCTATGCGATGGCAGCCCTGCGGCATCCGCACGGCCACGAAGCCGTGACGGATGCCATGCACCGGATCATGTGGCGCAAGCCAGTTATGCCCGTGGACGCCAGGGCAAAGTCCTTGCGCGCGCGTAAGGACAATTACGCAAGGGTCAGGGCGCTGGCTGAGGACATGCTTGCGCGCTGGCTGGCCGATGGAGCGGAACGGTTCCTGGCAGATCTGAACCAAGGCGACGCAAGTTGCCCGTCTCCTACCATGTCAAGGTAGTGCTTCGGCCGAGCCAGGCCAAGCCCTGGCCTTCAGGGGCTGCTGGGCAGTTCTACTTGTCCTTCGCTGGCCGAATGCAGACTCCCTCGTCTCCGTGCTCGGCATAGGAAATCCAAGCTTGTCCAGTTCCGCCATCAGATAGCCGCATCTTGCTGGTGCCTGGCACCGCATCGAGAACATAGTCAGAAAACTCGATTGCGACCGGGATGTCGCCAAGCGGCTGATCAAGAATCGCCAGCGACAGCGTCGTGGTGCAATAGAGGCTGTGGCCGGTTACGTCTATGAGTGGCTGACTAGGCTCAAACTCGATCGGCCCAAGCTTGACGGGGTGCCTCTCACCTTTCAGCAGGACATAGGCCAGATCGACATCGGCCACATCCGCTGCCGACATCTCAAAGTCCGCGGGGAAGGTGAAGGCCGAGTTCATTGATCTGGTAACAAGGTGGAGCCTGCTTACTGTGCGAGCAAAGTGCAGGAATTGGCGTAACGAGTCCAAGCCGGACGCAGATGCTGGCGCACGCGACCCCATGAAATCCAGCTCCATGAATATGGATTGCTGCATCGCCACTTGCTCGGCCCATGTGCCAATAGGCCGGAGGGCATCAAGCTGTTGGATTGGACGTCCTGTGATCGCAGCGGATCTGATGCCCATGTTGAGCGTCAGTTGTCCAGGTCGTTGCTGCGACAAGATCCGAATGCTTAGGTCAAAAAGGCTGTCCTTCATTTCATTGGTGATAGCCGCGCCCATTTGGCCCTTAAACAGTTCGGCATCCAATGCGAACTCGGCGGCGGTAATGGAGTATTTGTCGCCAGGGAATAGGCGGACCGTACCACCTTGCCTCGATTCCGCGCCCATGGTGAGCGTTCCCTTGCTCGGGCCGCGGGCGCCGATATGATCGCGGCTTTAATTGCCGTCGGAGCAAGTGCAGTTCCAGCTACAAGCAGTAGCAACACAGTTCCGTAACGCATAGGTCTCCTATCCGGGCCGCTCAGCCCGATTTCAGAAGCAAAGATTGGTAGTGCTGCCCCGGTCCAATTCATTGCCCCCAGCTATGGCCGTTCGCCCCGCAATTCCTCTCAAGTGAGTCCATCACTTCATCAGCCGTGTACTGCTGCGATCGGTACCCGTCGATGTTTGCTTGCACAATCGCCCGGCAGTTCTTAGGTAGGCCAGTGTCTTCCCCATATTCCGGCTTTGCGTTCGGATCTTGGCAACAGCCGGACAGCGAGAAGCAAAGCAAAATCATCCACAAGCCCATCGTCCCAGTCCCCATCGCATCCCCCTGACGCTTCGTGTCAGGACTATAGCCGGTAGCGTGACTTGCATCGCACCTCAACTTGGGCGAGCCTTTCGAAGGCTCAGCGGGGAGAGGCTAGCGACATGGGGATGCTGCTAACTGTGAAAAGGGGCATCGCCACTTTGGCCCTGTACGTATTCGCTGGCGCGGCAGCGGCTGCAGACTACCCCGAGACGATGCAATTTGAGGTGTTCCAGCCGTGCCTTGGAACGGCTACTTTTTGCGCGCCCCAGATTCTTGCTCGGGGAACGTTTGATGATGAAGCGGCAATTCGACTACTGCAGCTTCTAGTTGCAGAGCCAGCGGCCAGGACCGTCGCGTTTGACAGCCCCGGTGGAAGCCTAACGTCGGGGTTGGCAATTGGCCGATTGATTCGGGCCATGGGACTCAATACGCGCATTGCCAGTAGCTATGAAGAAGAGGCGTTTGCGACTGACGGGGCGTCAACTGAATTTCGCGTGGTTGCCAAGGATGCCGTGTGCTTTTCAGCTTGCGCGTATGCATTCATGGGCGGAGTGTCGCGAACTCTTGAGGAGGAAGGTCGCTACGGGGTCCATCAGTTCTTTGGGGGTCAATCAGAAACATCGCAGGCGGATACCCAAGTCGCGGTGGCAATGATTTCCCAGTACATGAAGGAAATGGGGGTCGATCGCGAGCTTCTGGACGTTGCAAGCCTCACGTCCGCTGATGGCATAACCGAGGTCCCTCGAAGCCGTGCCATCCAATATCGGCTGGATAACACTCTTGCGCCTTTGGCTAGGTGGGAAGTACGGGCACTAGAGGATGGCCAGTCTGTTGTTGGCGTTCGCCAGCAAATACCAGGCGGCGATAAGGTAGAGGTTGTAGGGATTGGCCTCGCCCCAGACCAACCAACTGTGGCGCTGGTGCTAGTGAGACTTGAGAACGTCCCGGACAGCATCGACGTGCAGGCACTGACGTCGATGCTTCCTCTGCCCGGGGCGTTTGGGAGGCTGTGCAGCAATGTGCATTGCGCGCTACTCCGGCAGGGGCCCCAATGGGAGTGGCAGGATGGGGTGCTGCAAGGCGCCTACACAGCGATTCCCACGGAGCTGCTGCAACTCGCGCAAGGCGATGAACTGCGGCTTGAATTGGATTTCCCGATAGCCGCAAGTGAGGTCGACCCGTCCCTTACATTCGGGACCGAGGGCTTCCGCCAGTCAATGCTGAACTTGATGCGTTAACTGGAGGGGCCGCCTTAGTACGGCCCTGTGCTGGAAGCAATGCGGGAACAAAAACGGCCGCCTCGGAAGCGGCCATTTTTCTTGGTGGTGTGGGCTAGCCTACTTCTGCCTCTTCGACCTGCTCCACATGGCGTTTCGTATCTGTCTGCCGCTGCTCTTGAAGATCGGTGCGCTCTTTGCGCTCTGTGTCCACCTTAGCCTGTTGGCGAGGGGTGCGTTCCGCATCTTGGGCGTGCTGCGATGGAGTCTGCCGATAGCACATGGTGTCGCCCCTCTTCGAGATCCGACCTGTTGCCGGAACCAAAACCATACGCTGAGCAACGTGAGAAATTCGTGGAATTGAGCCCCCGGGGAGGGGGCAAAAGTCTGGAGCTCTCGCCCTATGACCGCTCGTCCCGCAGCGCTGTTCAAAATCGCAACAATTATTGATTTTTGGGAATTGTTTAGGGAGGAGCAATTCCGGTTAGCAGCGTCTAAAACAGAGCCGGATAGAAAAACAATCAACGGCAATCAAACAGCTACGTGGACAGGGACGCTCGCGCCAGCACCCGGGTCCTATCGCTTCAATGCGCGCAGATGGAGCAGCCGTTGGGGGCGCCCTCAGTGACCGCTTCCGACCCAAGGGCGGACGCTTGGACCGTCCCGCTTGGTCCGGCTATACGCCAGCTTGTTAGCCGGATGTCGCGTCGCTAATCTGCCGTCTGATCAAGGGGTTGCACGGGGTGGTTCATTGCGCTGCCACAAATGTATAACCGGACCTCGCGGTCCGTCTAATCAGTAGTTAGGCCTCAGGAGGTTGTGTTGCGACACGTCGTGAGCTTTGCAATGACCCTCGCTGGCCTCGCTCTGCTTGGTTGGTCCGTCTTGGCAGTCATGGGCACCGAGGTGTCCTGGCTCGCCGGCAAGTTCTCCGCTGCAGGCCGGGAGCGGTCAGAAGCCGTACTGCCTGGGCTAATCGGTCTTGCGCTACTTCTCCATGTAGCCTTCCGCCCAAAGCCGGGCTCTAGCACATCGTCGCCAGAGGCCTAACAATTCATTCAAGCCGAAGCCGCTTCGCGGCTCGGCTTAATTCAGGCGTTGGGCGCAACCCAGCTTTTTGCCGACGTGACGGAATTGGTAGACGTACTGCCACAGCAGTCCTTACGGGTTTCCCCGTGCAGGCGCAGGTTCAATCCCTGCCGTCGGCGCCCTCAAGCACCCGCGCCTGCTTTCTGGCCTCCCTGCAAGTCGGAAGATCCTGGCCGCCCTTCCTTGCCCGGGCCGGGCTTCGGTCAGTACATTGCGCCTAACAATTCATTCAAGCCGAAGCCGCTTCGCGGCTCGGCTTAATTCAGGCGTTAGCGCTACATAGGAACTTGCATGCCCAACTATCAGTACCAACCCTATTATCAGTACAACGGTCAAACCCATTCCCAACCTTTGCGCGACGAACTTTCTCCCGAGGAGGCTGGCCGGCGTCTCGATCTTTTCTTTGCAGAGATCGGAAGCTACTTCGAGGATGTCGGTGCGGTGATTGAACCTGTGGACACTGGCATCATTTCGATAACCGCAGAGGT
>NZ_JBFULP010000006.1:0-257393 GCF_054049835.1 Lysobacter sp. P5_B9
CGATTGACGTAGCCGTAGCGCTCGGCGAGTTCGCCGTCGAGGTAGCTGCCGGTCATCAGCACTTCCAGCGCGCGACCGCGGCCTATCAGGCGCGGCAGACGTGCCGACGGCCCGCCGCCCGGCGCGAAGCCGGCGCCGATCTCGAATTGCGACAGCTTGGCTTTCTCGCGACTGGCGAAGCGCATGTCGGTCGCCAGGGCCAGTTCGCTACCGACGCCGGTGGCGCGGCCGCGAATCTTCGAGATCGACACGACCGGCGCCTTGCTGATGCGCACCAGCATGTCCGGCAATTGCGGCAGGCCGGTCTTGCCCGGCGGCAGGCTGGTGGACTCGGCTAGCGGCGGCACGAAGTCGTAATGAGTCATGAAGAAGTCCGGCACATCGCTCTCGAACACCACGACCCTGACGTTCGGATCGGTCTCCATTGCGGTCACGACCTTGTTCAACTGGGGCATCGTGTTCGGGCCGTAGAGGTTGTACGGAGGGTTATGGAGCGTGACGCGCCAATACTCCGGCGAGACCTTCGTGAGCCGGATCTGGTCCGGGGCATCCGTGGCCCGCTGCGGCTTTGCGGTCTTTGGAGCCGAGGCCTCCTGGGCGAAAACGGGAGCGGTGAGCGCAATGCCGGAAGCAAGAAGTGCCGTGACGAGCAGATTGAGTTTCATGGTGGAGGCTCCGGTGGGGCGGTGACCCAAGTTCCAGTCTCTCGCATGAGAATGGCAATTTAGGTCACAAGTCGCCGGTCCGCGGCCTAGCAATTCATTCAAGCCGAAGCCGCTTCGCGGCTCGGCTTGTCATTCGATACGCAGTGTCTGCTCCATCGAGTAGCACTGATCCCAGATCCACACGTCGTACGCGGCCAGCTTGGTCGACCACTTGGGCGCGAGTGTGTTCATGCATTGCACCACCACCCGGTCGATGTAGTCGTCGTACACCGCCCACGGATTGTTCATGTCCTCCGGATTGACGCCCTCGCCCGGCTTTGTTGACGACAGCGCCTGTCCGGCCGCCTGCTTCAAGTCCTTGTAGAACTCGACCTGCATGTCCACGTCGGCGTGGGTTCCCGTGCGGGCGACGTGCCCGCCCACCAGCGTCTCCCACGGCAGCTTGGCGATTTCGTCGAGCTGCGCGATTGACCCGAGCACGTCCTGGGCGACGGCAAATCGACGCCAGGGCATCCACCCCGGAAACGCCACGTCGACCACCATCAGCACCTTCTGCTCCGGCGCACTGATGAAAATGTTGCCAGGAAGGTGCGCGTTGCCGTGATAGGACAGGTCCAAACGCTTGCCGCCGACCTCCAGCGTGTACTTGTCCTTGAAGGTAACCGTTGGCAGCGGACGGTCCGGATCGTTGTCGCGCTTGAGCAGCCGAGCCGTCTCCTCCTGAGCGATGATGATCGGCTTTACGCCAAGGGCCTTGGTCCCGCCGATGTGGTCCTTGTGCGCATGGCTGTAGATCAGGTGGGTGATCGGCTTGTCGGTAACCTCTGCGATGGCCTTGGGCAGGTTGGCGGCGTAGTTGGGCGGAGTGTCGACAACGACAACGCCCTTGTCGTAGACCAGGAACATCGACTGGTAGATGTTGTCCGTCACCATGTACAGCCCGTTCCCAAGATCCTGCAGACGATAGCCCTTCGCAGGATCGACCTCTGGCCCGCGTGCGCCGGCCGGTACGTCGAAATGCTTCCCGATTCGGACGCCGATCGGCGCGATCTTCGGCATGTTCGCGTATGGCGTGTGCCCGGGCGCGCCCGGCTCGTCCGCCGTGGACTCCTGCTTCATGGGTTCCTGGGCTTTGGCTGGCTCGGCCGTGGCTGGCGTCCTCGTGCACGCCGCAAGCCCCGAAAGGGCCGCCAAGGCAAGAATTCCGAAATGATGGTTCGTATTCATGACGGGCCCCTCCTGGGAGCCCCGCCGATCTCACCAGACCTAAATCGTCTGGGCGATTGGACCTTAGTATCAATACGAACGCATCGACCTGTTCGTCGACCCAGCTCCGGGATTCCAGGATGGATGGAGGGTCGGGCATCGCTGCATCACCCGGAAGGGTGATCATCGGCTGGGTCGCCGTCGGAAATTTTGAATGGACAACTCAAGGCGGCGCAGTCAGACGTGCGCCCTCGACATATATGGGAATCGTAAAGGCAAAAGAAGCACCGAAGTCGTCGTTGCGTTGGGCCCAAATTCGCCCTCCGTGGCTGTCCACGATGGATCGGCTTACCGCCAAGCCCACGCCCATGCCCTCGCGCTTCGTGGTGTAGAAGGCATCGAAGAGCCGCTCTGAAACTTCCCGACCCAACCCGGTACCGACGTCTCTCACCGTCAGGCGAACGGTGGCATCCCCATCGCACTCGGTTGTGACGGTGAGCAACCTCGGGCGGTCGTGAACGTCACTCATGGCCTCCGCTCCATTGCGCAGCAGGTTCATGACAACCTGCTGGAGCTGGACGCGGTCACCGCCGACTCGCGACGCCGAGTTATCGAAATCGGTTCGCACGCTCACGCGCATCTTGTCGAGATCGTCCTTGAGCATGGCGATGACCTCCGCGGCCGCCGCGTTGAGGTCAATCGCTTCGATCAAGGGAGGACTTCTGCTGAACAGCGACCGGAGCCTCGCAACCACTTCGGCCGCACGATTTCCATCTCGGATGATCCTCTGCGCGGATTCGCGGGCACCCGATACGTTGGGCGGATCCGAGGCCAGCATACGCATGCAAGTTCCGGCATTCGTGACGATTCCCGACAGCGGCTGATTGATTTCGTGCGCGATCGACGCCGTCAGAGCGCCCAGACTCAAAATCCTGGCGACATGCGCGAGTTCGGAACGGGCCTCGTTGAGCGCTGCTTCAGCGAGCCGGCGTTGCGTGATGTCGAGGACCGCGCCGATGTACTCGATCTGCCCCGAACAGTCGGCCCGATGTGCGATTACGTGCACGTGCTTGATGGACCGGTCCGGCATCAACAACCGGTGTTGGTACTCGAAGCCAGTCGCACCGCTACGCGCGGCTTCAATCAGTCGCCCCAACAACTGGATGTCGTCCGGATGAACACGCGCCCTAGAGTTATCGACCGTGATGGGTGTACCCGGCTCAAGTCCGAAGATCCGGTACAGCGGCTCCGACCAGGCAAACTCGCCCGTGGCGACGCGCCAGCAGAAGTTGCCCATCCTGGCAAGGTGCTGGCCTTCCGCGAGGAAGGCTTCACTTCGTCGGAGTTCGGCCTCCGCATTCTTGCGATCATCGATGTCGGTATTGATGCCGCACCATTTGACGATTCGTCCGCAGTCATCCCGTAGAGGACTCGCGCGAAACAGGAACCAGCGGTAACGGCCATCATGACGACGCAGCCGCGCTTCGGCTTCACCGGCTTGCTCAGACTCCCGCATTCTCTTCCAGGTAGCAGCCAACTCCGCCTGGTCATCCGGATGCACGGAGTCCTGCCAGCCTCGGCCCGTCATCGCTTCAAACGGGCGGCCCACGTAGTCTAGGTAGTGTCGATTGAAGAACTCGGGCGATCCATCGGGCCCGGCCGACCACGCCATCGCAGGAATGCTGTTGATGAACTCTTCGAGATTCCGCTCTCGAGTGGCGGACTTTTCAACCGCGCTCCGTCTATCAGGGTTTTCGTCAGGTCGATCCGTGACCCGCGGGCCTTTGACTTCGTTGGCTACGCCGCACCACATGGTGATATGAGAGGCGCCATCGCGCACCGGCGACGCGTCGATCCGAAACCTGTGCAGTCGCCCATCGGCGCGCCGCAGTCGCGCTTCCATCTCACCGGGAGCGCCAGACGCGAGTATCGATCGCCAGCGCTCGCGAATCTTCGGGATGTCAGCCGAGTCGACGGCGGTCTGCGTCCCCCATGTGCCGGGAGTACAGAAAGCCAACCCGGTGTAGTCGATCCAGCACCGATTGACGAAATCGATGCGGCCATCGGGAAGTGCGGTCCATGCCATCGTCGGCAAAAGATCCAACACACCGACAATATCGCTCACCGTTGCCAGCAGAAGAACGTCTTGCAGCATTGGAGTGATCCACGAAAGGTCTACGTGAACTCACCGCCCGGTGGTGCGGGACGCCGAACCCTCCGGCGACACAATAATTGTCCCATTTTGCGTCGGCCGCAGGCAACGGACGACAGCAATATTTCAGGCATGGTTCTTGCTCGCGGAGGAACGGGCCCAGCACCAAGCGAAAATGAATTGCGCTAACAAGCGGGGGCATCCGGTGGCGCGGGTGACTGGTGCAGCTTAAGCACCAGCGCCATGCTGAACAGGTCGGCCAGCGAACGCGCACCCATCTTGTGCATCACCTTTCCCCGATGGGCTTTCACGGTGATCTCGCTGATACTGAGCTCGCTGGCGACCTGCTTGTTCAACAGACCCGATACCACGAGGGCCATTACCTGTCGTTCGCGGCGACTTAGGGTTGCATAGGCTCGGTGGATACTCGAGGCTTCCGCCGCATCCGCAAGCGCCCGCCGGCTCAGTTCGATGGCGTCCGTCACGGCTCGCAGCAGTGCATCGGTGTCCAGCGGCTTGGTCAGAAACTCGATTGCCCCTGCCTTCATGGCCCTCACTGTCATCGGCACGTCACCACACCCGGTTATGAATACGATCGGAAGGTCGGCGCGATCGCCTGCGATCCGCTGCTGGAGTTCGAGGCCATTGAGGTCCGGCAGCGACACATCAAGTACGAGACAGCCGGGCACCTGGGGGAGCGGCGTGGCGAGGAAGTCCCAGGCCGATGTGAACGGGTGTACGCACAGCCCAGCAGTCTCGAGAAACGATTTGAGCGACTCGCGCACCGAGACATCGTCGTCGACGACGTAAACGATTGGCTCTGCTTGGAGAGTCGGCGATGGCAGTTCTTCTTTGACGCGCCTAGAACCTGACATCGCTCACCCCACTGGTTCGTCCATCGCGGCCTTCAGGGCAGATAGCAACTCCGCATCACTGAACGGCTTGAACAGGCAAGCCCGCGCACCGTGTGCCAGCAACTTCGCACGAATGGCTTCGTCCCTTCGTCCGGTGATGAAGACGATGGGCGTGTTGTTCCCGCGCTCTCGCAGCTCGATCAACAAGTCGAAGCCTCCCATTCCTGGCATGAAAGCGTCGAGGAGCAGGCAACGGGTCTCGTTGACGAGATCGGATGCCAGAAATGCCTCGGCGGAAGGGAACACGCTGACCGCGTACCCGCACTCCCTCACCAGTTCAGGCAAGGACTCACGGATCGACTGATCGTCATCGACCACCGTGACTAACATGATCTGTCCGTGGTTGACCCTCTGTAAAGTCGGGCTCCCATGGAGCGCAGGATGCCGGCCCCAAGCTCCGTCCGTCCACAGTACTTTGGTGTCGACATTCGCCACGCATTGGCACGACTCATGCCACGCACCCAAAGCGACCTATACCAATGTGCAATCGACTTGCCGCGATGATGCGCGTCTGATGACGGCGCATGTGGTGCACATGGAACTGCGAGCCATGCCGCAGCCGACGAACTGTGCGGGCCCATCTGCAACCGCATCTTCGTGCTCGGCGCGAATCGCGGGCGTGGGCTTCCGCTACTCACGCAAAGGCCAAACCTATGACATTCAAGACTTCGCTGCCGCCACCCACGTGGGACAAGCGCTGCATTCCGCCTGATCGATCATGCGGCGCAGTACCGCCGTCGCCGGCTCGGCGCCACTTCCTTATTCGTACTGCTGTCGCGCTCTCTGCCGGCCCCCTTGCACTTCCTATTCTCTACGCCAATACCATGAACACTTCCGACACTGAAACCCGTGCCGCCGAGGGGCTCGCCACGCGCCAGGCGGCTGACGACGGAGCCATCCGTCCGTTCACCTTCCACGCGCCACAAGAGGAGCTGGATGAGCTCCGCCGGCGCGTTTCTGCCCCGCGCTTGCCTGAAAGGGAAACCGTAAAAGATCCATCTCAGGGCGTGCAGCTCGCGACAGTTCAGAATCTCGCCCGTTACTGGGCGACGGATTACGATTGGCGCAAGGTCGAGGCCAAAATCAACGCGCTACCGAATTTTGTTACGGAGATCGACGGACTCGACATTCATTTCATCCACGCTCGGTCGAAGCATGAAAATGCCATGCCGCTCATCGTCACCCACGGCTGGCCGGGGTCGATCATTGAGCAAATGAAGATCATTGACCCGCTGATCAATCCAACCGCGCATGGCGGAAAGGCATCAGACGCTTTCCATGTGGTCATTCCGTCCCTGCCGGGCTACGGGTTCTCCGGCAAGCCGGCCGACCCGGGTTGGGGGCCAGATCGCATCGCGAAAGCGTGGGTTGCGCTCATGAAACGTCTTGGGTACTCCCGGTTCGCGGCCTCAGGCGGCGATTGGGGCGCAATGGTCTCCGATGTGATGGCCGCGCAGGCACCTCCTGAGCTGGTCGGCGTCCATCTCACTTGGCCTTTCATGGTGCCTCCGGAGATCGACAAGGCCGTCCAAAGCGGTGGTCCGCTGCCGGCGGGCCTGTCGGCGGAAGAGCGGCTGGCATGCGAGCGGCTGGGTTCCTTGTACCAGCATGGGCTGGGCTACGCCCAGGAGATGTCGACTCGTCCGCAAACGATGTATGCGATCGCCGATTCTCCTGTTGGCCTGGCCGCATGGATGATCGACCACGATGACCGCAGCTATGCTCTGATCTCGCGGGTGTTTGCGGGCGGGTCCGAAGGGCTCACACGAGACGACATCCTCGACAACATCACCCTGTACTGGTTGACAAACACGGCTGTCTCATCAGCTCGCATCTATTGGGAGAACAAGTCCGCTTTCTTCGCCGCAAAGCACGTGATGATCCCGGTCGCCTTCAGCGCATTTCCGGACGAAGTTATCCAGGCTCCTCGGAACTGGGCGGAGAAAGCCTATCCCAAACTTGTCTACTACAAGAAGCATGACAAAGGCGGCCACTACGCGGCGTGGGAGCAGCCAGAGCTCTACACAGAAGACGTTCGCGCGGCCTTCAGATCGCTGCGGCAGTGACAAGATCGGCATGTCAGTGACATTGGTACCGCTCTAGTCGCACAAAGCAGGTTTCCCGCCGGGGCTGGCCAGGCCTCGGTGGGCCCGACAAGATCGTTGCGCATGCGCCGAGGTTTTCTGATGCTTCGGCGGCGGAATTGAGTCGTGCCTCAATCGACGCGCAACCCGTTGCCTTTTTGCTTCATCGCAGGAAGGAGCTGACACATGAAAGGCGCAATTACGACCACAAAGTTTGCCTTGGCGGGACTGATTTTGGTCGCTCTCGCAACCAGCGCAGCCATATCCGTGCAGGACAAGTACACGGTAAAAGTCAAAGACGGACTCGCCATTTCTGAGTTCAAAGGGTACGAGTCATGGGAGGCCATCAACATCAGCCACAGTGGACCGCTCATGGCTGTGATCCTCGGAAACAAGGCGATGATTGATTCGTACAGGGCGGGCATTCCCGGGAATGGGAAGCCATTCCCTGACGGCGCCAGAATGGCGAAGATTCATTACAACGCCACGAAGAACGAGGCGGCCCCTAGTCAACCTCTTGTGGGCGGATCCCTGCATGATGTCGACTTCATGGTGAAGGACAGCAAGCGATTCGCGGACGGAAATGGATGGGGCTACGCTGCGTTCATCTACGATCCAGCCTCAAAAAAATTCAGGCCAGCAACCACGGCAGACAACCCGCCACAGGGAAATGATGCGAAATGTGGTGTGGCATGCCATACGGCGGCGAAGAATCGCGATTATGTATTCACGTCTTATGGCCTAAGGTAAGGATGAGGAGACTATCTCCTTCGGAGAACTTGGGACGATGGTTTTCAATCCGCATCAACTGCAGCGTCCACATATTGAGTCGTCTGTGTCTTCCTAAGTCGCGCACACTCTGACTCGAACCACCGCCCCTGCCGCCTTTGCGAAGCGGCGGCAGGGCTGCCGACCTGTGCCGGCCTCAGGCAACCGCCAGCTCCACTTCCACGTGGCCTCGCGTCATGCGCGAGTACGGGCAGGTCTGGTGCGCGGCTTCCACGAGCTCGCGCTTCAGCGCCTCGTCAAGGCCTGGCAGGCTGACGTTCAACTTCACGGCCAGTTGGTATTCGCCGGCCGCGGTCTTGCCCAGGGTCACTTCCGTATCGATGGATGCGTCCTTAGGCATCTGGACCTTGCGCGCGGTGGCGGCGAGTTGGATGGCGCCGATGAAGCAAGCCGAATAGGCGATGCCGAACAGTTGCTCAGGGTTGGTGCCAGGTTCACCAGAGCCAGGCCTGCTGAGCGTGACGTCGAGCTCGCCATCGCTTGATCGGCCAACGCCGTTGCGGCCGCCGGTGACGTGAGTGTGTGCGGTGTAGATGAAGGTTTCGAGTGAAGTTTTCATGATCGTGACTCCGATGTGGGATGGAGTGGATTGGTTGGCAACCCACCGCGCCATCCATTAAGGGGGGCGCGCCCCGAAAATTCCGGGGCGCGGATGGCCACAGACAGTGGCTTACTTCGGGATCGCAGCGAACAGGCCGGTCGGCATCTTCTTGCCGTTGGCGGCGTAGGTACGCTTGAGGTAGTCGTAGGCTTCCTTCTCCGAGATCTTGCGATCGCCATTGGCGTCGAACTGCGTGAACAGGGTTTCATGGTTCGGCGCGGCGACTTCGAACTCGGCGCGATCGATGAAGTTGTCGCGGTTCTTGTCGTTCTTTGCGAACGAGGCGTCGCCACACTTGCCTTCACCGCACTTGCCTTCGGCAGTCTTCTTCGTGGCGGCCGGCTTGGCGGCATTCTGGGCGACGGTGGTGCCTTTACCTGCGGTGTCGCTGGCGGCCAGCATGTAGCCCTGCGACAGCGGCTGCATGGCGAACGCGGAGCCGCTGAGAGCCAGGCCGGCGAGGGCGACGCCGAGGGCGCCAACGGTGGTGTTACGGATGTTGATACGGGACATTGCTTTTACTCCAGGTTAGGGGGGGTAGTGCGTTGCACGGCACCGCCGTGCAGGTTTACGCCGCGGATGTGGCGCAAATTCGGGTTGGAAGGTGGAATGAGCGACGCGAGACGGTCAGGCCGACGCGAGCAGCCCCGCGTGAAGGGTGCGGCGCCGCCGCCATGCCATCAGGACGATGCCTACGACGGCCAGCACGCCACCTGCCCACGGCAACAACGGCGAGATGGTCAGGCCAATGGCGAACAGCACCAGGCCCCAGGCCGTGTTGTCAGCGGTGGCGGAAGCGACCTGCGTACGGCGTGCGCCGATCAGATGGTCGAGGCTGAAGCGGCCGCCGCCATTGAGCATCAGCGGCAGCAGCATCACGAGGTAGATCAGTGGCAGCTTGTAGTTGCCGTAGCCTTCGTTGCTGATGGCGTAGCCCTGCCACAGCTCGGACAGGCTCGACCAGTCGGACGGCCAGTGCACCGCATAGATCGCCACAACGGTCACCACCCACAGAGCGGCGGCGGCGTAGCGCGTGCCCAGACCCACCAGCAGCGCGATGCTGCCGGCGAGCTCCATCCAGGTGGCCAGCGTCCAGTTGATGTTGGGACCTAGCAGCGAGAACGGCAGCGGGAACTTGTCGCCCAGGTCGGCGAACCAGTTCTCACCGTGCAGCTTTTCGCGGCCGGCTTCGAAGAACTCCCAGGCCAGCAGGATGCGCAGGCCAAGCGGGGCGAGCCAATGGCCCACACCGTCGACGCGGGATAACAGAGGCTTGTTCGGTTGTTTGGTGGTGATGGACATAGCGTTTTCTGGGTAGGTGGCCGGTGTTGCCGGCGGTGCAATTTGCGTTTTCGAAGGGTTTATTTGTGGGCTTCCCGGGTATCGCGCGCATGTCGCGAAACGCAGGTTCTTGTCTGGAAGTTTGGCCGTCGCCGCGGCGGATACATCCCGATACAAACCGCCGACGGGAGCGGCCTTATCGGTTTCGACGGTGAATCAGCCTGCGCGGCCCGCCGCACGCGAAAGGATTTCCACGTAGCCCTGGATGTCCTGCGAACCGCTGAACAGCAGCTCGCCATCCATGAGGTAGCTGGGCACGCTATTCAGACCACGCGCCTTGATTTCCGCGTCGAACGTGCGGATCTCGTCCTGTGTCGACAGCGACCGGCGCAGGGCACCCGGCTGCATCCCCGCCTCTTCGGCGATGCGCTCAAGTACTGCGTTTTCGCCGATGTCCTTGCCCTGAGTGAAGTAGGCGGTGAACAGTGCATCGATAACTTGATCCTGCAGGGCCGCACCGCCTTCGGCATAGGCCAGCCGTGCGAGGGCGTGAGCCGCCACGGTGTTGGGCGTGCGCGTCTGGAGCTGGTAATTGAACTCCGCGCCAAAACGACGGCCCGCTTCGATGGCGCGTGCGTCCATGGCCAGCGAGTTCTCCCAGCCGAAGCGCATCGTGCGGAACTGCTTGCGGTCCATGCCTTCCGCCGGGATGGTCGGATTGAGCTGGTAGGGGAGCCATTCGATCTCGACGTCCACGCCCTGCGCGGCGAGTTGATCCAGCGCCAGATCAAGGCTGCGTTTGCCGATGTAGCACCACGGGCAGATCACATCGGCGACCACTTGCAGGCGTAGCGAGGTGCGGTTGGATAACTTGGTGTCGTGCATGATGTTCAAAGTGTTGTCCTTCATTGGTTTGCAGATGATGGGTGGCGGGCGCCATGCGAGCTCTGGTGCGTCGCGATGGAACCCAGGTAATTCGTTGAGAACATTGTCTGTGCCCGCGCACTGGCACTGAATCCCCGTCGTTCGGCAGCTACTCTTCCGCGGAATGCAATGAAGGTTTCTGCCCAGTGCATTGCATCGCGTCGTCGACGCCGGCGTCGTGCCGACGCTCATCGGCCACAACCGTCCAGGCGGGCTGCTTGCTCGTGATTCGTGTCGTTCGCGTATGCCAGGCGTCGCCTGGCTGCGCGGTATCGCCGGCGATGCCTGGGTTCTGAGACGGTGATCGAATCGATGATGAGCCGATCAAGGCAGTGGACCCGGGGCGGGTACGCCCCGGGAACACTCTTGACCAGCGCTTAGTGACCGGCGCTCTGGCCGCCGTCGACGTGCAGGATCTCGCCGGTGACGAAGCCAGCGGAGTCGAGATAGAGCACGGCATCGACGATGTCGCTGATCTCGCCCATGCGGGCCACCGGGTGCATTGCGGCCAGGAAACCGTGGGTCTCCGGCGGGTGCATCGGCGTCTTGATGACGCCCGGCGACACCGCGTTCGCGCGGATGCCGCGCTTGGCGTACTCGATGGCCAGCGACTTCGTCGCGGCGTTGAGGCCACCCTTGGTCAGCGAAGCCAGCACCGACGGCACGCCGTCGACGGGATGATCGACCAGGCTGGTGGTGATGCTAACGACGTGGCCGCTGCCCTGCTTCTCCATCTCCGCCACGGCGGCCTGGGTGATGTTGAAGAAGCCGGTGAGGTTGACGCCGATGTTGGCCGCGTAGTCTTCGGCGGTGAAGGCGGTGAACGGCTTGGCCGTGAAGATGCCGGCGTTGTTCACCAGGGTGTCGATGCGGCCGAACTTGGCCACGCCCTCGCGGACGATGCGCTCGGCCACGGCACGATCGGCGATGTCGCCGGCAACAGTCAGGATGTCGGGGTCGTTGGACGGCTTGATCGAACGCGAGTTGGCGATGACGCGGTAACCGCGATCGCGGAACGCCTTGACGAGGCCGGCGCCGATACCCTGGGATGCGCCGGTGACGATGGCGACTTTGTTTGCAATGCTCATTTAGTTTTACTCAAAGATTGTGGGGGAAAGCCGGTGGGCGCCGATACGGTCGGCGCTTCCGACGGCCACTAATCTAGGAGCGAAGCATGGGTTTGCGAATCCACGCACTTCGGCAGACATTCTTCCACCCAGCGATGCAATCGATGGGATTACTGGGCGTCTACGTACTCAGGTTTGTGAAGGACGCGCGCAGGCGCGGCGTGGCGAAATCCACGAAGGCGCGCACCTTCGGCACCGACAGGCGCCCGTAGGGCGAGACCAGATGCACCGGAAACTGCGCCGGCTCGGCATCGGCCAGGACGATGCGCAGTGCATCCTGTTCGAGTTCGGAAGCGACGTGATAGGACAACAGTCGGGTCACGCCATTCCCTTCCACCGCAGATGCCTTCGCCGCGTGCACGTTATTGACCACCAGCCGTGGCGTGAATGAGACCGCGCGAGGAACCGAAGATCCTTCCTGAGGCGGGAAGCTCCACGAGTCCAGGCCCAGGTGCGCCATCGTGATGATCTGGTGAGTAGCCAGGTCGGATGGCTCCTTGATGGGTGGGTGCGTCGCCAGATAGCCTGGCGATGCCACGATCACGCGCCGTGCCTCGCCGATGCGATGTGCGACCAGCGTCGAGTCGGCAAGCGGGCTGACGCGCAACGCCAGGTCCATGCCTTCGTCGATCAGATTGACCTGCCTTTCCAGCAGGTGCATCCGCACGCTGACCGCCGGATATTCATCCATGAACGCGTCAACGATCGGGCGCAGAAACTCCACGCCCACGAACACGGTGGAGGTGATCGTCAGGGTCCCGCGCGGCGTCGATCGCTCGCCGGCCGCCTGCCGGTCCGCCTCCTCAAGGTCCGTGAGCACTTTCCTGCACGCGGCGGCATACCGTTCGCCGGCTTCGCTGAGCTTGATCGAGCGCGTGGTCCGGTGCAGCAACGGCACGCCGACGTGCGCCTCGAGATAGGCAACGGCCCGGCTCACCGCGGCGGCCGAGCGACCGGTCCTGCGGCTGGCGCCGGCGAGGCTGCCTTCGTCGAGGGCGGCGATGAAGATCTTCATGGCCTCAATGCGATCCATATACGCCACCATGCTCTAGCGGGACCGAACCGGACGGGTTCGGTGGGGATTTGACCACTGCGCGGGCAACCGCGTCGAGGACCGTCGCCAAGCGCCGTCGGCGACCCGCGGATGGATCAGGGGACGCCCCCAACGCGTCACCCGGGGCCGCGTGGAAGGAAGGCGAGCTCGCGAACGTTGGTTGCCTGGTGTTCGTGGAGGATGACGGTGATGGTCTTCGGATCGGCATTGAGTGTGGTGACAGTCGCCTCGACGAGGTCTGTCACGAGCGACCGCTTCTGTTCCGTCGATAGCGGCGTGGAAAGATGGCATTGGATCAGCGGCATGGTGTCGTCTCCAGAATTCGCGCTATTGCTCGTGTACTGGCTTCGCGATCTCCGGCAGGTGCTGCCCGTTCTCGACCAGGTTTATGCCAAGGTTCTCGTGGATGATCAGGTGCACGTTCTCGCGCGGTTCGCCGGTGGCCCGGTTGACCGCATCGAGAATGGCCGCCGCAAACCTGCGCTTCTGCTCGTCGGTGCGACCGCTGCGCATGTCTATGGTGAGTATTGCCATGGTGGTTTTTCCTGACTTTGGTTGGGGTTGGACCGTTTTCGCCCGGCATCTGGCGCGCGTCGGCATCTCCGCGGGATGACCGCCGATGTCACGCGGCCTTGACCTGCACTCCGAGATCGATCAAGGACTGCTTGGCATCTCCAAAGAGCATTGAGGTCTTTTGCTCGAAGAACAGTGCGTTTTCCACGCCGGAGAAACCAGCGCCCTGCCCTCGCTTGAGCACGATGACACTTCGCGCCTCTGCCACTTTCAGTATCGGCATTCCGTAAATGGGTGACTGCGGGTCACTGTTGGCTGCAGGGTTGACTACATCGTTCGCGCCGACCACCAGGGCGACATCGGTTTCGGCAAAGCGCTCGTTGATGTCCTCCATGTCCACCAGCTTGTCGTAGGGCACGCCTGCTTCAGCCAACAGAACATTCATGTGGCCAGGCATGCGCCCGGCGACGGGATGGATGGCAAAGCGCACATCACCGCCTCGCTTCTCGATCATGTCACCCAGTTCGCGAGCCTGGTGTTGAGCTTGCGCGACCGCCAGTCCGTAGCCAGGCACGACAACCACCCGTTCGGCGTAAGCCATCCGCAGAGCGGCATCCTCCGCATTGATCGGAGACATCTCACCGCCTTCGGTGCTCGCCGCCTGGCCGCCTTCCGGTTGGGCGCCGAAAGCCCCGAACAGCACGTTCCGGAACGGGCGGTTCATTGCCTTGCTCATCGCCACCGACAGAATGAAGCCACTGGTGCCATCGAGCGCACCGACCACGATCAGGATGTTGTTGTCCAAGGCGAAGCCCGTCGCGACGGCTGCCAGGCCTGCGTAGGAATTCAGCAGCGACACGACCACAGGCATGTCGGCTCCACCGATTGGCAGCACTACCGCTACGCCGATGGCCAAGCTGAGCACCAGCATCGCCACGAACAGCGGTACCGACAACGGCGCTATCACCAACGCAACCAGGCAGGCTGCGGCGGCGATGAACAGCGCCGCAGTGACCATGTTCTGCAGCGGGAATGTTATCGGGCGGCCCGGCAGCAGCCCCTGCAGTTTGCCGAAGGCCATCAGACTGCCGGTAACGGTCAGCGCGCCGAGCAGCACCTCGAAACCCAGCGCCAGCATGTGGCCGTGGCCAAGTTCGCCGGCGCCCAGGCCGTGCCGATAGGTGCCAATGCCGACCAGCGTCGCTGCAAGCGCTCCCAGCGCATGGCTCATGGCGATACGCTGCGGCATCGCCGTCATCGGAACCCACATGCCAAGGGGGTATCCCGCCAGTGCGCCCACCGCCAGCCCGGCACCGATCCAGCCATAGCTGATGATGCCGGCATGCAACAGAGTCGCGGCCACCGCAACCAGCATTCCCAGCGCCGCAACCTGCATGCCGCGGCGTGCAGTGTCTGGACGCCCGAGCGCCCGTAGCGCCGCAATGAACAGGAAGGCGGCCAACAGATAAGCGATTTGGATAGCAGTTTCGTTCATACATCCGCGGCGCTGGCGCCGCCCTCTTCTTCGTCTTGGGAAGGTGCGCGCCGGAACATGGCGAGCATGCGGTCGGTGATCAGGAATCCGCCGACGATGTTGGCGGTGGCGCAGGCTACGGCCACTGCACCGAGAATGGCCGCGATGAGGCCATCGCCGCTTCCGGCGAGTACCAGCGAGGCCACCAGCGATATGCCACTAATCGCGTTGGTTGCCGCCATCAGCGGTGTGTGCAGCAGAGGTGGGATTCGACTGATGGTCTGCAGGCCGACATACCCGGCAAGCAGGAAGACAAATAGTTGGATCAAGATCGTTTCGGACATGTTGGGAGCCTCATCAAGCGGCAAGTGGGAAAGTGGGCGTCGCCGCCTGCCCCGCGACCAGCGCACTGGTGATGTTGTCGGCGGGATCGAGGTGAAGCCGGCCCTCGGCGTCGACCAAGTGCTCCAGCAACGCGCGGACGTTCGCACTGAACAGCCGGCTGGCATCGGTCGCCATGAGGCTGGGCAGATTTGTCGGTCCGTAGATGCGCACGCCGTTCTCCTCGACGATTTCGTCTGCGCGTGTGAGGGAGCTGTTACCTCCACTTTCCGCCGCCAGGTCGACGATCACCGAGCCCGGCGCCATGCCATGTACAGTCTGTTTGTCGATCAGGATCGGAGCGCGCTTTCCGGGGATCTGAGCGCTGCTGATTACCAACTGCATCTGGGCAATCTGCGCGGCGAGCGCGCGGCGCAATTGCTCCTGCTGCGCGTCCGACTGCGCTGCGGCATATCCGCCATTGCCTTCGGCGGAGACCTCCACTTCTGGAAACACGAAACGAGCGCCCAGGCTTTCGACCTGCTCGCGTGCCGCCTCGCGTACATCGAAGCCGTGCACCACCGCGCCCAGGCGTCGCGCCGTGGCGATGGCCTGGAGCCCGGCAACGCCGGCGCCAAGCGCGATCATCTTCGCTGGTCGCACGATGCCGGCAGCCGTCGTCAACATGGGAAGCAGCACGTCGAGCAGACGAGCTCCCTCGATCACCGATGCATAGCCGGAGATCGAGGCTTGCGAGGACAGCACATCCATGCTCTGTGCGCGTGTCGTGCGAGGAATCCGCTCTAGGCCGAGGTGGAGAACGCCACTGGCGGCTAGCGCCTCCGTGATTGCGGCGTCGCGCCCGCCGAGCGATATCAGGGCGCTGCCCCGTCGCAGTACCTGTGGCTGCGCTGGCGGGCGCACCGCAAGAAGCAGGTCCGCCTGAGTCAGTATCTGCGCGGCATCGACAATGCGAGCGCCGGCGTCGACGTAGTGAGCGTCGGAATATCCGGCGGACTCACCAGCGCCTTGTTCGACGAGCACCCT
Source organism: Lysobacter sp. P5_B9 (assembly GCF_054049835.1). Taxonomy (NCBI): domain Bacteria; kingdom Pseudomonadati; phylum Pseudomonadota; class Gammaproteobacteria; order Lysobacterales; family Lysobacteraceae; genus Lysobacter; species Lysobacter sp. P5_B9. Next base: position 16,153 of record NZ_JBFULP010000006.1, read on the forward strand.
AGTGCGGGTCGCCACGCGCTTCACATCCGTCGGCGTCAACGCCACTCGTCGCTCGCCGGGCGCGGTTTCCCTGACCACGCCAACCATTGTTGGCGCGGTCGACCCTGCAATGGCCACGCTGTTCATTTCCATGCTCCGAAGCGGCCGCATTGACCGTTTTCTGTCGGGCCAGGAATGTACGCGTCTCTTTCCATGCCGCGAAGGCATGCGGTACGCAAGTAAGCCTTCCGGCGCGCGACATGGTCGGGGTTCATATCATCCACGGTGCCGACGAATGGCACGCGCTGCCGCCGCTGAGCAACCACAGCAATCGTTCTCATCCGATGGCCTCGACGATACGGACATCACGTGTGGCCGCGCCTACCAGATGATGCAGCGTTGCCTGATAGTCCTGGCTCTCATAGGCCGAGATGGCCGCCTGCAGGCTATCGAACTCGACAACCACGATGCGCGACGCCAACCCCTGCTCGTAGGTTCGCGTCGGCTCGCCGCCCACGACGACCCTGCCGCCGTGCGAAATGATGGCCTCGGTAGCAGGCGCGACATAGCGCTCGACCGCCACCGGATCCGAGATGACGCCCCACGCAATGACCCAATAACCTTTGTTCACGGGAACCTCCTGTGCGGTGTGCTGACCGCCTGATGGATTGAGAAACGTCGGGCCGGGATCCGGCCCGACATTGGTGGATGTCAGTGGCCAGCGCTGGAGCCGCCGTCGACGTGGAGGATTTCGCCCGTCACGAAGCCAGCGGACTCGAGGTACAGCACGGCCTGGACGACGTCGTCGACTTCGCCGATGCGACGCACCGGAGCCAGGCCGGCGAGCGCCGCGTGCTTCTCGGGCGCATGCATCGGCGTTTTGATGATGCCGGGCGAGACGGCGTTCGCGCGGATGCCGCGCTTGGCGTATTCGATGGCCAGCGACTTCGTGGCGGCGTTGAGCCCGCCCTTGGTCAGCGAGGTCAGCACCGACGGCACGCCGTCGATCGGGTGGTCGACCAGGCTGGTCGAGATGGTGACCACATGGCCGCTGCCCTGCTTCTCCATCTCCGCGACGGCGGCCTGGGTGATGTTGAAGAAACCGGTCAGGTTGACGCCGATCTGGGCCGCGTAGTCTTCGGCGGTGAAAGCGGTGAATGGCTTGAGCATGAAGATGCCGGCGTTATTCACCAAGGTGTCGATGCGACCAAACTTGGCCACGCCTTCGCGGACGAGGCGCTCGGCCACGACACCATCGGCAATGTCGCCGGCAACCGTCAGGATGTCGGGATCGTTGGACGGCTTGATCGAACGCGAGTTGGCGATGACGCGGTAACCGCGATCGCGGAACGCCTTGACGAGGCCGGCACCGATACCCTGGGATGCGCCGGTGACGATGGCGACTTTGCTTGCAATGCTCATTACGATTTACTCAAAGATTGTGGGGAAAGCCGGTAGGGCGCCGATGGTCGGCGCTTCCGACAGCCACTAATCTAGGAGCGCAACAGGGGTTTGCGAATCCACGCACTTCGGCAGACATTCTTCCACCCAGCGATGCAATCAAGGGATTGCTGGGACGTCTACGTACTCGGTATTGCCGCGGGAATGATGCGCCACAGCATGCAAGCACACGCGCAGCCGGAAGCAGTCCGAAGCCGTTGCTCCGGCTTCGGGTTGCTCGCCTCAGTGGCCGCTACCGGCCAGAAGCGGACATCCGCGACCTCGCCCTTAGCGATGCTGCGTGTCGTTGCATCGGAAAACAAACCGGAAGCGCGCGTATCACCCGATCGGGTGGTGCCGCCCATTGCGGCGCTCTCATGAGACGCTGCACCTACGCCCCGCTTTCAACAATGGGCTCTCGCGCACGAACGGACGACAAGAGGTTCTTGGCTACTTTGGCCTTTCCCTCGGCTGTCTTGGGCCCGGTGCTCGCTCCGCCGTGCCACTTGCAGCGATTTCGCCCTGGAAGCCGCTTCGCCCGGCACGATGTTCCGGCGCGTGTTCTGGCCCCGCACCCCTCTAGAACAGGAGTGTTTCGGCGTTTCGGCACTGTTTGGTGTGCGTTTATGAAGGCTTCTCCTCTACCAAAGTCATTCGCGCGCGCGCGTGAGTGTTTCACCGTGACAGCGAACACCCTCATCCACCGCGGCGTCCGAAGCCGCGACGCGGTGGTGTGTTCGATGGGACAAAAGCCGGGCACCAGTCGGACCTCAAATCGTCGAACCGGCACACGTTCAGGCGCGTGGCAACACGAACGGTCTCGCTCGGGCCGTTACGCTGCAAAGCAACGTTCACCTCGGCGGTGCCTTTGTCGGGACTGTTCTGGTCATAGACGTCGTCGCGGTAAATGAAGATCACTGCGTCCGCATCCTGTTCAATAGCACCAGAATCGCGAAGATCCGACGGAATCGGGCGCTTGTCAGAACGCTCCTCTACCTTTCGACTGAGTTGGGACAGGACGATGATCGGAATGTCCAGTTCAACCGCGAATAGTTTCAGCTTTCGACTGACCTCAGTGATGCCTTGGTTCTTGTTCTCGGCGCCGGCTGTATCCAGGAGTTGCAGGTAGTCCACAACCACCAAGCCGAGCGGCTGCTTGGCATGAATCCGGCGGGCCTGGGCCACCAGGCTTTCCACGCGGACGTTACGCGGCTGCGACATGCGGATCGGCGCGTCACGCAGTTTGCGGATCGCTTCCGTCACGCGGGTCCAATCCTCGTCCTCGAGCTGGCCGGTGCGATAGCGCTCGTTGTCCACCAGGGCAAGGCTGCAGGTCATGCGCCCTGCGAGTTCTTTCCTAGGCATCTCGAAGGTAAAAAAAGCGACCTGCTTTCGCTCCTGCAATGCGACGTGCTCGGCAATGTTCTGGGCGAGAGTGCTTTTGCCCATCTTTGGGCGGGCAGCAATGACGTACATGCGGCCGCCGCCTAGCCCGTTTAGGACCCGGTCGACCTCCGCCAGTCCCGTCGACAGTCCATCCAGCGCGCCCTGCAGGTGATAGCGACGCTCCAGGTCCCGATACATCTCGGTCAGGACCGTGCCCATCCCTTCCAGTTCGCACGGCTCGGTCTGTAGCAGGCTGCCTACTGCGGTCTGCGCTTCACCAATGATCTCAATCGCGTCACGCCCGTCTTGGTTGAAAGCATCGCTCACCATCTGGGTGCCGATGTGGATCAATTGCCGCAACCTCGCCTTGTCGCGAACGATTTCTGCATAGGCACGGACGTTCGCCGCGCTCGGTGTCGTGGTCGCGAGTTCGAGCAGGTACGCGCCGCCCGCCACCTGTTCGATAAGGTTATTCGATTCGAACCACTCCCCTACCGTCACGGCGTCGATGGGCCAGCCCTTCTCGACCAGCTCCTTGATTGCGCCCCAGATCATCTGATGATCCCTGCGGTAGAAACTGTCCGAAACCAGCAGATCTGAGACTTCGCTCCAAACGTCCGGAGAGAGCATCAAGCCTCCCAGAACAGCTTGCTCCGCATCGATGGACTGAGGTGGTACGCGAAGGCGCTCTGTCGGCGAACAGACGTCCGGAGCAAGTCCAAGCGTTTTCTGCATGCGCTGGCGTCCGGTACTACTCAATGTGTCCGCGCGCCTCACGACGGCGTCTCCGCTGTCGCGCGGTCGTACAACTTCAGCATGGTCGCCGGGCGGGTCAAGAACTCAAAGTCAGGGGACCAGTTCTCGTGGCCTTTGCCACCACGCTGCCGGCCAGAGTGGAAGTCGTCGGCGTGCGCGACGGCCCAGTAGTCGGCCCAGAACTCGCCGACGACGCCATCGGCCTGGTAGTCCTCTGCACAGATCTGGCGGGCCACCGCGATGCACCGTTGCACCTGCCGCTGCCGACTCTCGCGTCCGACCTTCGCGCTTACCGTCGCCAACGCGCCGCCGTGCGGCTTGACCAACTTCGAGGCGTTGAACGCCTCGATGGCATCGTCGGTCACCGCGGCAAGGCGTTGCCCCCGCTCCTGCCGCTTGACACTCGGCTCGGCGTCATTCGGCGCCGCCGATGACGAAGGCTGTTTCTCTGCTTCCTGCTCTTGCTCCTGCTCTTGGCTTCGGAGGGGCTTTGAAGGGGATTCTGGCAGGGTAGCAAGGTTAAAGACCACGGCATATCGGTCATGGAACGCCTGAACCAATGCCCCCTTTGGGAGCTTCGCAATTTCGTTCTCCACGCCCTTGCACCGTTTGTCGTCAGGTTTGAGCGCCTCGGCAATCTGGTACTTGGCCATCGCGTGCACGAACACGCATTCAGACTTTTGGTCATAGGCGCAGAATCCCGCTTCAATCGCGCTCGCCAGCCCCTTAGAGGCCCCTTCAATGCCCAGGCCTGTGTCGTGCGCCAAATAGATCAGGGGCAAGTAGTACAGACCAATCATGTTGGCGTGCGGGCTCGTCATAAGGTACAAGGCAACGACCAAGGCCTCGTGACCAGCCGCGATCAGCTTCTTTCCTGTTTCTCCAGTCCAGAACTTTCCCGAGACCTTGCCGTAGTCCCTCATGAACCCTCCGGCCCGCAAAAGTCGCTCCCTAGCTGCTGACGCAATGCCGCAACCTGGGCGAGCCGTTCGGCGGCCGTAGTGCGCGCTGTGCTCTGGCGGGCGAAGGCCATCAGGTCGCGGATGGCAACTGGGAACGGCACGTTGCCACGTTTCATGACGAAGGCGATCATGTCACCGCGTGCATCGCAAACCGGGCAGTGCCATGTTCCGCGCTGCCCGACCATGTCGACTTGGAGCATCGGCTCGTTATCGGCATGAAACGGGCAGATGCCCACGCCTTGGCCATTTGTCTTGCTAGTGCCAAGCCCCTTGATCGTTGCGCGGTAATAGCACTCCGGAAGCGGCAGCCGATCGCGCCAGTTGGACGGCAAACGACTCCAGGTACGATTTGCTCGCGTTCTCAGCGCCCTATTGTCTCCACCGCCTCGGGCTGGCCGGGTCTGGGCGGTTTTGCTTTGGTTTCTCATGGCGGCCTCACTGGCCAGCCACGGCCGGAGCCGCTGACTCGATAAGTCGGCGGATGTCCTCGACGCGCCAGGCAGTAACACCCGGGCTGAGCTTCACCGGCTTTGGATAATTTCCCTCCGCCACGCCAGCGAGGAAGGTAGATCGCGCAACAGGAATGATCGCGGGAATGCCGGCCTTCTTGTCGCCGATGATCTGGCGCAAGCGCAGGAAGCCCACGGAAGGGAGTGGGACAGAAGAACTCACATCAACCACCTTCGGCCGACTCCGGCCTGTATCGAAAGTGGCCTAAAGGTGCTTCGCTATTGGAAAAATTGAACGGGACAATGTCGGACCAATTTTCTACAACATTGCCCCGTATCGCTACGGGAGTACTACCTGATCATCAGCTTCCGGACGCTGTTTTCCGTAAATTCAGTCGCGTACCAAGCATTCGCCGCAATCGCAACAGCGCGATACTGGGACGTCCCAAAATCACGTTCCATTGCCACGACTAGATCCCTACAGAACCTCACTTCAGCGGCTCGCTTTCCGACCTTGCCACCGTAAAGGTCACACTCCAGCCGGTTCGCAGCTCGCTCCGCAGCGGCCCGAACAAGCGCCGACACCTGCAGCTTTGGCTCGCGGCCGGCCTCACAATGACGCTGGTTCGGCTCGCTCATGTCTTCGAAGAACCGCCAGGTCGCATCAAATCGCTTTGGCTGTCGCACCACGTGTGAGTCGAGGCCATTGACCTTGAGGAGCGTTTCGAACTGTGAGGCAAGCTTGCGAATATGGTTCGCTGTGGTTCGCCGCCGTCGCATAGGTATCTTGGTAAAGGGCGCGGCCTCAGCAGCCAACGTTGCCGTTCTGAGAAACCCAAGAACCCAAAGGTCATCGCCAACGTTGTCGCGCGCCCTTTCTGCGCGCTCGATGGATCTCCACATGAGGCGCAAGTCATGGTTCCTTTCTGCCGGCAGGATCAGCTTCTTGGCCGCTTCGACAAGCTCTGGCGTCGCCTGAATTCGGGCAGCGCGTTCGATTACTTGTCGCGGCAAAGCCTTTAGTAACCGGTTTGTCACCGCTGCTCCGCCAGTTCGCCACCCACGCGGCAGGACTGCCGAATCACCGGCAGCACTGGGAAAGGCACAACAGCCGCTACACCTCGATCATCCATGCTCGTTCCCCTAGTGAACGGTTGTGGAAGGCGCCGGCTGTTGCTGCAGTCGGTTCCGACGATGTTTACCGGCTAGTACCGGATGCTGTGCGCTTTATGGGGACGATTTTGCCGATGTCCGCCTTTTGCGCGTCCAAGTAGTCCGCCCAGGCCTGCATCATCTTTAGCCGTTCGGCAAGGTGCGCCGTGCGGTTGTACGCACGCCCGTTCGGATCGCGGACGGCATGCGCGAGCTGGTGCTCGATATAGTCGGGGCGGAAGTGCAACACTTCGTCGAGGATCGTACGAGCCATTGCCCTGAATCCATGGCCGCTCATCTCGCCCTTTTCAAAGCCCATGCGCCTCAGGGCAGAGAGCACCGCGTTATTGCTCATGGGGCGCTTCGAGCTTCGCGCGCTGGGGAAGACATATCGTCCCTGCCCTGTCAGAGCATTCAACTCCGTCAGAACGGCAACGGCTTGGGTCGACAGCGGCACCAGGTGTGGCGCACGCGTTTTCATCTTCTCGGCGGGAATGTTCCATTCGGCCGCATCCAAGTCGAACTCGGTCCACTCGGCCTGCCGCAGCTCACCGGGGCGAACGAACACCAGCGGTGCCAGTCGCAACGCGCTCTTCGTGATGAACGATCCGGCGTAGGAATCGATCGCGCGCATCAGTCCCCCAACCGCCTTGGGGTCGGTGATGGCGGCATGGTGCTTTTCAGGCGGCGCTGGCAACGCACCGCGCAGGCTCGACACCGGATCCCGCTCGGCCCGGCCAGTGGCGACGGCGTAACGCATGACCTGCCCGCAGTTCTGAAGGAGCCGATGGGCAGATTCGATCGCCCCGCGATCCTCCACACGCCTGACTACCCTGAGGAAGTCTGGCGCCTTCAGATCGGCCACAGCGCGCGCACCAATCCATGGGAAGACGTCGTTGTCGAACCAGGCAGTGACCTTGGCGGAGTACTCCGGAACCCACGTCCGCTTGCCCAGCCATTCCCGTGCAACGACCTCGAAGCTGTTGGCAGCGCGATCGACCATGGCGGCCTTTGTGGCCTTCCTATGACCACCCGGGTCCACGCCGGCCGCGAGCAGCTTGCGAGCGTCGTCGCGTTTCTGGCGCGCGTCCGCGAGCCCTGTATCGGGGTAGACGCCCATGCTCAACGTCTTGCGCTTGCCGAGGTGCCGGAAATCCCAGCGCCACCAGCGGGAGCCGTTTGGGTTCAGCAGCAGATAGAGACCGCCGCCGTCGGTCATCTTGATCGGCTTTTCGCCGGGCTTGGCTTTGCGTATTCCGGTATCGCTCAGCGCCATGACGGTAGCCTCGTGACGGTAACAGCCAGCCCCAGAACCGGCTTACCGTCAAAGCTACCGGCATCTATGGTCGTATTGCAACGGGCGAAGTCGGACAGCACTGGACAAGAAAAAGGCCGAAATCCTTGTTTTTAATCAGGATTCCGGCCTTTATCGGACCTTCTCGTACTGCAATATGGTGGAGGTGGGGGGAATTGAACCCCCGTCCGAAGGCACTCCATCCCCGGCACTACATGCTTAGCTCACCGTTGGATCTCGCCCCCGGACAGCACGGTGCGCGAAGCGCATCCGGGGGCCAGCCTGCTTTGGGTTAACCGGAAGCTGACAGGCAGCCACTTCCAGCGATTCCGCGATGATGACCCTACGCTGCTAGCACGGACACAGGCAGTTTCGGGGCTTACGCCTTAAGCGGCGAGAGCGTAGTTGTCGTCGTTGGCAACTAGAGTTTTGCAGCTGGATTTACGAGGAAAGCTACCCCCTCGGCATGCGCCAAGCGACTTTGCGACCCCCGTCGAAGCCAGTGCACCCCCGGGGACAGTCAAAAACGCTGACCTGTCCAGTATAGGGGCGCATGGGCCGATCTCAAGCTTTGTTTCGGCGTTGCCCGAAGGGCTGCACAGGCGGAATCCACCGTGCGGATCCGCCGCTCCGGACCTGGTTGGCAGGACGTGCACGGGGCGGTTTCCCGCCCCGCTCGACACGACTGAGTGAATCAGCCCTGCACGGGGACCAGGGTGATTTCCACGCGACGGTTCTGCGCGCGGCCCTCTTCGGTAGCGTTGCTCGCGATCGGGTGCAACTCGCCCGCGCCCACGGTCATGAGTCGTTGCTGCATCACGCCATGGCTCTGCAGGTAAGCCGCAACCGAGTTGGCACGGCGCACCGACAGTTGCTCGTTGTACGCGTCGCTACCGACGTTGTCGGTATGGCCCGCCACCTCGACCACGGTCTGGTTGTACTCGTTGAGGGTACGCGCGACGTCATCCAGGACAGGATAGAACTGCGACTGCAGGTTCGCATCATTGAAGGCGAACGTGACATTGCCCGGCATGCTCAGGGTGATGTTGTCGCCCTGGCGCACCACACCCACGCCGGTACCGGCCATGCGTTCGCGCAGCTCGCGTTCCTGCCGGTCCTGGTAGTTGCCAATCGCTCCGCCCGCAAGGGCGCCCACGCCGGCACCGACCATTGCGTGCTGGCGACGTTCGGTGGCATCGCTGCCGCTGAGCAGGCCAGCCGCCACGCCCACGGCGGCGCCAATCAGCGCGCCTTTCTTGGTCTTGCTCATTCCGGCCTGCTGGCCGGTCGGTTGCGGCTGCTGGCTCTGTTGCGGCGGCGGGTTGCTGCCGTAATAGCCGCCCTGCGTTGTGCAGGCGGCGAGCAGCGCGGTGAGTACGCCGGCGGCAACCAGATTACGTGTATTCATTCCTTTCTCCTAAGGGGGCATGCGGCGGCGCCACCATTGCATTGCTCGCCTGAACAGGGCTGAACGCCAATCACGGTCGCGTATCCGTCCACTAAGGACGTGCCTTGCCTCAACAGCGCATGCATCGTGAGCGTCAGCCAGCTGTCACGACCCTGGATACGTGCGGTGCGTCATTCGGCATCAGTGCGTCGGCCGCAGGACCATCGAGCCGCTCATCCCAATTGCTCATCAGCGAGAGGTACAGCAGCTTCTCGAATTCGGCACCGAAGCGCTGTATCACGTGCTCTGGGTCGGGGATCAGCTTCGCATCTGCGATCAAGCCGAAATGCACGCGCCCGTTGTAGCTGAGGATCGAAATACCCACGCCCACGGAACCGGTCTGGGGCACCCAGAACATCATCTCGCGTAGTGCGCAGCTGGCCAGGTAGAGCGTCTGCGGCGGGCCAGGCACGTTGGTCGCGACCACGGTTGCCTTCCGGCTGAAGAGATCCAGCGCCAAGCTCTGTACCGCGGTTGGAGCCATGCCAAGCGCCGCAAGAAGTCCAAATGAAACAATTGCTTGCCGTGATGTTTTAAGGTTATTCATGCACTCGGCAACCCGCTCGACCCGGCGGATCGGGTTGTCTTCGCCCACGGGCAGTTCTAGGAAGACCAGGCCGAAGTGGTTGCCCAGCTTCTTGGCGTGTTCGAGCGGACGCAGGTTCACTGGAACGGTGGCGCGCAACGTCATGCCGTCGACGTTGTCGCCGCGTTCGATCATGTACTGGCGCAACGCCCCCGCGGCCGTCGCCATCAACACGTCGTTGACCGTGCATTCGCAGGCGCGGCCGACGGCTTTGACCTCCTCCAGGTCCAGCGGTTCGGCCCACGCGACCCGCTTGCTTACGCCGAGCTTGCCGCGCAGGAGCGAGGGCGGATCGTCCGGCAGCGTCACGGCATGCAGCAGCTCGCGACCGATCTCTCCCCCCTCCTTCGCCAGCACGGCGGCAAGCGTGGGGTGCCGGTACATCTCCATGCCCTTCTCGACCATCTTGGTACCGAACTTCATGTAGCGCTCGGCCGCGCCAACGCGCCGGGCGACATGCGCGCCATCCTGTTTCAGCCACGCCTGCTGAAGGTCGCTGCCCTTGACGGGCTCACGCGTGGTGTCGGTGAGTGAAAGCAGGACCTGCACGAGGGCGATGCCGTCCGCATAGCTGTGATGGATGCGGGCAATCAGGACCGAGCCGCCGTCGTACTTCTCCACCAGGTGGAACTGCCAGAGCGGCCGGCCTGTATCCAGCGGCGTGGACGCCAATTGGCTGACGAACCGTTCGAGTGCGCGCTTGCCACCGCGACCCGGCAATGCAGTGAGTTGCACGTGCCAGTCCAGATCGAGGTCATTGTCCGTCTGCCAGAACGCGCCCGCCGCCGTGTCCACGGCCTTCTGGCGGAAGCGGCGATACGCCAGCCAGCGCTGCCGGATGACCTGGCGCAGATCGGTGATCGACATCGCTTCGGCGAACATCAGCACGCCGGTGATCATCATCGGGTTGGTGGGCTGCTCCATGCGCAACCAGGCAGTGTCGACCTTGGCCATGGGTTCACGCCGCGTGGCGCGGATGCGCTTCGCACGTGCCTTGACGGTCCCCTTGTGTGGTCGAGCGCTGGCCATGCCGGTTCTCCATTCACCTCGGGCGAGTGAATCACGCAGGCGCAAACAGCGTCAACGCGCTCCGGGAGCGGAAAAGCGGAAAGAAGAAGCCCGGCGCGCGGGCCGGGCTTCTTCGTCCAGGGTCCTATCTCTCACTGGCCCTGCAGTTCTTCCAGCGCCGCCTTCGCCTGCACCAGGCCCCAACCGAAACTGGTGTCGTAACCGGATGCCCCCAGGTCCTGCGCGGTCGCGTCCAGCGCTGCGCGCACCTGCCGATTGGTCCACGACGGATTCGCGCTCCAGATCAACGCCGCCACGCCGGACACGTGCGGCGTCGCCATCGACGTGCCGCTCATGAAGGCGTAACCGTTGTAGTTCAGCGGCAGACGGGTATCGACGGTCGTCGTCTGGCCGACATGCGCCTGCAACGCCACCCCGCTGGCCTGGGCGATGCCCACGACCGGGATCGGCGGGATGATCGACAGGTCGGTGCCGAGGGTACCGTTGAGGGCGCCCGGCACGTTGTTGTAGATCACCACCGCGGCGCCGCCGCCGGCGAACACGTTGCCGGCCTTGACAGCAAACGTCGCGGCGCCGCGCTGGCACAACACCACCCGTCCCTGCCAACTCGTATCGCCGGCCGGCAACGGCGTGTTGCACAGTCCGCCATCGACCAGCAGCGCGCTGGCGCCACCAACGAAGCTGTTGGTCATCGGAATCGCCGGAAATGAGTCGGCTCCCGACGTGACAGGCTCGGGGGGGCCCAGCGGATAGGTGCTCAGTACCGCCACGCCAGGCGCGGCGATTTCGGTCTGGTCGTTCTTCGCCGAGAAGCCCGCCAGGGCCTTGTTGCTGTCGATGGCGGCCACCGAGACGACGCTGTCATAGGCCGCCGGATACGAATAGGCATCGATCGGCGTGGTCGGCACGCCCTGGTTGCCTGCGGCGGCGATACTCAGCACACCGCGTTTTTCGAGCGCCCGGAACACCATCTCCTCGCCTTGGCTTCGCTCGGCCCCGCCCAGGCTCATGCTGATCACCTTGGCGCCCGCGTCCGCGCAACGGTTGGCCGCATCGATCAATTGCGAAGAGAAGGACCAGGTGCAGCTGGTCTGCACGTCGTTGCCGAACACCTTCACGATGAACAACGAGACCTTGCCCGGGCTGACGCCGACCACGCCGAGATCGTTCTGCGCGGCAGCGATGGTCCCGGCGACGTGCGTCCCGTGGCCGCAGTTGTCGAAGAACCACTTGTCCTTCGGGAAGCCGCCGACGATGTCGACCCCCCGGAAGTCTTCGTGTCCCGCATTGATGCCCGAGTCGATCACGCAGACCCGCATGCCCTGGCCGGTTGGCGCACCTGGGTCGAGCACGTCGTTGTGGTCGGAATCCCACACATCGCGCGCCTGCACCATGTCGATGCCGTAAGGGATGGTCTGCGCCGCCGGGCGCCGGATGCGATCCGGCTCGACGAGCTCCACGTTCGGGTTGTTGCGAAGCCCCTTGAGCGCCTGCGCCGGCACCGTCGCCGCGATCAGGTCGTCGCTGTCGAAGTTGTAGTGGACCTTCGCATTGCCGCGTTTGAGTTCGCCCTGTACGGCGGCCTTGGCGCCTTTCTTGAACTTGATCAGCACGCGCTCCGGCGGCGGCGCTGCGGTGGAAGTGGAGGTGATGGCCGCGGCACCGAAGACCAGCACCAGGCCTGCGCCCAGCGCGCTTACAAGCGACTTCTGCTTCATTTGACACCCCTTTGATTGGACCCCAATGGAGATACGCTCAAAGCCACGGGAGGCCGGCCGCAAGCGTCGTGCCAGCATCAACAAGGGGTGTGAGTTTCGTGTCGCGATGACAAATCACATCACGAATACGACCTAACTATTTGAATCAAAGAAGATGGCCGCGGCGGCCACGCCCCTTTCCACGGTTTGAGGTAACGCCGACTCCTGCGGCGCCCACGCGGGAGTCAGGTGCCGCGGTACTCGCGCGGAATGCGGTCGTTGAGGCCCACCAGGATCTCGTAGGGGATCACACCGGCCTGCTGCGCCAGCGCTTCGACGGTGAGGGCGTCGTCGCCCTGCGAACCGATCAGCACGACTTCGTCTTCGTTCCAGGCGCTGTCCTGGTCGATGTCGACCATGAACTGGTCCATGCACACGCGCCCGACGATGGGATAGCGGTGGCCACGGATCAGCACTTCGCCTCGGGAAGACAAGGCTCTTGGGTAGCCGTCGCCGTAACCGATGGGAATGGTCACCACGCGAGTGTCGCGCTCAGGAGCCCACATCGCCCCATAGCTGACCGTATTCCCGGCCTTGACCACCTTGAAGTAGACCACCTGGGAGGCCAGCGACATGACGGGCCTGACATCGACGCTGCGTCGCGAGGCCGGGTCGGGTTGCACGCCATACAACAGGATGCCTGGCCGGACCATGTCCAGCCACGTTGCCGGGAAATGCAGCACGCCACCGGAATTGGCCAGGTGGCGCAGCGGCATCGGCGCCCCGGCGCGCTCGATATGCGCGCAGGCTTCGAGGAATCTCTCCAACTGCTGCCCGGTCATCGGCGACTGCGGATCGTCGGCACAGGCCAAGTGCGAATAGATGCCTTTGAGGATGCACCAGTTGGAAGCTACCGCAGCCTCGATGAAGGGGCGGGCCGAATAGCTGTGCACGCCGATGCGTTCCATCCCGGTGTCGACCTTCAGGTGGATCACGGCCTTGCGGCCGAGCGCCTGCGCGGCGGCCTCTACCTGCCGAAGCTTGTCCAGCGAGGAAACGGTGATTTCCAGGTCGTGGAGGATGAACTGAGCCACCTGGCGGCCAAAGATCCCGCCGAGCACCAGGATGGGCACGGTGACGCCGGCCTGGCGCAACGCGATGCCCTCCTCGACGAATGCCACGCCCAGTTGCTCCACGCCCTGGGCTTGCAGGTGCAGCGCCACCGACACCAGACCGTGACCGTAGGCGTTGGCCTTGACGATGCCCATCACCGGCACGCCGACATGCGCGCGAATGCTGCGGAGGTTGGACGCCAGATGGTCGAGATGGACCACGATGCGAGTCGGACGCTCGCTGGCGGCAGGAGGCATGCCTGGAATCTGGTGCACTTCGTTCCCGGAAGTGGGGTTCGCAGGGCCATTCTAAGGCCCGCGCCCGCCTACGCGCGCATCCACGCGGGAAACGAAACGGGCCGGCGAATCGCCGGCCCGCACTGCCACCAAGACGAGAAGACATTACGGATCGCAGCGACGCTCGGTCACCGTCTCGGTCTTGTTCTGCTGGTTTTCCTGGATCTTGCGACCGGCATAGGCGCCGCCGGCGGCACCTGCCACGGTCGCGATCGTCTTGCCGCTGCCACCGCCGACCTGGTTGCCGAGCAGGCCACCGGCCACGGCGCCGAGCGCGGTGCCGGCGACCTTGTGGGTGTCCTTGACCTCCTTCGGCTTCTCCACCTGCACGTCGTAGCAGTGCGGTGTCTTGGTGCTGGAGCTCTTGGTCGAGGTGCTCTTGGTCGACGTCGACTTGGTGCCGGACGTCTGCCCGCCCGCGTAGGCCGTGCCAGCGAGCGAGACCGCCACCGCGATGGCGATGAGGAAGGGAGTGCGGGCGCGCATGGCGATGCTCCTGTGGGAAGGATCCATCCAACCTGCGCCGGGCGCCGTTATTGGCACGTCAAACCACCCGGAGGCCTATTCGAAGCTGCCCACCGAATCGTGGGACAGGTTGTCGAAGCGCGTGTACTCACCGAAGAACTTCAGCTTGACCGACCCGGTGGGACCGTTACGCTGCTTGCCGATGATGACTTCGGCCAATCCCTTGTCCGGCGAGTTTTCCTTGTTGTAGTAGTCGTCGCGGTAGATGAAGACGATGACGTCGGCGTCCTGCTCGATTGCGCCCGATTCGCGCAGGTCGGCCATCACCGGGCGCTTGTCGGCACGCGTTTCCAGCGAGCGGTTGAGCTGGGACAACGCAACCACCGGCACGTTGAGCTCCTTCGCCAGCGCCTTGAGCGAGCGCGAGATCTCGGAGATTTCTGTCGCGCGGTTTTCGCTGTTGCCCGGAACCTGCATCAGCTGCAGGTAGTCGATGACGATGAGGCCGAGGTCGTGCTCGCGCTTGAGCCGGCGCGCCTTCGCGGCCAGGGCCACCGGCGACATCGCCGGCGTATCGTCGATGAAGATCTTGACGTCGCGGAGCATGCGGATCGCGCTGGTGACGCGGCTCCAATCCTCGTCTTCGAGCTGGCCGGTGCGCAGGCGCGTGGCATTGATGCGACCAACCGACGAGATCAGGCGCAGCGCCAGCTGGCTGGCGGACATTTCCATCGAGAACACCGCCACGGCCTTGCGCGTCTTCAGCGCGCCGTATTCGGCCATGTTCAACGCCAGCGTGGTCTTGCCCATCGACGGACGCGCCGCAAGGATGATCAGGTCGGTGGGCTGCAGGCCCGCGGTCATCTCGTCGAATTCGGTGTAGCCGGTCGGCAGGCCGGTGACGCCGCCGCCATTGGCGTAGCGCGTCTGCAGTACGTCGAAGGCTTCCGACAGCGCCTTGTTGACCGCGGTGAAATCCTGCTTGCCGCGCGAGGCGCCCTCGGCGATCGCCAGGACCTGCTTCTCGGCTTCCTCCAGTATTTCGCTGGTATCGCGGCCCTCGGGCATGAAGCCCTCGTTGACGATGTTGGTGCCGACGTCGATCAACTGCCGCAGGACCGCCTTGTCGCGGACGATCTCGGCGTAGGCCGTGATGTTGGCGGCGGACGGCGTCGTGCTGGCCAGTTCGATCAGGTAGGCGCCGCCGGCGACCTGCTCGCTCAGGCCCATCGATTCGAACCACTCGCCGAGCGTCACCGCGTCGTAGGGGCGGTTTTTTTCCGCCAACTCGCGGATGGCGCGATAGATCAGCTGGTGGTCGCGGCGGTAGAAGTCGTTGTCGGTGATGCGATCGGCGATGCGATCATAGGCGTCGGGGGCCAGCATCAGGCCGCCGAGCACGGCCTGTTCGGCTTCGATCGATTGCGGCGGTATGCGGAGTTGTTCTACGCGCTGGTCGCGGCGCGTCTGGAAAGCAGGATCGGGGCGCATGCCCTGGCGCGCGCTCATCAGTGCGGTGACTCCCCTGTGCGGGCCGTCGTCGCGGCCCGGTTCTTGTAGGTGTTCGGGTGGTTGGTGCGGATGAAGCTCGCGGGCCATCCTAGTCGTCCCGTGCGCGATGCGTTGCAGACAACTCTGTGGATAACCGGTGGGAATCTCAGAAGCTGCGACCCGACCGCCCGCATGCATCCAAGGTATTCGTCCTCGCCGACGAACGGCCGGGACGGCCAATCTGCCTCGCTTCCGGTCCGGCAAAAAGAAACGGGCGCCTTTCGGCGCCCGTCCCAGGATCTTGCCGTCGCGGCTTAGGCGACTTCGCCGACCACGATGACCTTGACCGTTGCGTCGATGTCGGCGTGCAGGTGCACCACGACTTCGTGCTCGCCGGTGCGGCGCAGCGGGCCTTCGCCCAGCACCACTTCCGACTTCTCGACCTTGTGGCCGTGCTTGGTCAGCGCCTCGGCGATGTCGCGCGGGCTGATCGAGCCGTACAGCTTGCCTTCGGTCGAGGCATTGGCGGTGAGGGTGACTTCCACGCCTTCCAGCGCGGCCTTGCGGGCTTCGGCGCCGTCGAGCTGGGCCTTGGCCTTGGCTTCGTATTCGGCGCGCTTGGCTTCGAATTCAGCCAGGTTGGCCGTGGTGGCCGGCACGGCCTTGCCCTGCGGGACCAGGAAGTTGCGGCCGTAACCCGGCTTGACGTTGACCTTGTCGCCGAGCTTGCCGAGGTTGGTGACGTTCTGCAGGAGGATCAGTTGCATGGTGTTGCTCCGTATTCGTTAGCGAGGCGCGCGGCCCCGCAGCGGATGCTGTCCGAATGACAGGTGAGGCTGCCCCCACCCCAAACCTCCCCCGCAAGCGGGAGAGGGAGTCAGGATCAGGCGTTGTGGTTGTCGGTGTACGGGATCAGGGCCAGGAAACGGGCGCGTTTGACGGCCGTGGCCAGCTGGCGCTGGTACTTCGACTTGGTACCGGTCACGCGGCTCGGCACGATCTTGCCGGTCTCGGTGAGGTACTGGCGCAGGGTGTTGAGATCCTTGTAATCGATCTCCTTGACGCCCTCGGCCGTGAACTTGCAGAACTTGCGGCGACGGAAAAACTTGGACATGTCAGTGCTCCTTAGGCGGCTTCGGCTTCGTCAGCGGCGGAGTCGGCATTGCCGATCGCGCTGTCGCTCTCATCGTCACGGCGACGACGCTCGGGCTTGTCGCCCTTCTCGTCCTTGAACTTCATGATCAGGGACTGTTCGGTGTCGGCCGCGTCGCGCTTCATGACCAGGTGGCGCAGCACCGCATCGTTGAAGCGGAAACCGTCGACCAGCTCGTTCAGCACGCTCTGGGTGCACTCGATGTTGAGCAGGACGTAATGGGCCTTGACCAGGTTCTCGATCGGATAGGCCAGCTGGCGGCGGCCCCAGTCTTCAAGACGGTGGACCTTGCCCTCGCCGCCCTCGATGAGCGACTTGTAGCGCTCGATCATGGCCGGCACCTGCTCGCTCTGGTCCGGATGGACCAGGAACACGACTTCGTAATGACGCATGTTTTGTTTCCTTGTGGATGCCAGGACGCGGATGCGCCCCGGACAGCCCCCCGAACGGCCGGGATGGCCGTGGTGGAGCAAGGTCTCCCGGCGACCGAAGCCGCGGGAGCCAGAAAGTATGGCAGGTTCAAGGGCTTAGGTGCAAACCGCCCCGCCCTACCCCTTGCGGGCGGCGATCCAAGCGTCGATATGCCGTTCCAGCGCCTGCAGCGGCACCGAACCGGTCGAAAGCACCTCGTCGTTGAACTCCCTCACGTCGAAGCGTTCGCCCAACTGGGCCTTGGCCCGGGCCCGGAGCTCCGAGATCTTGAGCTGGCCGACCTTGTAGGCCAGCGCCTGCCCGGGATCGCCGATATAGCGGTCGATCTCGTTGACGATGTCCTGGTCGGTCTTCGGGGCGTTGTCCTTGAAGAAGGCGATCGCCCGCTCGCGGCTCCAGCCCTTGGCGTGCATGCCCGTGTCCACGACCAGGCGCACGGCGCGCCACATCTCGTAGGCCAGCTGGCCCATGCGGTCGTAGGGATCGTCGTACAGGCCCATGTCGAAACCGAGCTGCTCGGCGTAGAGCCCCCAGCCTTCGCTGTAGGCCACGAAGTAGGCGGTGCGGCGGAACATCGGCGCATCGGGCAGTTCCAGCGAACGTGCGAACTGGAAGTGGTGGCCCGGCACGGCCTCGTGCAGCGACAGCGGCATCATTTCCCAGGTCGGCCGCACCTCGGGCTTGAACAGGTTCACGTAGTAGAAGCCGGCGCGGCTGCCGTCGGAGGCGCCTGCCTGGTAATACGCCGTGGTGGTATCCGGGGCGATGTTGTCCGGGATCGGCCTGACGCCATAGGGCTGGCGCGGAATGATCCTGAACGCCTTCACCAGCTCCGGGTCGATGCGCTTGGAGATGTCGCGGTAGTGCGTGAGCAGCGCTTCGGGGGTCTTCTCGAAGAAACGGGGATCCGTGCGCAGGAACGTGAAGAACTCCGGCAGGGAGCCCTTGAAGCCGACTTCCGTCTTGATCTTCTCCATCGCGGCGCGGATGCGCGCGACTTCCTTCAGTCCGAGCGCATGGATCTGGTCCGCGGTGAGGTCGGTCGTCGTGTAATAGCCGGCCAGGTAGTCGTAATAGGCCTTGCCGTTGGGCAAGTCGGCCGCGGCGATGGAGTCGCGCGTTTTCGGCAGGTACTCGTTGTTGAAAAAGGTCTCGAGCGTGCGATACGCGGGCACGACGCGGTCGCGGATGACGCGCTGCGCCTCGGCCTGCAATCCGGCACGGTCGGCCTGCGGGACGCCGTCGCGGAACTTCTTGAACGCGCCGTAGAACGGACTCCGGGTCGGATCATCGACGATCTGCGCCGCGATCTGCCGCGGCACGCGCTGCATCAGCACCTTGGGCGGCATGCTGCCGGCCTTCACGCCTTCGCGCATCAAGGCGATGGTCTGGTCGACGAGCACCGGCAAGGCGTCCATGCGCTTGAGCCAATCGCGGTAGTCCTTGGTCGTCGCGAACGGCAGCACCTCCGCCACGCCGTCCAGGGTCTGGACCCCGCCCTGGTGCCCGAGCGGTTGCAGCCAGGTCCGGAACTTCTGCCTTTCCACGCTTTTTTCCTGCAGCCACAGGAAGGTGTCGTAGTTCAACTGCTCGGCGGGCGACAAGGCATTGCGGTCGATGGCGCGAATGCGCGCCAGGGCCGCACGGTCCGCAGCCTCGCTGGCCTGGATCGCGGCGAGGCTCACATCGGACCAACGGTCGTTGTAGCGCGCATCGCCCTGGTAGCTGGCGTTGACGGGGTTCTCGCGCAGGCCGCGTTCCCATTCCTGGTCGAAGAGCTGGTGCATGGCCCGCGTCGCGTCGGTGGACTGCGCCTGCGTGGGCGGCGCGGCGAACGCGACCAGCATCGCCGCGGCCGCGGCAAGGTTTCGGATCATGAGCAACTCCCCGGATGTCGACGCCGGAGTCTAGCGCGGCGCCTGCGCGCGCCACCCTGCCGAAGGTTGGGAGTGGCGACCGCGCTCAGGCGGCGCGGTCGGCTTCCGTGGTGAAGCTCTCGCCACAGCCGCATTCAGCGCTGGCGTTGGGATTGCGGAAGACGAACTGCTCGCCGAGCCGCTGCTTGACCAGGTCGATCTCGGTGCCGTCCACCATCGGCAGGCTCACCGGATCGACATAGATCCGCACGCCGTCCTGCTCGAACACATGGTCCCCCTCGCGCTGGTCCTTGGCCAGGTCGGCGAAGTGCTGCCAGCCCGAGCAGCCCGTCCGGGTCACGCCGAAGCGCAGGCCGATCGCGTCGGGCGCCTCGACCAGGTAGCGCTGGACACGGGCAAGAGCGGCGGGAGCGAGGGTGACGGCCATGGGTACTCCAAGGTGGTGCGGGAATTATAAGTCGTGCAGTTCCGTGCGTCGCCGCTATCAGCCGCGCGCGGCAGCAAGCAAGCTGCGGTTATTCACTTTACCCACGGGCGGGTAAACTCCCCGCTTTCCCCATATCGGCCCGCGGCGGCCAGGATTCAAGGCATGACGGTGGTCAGCGTCGAACATGCGCTCGCAGGCAAGCTGCCTGCCGGCGGCGAAGTCACGGTCCGCGGCTGGGTACGTACCCGACGCGATTCCAAGGCCGGGCTGAGCTTCGTCAATGTCAGCGACGGCTCCTGCTTCGCGCCGATCCAGGTCGTGGCGCCCAGCACCCTGGCCAACTACGAATCCGAGGTGAAGCACCTCACCGCCGGTTGCGCCGTCATCGCCACCGGCACGCTGGTGCAGTCGCAGGGCCAGGGCCAGGCTTTCGAGATCCAGGCCTCGAAGCTCGAAGTCGTCGGCTGGGTCGAAGACCCCGAGACCTACCCCATCCAGCCCAAGGCCCACTCGCTGGAATTCCTGCGCGAAGTCGCCCACCTGCGTCCGCGCACCAACCTGTTCGGTGCGGTGACGCGCATTCGCGACTGCCTGGCCAAGGCCGTGCACCGCTTCTTCCACGAGCAGGGCTTCTACTGGATTTCTACCCCGATCATCACGACGTCGGACGCCGAAGGCGCCGGCCAGATGTTCCGCGTCTCCACGCTGGACGTGGCCAACCTGCCGCGCGACGGCAAGGGCAACGTCGACTTCGGCCGCGACTTCTTCGGCAAGGAAACCTTCCTGTCGGTGTCCGGCCAGCTCAATGTCGAGGGTTACTGCCTCGCGCTGAGCAAGGTGTACACGTTCGGCCCGACGTTCCGCGCCGAGAACAGCAACACCTCGCGCCACCTGGCCGAGTTCTGGATGATCGAACCGGAAATCGCCTTCGCCGACCTCACCGAGAACGCGAACCTCGCCGAAGCGTTCCTGAAATACCTTTTCCGCGCCGTGCTCGACGAGCGCATGGACGACCTCACCTTCATTGCCGAACGCGTCCAGCCCGACGCGATCACGCGCCTGGAGGCCTWCATCAACGCACCGTTCGAGCGCATCGATTACACCGATGCGATCTCGTTGCTGCAGAAGTCGGGCAAGAAGTTCGAATTCCCGGTGGAATGGGGCCTGGACCTGCAGACCGAACACGAACGCTGGCTCACCGAGGAACATGTCGGCCGCCCCGTGGTGGTAATGAACTACCCCGAGCACATCAAGGCTTTCTACATGCGCCTCAACGACGACGGCCGTACCGTCGCCGCGATGGACGTGCTGGCGCCGGGCATCGGCGAGATCATCGGCGGTTCGCAGCGCGAGGAACGCCTGGACCTGCTCGATGCACGCATGGCGCAGTTCGGCCTGGATGCCGCCCACTACGGCTGGTACCGCGATTTCCGCCGCTACGGCACGGTGCCGCACGCGGGCTTCGGCCTCGGCTTCGAGCGATTGGTGGTCTACGTCTGCGGCCTGAGCAACATCCGCGATGCGATTCCGTATCCGCGTGCGCCGGGCAGTGCGGAGTTCTGATCCCGGCCGTCGCGCCCACCACGGCTGGAAGTGAACACCCTGCATGATCCTGTTCTTTGCCCTGCTCTTCGTCGCCACCGCCATCGCCGGCGCGTGTGCGTTCGTGATCTTCTGGCCGCTGTCGCTGGTGCATATCCGCGACCGGCATCCGGCGATCGGCGCCAAGCTCGGCACCGGCGCCTTCCTCAATCCCGCCGCACTGGGTTGGCTGCTGCGCGGCGGTTACCGGGAAGCCAACGACCGCAACCTCACCGGGCTCGCCTCGCCAGCACGCATCTCGCTGCTGACGATCATCATCGCCCTCATCCTGGCCGGCCTGCTGTGGGCCCTGTCGACGGTGGTTTCCGCATGAGCAGCATTCCCGAAGGCGCACACGACGAATGGTGGCTGGCCACGCTCGGCCGCACCGTGATCTGGGCGCGCCTGCGCGTACTGGAAGCCGGCACGGCGGAAGTCTTCGACAGCGATGGCGCCACCCTGCCCTACGACAGCGAGGACACCGCGCGCGCGTCGCTGATGGATGCCGAATTCGTCGCCCTGGATGGGCTCGATGAGGACGATGCGGCCGAGCGCGGCTTCGCGCTCGCCGAACTGGTCCCGCCCCAGTCCGACGATGACGACACGCTGCGTACCCTGATGATCCAGAAGCTGGCGCCGCGCCACTGAGCATGTACCGGCCCGCCTCCTTCGTCGAAACCGATCTGGCGGCGCTCGATGCGCTGATCGAGCGCGACAACTTCATCACCCTGATCACCGTGCGCGATGGCGTGCCCACGGTGAACCACTTGCCGGTGCTCTATCACCGCGATGGCGACTCGGTCCGGCTGCGCGGCCACTGGGCGCGCCCGAATCCGCAGGCGAGGCACGCCGGTCCCGCCACCGTGGTGGTGCATGGCCCGCACGCTTACGTATCGCCGTCGTGGTATCCCGACAAGGAAGCCGAGGCGCGCGTGCCGACCTGGAACTACGCCGTCGCGCACCTGGCCGGAACGCTGGAGACCTTCGACGACGAGGCCTCGCTGGCCGCACTGGTCGACGACCTCAGCCACCAGCACGAGGCCCGCGTTGGTCGCGACTGGCGCTTCGAATACGGACGCGACGACCACCGCAGCCAGCTGCGGGGCATCATCGGCTTCCGCTTCCACGTCGACACCGCTTCGCTGAAATTCAAGCTCAACCAGAACCACCCGGTCGCCAACCGCCTCGCGGTTGCCGGACAGCTCGAAACGCAGCAACGCGAGGACAGCCGCGACATCGCCGCGCTGATGCGCGCCCGCACCCCACTGGAAACCTGAAGCCATGGATCTCAACCTCAACGGCAAGCACGCGCTCGTCTGCGGCGCCAGCCAGGGCATCGGCCTCGCCACGGCGAAGGCCTTGGCCGAACTCGGTGCCGACGTCACCCTGCTCGCCCGTCGCGCCGACGTGCTGGAGCAGGTCGCCGCACAGTTGCCGCGTCCGCGCGCATCGCAGGCCCATGGCTGGATCACCGCCGATACCGCTGATCTCGAGCGCCTGCGCGCACAGGTCGAAGCGCTGTGCGCCGGCAAGCCCGTGCACATCCTCGTCAACAACAGCGGTGGCCCGCCGCCGGGGACCGTCCGGGGCGCGGAAATCGCCGCCTTCGAAGCCGCCTACCGCCAACACCTGCTCGCCAACCACGTGCTCGCCGAAGCCGTACTGCCGGGCATGGAGCGCGACGGTTACGGCCGCATCGTCAACGTCATCTCCACGTCCGTGAAAGAGCCCCTGCGCGGCCTGGGCGTCTCCAATACCACGCGCTGGGCCGTAGCGAGCTGGGCCAAGACCCTGGCCACCGAAGTCGCGGCAAAGGGCATCACCGTCAACAACGTGCTGCCGGGTTCGACCGAAACGCCGCGCATCGAGCAGATCATCGAATCCACGATGGCCAAGACCGGCCAGGACCGCGACGCGGTCTACGCGAAGATGGCGGCGGAGATCCCCATGGGCCGCTTCGCCAGGCCCGAGGAAACCGCGGCGGCCATCGCCTTCCTGTGTTCGCCTTCGGCGTCCTACATCACCGGCGTCAACCTGCCGGTCGATGGCGGACGTACCCGCTCGCTCTGACCGGACCTCCCATGAACGCCATAGCCCCGAGCGAACGCCGTGACGGCGACCGCGTGCCCTACGCCTCACGCGTGATGATCGTGCGCGGCGAGTCGGCCTGGTTCGCGCAACTGCTGGATCTGTCCGAGGGCGGCTGCGGCGTTTTCCGCCCGGACGGCTGCGAACTGCGGGAGGACGAAGTCGTCCGCCTGTTCTTCTACCAGGACACGGAAACCAGCGCGGTGATCGTTCCCGCCCGCGTGGCCCGCATCGATGGCGTGCGAATCGGCATCGAATATCACGAACCCCAGGCCATCCCCCCACGTTGAGTGGGGTGCCGTCGATACGCCCGGCCGGTTAAGCTTGGCGGATGCGTCTGACTCACTGGATTGGCGGTAAATCGCACGAAGCGGCCGATGGCCGCTGGCTGGAAGTATTCGATCCGGCCACGGCGAAACCCTTTGCTGAAGTCGCCCGCGGCACCGCCGGCGACGTGGAAACCGCCATCGCCGCGGCGCAGGGCGCGTTTCCTGCCTGGTCGGCATTGCCCACCACGGAACGCGCGCGCTGGCTGGAAAAGCTCGCCGACGCGCTTGAAGCCAGGCTGGAGGATTTTGCCCACGCCGAATCGCGCGATGGCGGCAAGCCGATCCGCCTGGCACGCGAAGTCGAAATCCCCCGCGCCATCGCCAACCTCCGCTTTTTTGCCCACGCCGCCACGCAGTTCGCCAGCGAGTCGCACCATGGCCAGGCCGGGCTGAACTACACGCTGCGTTCGCCATTGGGCGTCGTCGCCACGATCTCTCCCTGGAACCTGCCGCTATACCTGTTCACCTGGAAGATCGCGCCGGCGTTGGCCGCGGGTAACACCGTGGTCGCCAAGCCGTCCGAAGTCACGCCGGTGACAGCGACGATGCTGGGCGAACTGGCGGCCGAAATCGGCTTCCCGGCAGGCGTGCTCAACATCGTGCACGGGCTGGGGCCGGAAGTGGGCGAACCCCTGGTGACGCACCCCGACGTGAAGGCGATCTCGTTCACCGGGAGCACCGCCGTCGGCAAGCGCATTGCCACGATGGCCGCGCCGTTGCTCAAGAAGGTTTCGCTGGAACTCGGCGGCAAGAACCCGACCCTGGTATTCGCCGACAGCGACTGGCGCGCGCAGCTCGATACGATCGTGCGTTCCGCCTTCCAGAACAGCGGCCAGATCTGCCTGTGCGGCTCGCGCATGCTGGTCGAGCGCCGCATCTACAACGAATTCCGCGATGCGCTGGTCGAATGCGCCGTGGCCCTGCGTGTCGGCGACCCGATCGACGAGGACAACAACCTCGGGCCACTGGTGTCGCAGGCCCATTTCGACAAGGTCATGGCCGCCCTGGCACGCGCGCGCGACGAAGGCGGCCATGTGCTGTGCGGTGGCAACGCGCTGGATCGCCCGGGCTGGTTCGTGGCACCGACCGTGATCGAGAACCTCGGCCCGGATTGCGCCAGCAACCGCGAGGAAATCTTCGGCCCGGTCGTGACACTGCAGCCCTTCGACAACGACGACGAAGCCGTACAGCTGGCCAATGCCGGCGATTACGGCCTCGCGGCCTCGGTGTGGACACGTGACCTGGGTCGCGCCCATGGCGTCGCCGCGCAACTGCGCATCGGCATGGTGTGGATCAACACCTGGCTGATGCGCGACCTGCGCACGCCCTTCGGTGGCACCGGCGCTTCCGGACTCGGTCGCGAAGGCGGCATGGAAGCCATGCGTTTCTTCACCGAACCCAAGAACGTGGGCATTGCCCTTGCGCCTGCAACCACCGGAGCCTCGCGGCGATGACGACACTCGACGAACTGCTGCGCAACAACCGCGAGTGGGCGGACAGCGTGCGCCGCGAAGATCCCGCGTTCTTCAAGCGCCTTTCGCAGCAGCAGGCGCCGAAGTACCTGTGGATCGGCTGCTCTGATTCGCGCGTACCCGCCAACCAGATCCTCGGGCTGGCGCCGGGTGAGGTGTTCGTCCACCGCAACATCGCCAATGTCGTGGTGCACGCCGACCTCAACTGCCTGTCGGTGATCCAGTTCGCCGTGGACCTGCTCAAGGTCGAGCACATCCTCGTGGTCGGCCACTACGGCTGCAGCGGTGTGCATGCCAGCCTGACCGGCAGGCGCGTCGGGCTGGCCGACAACTGGCTGCGGCACGTGGGCGATGTCGCCCAGAAACACATGGTCCTGCTAGACGAGGTCGAAACCGATTCGATGAAGCATGCCCGCCTGTGCGAGCTGAACGCGATCGAGCAGGTAGTCAACGTCTGCCAGTCCACGATCGTGCAGGACGCCTGGGCGCGCGGTCAGCCGTTGTCCGTGCACGGCTGGGTGTACAGCCTGCTCGACGGCCGCGTGCGCAACATGGGCATGGACGTATCCGCGCCGGAGGAACTCGCCGGCGCCTACGAAACCGCGCTGGAGCGGCTGAGCGGAAAGCGCGGAGAAGACGAATGAGCGATGTCATCCGGGCCAGCGCAGCGCCCAAGCCTGTCGGCACGTACCCGCACGCGCGCCGCGTGGGCGACCTGCTATTCCTGTCCGGCATCGGCCCGCGCGATCCGGCGACCAATGCGATTCCCGGCAATGAATATTTTGCCGACGGCCGCGTGCGCAGCTACGACATCACCACACAGACCCAGGCCGTGTTCGCCAACGTACGCGCTGTGCTCGAAGCCAGCGGCGCCTGCTGGGAGGACCTGGTTGACGTGACCGTCTACCTCACCGACATGGCGCGCGACTTCAAGGCCTACAACACGGTCTGGGCCGAATACTTCCCCGACATCGACACTGCGCCTTGCCGCACGACGCTGGGGATCACCGCACTGCCGACGCCGATCGCGATCGAACTCAAGTGCACCGCCGTGGTTCGTGCCGACAACAGCCAGGATTAAGCCCATGCTGCCCGCCCCGTTGAACCTGCAAGCCTGGATCGAGGAACACCGCCACCTGCTCAAGCCGCCGGTCGGCAACAAGTGCATCTACGACGGCGACTTCATCGTGATGGTGGTGGGCGGTCCGAACCAGCGCACCGACTACCACTGGGACGAAGGCCCGGAATGGTTCTACCAACTCGAAGGCGAGATGGTGCTGCGCATCCAGGAAGATGGTGCCGTGCGCGACATCCCGATCAAGGCAGGCGAAACCTTCCTCCTGCCGCCACGCGTCCCGCATTCGCCGCAGCGCATGCCCGACTCGATCGGCCTGGTAATCGAACGCAAGCGCCTGCCGCATGAACTGGACGGGCTGCAGTGGTTCTGCGAGCAGTGCAACGAAAAACTGTACGAAGAGTTCTTCCCGCTGAAGAACATCGAAACCGACTTCCCCGCCGTATTCGACCATTTCTACTCCTCGCGCGAACACCGGACCTGCCGCAGTTGCGGGCACCTGAATCCAGCGCCGTCGAAGTACGTAATGGCGGATACGTGATGCCGCACACCCGAGTTGCCTGATGCTGAAGATCGACACCCACGCCCACTACCTGCCGCGCGACTGGCCCGACCTCGCGCGCAAGTACGGCGACGACCGTTTTCCGGTCATCCACCATACCGACGACGGCCGCCATCGCATCTACAAGGACGGCAAGTTCTTCCGCGAGATCTGGTCCAAGACCTGGGACGCGCAGGAACGCATCGACGACTACGCCCGCTTCGGGGTGCAGGTGCAGGTGATCAGCACGGTGCCGGTGATGTTCAGCTACTGGGCGAAGCCGCAGCACGCGCTGGAACTGCACCAGTCCCTCAACGAGCACATGGCCGACACCTGCCGCAGTTACCCGCGCCACTACGCAGGCATTGGCACGGTGCCGCTGCAGTCGCCTCGACTGGCCGTGCAGGAGCTGGAACGCTGCATGGACCAGCTCGGCCTCCAGGGCGTCCAGATCGGTTCGCACATCAACGACTGGAACCTGGACGCGCCGGAGCTGTTCGAGTTCTTCGAGGCGGCGAGCGAACTGGGCGCCGCGATCCTCGTTCACCCCTGGGACATGATGGGCACGCCGTCCATGCCGAAATACTGGCTGCCCTGGCTGGTGGGCATGCCGGCGGAGCAGTCGCGCGCGGCGTGCTGCCTGGTGTTCGGCGGCGTGATGGAGCGCCTGCCGAAGCTCAAGATCTGCCTGGCGCATGGCGGCGGCAGCTTCCCGTACACCATTGGCCGGATCGAACACGGATTCAACATGCGCCCCGACCTGGTCGCGACCGACAACCCGCGCAACCCGCGCGAGTACCTTGAACGTTTCTACTTCGATTCCTGGGTCGCCGATCCCCGCGCGCTGCGCTACCTGCTCGACACCTGCGACGTTTCGCGGGTCATGCTCGGCACCGATTACCCCTTCCCGCTCGGCGAGCAGACCCCGGGCGCGGGCATCGAAGCCCTGCAACTGGGCCAGGCCGAGCAGGCACGCCTCTACCACGGCACGGCGCTGGAATGGCTGGGCCTGTCCAAGGCCCGCTTCGACGTCACGCCCTGAATGAAGCGTCGCTTCGCTTCGAACGAACCAGTGCGGACACGCACGAGCCCACGATGACCGATCTGTTTTCCCTTGCCCACGCCGACGCACTCGACGCCGCCGATCCACTGCGCGGCCTGCGCGACGAGTTCCTGATCCCGAAACACGAAGGCCACGACCAGGCCTACTTCTGCGGCAACTCCCTCGGCCTGCAGCCGCGCGGCGCGCGTGCCCACGTCGAGGAAGTGCTGAACAAGTGGGCGATGGAAGCCGTCGAGGGCCACTTCACCGGCAACGCGCAGTGGATGCCGTACCACGAACTGGTGCGCGAGCCGCTGGCGCGAGTCGTCGGCGCCCTGCCGTCGGAAGTCGTGGCGATGAATACGCTGACGGTGAACCTGCACCTGATGATGGTCAGTTTCTACCGGCCGACGCGCGAGCGCCCCGCCATCCTGATCGAAGCCGGGGCGTTCCCCTCCGATCGCCACGCGGTCGCATCGCAGGTGTTGTTCCACGGCTTCGATCCCGATACCGACCTGATCGAACTGGAGGCCGACGAACCCAACGGCACCATCTCGATGGCCGCGATCGCGCGCGCCATCGCCGAGCATGGCCATCGCCTCGCGTTGGTGCTGTGGCCGGGCGTGCAGTACCGCACCGGGCAGGCGTTCGACCTGAAGGAAATCGCGCGCCTCGCGCATGCGCAGGGCGCGAAGTGCGGCTTCGACCTGGCCCATGGCGTCGGCAACCTGCAGCTCGAGCTGCATGACAGCGATGCCGACTTCGCCGTGTGGTGCCACTACAAGTACATGAACTCCGGTCCGGGTGCCGTGGGCGGCTGCTTCGTGCACGAGCGCCATGCCAGTACCGACAAGCCGCGCTTCGCCGGCTGGTGGGGCCACGACGTCAGCACGCGTTTCCGCATGGGGCCGCAGTTCGTCCCGACTGCGGGTGCGGATGGCTGGCAGTTGAGCAATCCGCCGATCCTCGGACTGGCACCATTGCGCGCCTCGCTCGAACTGTATGACCGGGTCGGCATGCAGGCACTGCGCGAGCGTTCGCGGCGCCTGACCGGTTACCTCGAAAAACTGATCAACGCGCGCCTGGGCGAAACGCTACAGATCGTCACTCCGGCGGACCCGCAGCAGCGCGGCTGCCAGCTTTCGCTGCGCGTCATCGGTGGCCGGGGCATGACGGGTAGAAGCGCTGGCCGCGCCCTGTTCGGATACCTGCAAACCAACGGCGTGCTGGGCGACTGGCGCGAACCCGACGTGATCCGCATCTCCCCCGCCCCGCTCTACAACACCCACAACGACGTGCTTCGCTTCGCGCAGGCCGTGGAGAACTGGCGTCATGGCTGAACGTCGCATCACGATCGTCGGAGCCGGCCTCGCCGGCGCGCTGCTGGCCACCCTGCTCTCGCAGCGCGGGTGGAAGGTGGATGTCTACGAAAAACGTGGCGATCCGCGCTTGCAGGGCTATGGCGGCGGCCGTTCGATCAACCTGGCGCTGGCCGAGCGCGGCCGCCATGCACTGCGCATGGCCGGTGGCGATGACGAAGTGATGGCGCAGGCGGTGATGATGCGCGGCCGCATGGTGCATTTCCTCGATGGCCGCACCGACCTGCAGCGCTATGGCAAGGACGACAGCGAAGTCATCTGGTCGGTGCATCGCGGCGAGCTCAACCTGATCCTGCTCGACCTCGCCGAGGGCGCAGGGGCCACGCTGCACTTCCAGCGCGGCCTGGCGGACGTCGACTTCGACAGCCGCACCGCACGCTTCAGGGACGACCGCGACGGCAGCCTGCATGAAACGGCCTTCGATTCGCTGGTCGGCGCCGACGGCGCCGGGTCTGCCCTGCGCGCCGCGATGATGAACGTGGCCGACCTGGGTGAGCGCACCGAATTCCTCGGCCATTCGTACAAGGAACTGGAAATTCCGCCGTCGGCCGAAGGCGGATTCAGCATCGAGCCCAACGCCCTGCATATCTGGCCGCGCGGCCGTTACATGTGCATCRCATTGCCGAACGACGAACACACCTTCACCGTCACCCTGTTCCTGCCGAACGAAGGCGATCCCAGCTTCGCGACGGTAAGGAATGGCACGGATGCTCGGGCGTTGTTCGAACGCGACTTCGCCGATGCGGTGCCGCTGATTCCGAACCTGCAGCGCGACTTCGAACAGAACCCCACCGGCCTGCTGGCAACGCTGTACCTGGACAACTGGCGGATCGACGATCGGGCCGTGCTGCTCGGGGATGCCGCGCACGCCATGGTGCCGTTCCATGGCCAGGGCATGAACTGCGCTTTCGAGGACTGCGTGGCGCTGGCGAACCACCTGGAGCGCAACGCGGATCGCGCCGCGGCCTTCGCCGCCTTCCAGGACGAGCGCCTGCCGAACGCGCGCGCAATCCAGCAGATGGCGCTGGAGAACTACCTGGAGATGCGCGACCGCGTCGACGACGAGGATTACCTGCTGCAACGCGCGCTCGAGCGGACCCTGGCCGAACGCCACCCCGACCGCTTCGTGCCGCGCTACGCGATGGTGACGTTCCGTCGCCTCCCGTACGCGATGGCGTTCGAGCGTGGGCAGCTGCAGCGCGAGCTGCTGGTGGAGCTGACGCGGGGCCATGCGTCGCTGGACACGCTGGACTGGGGCGCGGTCGATGCCGTCGTCCGCGAGCGCCTGAAGCCCTTGCCGGTGGAAGCCTGACTTCCACGGCCAGCCGCCCCTCTTCCTGTCGCGCCGTTCTCAGCCCCTGAGACCGGCCCGCGCTATAGCGTCGCCCATGCCTGCCAGCTTCCTGTTCTACGACCTCGAGACCTTCGGCGCGGACCCGCGTACCACCCGCATCGCGCAATTCGCGGCAATCCGCACCGATGCCGACCTCAACGAAACAGAAGAGCCGGTCAACATCTTCGTCAGGCCCGCTGACGACCTGCTGCCTTCGCCGGCCGCCACGCTGATCACGGGCATCGCGCCACAGGCAGCACTGCGCGAGGGAATGAACGAAGCGCAGGCATTCGCCCTGATCTTCGATGAAATGGCACGTCCCGAAACCTGCACCCTGGGCTACAACTCGTTGCGCTTCGACGACGAATTCGTTCGCCATGGCCTGTTCCGCAATTTCTACGACGCTTACGAGCGCGAATGGCGTAGCGGCAATTGCCGCTGGGACCTGCTGGACGTGCTGCGCCTGGCCCACGCACTGCGACCCGAGGGCCTGGTCTGGCCGCAGCGCGACGACGGCTCGACCTCCTTCAAGCTCGAGCACCTGGCCGAAGCCAACGGCGTTCGCCTGGGCGACGCCCACGAAGCGTTGTCGGACGTGCGCGCGCTGATCGGGCTCGCACGCAGGTTCAAGCAGGCGCAACCCCGACTGTGGGAATACGCGCTGAAGCTGCGCGACAAGCGTTTCGCCGGGAGCCTGATCGATGTTGCCTCGATGACGCCGGTGCTGCATGTCTCACAGCGCTTCCCCGCCAGCCGCCTGTGCGCCGCACCGGTCGCGCCGCTGGCCCGGCATCCGCGCATCGACAACCGGGTGATCGTGTTCGACCTGGGACAGGACCCGTCCGCCCTGCTCCGTCTGTCGCCGCAGGAAATCGCCGATCGCCTGTACACACCCGCGGCCGACCTGCCCGAAGGCGAGGAACGCATCGCGCTCAAGGAAATCCACCTCAACCGCTGCCCGGCGCTCGTCGCATGGGACCACCTGCGCGCTGCCGACTTCGCGCGCCTGCGGATCGATAGCGCCGAAGTAGCACAGCGCGCCGCGATGCTGCGCTCGGCGGGTCCAGCGCTGGCCGAGAAAGTCCGCCAGGTGTTCTCCCGGGAACGCGACCGCGTCCCCTCCGATGTCGATGCCTCGCTCTATGACGGCTTCATGGGCGACGGCGACAAGCGTGTGTTCGCGGAAGTACGCGCCACCCCGCCCCAGGCCCTGGGCATGAAGGCGTTCGGTTTCCGCGATGCGCGCCTGCCGGAACTCCTTTTCCGCTATCGCGCCCGCAACTGGCCGGACACGCTGTCGACGGATGAACGGGCGCAATGGAACGACTACCGCCGCCGGCGCCTGCGTGATGGAGGCGGCTTGTCCGAATACAGCTTCGAATCTTTCCGCGCCGAAATCACGGCGTTGCGGACGGCAAACGCCGGTGACGGTGCCAAGCAGGTGCTGCTGGACCAGTTGGACACCTGGGGCCTGGAGATCGAGGCAAGCCTCGCCTGACAGCGGGCGGCCGGCGTTCCGTAAAATCCTTCCATGGCCACCTACTTCTCCGACGCCAGCTTCAAGTTCCTGCGCGGCCTTGCCCGCAACAACGAGCGCGCATGGTTCCTGGCACACAAGGCGGACTACGAGGCCCACGTGCGCGGGCCGTTCCTGAGCCTGCTCACCGACCTGCAACCCGCACTGGCACAGGTCAGCGAGCATTACCGCTCCGAGCCCAAGGGCAACGGCGGCTCGCTTTTCCGCATCCACCGCGACACGCGCTTTGCCAACGACAAGACACCGTACAAGAACTGGCAGGGCGCGCGCCTGTTCCACGCACGCAACAAGCAGGTAGAGGCGCCAGCGTTCTACCTGCACTTGCAGCCGGGAAACTGCTTCGTCGCCGCCGGGGTGTGGCATCCGCAGCCGGAAACACTGCGCCGTATCCGGCATTTCATCATCGACAACCCGGGCAGTTGGAAGGCAGCCGCGCACGGCGCAAGCTTCCGCCGGCGGTTCGACCTCGATGACGACGAGATGCTGACGCGCATGCCGCGTGGCTTCCCGCAGGACTTCGAGTTCGCCGACGACCTGCGCCGCAAAAATTTCGCCGCGTTCCGCGCCATCGACGACGCCACCATGGCCGGGCCGCGCCTGCGCAAGACGATCGAAACCGACCTGGCCGGCCTCGCACCCTTCGTCGATTACCTCTGCGCTGCGCTCGACCTGGAATTCTGACCCTGCTGTCATGCAGGCGCCGACGAACCGGCAGCGTGGCGATGGACTGCAGGTCGCAGGCGATCCCGCTTTTTTGACGCGGTATGCTGGATGCAGGCACCGCGGAGTCCGCGCATGAAGAAGTGGCTGGTCCTGGTCGTCGTCATCCTCTTGGCCATCGCGGGCTGGATCGCCGCAGGCCCCTTCCTCACCATCCACGCCATCCGTAGCGCGATACAGGAACAGAACGCCGCCAAGCTGTCGCAATACGTGGACTTCCCCGCACTGCGCGCCAGCCTCAGGCAGCAGGTCGACGATTACGTCGTGCGCCGGGCTGGACCGGACATGCAGGCCAACCTGTTCGGCGCCGTGGCATTGCAGTTGGCGAGTGGCGCAACGGACGGCATCGTCGATGCACTGGCGACACCTGCGGGCCTCGCTGCGGTCATGGAAGGCCGCAACTTCTGGCACCGGCTGAGCGGCCAGCGCAGGGGCGAGGTTTCCAGCACCACGCGATCCGCTGGAAGGCGCACGTTATGCGTTTGAATCGCCTTCCCGCTTCACCGCCACGGTGAAGAATGCGGATGGCGATCCCGTGGTGTTCGTGCTCGCGCGACGCGGCTTCGCCTGGAGAGTAACAGAGGTCGTACTTCCCTTGGCCGTCGAGGCAACGCCGACGGACGGCAGCTGATTTTTACATCCACGTAATCGTTTCTGGTGCATTTTCCGGCGACGGCCATCGCTCTCCGGGGGGCGCCATCAGGCGCATCCATGCTCGGCACTGCCAGGTCCGTGCGCTGCTCCRCAGGCGGTGCGCATATTCATCTTCTGCCGTCGACACACTGCCTCTACGTCGCAGGAGGCACGATCGGGTTTGCATTGACCCTGTAGCTCCCCATGAAGATCGCCCAGATTGCCCCCTTGTACGAGGCCGTTCCGCCAAAGCTGTACGGTGGCACCGAACGCATCGTCGCCTATCTCTCGGATGCGCTTTCGGATCTTGGCCACGACGTCACGTTGTTCGCGAGCGCGGAAGCGGAAACGCGTGCAACGCTGGTACCCGTGCGCGACCAGGCGATCCGGCTCGATCCGGAACCGTTGAAATCCGATCTTGCGGCGCACCTGGCGATGCTGCATGAAGTGCGTCGACGTGCGCATGGCTTCGACGTGCTGCACTTCCACGTCGACCTTATCCATTTCCCGATGTTCGAGGACATCGCCGATCGCACGGTCACCACGTTGCACGGCCGCCTCGACCTCAAGGACCTGTCCAACGCGTACTGGCGCTGGCCCAAGTATCCGCTGGTATCCATCTCCGACCACCAGCGCAAACCCCTGCGTTTCGCACGCTGGCTTGGCACGGTGCAACACGGCATACCCGCGTCGCTGCTACCGTTCTCGCCACGGCCCGAAGGCCAATACCTGGCTTTCCTGGGTCGAATCTCGCCGGAGAAAGGCCCGGAGCGCGCGATCGCGATTGCCAAGCGCGTTGGCATTCCGTTGAAACTGGCGGCCAAAGTCGACGCTGCCGACCGCAACTACTTCGCCAACGAGATCCGACCACTACTCGACGACCCATTGATCGAATTCATTGGTGAAATCAATGATGCCGACAAGGGCGCCTTCCTCGGCAACGCGATCGCATTGTTGTTCCCGATCGATTGGCCCGAGCCGTTCGGGCTGGTGATGATCGAAGCGATGGCTTGCGGAACGCCGGTGGTAGCCTGGCCCTGTGGTGCCGTGCCTGAAGTGATCGAGGACGGTGTCACCGGCCGCATCGTCGATACCGAAGATGCCGCCGTTGCGGCCGTCGCCGAAGTCGCCAGGTTCGATCGAAGGCGCATCCGCCAAGTATTCGAACGCCGCTTCTCCGCCGAGGTCATGGCGAACAACTACGTGTCGCTCTATCAGCAACTGCTCCATAGCGGCAATACCGAACGCGTGCGCACGGCCTGAGCATGGAACCCATTGCGAGCAGCGCTCTCTCGTACGTCCTGAAGGACGGCGACTGCTTCATCGTGGCGAACGCTGCCGGCGATATCGAGGGCGGCAGCGATGGCTTCTTCCACAACGACACGCGGCTGCTCTCGCGCTTCAGCCTGCGCCTGGGCGAGTCGCAGCCCGCGCTGTTGAGCGCCTCGGTGAGCCGCGACAATGTCATGTTCGTGGCCCATCTCACGAACCGCCCCCTGCCACCGCTCGGCGGCAGTCCCGCGGCCCAGGGTGTGATCCACCTGCAGCGGGAACGCTTCCTGCGGGGCGACCGCCTGTACGAACGCATCGCCTGCGTGAACTATGGCCAGAACGTCGTCCGGCTGCCGCTACGGCTCTGGTTCGCCGCCGACTTCCGCGACATGTTCGAAGTGCGCGGGAGCGTGCGTGCGGCGCGCGGTGAACTTTGCGCGGTCGACCCCACTCCCGACGCCGTGCACTTCCGCTATCAGGGGCTGGACCAGGCCTGGCGGTCGTCGGTGCTGTCGTTCTCGAGGCAACCTTCACTGTTGTCCGAGGAGATGGCCGAGTTCCTGCTGGAGCTCGGGCCCGGCGCTCGCGAGGAGGTGCATATCGAATGCGGCCTTACCGCGGCTGCATCCCCGTCGTCCAAGCACTTCCGTAACGGAGCGGTGCAGGCGCGCGTGGCCATGCGCACCCGCCAGCGCCGCGGCAGCCAGGTCCGCAGCGGCGGACCGCTGTTCGATGCCTGGATGGACAAGTCGCGCGCCGACCTGGCCCTGCTGACCAGTGAACTTGAAACCGGTCCGTATCCCTACGCGGGCATCCCCTGGTTCTCGACGCCGTTCGGCCGCGATGCGGTGATCACGGCACTGCAGACGCTATGGCTCGATCCCGGCATCGCACGCGGGGTTCTCGCCTTCCTCGCACACCACCAGGCCCAGGAAGAATCGGCGTTCCTCGATGCAGCCCCCGGCAAGATCATGCACGAGACGCGCAAGGGCGAAATGGCGGCGACGCGCGAGCTGCCATTCGGCCGTTATTACGGAGGCGTCGATACGACACCACTGTTCGTCACGCTTGCCGGCGCTTTCGCGGAACGCACGGGCGACCTGGCTTTCATCGAACGGCTGTGGCCTGCGCTGCGTGCGGCGACGGAATGGATAGAACGGGTGTGCGATGCCAACCGCGACGGATTCCTCGACTACGCGCGTGGCTCGGAGACCGGGCTCTCCAACCAGGGCTGGAAGGACAGCGAGGATTCCGTCTTCCATGCCGATGGCCGCTTTCCACCGGGTCCGATCGCGCTGGTCGAAGTCCAGGGCTACGCCTATGCCGCGTTCCGCGCGATGGCGATCCTGGCGAAACGCCGCAACGACGTCGATGTCGCCATGCACTGGCAGGAGCGCGCGGAGCGCATTCGCGAAGCGGTGGAGAACCGTTTCTGGATGAGCGAGTTCGGCTTCTACGGCATCGCCGTCGATGGCGATGGCGAGCTTTGCCGTGTGCGTGCGAGCAATCCCGGCCACCTGCTCTTCGCCGGCCTGCCGGAACCCGAGCGCGCGGCGTCGGTCGCGGCGAACCTGCTGACGCCCGCGTTCCACACCGGTTGGGGACTGCGCACGCTCGCGTCGGGCGAAGCGCGTTACAACCCGATGTCGTACCACAACGGCTCGGTCTGGCCGCACGACACCGCGCTCTGCGCCGCTGGCATTGCGCGCTATGGCGATCGCGCCGCGGCCGTGCGGCTGCTGCGGGGAATGTTCGAAGCCGCGGTGCACTTCGACCTGCGCCTGCCGGAACTGTTCTGCGGTTTTCCGCGCGCGCAGGGTTCCACCCCTGTCGCCTATCCGGTGGCTTGCCTGCCGCAGGCATGGGCGGCGGGCTCGGCCTCCATGCTGTTGCAGGCCTGCCTCGGCCTGGAGATCGATGGCTGGCGCGGGGAGATCCGGGTTGAGCGCCCGATGCTGCCGACGGGCATCGACTACGTGGCAGTGCGGCGTATCGCCGTGGATAACCGGCGCGTGGATGTGGTGTTCCAACGCCAGGGTGAGCGCGTCAGCGCGCACCTGGAAGGACGCGATGCGGCGGCGGTGCCGCTGCGATTCATCGGAGGGTGACGCCGCGGCGCGGCACCAACGCTTCAAGGCTTGTTCGCGACTCCGTGCGGCACGTGGCCGGCGGCGACGTGGTCGCGCGCGGACACGATGTTGTGCTCGGAGTCGTCGAAGAAGATGTCGGCACCGAACGCCTCCAGGAACGGCCCCTTCGGGCGGCCGCCGAGGAATAGTGCCTCGTCCAGGCGGATTCCCCACTCGCGCAGCGTGCGGATGACGCGCTCGTGGGCCGGTACCGATCGTGCCGTCACCAGGGCGGTGCGGATCGGCGCGGCCTGGCCCGCGGGAAACGCCGCCTGCAGCCGATGCAAGGCATCGAGGAAACCGCGGAACGGCCCGCCCGACAGCGGCTCGCCGGCGTGCGCACGCTCGTGCGCGGTGAAGGCCGCAAGTCCGCCCTCGCGCGACACACGCTCGCCCTCGTCGTCGAAGATCACTGCATCGCCGTCGAAGGCGATACGCAGCTGGTCATGGCGCTGCAGTGGGGCTTTCGCCGGCAGCAGCGTGGCCGCCGCGATTCCTGCGGCCAGCGCACTGCGCACATCCTCGGCATGCGTGGACAGGAACAGGTCCGCTCCGAACGGCCGGATATAGGGATACGGTGCCGCTCCATTGCTGAAGGCGGCGCGCTTGATCGCCAGGCCGTGGTGCGCGATCGAGTTGAAGATGCGCAGCCCGGTATCCGCGGAATTGCGCGAGATCAGGATGACCTCGACGCGCGGCGCCTCGGGCGGCGCGCCCTCGTTCAGTGCGAGCAGCTTGCGCACCAGCGGGAAGGCGATGCCCGGCTCGAGGATGTCGTCCTCGTGCGCACGCTGGAAGTCGGCATAGGCGGCAATGCCCTCGCGCTCGAACAGCGCATGGCTGTCCTCCATGTCGAACAGGGTGCGCGAGGAGATCGCGACAATCAGTGGATCGGCGTCACGGTCGGGCATGCGCCTATTCTGCCCTGATCCCGGTCGCGCAGGTTGCGACGACCCGCGATTGCAACCAGGCGCCATCAAGAACAGGGCCGCGTCCGCGGCCGGCAATGGCGCCGCTGGCCTTGCAACGATGGCAAGACCAGCCCGCCAGCCAGGCTCACCCGCTGGTGAACTGCTCCGCGAGGATCCGTTCCTCGAGGTTGTGCTCGGGATCGAACAACAATGTGACCGTGCGATCGCGGGACTCGCGGATGGTGACTTCGACGATGTCGCGGACTTCATGCGAATCGGCGGTGGCGCTGACCGGGCGCTTGAAAGGGTCGAGCACGCGGAAGCGCACCTCGGTATCCGCCTTGAGTACGGCGCCCCGCCAGCGGCGCGGACGGAAGGCGGCGATCGGCGTCAGCGCGATCACGTTCGCGCCGAGCGGCAGGATCGGGCCGTGTGCGGAGAAGTTGTAGGCAGTGCTGCCCGCGGGCGTGGCAACCAGCACGCCATCGCAGATCAGTTCATCCAGGCGGGTCTGGCCGTTGAGATCGATCGACAGGTGCGCGGCCTGGCGGGTCTGCCGCAGCAACGAGACTTCGTTGTAGGCGAGCGAGCCGACGGTCGCCCCGGACTCGGTCTGGGCCACCATTTCCAGCGGCCGCAACACGGCGGGTTCGGCGGCGTGGATGCGCCCGATCAGGTCCTCGCTGCGCTGGTGGTTCATCATGAAACCGACCGTGCCCAGCTTCATCCCGTATACCGGCTTCGACAACCCGGCGTGGCGATGCAATGTCTGCAGCATGAAGCCGTCGCCACCGAGGGCCACCAGTACGTCGGCATCCTCGGGCGCGTGCTCGCCGTAGCGCGCGGTCATCTGCGCGAGCGCGCGTTGCGCCTCTTCGGCTGGACTGGCGAGGAAAGCGAGACGTGGCGTCGCGGTCATCGGCGGCTCCGTTGCGATGGGCGGAGGATACCGCGGGGAGGTGACGAGGCAAGCATTCGCTCGGGCCGACAAACGCAGCCGATGTCGCCGGGACATCGGCTGCGTGCGTCCGAGGCGGCAAGCCACCCCGGTTTTCCCTCATCGCGCGCTGCGGCGCGTTCGCCTTCGATGTTGCTTGACCATATCGCGGCGCGGCCGGGCGTTCGCCAACGCAGCCGATGCTAATAAGGCATCGGCTAAGCGCGTTCGCTCACCCTCGCGCCGCCAGTTGCGACAGGCGCTGCACCGCCACCGAGGCGGTCGGGTAGTCGAGCGTCTTCTGCGCCGCCAGCTCGTTGAGCATCGACAGCGTGAAACGCAGCGAGGCATCGTCGCGGTCCAGCCAGGTGCGCACCTTGGCATCCGGCGTCGAACCCGGCATCGCCAGGGCCTGCTGCACCAGCGCACGCTGCTGTGTCGCCAGCTCCTCGCGCAGCACGCCACGTGCCACGGCGTGCCAGCGGCCGTCGACGGCGAGGCCCTCGATCTGGGTCACCAGCCACGGCAGGTTGAGCGCCTCGCCAAGGCGGAAGTGGACCTTAGCGACTTCGACCACTTTCATCTTGCGCTCGCGGGCCAGTTCGATGATGTCGCACGACGGCTCGAGGTACGGCAGTGCAGCCAGCTGGCCACCCAGGTCCGCGGGCAGGCCCTTGGCCTTCCAGTCGCGGATCGCGGCCTCATAACCCGGGCGCTGCCCTGGGCCGAGGATGTTCTCGCCGGCGCGGATGTCTTTGTAGCCATCGTGGTAGCGGCTCACCGCCGTGGCGATGTCCGGAATTGCGCCCGGACGCGAGAGCAGCCAGCGCGTGAACGAACGCTGCAGGTTCCAGATGACCTGCAACGCATCGATCTGCGCGGACTCGTGCACCTTGCCGTCGAGCGCGTCGATCTGCGCCCACAGGCTCCGCGCATCCAGCGCTTCGCGGGTGATCGAGAACGCCTTGGCCACTTCGCCCGGCGTGCGGCCGCTGTCCTCGGTCATGCGCAGGGTGAACGTCGCGCCCATGCGATTGACCATCGAGTTGGTCACCGCGGTGGCGATGATTTCACGCTTCAGGCGGTGGCCTTCCATCGCCTTGGCGTACTTGTCCTGCAGCGGCTGCGGGAAGTAGCGCACCAGTTCCTTCGACAGGTACGGGTCTTCCGGCACGTCGGACTCGACCAGTTGCTGGAACAGCACGATCTTCGAGTACGACAGCAGGATCGCCAGTTCCGGACGGGTGAGGCCCTGGCCGCGCGACTTGCGCTCGACCAGTTCGGCATCGCTGGGCAGGTATTCGATCTGGCGATCGAGCAGGCCCTGCGATTCCAGCGTGCTGATGAAGTGGCGCTTGGAACCCATGCGCGACACGCTCATCCGCTCCATCAGGCTGATCGCCTGGTTCTGGCGGTAGTTGTCGGCGAGCACGAGGTGGGCGACTTCGTCCGTCATCGACGCCAGCAGCTTGTTGCGCGCGTCGAAGGTGAGCTTCTTCTTCTGCACCTCGCCGTTGAGCAGGATCTTGATGTTGACCTCGTGGTCCGAGGTGTCCACGCCGGCGGAGTTGTCGATGAAGTCGGTGTTGAGCCGCACACCATGCTGCGCGGCCTCGACGCGGCCGAGCTGGGTCAGGCCCAGGTTGCCGCCCTCGCCCACCACCTTGCAACGCAGCTCGCGGCCGTCCACGCGCAGCGCGTTGTTGGCGCGGTCGCCGACCTGCTGGCTGGTTTCGCTGGTCGCCTTGACGTAGGTGCCGATGCCGCCATTCCACAACAGGTCGACCGGCGCCTTGAGGATGGCGTTCATGAGCTCGTTCGGGCTCAGCGCCGTCACGGCGCCGCTTCCATTGGCACTTTCGATGCCCAGCGCGGCGCGGATTTCCGCCGACACCGGGATCGACTTGGCCGAGCGCGGGTACACGCCGCCGCCCTTGCTGATCAGCTTCTTGTCGTAGTCGTCCCACGACGAACGCGGCAGCTTGAACATGCGGTCGCGTTCCTTGAACGAGATCGCGGCGTCCGGATTCGGGTCGAGGAAGATGTGGCGGTGATCGAACGCCGCCAGCAGGCGGATGTGCTTCGACAGCAGCATGCCGTTGCCGAACACGTCGCCCGACATGTCGCCGACGCCGACGACCGTGAAGCCTTCCTTCTGGCAGTCGCGGCCCATCGCGCGGAAATGCCCCTTGACCGACTCCCAGCCGCCGCGAGCGGTGATGCCCATGCCCTTGTGGTCGTAGCCGACCGAACCGCCCGAAGCGAACGCATCGTCCAGCCAGAACTTGTGCGCGGCCGCGATGCCGTTGGCGATGTCGGAGAACGTCGCCGTGCCCTTGTCCGCGGCAACGACGAGGTACGGATCGTCCCCGTCGTGGCGCACGACATTGGCCGGATACACGATCTTGCCGTCCGGCGTGATGTTGTCGGTAATGTCGAGCAGTCCGTTGATGAAGCGCTTGTAGCAGGCCACGCCCTCGTTGAACCACGCATCGCGGTCAACGGCCGGGTTGGGGGATTGCTTGCAGTAGAAGCCGCCCTTCGAGCCCACCGGCACGATGACGGTGTTCTTCACCATCTGCGCCTTCACCAGGCCCAGCACTTCCGTGCGGAAGTCCTCGCGGCGGTCCGACCAGCGCAGGCCGCCACGCGCGACCGGACCGAAGCGCAGGTGCACGCCTTCCACGCGCGGGCCGTAGACGAAGATCTCGCGGTACGGGCGCGGCTTGGRCAGGTCCGGCACCTTGCTGGAGTCGAACTTGAAGCTGACGTAGTCCGCCGGACCGCCATCGGCGCGCACGCCGTTCTTGTACTGGATGTAGTAGCTGGTGCGCAGCGTGGCATCGATGACGCCGAGGAAGCTGCGGAAAATGCGGTCCTCGTCGAGGCTGGACACGCGATCCAACAGTCCCTTGAACGCATCGCGCGTGGCTTCGAGCTGCGCGTCACGCTTGCCGGCGCGGGCTTCCACGACGGGCTGCACCGCTGCCAGCATGGCCGCGTCGGTGCTGGCGAGCGCGGCGAGCTGCTGGCCGAAGCGCTCCATGCCGGACCTGATCTCGGCCTTGCTCTCGTTGCCGGTGCTGGGATCGAACTTCGCCTCGAACAGCTCGACCAGCAGGCGCGCAAGGATCGGATAGCGCGCGAAGGTGGCTTCGACGTAGCTCTGCGAGAACGGCACGCCGACCTGCAGCAGGTACTTGCAGTAGCCACGCAGCATTGCGACCTGGCGCCACGACAGGCTGGCGCCGAGGATCAGGCGGTTGAAACCGTCATTCTCGGCATTGCCGCGCCAGATCTGGGCGAAGGCGTCCTCGAAGTTCACGTCGAGGTTGGAGAGGTCGAGCTCCGCCCCCGTGGTCTCGACTTCGAAATCCTGGATGTAGAAGACCTGGCCGAAGACATTGAGCCGGTACGGGTGCTCGGAAATCACCCGCAGCCCCATGTTCTCCATCATCGGCAGCGCATCCGACAACGGGATGTCGTCGCCCTGGCGATAGAACTTGAATCGCAAGCCACCCACGCCCTTGTGCGTGCGGCGCAGGTTCAGGCGCAGGTCGTCCGGACCGGTCAGCGCGGCGAGGTTGGCGATGTCCTGGGCGGCGGCTTCGGCACCGACCTCCTCGATATAACCCGCCGGCAACGCGCGGCCATAGCGGTTGGCGAAAGCGAGGCCCTGCTCTTCGCCGTGAGTGGCGACCAGCTTCTCGCGCAGGTCGTCCTGCCAGTTACGGATGATCGCGGCGAGCGCAATTTCGATCGCGGCGTTGTCGACTTCCACCACCTCGCCCGCCTTCGGACGGATGACGAGGTGCAGCTGCGCCAGCGGCGATTCGCTGAGCTGGACGTTGGTATCGACGAACTCGCCGTGCAGCATCTGCTTGAGCAGCGCCTCGATGCGACGGCGCACGTCGGTGTTGAAGCGGTCGCGCGGGATGTACACCAGGCCCGAGAAGAAACGGCCATAGCGGTCGCGGCGCAGGAACAGCTTGCTGCGCACGCGTTCCTGCAGGCCGAGGATGCCGGTGGCGGTGCGTAGCAGCTCGGGTCCGGTGGACTGGAACAGTTCGTCGCGCGGCAGGGTCTCCAGGATGTGGCGCAACGCCTTGCCGCTGTGGCTGTTCGGCGCGAGGCCCGATTCCTGCATCACGAGATCGTGGCGCTGTCGCACCAGCGGGATGTCCCACGGACGGCGGTTGTAGGCGCTCGATGTATAGAGGCCGACGAAGCGCTTCTCGCGCACCGCCTTGCCCTTGGCGTCGAAGTCGAGCACGCCGATGTAATCCATGTAACCGGGGCGATGCACGGTCGAGCGCGCATTGGTTTTGGTCAGGATCAGGGTATCCGCGCCAGCCTTGTTGACGCTGTGCGCCGGAAGCGATTTCACCGAACGCGGCTTGCCCGCATCGTGCCCACGCATCAGGCCCAGGCCGGTGCCGTCGACGG
Source organism: Lysobacter sp. P5_B9 (assembly GCF_054049835.1). NCBI lineage: Bacteria > Pseudomonadati > Pseudomonadota > Gammaproteobacteria > Lysobacterales > Lysobacteraceae > Lysobacter > Lysobacter sp. P5_B9. Next base: position 59,009 of record NZ_JBFULP010000006.1, read on the forward strand.
CGCGCAGGACTTCGTCGCCGTCCTGCTTCACCACCTCGTATTCGCGGTAGCCGAGGAAGGTGAAATGGTTGTCGGCGGCCCAGCGCAGGAACTCCTCCGACTCGTGGCGCTCCGCGGGATCGGCGGGAAACTTGCGCGAGCCCAGCTCGCCCGCGACCTGCAGCATGCAGTCGCGCATCTGGCTCCAGTCGCGCACGATTGCGCGCACGTCCGCCAGCGCGGCTTCGACCGCCTGTTTGATCTTCGGCATCTGGTCGACCGACTGGCGGTCGATCTCCAGGTGCATCAGCGATTCCGGCGTGCCATTGCCGACCGCCACGAGCTTGCCGCCCTTGTCGCGCTGGAAGGTCACCACCGGATGACCCAGCACGTGCACGCCGATGCCCTGCTCGGCCAGCGCCATGGTCACGGTGTCGACGAGGAACGGCATGTCGTCGTTGGCGATCTGCAGCACGGTATGGGCGGACTCCCAACCGTGGCTCTTGATCGTCGAGTTGAACAGGCGCACCAGCGCCGTGCCCGGCTTGCGTGCACGCGCGAAGTCAAGGAAGTCGACCGCCAGCGCGGCCCAGCCATCGGCGCTGTGTTGCGGCAACTCGTCCTCGCTCATGCGGCGATAGAACGAATTGATGAACGCCTCGCCTTCGCCGTGGCGCGCCTTGGGCAGGCGCTTGCGCATGGCGGCGAGGATGGGCTCGAGCGAAACGGCCTGGCTGCCGTTGGCGGCCGCGGCCTTGGTGGCGGTGACGTTCTTGCCAGCGACGCTCTTGATGTTGGCGTTGGCGTTGGCGGCAGTCTTGGCTGCTTTGCGAGGAGCTTTGGGTGCGGTGCTCATGGCAACGTGGGAGTCCAGTCCGTGATGGGGTTAGTGCAAATACGTCAGACGAGGGGCGAAGCAATCAGGCCCGCACTTTTGGTGCGGGCCCTCGGGGTCAACCTGTTCAGCGCAAGCCGGTTTCGTTGCGCGCAATCACCAGGCGCTGGATCTCGCTGGTGCCTTCGTAGATTTCGGTGATCTTGGCGTCGCGGAAGTAGCGCTCCAGCGGCATTTCCTTCGAATAGCCCATGCCACCGTGGATCTGCACCGCCTGGTGGGTGATCCACATCGCCGCTTCCGAAGCGGTCAGCTTGGCGATTGCGGCCTCATTGCTGAAACGCGCGCCGCCCTTTTCGAACTCGCCCTTCTGCCAGGCCGCGCGCAGCGTCAGCAGCGTGGCCGCGTCGAGCTTGCACTTCATGTCGGCGATCTTGGCTTGCGTCATCTGGAAGGTGCCGATCGGCGCACCGAAGGCCTTGCGCTCCTTCACGTACTCGATGGTCTTCTCGTAGGCGGCGCGGGCGATGCCGATCGCCTGCGAGGCGATGCCGATACGGCCGGCATCGAGCACGCTCATGGCAATCTTGAAGCCGTGGCCTTCCTCGCCCAGCACGTCTTCCGGCTGGGCGACGTAATCGGCGAACTCGATCTCGCAGGTGGCCGAGGCGCGGATGCCGAGCTTGGGTTCGGTCTTGCCGCGATGGAAACCGGCGCGGGTCGTGTCGACCATGAATGCAGTGATGCCGCGGGCGCCCTTGTCCGGCTCGGTCATCGCAAACAGCACGATGTACTTGGCGACCGGACCGGAAGTGATCCAGCTCTTCTTGCCGTTGATCAGGTAGGTGCCATCGGCCTGCTTGATGGCCTTGCAGCGCATCGCGGTGGCGTCCGAGCCGGACTGCGGCTCGGTCAGGGCGAAGGCGCCGATCTCGCGGCCCTCGGCGATCGCGCGCACGTACAGCTGCTTCTGGTCCTCGGTGCCGAACTTGAGGATGCCGTTGCAGAACAGCGAGTTGTTGACCGACACGATGGTCGAGTGCGCAGCATCGCCCGCGGCGATCTCGATCATGGCCAGCACGTAGGACACCGGATCCATGCCCGCGCCGCCGTATTCGGAGGGCACTTCGATGCCCATCAGGCCGTTTTCACCGAGGGTGCGGATGTTCGCCAGCGGGAACTCGCCGGTCTGGTCGTGGTGCTCGGCGCTAGGCGCGATCTTCTCCTGCGCGATGCGGCGCGCCACGTCCTGGATCATCAACTGTTCTTCGGTGAAGCGGAAATCCACGTCGGTACCCTTTGCTGATTCGGCGAAGACGCGAATTGTAGCCCTCGCGGGGAAATAACCCCACCTTTTGACCCCGATTGCTTGACCCACGGCACGTGCCGGCCCACACTTATCTCTATATCGCGATAGGTTGATAGAGGCATTCCGCATGGATCTCGAAGGCTGGTCCACACGCCTCAAGGTTTTCGCCGACGCCACGCGCGTCCGCCTGCTCGCCCTGCTCGAGCGGGAAGAGATGACCGTGGCCGAGTTGTCGGCGATCACACGGCTGGCGCAGCCGCGCGTTTCCACCCATCTGTCCAAGCTCAAGGAAGCCGGGCTGGTGCGCGACCGCCGCTCCGGGGTGTCCGCCTACTACCGCTTCGACGAAGGCGCACTCGATGCAGCCCAGGCTGCGCTCTGGCAAACCCTGCGCGAGGGCAGCGACGATCCGCTGCTGCGCCAGGACAAGGACCGCGTCGCCGCCGTGCTGGCCGCGCGCGCCAGCGAGCAGAACTGGGCGGACTCGGTGGCCGGCGACATGGAGCGCCACTACTCCCCCGGCCGCACCTGGGAAGCGCTGGCGCGCTCGGCCGTACCGCTGCTGCAGCCGGGCGACGTGCTCGACATCGCCTCCGGCGACGGCGTGCTGGCAGAACTGCTGGCCCCGCACTCGAACCGCTACGTCTGCCTCGACTCGAGCACCAAGGTCGTGCTCGCCGCATCCGAGCGCCTGCGCAAGCTGGAGAACGTCGAAGTCCGTGAAGGCGACATGCACGGCCTGCCGTTCACCGCGGCGCAATTCGACCTGGTGGTGCTGATGCACGCGCTGACCTACGCCGAGCATCCGGCACAGGCCGTGGCCGAAGCCGCGCGCGTGCTGCGCCCGGGCGGCCGCCTGCTGCTGACCAGCCTGGCGAAACACGAACACCGCCAGGTGGTCGAGGCCTTCGGCCACGTCAATCTCGGCTTCAGCGAGAAGGAACTGCAGAAATTCGTCGCCAAGGCCGGTCTCGACATCATCAGTAGCGAAACGATCACCCGTGAACGCCGGCCTCCGCATTTCGAAGTCATCGCGCTGATGGCCCGCAAGGCCGCCGACCCCACCCCGATAGCGCGCAAGAGCACGAAGAAGAACTGAAATGAACACGCTACCCTGGCTCCATCCCGCCCGTGTCGAGGCGCTGCAGCGGCAGCTGCGCGACCGCATCCTGGTGATCGACGGCGCGATGGGCACGATGATCCAGCAGCACCAGCTGGAGGAAGCCGACTATCGCGGCACGCGCTTTGTCCACGGCTACGACGACCACCACGCGCCCTCCGGCCACGCCCATGGCGATGGCTGCGGCTGCGCGCGCGACCAGCGCGGCAACAACGACCTGCTGAGCCTGACGCGCCCCGAGGTCATCCGGGAGATCCACGTGCAGTACCTCGAAGCGGGTGCCGACCTGATCGAGACGAACACGTTCAATTCAACGACCATCTCGCTCGCCGACTACGGCCTCGAACACCTCGCCCGCGAGCTCAACGAGACCGGGGCGCGCCTCGCGCGTGCGGCCTGCGATGCGATCGAAGCACAGGATCCCTCGAAGCCGCGCTTCGTCATCGGCGTCCTCGGCCCGACCAGTCGCACCGCATCCCTGAGTCCGGACGTGAACCGCCCCGGCTTCCGCGCCATCAGCTTCGACGAATTGCGCGTGGCCTACCGCGAAGCCACCGACGGGCTGATCGACGGCGGCAGCGACGTGATCATGGTCGAAACCATCTTCGACACGCTCAACGCCAAGGCCGCGCTGTTCGCGGTCGAGGAAGCCTTCGAAGCACGCGGCGCGCGCCTGCCGGTGATGATTTCCGGCACGATCACCGACGCTTCCGGCCGCACCCTGTCCGGGCAGACGGCCGAGGCGTTCTGGTACTCGCTGCGACACGCGCAGCCGCTGTCCATCGGGCTGAACTGCGCATTGGGCGCGAAGGACCTGCGTGCGCACGTCGACGTGCTGGCGCAGGTGGCCGATACCTATGTCAGCACGCATCCGAACGCCGGCCTGCCCAACGCGTTTGGCGGTTATGACGAAACACCGGAAGACATGGCCGGGGTGCTGCGCGAGTTTGCCCAGGCCGGCCTGCTCAACCTGGTCGGCGGCTGCTGCGGCACGACTCCGGCGCACATCGCCGCCATCGCCGAAGCGGTTTCGGATGTCGTCCCGCGCCAGGTTCCGCAGCTGGTGGACGCCGCCTGATGTCGCAAGTGCTGCCCCGCCAGACCCGTCTCAGCGGTCTCGAGCCGCTGCAGATCACCCCGCAGAGCAACTTCGTCAACGTCGGTGAGCGCACCAACGTCACCGGCTCGGCCCAGTTCAAGAAGCTGATCCTCGAGGGCCGTTACGACGAAGCCGTCGTCGTGGCGCGCCAGCAGGTCGAGAACGGCGCGCAGGTCATCGACGTCAACATGGACGAGGGCATGCTCGACTCCGAGCAGGCGATGGTCACGTTCCTCAACCTGATGGCGGCCGAGCCCGATATCGCCCGCGTGCCGGTGATGGTGGACAGCTCGAAGTTCAGCGTGATCGAGGCCGGCCTGAAGTGCCTGCAAGGCAAGGGCATCGTCAACTCGATCTCGATGAAGGAAGGCGAGGCCGAGTTCCTGCGCCAGGCACGCCTGGTGCGCCGCTATGGTGCCGCCGTCGTGGTCATGGCGTTCGACGAGGTGGGCCAGGCCGACACGGTCGAGCGCAAGGTCGATATCTGTTCCCGCGCCTACCAGCTGCTGACCGAGGAGATCGGCTTCCCGCCCGAGGACATCATCTTCGATCCCAACGTGTTCGCGATCGCCACCGGCATCGACGAGCACAACGACTACGCGGTGGCCTTCATCGAGGGCGCGCGCGAGCTGAAGCGCCGCTTCCCCTTCAGCCATGTCTCGGGCGGCGTGTCGAACGTCTCGTTCTCGTTCCGTGGCAATGAGCCGGTGCGCCAGGCGATCCACGTGGTTTTCCTCTACCACGCGATCCGGGCTGGCATGGACATGGGCATCGTCAATGCCGGCGCCCTGCCCCTGTACGACGAGCTGGACCCGGACCTGCGCGAACGCGTCGAGGATGTGGTGCTCAACCGCCGCGCCGACGCCACCGAGCGCCTCCTCGCGATCGCCGACCGCTACAAGGGCAGGAAAGGCGAGAAGAAAACCGAAGACCTGGCGTGGCGCGACAAGCCGGTCCGCGCACGCCTGTCGCATTCGCTGGTCCACGGCATCGACCAGTACATCGAAACCGATACCGAAGAGGCCCGCGCGCAGTCCACGCGCCCCCTGGACGTGATCGAAGGCCCGTTGATGGACGGCATGAACGTCGTCGGCGACCTGTTCGGCGCCGGCAAGATGTTCCTGCCGCAGGTAGTGAAGTCGGCACGCGTCATGAAGAAGGCCGTGGCCTACCTCCTGCCCTACATCGAGGCCGAGAAGCTGCGCACCGGCGATGTCGGCAAGTCCAACGGCAAGATCGTGATGGCGACCGTCAAGGGCGACGTGCACGACATCGGCAAGAACATCGTGGGCGTGGTACTGGCCTGCAACAACTTCGAAGTGATCGACCTGGGCGTGATGGTGCCGGCGCAGACCATCCTCGACCGCGCCAGGGCCGAAAACGCCGACCTGATCGGTCTGTCCGGCCTGATCACGCCGTCACTGGAAGAAATGAGCCATGTCGCCCGCGAGATGCAGCGGCAGGGCTTCGAGATGCCGCTGCTGATCGGCGGTGCGACCACCTCGCGCGCGCACACCGCGCTCAAGATCGACCCTCATTACAGGCAGCCGACGGTCTGGGTGAAAGACGCGTCGCGCGCCGTAGGCGTGGCGCAGTCGCTTATCAGCGCCGATCTGCGCACGCCATTCGTCGCTGCCAACGATGCGGACTACGCGGAGATCCGCCAGCGTCATCGCAACCGGGGGGACGGCAAGCGACTGGTGTCGCTGGAGAAGGCCCGCGGCCAGAAGTTCGCAGGCCAGTGGAGCGATTACACGCCGCCGCTGCCGAAGCAGCCTGGCCTGCATGTCCTCGACGACTATCCGCTGGCCGAACTGGTCGGCTTCATCGACTGGACGCCGTTCTTCAACACCTGGGAGCTGGCCGGCAGGTATCCCGCGATCCTTACCGACGAGATCGTCGGCGCCCAGGCCAGCGAGCTGTATCGCGACGCCCGCGCGATGCTGAAGCAGCTGGTCGAGGAAAAGTGGCTGACCGCCCGGGCAGTATTCGGTCTGTGGCCGGCGAACTCGCTGGGCGACGACGTGGTCGTCGAAGCGGACGGCAAGCCAACGACCCTCTGCTTCCTGCGCCAGCAGGTGGACAAGCCCGCCGATCGACCCGACTTCTGCCTCGCCGACTTCATCGCGCCGAAGGACTCCGGCAAGCAGGACTGGCTCGGCGGATTCGCGGTTACGGCGGGCATCGGGATCGAGGAGCACGTCGCACGCTTCGAAGCCGACCATGATGACTACAACGCCATCCTGCTCAAGGCCCTGGCCGACCGCCTCGCCGAAGCGTTCGCCGAGCGCCTGCACGAACGCGTGCGCAAGGAGTTCTGGGGCTACGCCGGCGACGAGTCGCTCGACAACGATTCACTGATCGACGAAAAGTATCGCGGCATCCGCCCTGCTCCCGGCTACCCGGCGTGCCCGGAACACAGCGAGAAAGCGACGCTGTTCCGCCTGCTCGATGCCGAGCGCAACGCCGGGGTGAAGCTCACCGAGAACTTCGCCATGTATCCGGCGGCCGCGGTATCGGGCTACTACTTCAGCCACCCGCAGAGCCAGTATTTCGTCGTCGGCCGCGTGTCGAAGGAGCAGGTCGAGGATTACGCGCGGCGTAAGGGCGTGAGCTTGGCGCAGGCGGAGCGTTGGTTGGCCTCCAATCTGGACTACGACCCGGAGTAGTCATTTTCCCACGCGCGGCGGCGCGGCATGCATCACTGCCGCTCCATGGCTGAGGCAGCGCGGACTACGATCCGGAGTAAGCGCAAGTCAGCGCGACGCGAAGCGGTGTTCGACTACGATCCGGGGTGGATGCATGTGCCGGGCAGACCCGGCTCACAGGGGCGACCGTGAATTCCAACGCTGACTTCATCGAGCGGCATGCCGCACCGGGCCGCATCGGGCTGTGCGGCGGCCGTGACTGGATCAACAAGCTGATCCGCAAGGCACAGGCGCCCCTAACCGCGGACGGACACCGCAGCCTGTGGTCGCATGCTTTCCTCTTCAGCGAGCGACGCAGCGACGGCCAGTGGTGGGTGATCGAGTCCGACCTCGACGTGCGTTATCGGCAGGTTCGCCTGGGTGTGCAGGAGAATCGCGCGTCCCGCTATTTCGACGCGGAGGCCTTCCCCAATCTGGCGATACTCGATTTCCACCTTGATGACGAGCAGACGCGGCAGGTACAGGCATCCGCACTGGACCTGCTCTCCGGCTTGTCGAGCTATTCATTGCGTGAATTGGCAGGCACCCTGCTTGCCATGCACAGCACGCGTCTGCGTGCCCGTGGCAACCTGCTGTCACAGGAGGGCGCGCTGTACTGTTCGGCGATGGTCCAGCATTGCTATGCGGCGGCTGGCATCCACTTCCTGCCCGGTGTTGACCGCAAGAACGTAGCGCCGCACGACATCGACGACTCGACCGTGCCCCATGCATCGCACCGGCTGATCCGCGACCTTGGCGTGTCGCGGTTGCGGCGTGCGGTCAAGGCAATCGTGTAACGCCGCGTTTACCAGACCAGGTCGTCGGGGACCTGGAATTGCGGGTCGGCGTAGGGATCATCTTCGGCCGGCGCATCGGGATCGACCTTGAGCGCGATGGCCGCGGGAAAGATCTCGGCTGCCTGCGCCATCAGCTCGGACGAGACCAGCACGTAGCGGCCATCGAGCTGCAGCACGCCCAGTTCGCCCGCGTTGAGCGCTTTCAACTGTTCGGCGGTGACATAGACGCGCTTGATCTTGCCGCCGTAGGGAAAGTGGCGGGCGATGTCGGCATCCGCGTTGTTCAGCGCCTTGTCCTTCACCAGGTCGGTCAGCTTGGCGCGGGCTTCGCGGCGCTTGCGGGCTTCCTCCTGCTTCGCGGCTTCGGCGGCGATGCGTTCGTCCTTCTCGCGTTGGGAGCGCAGCGCATAGGCCTTGGCGAGGTCGATCTCCTCGCGTGAACGCTGACCCGGCTTCGCGCCCGGCTTGTGTGCAGGGCGTTGCTGCGGCTTTCCGGCCGGAGCGCCACCCTGCCGGCCATGCGACGGCTTGCCGTGTTGCGGCTTGCCCTGCGATGCGCCGGGCTTGTTGCCCGCGGGACGTTCGGGTTTGGGCGCCGGCTTGAAGCCGAGGCCGAGAAGTTGGTCGCGAAGACTGTCGCTCATTGCGTGTGCTGCTGCGTTGCCGGGACGGGGAATGGAAGTAGTCGGTCAGTAATGCGGAGGCGGCGGTTCCTGCGAGGCATCGCCGGTCAACGGGGTTGCGGACAGGGTACTGCGGATCGCCTTCAGCTCTTCCAGGGCGCGATGCAGCAACAGCGCCGTGCGGCCCTCCTCGTCCCGCGCAGCGGCCAGCGCATCGCTGAGGTCGAGCAGGGCCTGTTCCTGGAAAGCGACGCGCGTTTCCAGGTCGGCCAGGCGGTGTTCGAGTTGTTCTGGCGTCATCGCACGCATCCGAGGCTCAGGAAGAGCCATTGCCCTTGATCGAACGGCCGCGGCCAATGCCGTAGTACGCCAGGCCCGCCTGCTCGACTTCGTGCGGTTGGTACAGGTTGCGGCCGTCGAAGATCGCCTTGTCGGTCAGTGTCGCGTGCAAGCGGCCGAAGTCGGGGCTGCGGAACTGCTTCCACTCGGTGACGACGGCCAGTACATCCGCGCCATCGATCGCATCGCGCGCCGATTCGCACAGCACCAGGTCATCGCGCTTTCCGAAAATGCGCTCCGCCTCGTGGCTCGCTTCCGGATCGTACGCACGCACCCTGGCCCCGGCTTCCCACAGGCGTGCGAGCAGCGTGCGGCTGGATGCTTCGCGCATGTCGTCGGTGTTGGGCTTGAAGGCAAGGCCCCACACGGCAACGGTCTTGCCGGCGATATTGCCGTTGTAATGGGCGTTGATCAGCTCGAACAGGCGATGCTTCTGGCGTCCGTTGACCGCCTCGACGGCCTCCAGGATCTGGGCGTTGTAGCCATGCTGCCGTGCGGTGCGCTCCAGCGCCTGCACATCCTTGGGGAAGCAGGAACCGCCATAACCGGCGCCGGGATAGATGAAGCTGTAGCCGATGCGCGGATCCGAACCGATGCCGTGGCGCACGTGCTCGATGTCGGCGCCTACGCGTTCGGCGATGTTCGCCATCTCGTTCATGAAGCTGATCTTGGTCGCCAACATCGCATTCGCTGCGTACTTGGTCAGCTCGGCCGAGCGCACGTCCATCGCCACGATGCGTTCGTGGTTGCGGTTGAACGGCGCGTACAGGCGCTTGAGCTGTTCGATCGAAGCAGGATCGCTGGCGCCGATCACGATGCGGTCCGGGCGCATGCAGTCCTTGACCGCATCGCCCTCCTTGAGGAATTCGGGATTGGAGGCGACGTCGAACGCGATCTGCACACTGCGGGCTTCGAGTTCGGCCGCGATCACCGCGCGCACCTTGTCGGCCGTGCCGACGGGCACCGTGGATTTGTCGACGATCACCGCGGGCTGTTCCAGGTTCTGCCCGATCGTCCTGGCGACTGCCAGTACGTACTTCAGGTCGGCGCTGCCATCCTCGTCGGGCGGCGTGCCCACCGCGATGAAGATCGTGTTGCCGTGCTGGATGGCGGTGGCGGCGTCGGTGGTGAAGTTGAGGCGCCCGGACGCATGGTTGGCCTTGACCATCGGTTCGAGGCCCGGCTCGTAGATCGGGATGATGCCGTTGTTGAGGCCTTCGACTTTCGCCTTGTCGATGTCGACGCAGACCACGTCATGGCCGACTTCGGCCAGGCAGGTTCCCGTGACGAGGCCGACATAGCCGGTGCCGAAGATTGTGACGCGCATGGACTCGTTTCCTTCCCTTTGCGGATGACAGCAGACCCGGAGAGCAATCGCTGGAATCCGTTCCGCGAGTGTCCTGCGACACTCGCGACCTTGGCGGTGGCGGCTTCACGGCGAAGCCGCCCCTCTCGTTGTGGAGACCCTTACTTCGCTTCGGGCTTCACGATTTCAAGCAGTTCGACTTCAAACACCAACGTGGCGTTCGGGCCGATCGGGCCACCCTGGGTGCCCGCTTCGCCATAACCGATCGACGCGGGGATCCACAGCTTGTACTTGCTGCCCACCGGCATCAGCGCGAGGCCCTCGCGCCAGCCCGGAATCACGCCGGCCAGCGGGAAGGTGGCCGGCGTACCGCGGTCGTAGGAGCTGTCGAACGTCTTGCCGTCGAGGAGCGAGCCCTTGTAGTGCACGCGAACGACGTCGCTATCCTGCGGCTTCGGGCCCGTGCCTTCGGTGATGACCTGGTACTGCAGGCCCGACGGGGTGGTCTTCACGCCCGGCTTCTTGGCGTTCTCGGCGAGGAACTTGGCGCCGGCTTCCTTGTTGGTCTTCGCCTCCGCCATCATCTTGGCGATCTGCTTGGCCTGCATCTTCTGGCCAAAGGCTTCGGCGATCTGCTGCGCCTGCTTCTCGTCCATCAGCATCTTCTCGCCCGCAACCGACGACTTGATGGCCTTGGTGAGGACCTCGACATCGACCTCGTCCTTGACCTGTTCCAGCGACTTGCCCATCTGCATGCCGATCATGTAGCTGACCTTGTCCTTCTCGGTCGGCAGGCCGGCGATCTGCGGACCGGAATCCTTCGCGCTCTCTTCGGTCTTGGCGTCGGACTTGGCCTTGTCCGCGGAAGGGTTGCAGGCGGTGACGGTGACTGCGAGTGCGGCCGCGGCAAGGGCCACGGAAACGTGGCGGTTAAAACGGGTCATCAGAAGCTCCTGGGGATTTCACATTTGGCAAGGCCGGACACGCTGGGGGCGTCCGGCTGAACATCGCGTAAGAACGCGGGCGATTCGCTTGGACGGCTTACTGCGGCGTGATCGCCAGCAGTTCGACATCGAACACCAGCGTGGAGTTCGGGCCGATGCCACCCTGGGGCATGCCCTGGGGGCCGTAGGCGAGGTCGCCAGGGATCCAGAAGCGGTACTTGGCGCCCACCGGCATGAGTGTCAGGCCCTCTGTCCAACCCTGGATCACCTGGTTGAGTCCGAATTCGGTCGGCTGGCCACGTTCGTAGGAGCTGTCGAACACAGTGCCGTCCAGCAGCGCGCCCTGGTAGTTCACACGGACATGGTCCGAGGCGCGCGGACGCGGGCCGGCGCCCTGGCGCAGGACCATGTACTGCAGGCCGGAAGGCGTGGTGAATACGCCCTTCTCTGTCTTGTGCTTGGCGAGGAAATCGGTGCCCGCCGCCTTGTTCTTGTCCGCCGCGACCGCGGCCTTTGCCTGCAACTGCGATTGCACCTTCTGCGAGAAGGACTCACGGATCGCACCCAGCTCCGCCTCGCTCAACAGCAGCGTGCCGTTGCCCATCGCGGCGCGTACGCCCTGCAGGAACACCGGAAAATCGATCTCCTCATGGATCGGTGCCAGCGAGCGGCCAACGTCGGCGCCCACCAGCAGGCCGACCTTGTCCTTGCCGATCTCAGGAACCTTGGCACCGGCGGCCGGCGGGCTGTTGCGCGCGCTGATGCGCGCCATCAAGGCCTGGCCGGTGCTCTTGGCTTCGTCGGGGGTCAACAGCGGCTTGCCGCCGGTGAAGGCGTTGCGGACGGCTTTCTCGAACGCGGCCATGTCCAGGTCCGGGCCAACGGGAGCGATCGAATGACCGATGTCGGTACCGACCATGTAGCTGGCCTTTTCGCGGTCGGTGGTCAGCACGGTCTTGTCCTGGGCAGAGGCAGCGGTGCCGAACAGCACCGCCGCAGTGGTCAACAGCGCAGCAACGCCGCGCAGCAAGGGCTTCATGAAGACTCCTGAGGGACACGCCGCGAGCGCGGCGCGAAGCCACTATTGTCGCGGCCGATTGCGGCAGGGGCAATGCGGCGGACCCACGGAGTCCCCGATCTGCGGCATGCGCCCCGTTCGATCCCGGGCAACCCACCCCGCAATTCAGCGCTCAGAAAAATTCGCAGCTCTGTTGATCTCCAAACTTGTTCCTTCGCAGGTCAGTGGCGGAAGCAAGGCAGCACGCCCGCCGCGTCAGATGCGGCTTCTTGGGGGCTCCGACTGTTGGCGAGCCCAAGGGATCAAACGCCCCGTTCAGCGCATTTGGTGGAGGACCGGCCGCGCCTCCCGCCGAGCGGTGCTGTTTCGCCTGACCGCCTTGGGGAGCCGAGCACTCACCAATGAGGTGTAACATATTGATATGTATGCAAATTACACGGAACGGCCGGCCTGGCTCGGCGATGACCCATACCGTGACTTCAGTTGGGGTCCGCCCTTGTTGACGTTACGTGTTTAGGTGTTATAGTTGCATACAACACCGGTCTACCAACGAGCAGGACGTTCGCCATGAACAGCAAGCTCCGCAACTCGCTCTCCGCCTTCGCAGCTTCCTGCGCCACGCTGGCCATCGCCCTGATGGTCGCCGTGCCCGCCGGCAACACGCCTGTGCAGGACGTCGTGTCGCAGGACCTTTCCCCGGCCTCGGCCACCCGCCAGCGCGCGAATGAAATCGACTCGCTGGCCAAGGCCGTCGCCTTGTCCGCTGAAATCGCCGCCGCTTCGGCGCTGGCGCTGGAATCGAACAGCGGCATGGATGCCCAAGCCAAACAGCGCATGCCCCTCCAGGGCTCGCGCCACCGCCGGCAGACCGTCGTCATGCCGTACTTCTCCTTCTCGCCGCGGGGCTGAACCATGACCGCAATCCAGTGGAGCGACAGCGCTCCCATCTATCGCCAGCTGAAGGAGCGTGTCATCGCGATGATGCTCGATGGCCTGCTCAAGCCCGGCGACGCCCTGCCCTCCGTGAGGCAGGTGGCCGCCGAGTATCAGCTCAATCCAATCACCGTCTCGCGCGCCTATCAGGAACTGGCGGACGAGGCTCTCGTCGAAAAACGCAGGGGTCTGGGCATGTACGTCACAGAAGAAGCCGCAAGGAAGTTGCTGTTCAATGAACGTGATCGCTTCCTGCGCGAGGAATGGCCGCAGGTGGTCGAGCGCATCAAACGCCTGGGCCTGAAGATCGAGGAACTGCTCGCGACCGGCGGCCTGGAAGGTGTGCAATGAACGCTCCCTCCAACATTGCCACTGGCACGGTCGTCGACGCCCGCAACTTGCGCAAGCACTACAAGAACAAGCTCGCGCTCGACGGCACCAACTTCCATATCCCCAACGGCCGCATCATCGGCCTGATCGGTCCCAACGGCGCCGGCAAGACCACCGCGCTGAAGGCGATGCTGGGCCTGATCCCGTTCGAGGGCGAACTTTCCGTCCTTGGACGCGATCCGCGCACCCAGCGCGACGACCTGATGAGGGATGTCTGCTTCATCGCCGACGTGGCCGTGCTGCCGCGCTGGATCAAGGTGAAGGAAGCCATCGAATTCGTCGCCGGGGTGCATCCGCGCTTCGATCGCGCCAAGTGCGAACGCTTCCTCGCGCACACCCAGCTCAAGCCCGAACTGCGAGTGCGCGAACTCTCCAAGGGCATGATCGTGCAGCTGCACCTGGCCCTGGTGATGGCGATCGACGCCAAGCTGCTGGTACTGGACGAGCCGACGCTCGGCCTCGACATCCTCTACCGCAAGCAGTTCTACCAGCGCCTGCTGGAAGACTACTTCGACGAGGAGAAGACCATCATCGTCACCACCCACCAGGTCGAAGAGATCGAACACATCCTCACCGACGTCATGTTCATCCGCGACGGCAAGATCGTGCTCGATGCACCGATGGAGGCCATCGGCGACCGCTACGTCGAACTCCTGGTCAATGGCGACCGGACGGACGAAGCGCGCAACCTCAAGCCCATCGACGAACGCGCCCTGCCATTCGGCAAGACCGTGATGCTGTTCGACGGCATCGAACAGGCCCGCCTGTCCCCGCTGGGTGAAACCCGCACCCCGGGCCTGGCCGACCTGTTCGTCGCCACCATGAAAGGGACCTACGCATGAACGCCGTTGCAGAAACCCGCACTCATTCCGCGGCTGCACCCCACTCCACCCACAAGCTCAAGCTGCTGCTGAAGCGCGAGTTCTGGGAGCACAAGGGCGGCTTTTTCTGGGCGCCGCTGGTGGCCGGTGGCATCTCGCTGCTGCTTACGATCCTCGGCATCATCTTCGGCGAGATCACCGCGCGCCGCGCCATGGCGGACGGCAAGCTGAAGTTCGATGACGGCGTCGTCATCAACGGCCTCGACCTGGGCGCCCTCACCGGGCGGCTGGGCCCGGAAGATATGTCCAAGCTCGGCCACGGCATCGACCTGAGCCTGTTCGTCGCCTCTTCCTGGCCCTTCATCGTGCTCGGCTTCGTGGTGTTCTTCTATTGCCTGGGTGCGTTGTACGACGATCGCAAGGACCGCAGCGTGCTGTTCTGGAAATCGCTGCCGATCTCCGATCGGGACACCGTGGTCTCCAAGGTCCTGAGTGCGCTGCTGGTCGCGCCGATCCTGGCCCTCGCGGCTTCGTTGGTGACGATGGTCGGCTTCATGCTGGTGCTGAGCGCGGTCGTGCTGCTGCACGGCGGCAATCCGTTCACCCTGCTGTGGAGCCCGGGCAGCCCGCTCTCCGTGGTAAGCGCCTTCATGATCGGCATCCCGGTGTACGCCCTGTGGGCGCTGCCTACCGCCGGCTGGCTGCTGCTGTGCTCGGCCTGGGCGCGCAGCAAGCCCTTCCTCTGGGCGATCATGATCCCGGTGTTCTCCGGCATCTTCGTGAGCTGGTTCGATCTCACCAGGCTGTTCAACCTGGACTCGTCCTGGTACTGGAAGCACATTGTCGGCCGCATGCTGCTGGGCACCTTCCCGGGCACGGACCTGCTCTACCAGGACGACTTCGGCAAGGGCGTCGGCGACGTGGCGGGCTCGCTGCACCAGATCTCGGCGGCGACCGCACTGCACAGCCTGGCCATGCCGGAACTCTGGATCGGCGCAGCCGCTGGCCTGGCAATGATCTTCGGCGCGATCCGCCTCCGCCGCTGGCGGGACGAGGGGTGAGGCAGGCCGCTTGCGCGGCACTGCCGCGCGGCCTGCCGAACGCCCGGCCATGGATGGCCGGGCAGGACTCTCCGAAGCCAGTGATGTCTCGCCATGGATGGCAGCAAATACACAAGGCGCGAGCCGGCCATGGATGCCCGGGCAGACTTGCCGAAGCCGACAGTGTCTCGCCATGGATGGCAGCGAAACCCCTAAGCGGCGCCCCACTTCGAAATCTGCTTGACCAAAGGATTTCCCAATGAAACCACGCCACATCATCACCGTCGCCCTGCTCTCCTGCATGCCGCTGGTTGCCTGCAGCAACACCAACACCCCGCCTCCCAAGCCGGAACCGTCCGCATCGGCTCCCGCCCCCGAAGCGAACACCACGCTGGGCCGCGTCGTGCAGAAGGAAATCCGCCAGGCCCGCGAAAAACTCGCCACCGAAAACGTCAGCGTGGGCAGCGTGCACGTCCGCGGCGGTCACGGCGGCGTCAACATTTCCTCCGATGACAACGACAATCTCCCGAAAGCCGAGATCACGCCCAAGGGCGACTTGCTGATCGAAGGCAAGGCCGTGGCCATCAATGCCGAACAGCGCGCGCTCCTGATGGAATACCGCGCGCACATCATCGGCATCGCCGAAAGCGGGATGGACATCGGCATGCAGGGTGCCGACCTTGCCGCCAAGGCCGTGGGCGAAGCCTTCAAGGGCATCTTCTCCGGCAAGTCGGAGCAGGACATCGAGAACAGCGTCGAAGCCGAGGCCGCCGGGATCAAGATGGCGGCCGCCAAGCTGTGCGGACGCCTGCCGGACATGATGGCGTCGCAGCAGAAAGTCGCCGCCGCCGTCCCGGAGTTCAAGCCCTACGCGACGATGACGAAGGAAGACATCGAGGATTGCTTCGAGGAATCGAAGCAGCAAGCCAATTCGTCGATGAACGCCGCGGAGCGCGCGGCGGCCGCCGCGACCGAAGCGAACACACAGACGAAAGCGGCGACGAAAGCGCCGACGAAGTCGAACTGACGCATACGGAGCCGAGCGTGGGCGCAGGTCGCCCACGCTTTTCCGGTGGCCTAGCCGCCGCCTCCGGCTCCGCCGCCCTGGATTCCCCCCTTCGTCAACGCCGTGGCATCGAGCATCTTCCGCAACTGCGTTTCCGGCAGGCCGCTGCGCTCAAGCGCCACCTCCAGGACCGGACGACCTTCCTTGTAGGCCTGCTTGGCGATCGCCGCGGCCTGCTCGTAGCCGATTATCGGATTGAGCGCCGTGACCAGGATGGGATTGCGATCCAACGCCTCGCGCACATGGTCCGCGCGCACGCGCAGGCCGGCAATGGCGGTATCGGCCAGCAGCCGCATCGAGTTGGATAGCAGCCGGATCGAATCCAGCAGGTCGTAGGCAATCAGCGGCAGCATGACGTTGAGCTGGAAGTTGCCGCTCTGCCCCGCAATGGTGATGGCGGTGTGGTGCCCCATCACCTGGGCGCACACCATCGTCAGCGATTCGGGAATCACCGGATTGACCTTGCCCGGCATGATCGAACTCCCGGGCTGCAGCGCCGGCAGTTCGATTTCACCGAAGCCCGCGATTGGACCGGAGTTCATCCAGCGCAGGTCGTTGGCGATCTTCATCAATGCCACCGCCAGCGCGCTCAGCTGCCCCGAGAGTTCGACCGCGTCGTCCTGGGAGGCCAGGCCCTCGAACTTGTCCGATGCCGATTCGAACTTCGTGCCCGCCAGCGACGACAGCGCGCGCGCCATCGCGCGACCGAAACGCGGATCGGCGTTGATTCCGGTGCCGATCGCGGTGCCACCGATCGGCAGCCTTCGCAGCCGCTTGAGCGCGTCGTCGATACGGGACTGCGCGGAGGCGAGCTGCGCCGCCCAGGCCCCGAACTCCTGCGCGAAGGTGAGCGGCATCGCATCCATGAGGTGGGTGCGGCCGGTCTTGGTGACCTTGCCCAGCGACTTCGCCCGGCGCTCGATGGTCTTGCGCAGGTGAACAAGCGCCGGCAGCAACTGCTCCGTCACCGACAGTTGTGCGGAAACCCGGATCGCGGTCGGGATGACGTCGTTGGAACTCTGCGCCAGGTTGACGTGGTCGTTGGGGTGGACCTTGGCGCGGCCCGAGCGCGAAGCGAGCGTCGCGATCACCTCGTTGGCATTCATGTTGCTCGACGTGCCCGAGCCGGTCTGGAAGACGTCGATCGGAAACTGCGCGTCATGCCTGCCCTCCGCCACCTCCAGCGCCGAGGCCCGGATCGCCGCCGCCGCACCCTTGTCCAGCAAGCCGAAGCCGCCGTTGACCTCGGCTGCGGCCGCCTTGATCAGGCCCAGCGCGCGGATGAACTCACGCGGCATCGGGACGCCTGATACGGGAAAGTTCTGCACGGCACGCTGGGTCTGCGCACCCCACAACGCGTCGGCGGGTACGCGCAGTTCACCCATGCTGTCGTGTTCCAGGCGGACACCTGCCGCGGTCTTCTTCGCCATCCCGCTCTCCTTGTTCGAGGCCATGGCCAGCTTACGCTCAGTGGGAAGGAGCGGCCGCACCCGGAGCCGTGGGCCGGCCACCGGGGCCAAGCCTGTAGACCAAGCCTGTAGAATCGCGGTTTGCCTTCGCTGCCCCGGCCGCCATGTCCGTCGAAACCCAGCTCCTCGCCCTCTCCCCGCTCGATGGCCGCTATGCCGGCAAGGTCGATGCCCTGCGGCCGATCTTTTCCGAATTCGGCCTGATCAAGGCCCGCGTGAAGGTCGAGGTGGAATGGCTGCTCGCGCTGGCCCACGAGCCGGGCATCACCGAGCTGACGCCGTTTTCCGAAGCTGCGGCCGCACGGCTGCGTGCGTTGGCCGACAACCTCAGCGTCGCCGACGCGGCGCGGGTGAAGGAAATCGAGCGCACCACCAACCACGACGTCAAGGCAGTCGAGTACCTGATCAAGGAAAAACTCAAGGGCGATGCCGAGCTCGGTCCGGCGCTTGAGTTCGTCCACTTCGCCTGCACAAGCGAGGACATCAACAACCTCAGCTACGCCCTGATGCTCAACGAGGCGCGCCAGGAAGTGCTGCTGCCCAGACTCGACCAGCTGATCGAGAAGCTGCGTGCGATGGCGCACGAACACGCGGCGGTGCCGATGCTCTCGCGCACCCACGGCCAGACGGCCTCGCCGACCACCGTTGGCAAGGAGCTGGCCAACGTCGTCGCCCGCCTGCAGCGCCAGGGCGAAGTGCTGGCCGGCCTGCCGATGCCAGGCAAGATCAACGGTGCGGTGGGCAACTACAACGCCCACGTCGCTGCGTATCCCGATCTCGACTGGACCACCTTCTCGCGTCGCTTCGTCGAATCGCTTGACCTCACCTGGCAGCCCTACACCACCCAGATCGAGCCGCACGACGGCGTTGCCGAGCTGTGCGACGTGTCCAAGCGGATCGACACCATCGCCATCGACCTGTGCCGCGACATCTGGGGCTATATCTCGCAGGGCTACTTCAAGCAGGCCGTCAAGGCCGGCGAAGTCGGCAGCTCGACCATGCCGCACAAGGTCAACCCGATCGACTTCGAGAACGCTGAAGGCAACTTCGGCATCGCCAGCGCGTTGTTCGAACACTTCGCCGCCAAGCTGCCGATCAGCCGCTGGCAGCGCGACCTCACCGATTCGACCGTGCTGCGCGCGCTGGGCACCGCCTTCGGCCACATGCTGATCGGCTTCGAGTCGCTGCAGCGCGGCCTGAACAAGCTCAGCATCAATCCCGAGCGCCTTGCCGCCGACCTCGATGCCGCCTGGGAAGTCCTGGCCGAAGCCGTGCAGACGGTAATGCGCCGCCATGGCCTGCCCAATCCGTACGAACAACTGAAGGCACTGACCCGTGGACAGGGCATCACCGAGGCCTCGATGCGGGAATTCATCGCATCCCTGGACCTGCCGGCGGATGCCAGGCAGCGCCTGCTGGACATGACGCCAGGCAGCTACATCGGCGTGGCCGATCGCCTCGCCAGGGACGTCTGAGTGCAACGCGGCTAACCCCGCCGCAACACGCCCCGAACCCGCCACGAAGTAGAATCCGCGGCCTCGCCTCCGCAGGGTCGCCGCCGTGAAGTTGCTGCTCAACATCGACGTCCCTGAGATCGCGACCGCAGAAGCCTTCTACACCGCGGCCTTCGGCCTGCACGCGGGTCGGCGCTTCGGATCCGACGGCCTCGAACTGCTGGGCCTGGAAGCACCGCTGTACCTGCTGGCCAAGCCGGAAGGCAGCGTCGGAGCCGGCGATTCGCAACGCAGCTACGCGCGGCATTGGTCGCCGGTGCATTGCGACTTCGTCGTCGACGACCTGGACCTCGCGCTCGTCCGCGCCATCGCCGCGGGCGCGGTGCAGGAAGGCGCCACGCGCGACGCCGTATGGGGCCGCATCGTGCAGATCGGCGACCCCTATGGCCATGGCTGGTGCCTGATCGAGTTCCGCGGCCGCGGCTACGATGAAATCGCGACGAACTGAGTTCGTCCCACACCGGCGAAGACCATGGCACGACAGAAATCCACGCACTCCACCCGCAGCAGCGCCAGGCAAGCCAAGGCGCCGCCGATCGAGGTCCATGCCTCCGCCCAGCCGCCCCTCGGCATGCCACCTGCGCAGTTCCTGCGCGACTACTGGCAGAAGAAGCCGCTGCTGATACGCAACGCCTTCCCCGGCTTCGAATCGCCGATCCAGCCCGAGGACCTCGCCGGCCTGGCCTGCGAGGAAGGCACGCTGTCGCGCATCGTTGCCCATGATCGCGCACGCGACGCCTGGTTGCTGCGCCACGGCCCCTTCGACGAAGGCATGTTCCCCGACATGCCGCACCACGACTGGACCTTGCTGGTGCAGGACGTCGACAAATGGGACAGCGACATCGCCGCATTGCTCGACGCGTTCGACTTCCTGCCGCGCTGGCGTATCGACGACGTCATGGTGTCGTTCGCGGCGCCCGGCGGTTCGGTCGGTGCGCACGTGGACCAGTACGACGTATTCCTGCTGCAGGCGCTGGGGCATCGGCGCTGGCAGGTCGACGCCGGCGACAACCCCTCGACCGAGTTCCGCAACGACGTCGAACTCAAACTGCTGCGTGAGTTCCATCCCACGCACGAATGGCTGCTGCGTCCGGGCGACATGCTGTACCTGCCGYCCGGTGTGCCGCACCACGGCGTGGCCGAAGACGCGTGCCTGACCTTCTCGGTGGGGATGCGCGCGCCGAGCGCGGCCGAACTGCTGGGCGATTTCGTCGACACCCTGGCAGCCGACGCCGATGACGGCCTGCGCTTTCGCGATCCCGACCTGGCGCCGGCGAGCGATCCGGCCCTGATCGACGACGATGCGATGCACCGCGCGATCGAGGCGCTGAACATGCTGCGCATGAACGACCCCGATCGCTTGGGCGACTGGTTCGGCCGCTTCATCACCCTGTACCGCAATGCCGGCGAGGTGATGGCGGCGCCAGAGAGCGGGCGTTCGCGCATCGAGATCGAATGGGACCTGCAGCACGGCGCCGCGCTGGTGCGGCATCCCTATTCGCGCATGGCATGGCGCAAGGCCGGGCGTGGGGCCAAGCTCTATGTCAACGGCCAGGACCATGACTTGCCGGTGCGCGATGCAAAATCCGTTGCCAATGCCAAGGGGATCGATGGCGCGACGTATGCGGCGCTCTCCGAGGCGGGGCGCGACCGCGTCCACGAATTGCTGCAGGCCGGCCACTACAGCCTGACCATCGAGGGCGAGGAAGAGGAATGAGCGTCGTGACCGCGCCAGAACAGGCTTTCACCGTGGAAGCCGTCGACTACCAGGCCGCGCTGCCCCACCTGCGCGCCGTGCGCGACGCCGTCTTCGTGCAGGAACAGGGCGTGCCACGGGAGCTGGAGTGGGACGAACTCGATCCGCTCTGCCATCACGTCCTTGCCCGCGATACCCAGGGCCAGCCGATCGGTACGGGCCGGCTGACGCCCGAGCACAGGATCGGGCGCATGGCAGTGCTTCCGGAATGGCGCGGCCGCGGCGTCGGCGACGCCCTGCTGCTGGCGTTGATCGATACCGCACGCACGCTGGGCTGGCATGACTTGTCGCTGCATGCGCAGGTATCGGCGTACGGTTTCTATGCGCGCCACGGCTTCCTGCCCTACGGTGATCGCTTCGTCGAAGCCGGCATCGACCATCAGTCGATGCGGCGCCTGCTCGATGCCACCAACGCCGTGGAAACGCATGACGCCGCGATCGCCGCCCTGCTCGGCATCATCGGCACCGCGCGCCGCGAACTGTGGATCTACAGCCGCGAACTCGACCCCGGCCTGCTCGACCAGGCGGACGTGCTCGCGGCGCTGCGCCGTTTTGCCACCCAGCGCGGCGTCGCCCACATCCTGCTCCAGGACGCAGTTGCCCCGCAGTCGGCGCATGCGCCCCTGATCGGGCTGTCACAGCGCCTGCCGAGCGCGTTCCTGTTGCGGGCCATCGAGGAACCGGTGGATCGCGCCTATGCCGCGGCGTTCATCGCCAATGACCGCGGCGGGTGGTATTTCCGTCCGCTGGGCCATCGGCCCGAGGGCGAGACGCGCATCGACCAGCCGGCGCGGGCGAAGCAACTGCAGAACGTGTTCGAGCCGGTATGGGAGCGGGCCCGACCTTGCAGCGAGTACCGCACCCTGGGGATCTGACGGGCGCGTGCCCGAAACGCCGGACCACCCCGGACTGCACCTGCGGCCACACCCCATCCCAACCTTCCCCCGCCGCGCGGGGGAAGGAGCCAAGAACAACAGCGAGAAGAAAACACGAAGGGGCCGAGCCGCCCATTACCGCGGCATTTTTCGTGTAAAAGGCGCGTCGTTGCGGCTTTCCGGCCTTGGAACGCTGGCATGTGCGCCCATCTCCTTCGCGGGTCGCGCGGCACTCATGCCATAACTGCTTGATGCAGCGCGACATTGGCTGCGGCTATAATTTTGACCCTTTCGCGTCCCCCGCAGCCCGACGCACCGGCGTTCCCCTGAAATCCTCGCCGGATCAACCGCTTGCCCTACAACTTGGATCTTCCCGACATCATCGTGGACAGTCTTCTCAAGCAGTTTGCCCAGTCGTCGCAGCTCGGCGCCAACGCCGCCTATATCGAAGACCTGTACGAGCAGTACCTGGTCGACCCCGACAGCGTCGGGGTCAAATGGAAGACCTATTTCGATGGCCTCAAGGGCCGCGAAGCCGGTGATGTGCCCCACTCGGCCGTCATCGACCAGATCGCCATGGCCGGCAAGCTCGCCGCCGCTGGCAAGCTGGCGGTGGCCACTGGGGGTGGCGATGAGCGTGAACGCGGCGTCGGCAAGCTGATCACCGCCTACCGGTCGCGCGGCCACCTTGCCGCGAACCTCGACCCGCTGGGCATGATGGCCAAGACCGAAGCCCCGGACCTCAACCTCGGCTTCCACCACCTGTCCGAGAGCGACCTGTCGGCCGAGTTCAGCACCGCTGGCGTCGGCGGCAAGGACCGCATGAAGCTCGGCGACCTCGTCGCCCTGCTCAAGGCCACCTACACCGGTCCGATCGGCGCCGAGTTCATGCACATCACCGACGTCGAGCAGCGTCGCTGGATGCAGGAGCGCATGGAGACCGCGGGCGGCAAGTTCGGCCGCACCGCCGAAGACAAGAAGCGCATCCTCGAGCGCCTCACCGCCGCCGATGGCCTGGAGCGGTACCTCGGCACCAAGTACGTCGGCCAGAAGCGTTTCTCGCTCGAAGGTGGCGACGCCCTGATCCCGCTGATGGACACCACCATCCGTCGCGCCGGCGAACAGGGCGCCAAGGACGTGATCATCGGCATGGCCCACCGCGGCCGCCTCAACGTGCTGGTCAACACGCTCGGCAAGCCGCCACGCCAGTTGTTCGACGAATTCGAAGGCAAGTTCGAGCACGTCCACAACGACCTCGCCCACCAGGGCGACGTGAAGTACCACATGGGCTTCAGCGCCGACATCGCCACCCCCGGTGGCCCGGTGCACCTGGCGCTGGCCTTCAATCCCTCGCACCTGGAAATCGTCGACCCGGTGGTCGCCGGTTCCGTGCGTTCGCGCCAGACCCGTCGCGGCGACAAGGGCCGCCAGCAGGTCGTGCCGATCCTGATCCACGGCGACGCGGCATTCGCCGGCCAGGGCGTGGTGATGGAACTGTTCCAGATGTCGCAGGCCCGCGGCTTCCAGGTCGGCGGCACGATCCATCTCGTCATCAACAACCAGGTCGGCTTCACCACCAGCGACCGCCAAGACGCCCGCTCGACGCTGTACTGCACGGACGTCGCGAAGATGATCAACGCGCCGATCCTGCACGTGAACGGCGACGACCCCGAAGCCGTCGTGTTCTGCGCCGAACTGGCGCTCGACTACCGCAGCCGCTTCGGCCGCGACGTGGTCATCGACCTCGTTTGCTACCGCCGCCACGGCCACAACGAAGCCGATGAGCCGGCCGCGACCCAGCCACTGATGTACCAGGTCATCCGCAAGCACAAGACGCCGCGCGAGCTGTATGCCGCGAAGCTCGTCAGCGAAGGCGTCATCGCGGAAGCCGATGCGCAGGCGCTGGTCGACGGGCTGCGCCAGAAGCTCGACGACGGCGTGGTGACCACGGAACTGGTCGCGACCAAGGCGGACGAATTCACCATCGACTGGTCGCCCTACCTGAAGGGCAAGCTCAGCGACAAGGTCGACACCACGTTCGACGGCAAGAAGCTGAAGAAGCTCGCCGAAACGATCAACGACGTGCCGGCCGAAGTGAAGCTGCATCCGCGCGTTGCCAAGATCTACGAAGACCGCCGCAAGATGACGGCCGGCGAACTGCCGGGCGATTGGGGCTTCGCCGAGAACCTCGCCTACGCCACGCTGCTCGACGACGGCTACAAGCTGCGCCTGGTAGGCCAGGACTGCGGTCGCGGCACGTTCTTCCACCGCCACGCCATCCTGCACGAGCAGACCACGGATGAATACGTGCTGCCGCTGCGTCGCCTGGTCAAGAACCCGTCCGACGTCACCATCATCGACTCGCTGCTGAGCGAGGAAGCCGTGATGGCGTTCGAGTACGGCTACTCCACCGCCGATCCCATGACGCTCGACATCTGGGAAGCGCAGTTCGGCGACTTCGCCAACGGCGCGCAGGTCGTGATCGACCAGTTCCTGTCCTCGGGTGAGGCCAAGTGGGGCCGCCTGTGCGGCCTGGCCCTGTTCCTGCCGCATGGTTACGAAGGCCAGGGACCGGAGCACAGTTCCGCGCGCCTGGAGCGTTTCCTGCAGCTGTGCGCGCTGGAGAACATGATCGTCTGCACGCCGACCACCCCGGCGCAGGCCTACCACATGATCCGCCGGCAGATGCGCATGACCACGCGCAAGCCGCTGGTGGTGATGACGCCGAAGTCGCTGCTGCGCCACAAGCTCGCGGTGTCGACGATGGACGAACTGTCGAAGGGCAGCTTCCAGACCGTGATCCCCGACAAGACCGCCGATGCCAAGAAGGTCAAGCGCGTGGTCGTGTGTGGCGGCAAGGTGTACTACGACCTGCTGGAAGAAGCGCAGAAGCAGAAGCTCGACAACGTCGCCATCGTCCGCGTCGAACAGCTGTATCCGTTCCCGCGCGTCGAACTGGTGGCCGAGCTGAAGCGCTTCAGCGCGGCGACGGATATCGTCTGGTGCCAGGAAGAGCCGCAGAACCAGGGCGCGTGGTACCAGATCCGCCACCACCTTGTCGCGAGCCTCACTGCGAAGCAGTCGCTGCATTACGCAGGTCGCGCACGCTCGCCGTCGCCGGCGGCAGGCCATTTCGCCGACCACGTCATCGAACAGACGGCGCTGGTCGCGGATGCCCTGGTCAATCCGCTGCGTGGCGAGAACGGCCCCGAATAACCCGCCTTGCCGATCAACAGATTCCCGCTTCGTTCGAAACGCATTCCCTTATCAAGGACTCATCCATGAGCACCGAAATCAAAGTCCCGGTCCTGCCGGAATCCGTCTCCGATGCCACCATTGCCACGTGGCACAAGAAGGTCGGTGACGCGGTCAAGCGCGACGAGAACCTGGTCGACCTGGAAACCGACAAGGTCGTGCTGGAAGTGCCCTCGCCGGTCGACGGCGTGCTCAAGGAAATCAAGTTCGCCGAAGGCACGACTGTCAACAGCCAGCAGATCATCGGCATCGTGGAAGCCGGCGCCGCTGCAGCGGCGCCTGCTCCGGCCGAGAAGGCCGCCCAGCCGGCCGCCGGCGCCGAAGAGGTCCAGCCCAAGGCTGCAGCCGCAGCGGCCAAGGCCGCCGCGCCAGCCAGCACCAGCCCCGCTCCGGTCGGTGGCGATCTGCCGCCGGGCGCGCGCTTCGCTGCCGCCACCGCCGGCGTCGATGCCGCCCAGGTCGCAGGCACCGGCCGCCGCGGCATGGTCACCAAGGAAGACATCGTCAACTACGCCTCGGGCAAGACCGCCGGCGTGGGCGGTGGCGCGCGTCCGGAAGAGCGCGTGCCGATGACCCGCATGCGCGCCCGCATCGCCGAGCGCCTGATGCAGTCGAAGAACTCGATCGCCATGCTCACCTCGTTCAACGAAGTGAACCTGGGCAAGGTCATGGCCATGCGCAAGGAGCTGGGCGAGCAGTTCGAGAAGGCCAACGGCATCAAGCTGGGCTTCATGAGCTTCTTCGCCAAGGCCGCCGCCAACGCGCTGCAGAAGTACCCGGTAGTCAACGCCTCGGTCGATGGCAATGACGTGATCTACCACGGCTACGCCGACATCTCGATCGCGGTGTCGACCGACAAGGGCCTGGTCACGCCGGTCGTGCGCAACGTGGAGCGCATGTCGTTCGCCGACATCGAAGCGCAGATAGCCGAATACGCCAAGAAGGCGCGCGACGGCAAGCTCGGCCTCGACGACCTGCAGGGTGGCACCTTCACCATCACCAACGGCGGCACTTTCGGCTCGCTGATGTCGACCCCGATCGTCAACCCGCCGCAGTCGGCGATCCTCGGCATGCACGCCATCAAGGAACGCCCGATTGCCGAGAATGCCCAGGTCGTGATCGCGCCGATGATGTACATCGCGCTGTCCTACGACCACCGCATCATCGACGGCAAGGACGCGGTCCTCTTCCTGGTCGACATCAAGAACCAGCTCGAGAACCCGCACCGCATGCTGCTGGGCATGTGATTCGCTCCCTCCCCCGCTCGCGGGGGAGGGCTGGGGTGGGGGCCGCCATGGCGCCCACACCCCCATCCCAACCTTCCCCCGCCGCGCGGGGGAAGGAGCCAAGAACAACAGCGAGAAGAATATGAGCGAACAGCAGAATTTCGACGTAGTCGTCATCGGCGCCGGCCCCGCCGGCTACCACGCGGCCATCCGCGCCGCGCAGCTCGGCCTGAAGACAGCGTGCATCGACGCCGCGCTCGGCAAGGACGGCAAGCCCGCCCTGGGCGGCACCTGCCTGCGCGTGGGCTGCATTCCGTCGAAGGCGCTGCTCGACAGCTCGCGCCAGTTCTGGAACCTCGGCCACATCTTCGGCGAGCACGGCATCAGCACCAAGGACGCGAAGATCGACGTCCCCACGATGATCGGCCGCAAGGACAAGATCGTGAAGCAGTTCACCGGCGGCATCGCGATGCTGTTCAAGGCGAACAAGGTCGCCACGTTCTATGGCTTCGGCCAGCTGCAGCCGGGCAACGTCGTCAAGGTGAAGCAGCACGACGGCACCGAGGTCGACCTCAAGGGCACCAACGTCATCATCGCCGCCGGTTCGGATTCGATCGAACTGCCGTTCGCCAAGTTCGGCGAGCACATCGTCGACAACATCGGCGCGCTCGATTTCGAAGCCGTGCCCAAGCGCCTCGGCGTGATCGGCGCCGGCGTCATCGGCCTGGAACTGGGCAGCGTGTGGAACCGCCTCGGCTCGCAGGTCACCATCCTCGAAGCGCTGCCGAACTTCCTCGCCGCCGCCGATGCCGAAGTGGCCAAGGTGTCCGCGCGCGAATTCAAGAAGCAGAACCTCGACATCCGCCTCGGCGCCAAGGTCAGCAAGGCCGAGGTGAAGAAGGACGGCGTCCATGTCACCTACACCGACGACAAGGGCGAACAGGCCATCGTCGTCGACAAGCTGCTGGTTTCCGTCGGCCGTCGTGCCGCGACCAAGGGCCTGCTGGCCGATGGCACCGGCGTGAAGGTCGATGCGCGCGGCATGATCGAAGTCGACGAGCACTGCCACACCGGCGTCGACGGCGTCTGGGCCGTGGGCGACTGCGTGCGCGGCCCGATGCTGGCGCACAAGGGTTTCGAGGAAGGCATCGCGGTGGCGGAACTGATCGCCGGCCTGCCTGGCCACGTCAACCTCGACACGATCCCGTGGGTGATCTACACCGAGCCGGAAATCGCGTGGGTCGGCAAGACCGAGGAACAGCTCAAGGCAGAAGGCATCCCGTACAAGGCCGGCAGCTTCCCGTTCGCCGCCGTCGGCCGCGCCGTGGCCATGGCCGAACCGGCGGGCTTCGTGAAGGTTCTCGCCCACGCCGAAACCGACACCGTGCTCGGCATGCACCTGGTCGGCGCCAACGTCTCCGAGCTCGTGCACGAGGGCGTGCTGACGATGGAGTTCAAGGGATCGGCCGACGACCTCGCCCGCATCTGCCACGCGCACCCGAGCATGTCCGAAGCCGTGCACGATGCGGCGATGGCCGTACACAAGCGGTCGATTCACAAAGCCAACTAACGTTGGCTTTGTGGATGACGGAAGTTTGCGTTGCAAACTTCGGTCTCGTGGTCGTACTCCACACCCGCCCTTTCGCCTGCGGCGCGAACCGCCCCTAACTTAGGGGCTAGGGCAAAAAAGCCCTTCTGCACGAGTTGCAGTACATTGGAACGGCGCGCCTCGGTGCGCCGTTCTGCTTTCCGGCCACCTGCTTCCACGCACGGAGTTCGCCCATGACATCGGAAAACCCGATCCGCAACGTCTCCGACACGGCGCTGTGGGTAGCGATCTACCGCGCGATGGAAAGCGAGCGCCCCGATGCGATCTTCCGCGATCCCTATGCGCGCCGCCTTGGCGGAGAGCGCGGCCAGGCGATCGTCGATGCCATGCCGCGCGGCAAGGTCATGAGCTGGCCGATGGTCGTGCGCACCGCGGTGATGGACGAGATCGTCCTGCGCTGCGTCCGGCAGGGTGCGGCGACGGTGCTGAACCTGGCCGCCGGGCTCGATGCCCGCCCCTATCGCCTGGACCTTCCACCGACCCTGCGCTGGCTGCACGTCGACCTGCCCGACATGGTCGACTACTTCCGTTCGCACATGGCCGGCGAGACGCCGCGCTGCGAGCTTGAATTCATTGCTGCCGACCTGCGCGAAGCCGACGCACGGCGCGATGTGTTCGCACGTGCGGCCGAACACGGCCCGGTCCTGGTGATCACCGAAGGGCTGCTGGTTT
Source organism: Lysobacter sp. P5_B9 (assembly GCF_054049835.1). Classification (NCBI taxonomy): domain Bacteria; kingdom Pseudomonadati; phylum Pseudomonadota; class Gammaproteobacteria; order Lysobacterales; family Lysobacteraceae; genus Lysobacter; species Lysobacter sp. P5_B9. The sequence goes on from NZ_JBFULP010000006.1 coordinate 87,691, forward strand.
ACCTCGAACCGGAAAACGTCGCCGAGCTGGCGCGCGACCTGCACGATGTCGCCAGGGCCCGGTGGTGGCTCTCCGACCTCGCCTCGCCGATGCTGCTGAAGTACCTGGAGCGACAGTGGCAGCCGCTGCTAAAGCAAGGCAATGCCCCCTTCCGCTTCGGCCCTGCCGAAAGCACGGGATTTTTTGCCCCCTACGGCTGGCGCGAACTCGAATATCGCTCCCATTGGGACGAGTCCCTGCGCCTGAAGCGCACCATGCCCAACATGTGGATGTGGAAAATCCTGCGCTGGCTGCAGCCGAAGAAACGCCGGGAAGCAATGAATCATTTTTCCGGCATCATCCTGCTCGAAGCCAACTGAGCTGCCACACATGCGTTCCGTCTGCGTCTATTGCGGCTCCAATGCCGGCAACAAACCCATCTATGCCGAGCGCGCCATCGCCCTCGGCAATCGCCTCGCGAAAGAAGGCCTGGCGCTCGTCTACGGCGGCGGCAACGTCGGCCTGATGGGCATCGTCGCCGATGCCGTCCTCGAAGCCGGCGGCGAGGTGATCGGTGTGATTCCCGAGCAGCTGGTCGAATGGGAGGTCGCGCACAAGGGCCTTACACGGCTCGAGGTCGTCGCCAACATGCATGAGCGCAAGGCACGCATGTTCGACCTCTCCGACGGCTTCGTCGCCCTGCCCGGCGGTTTCGGCACGCTGGACGAAATGTTCGAAATGCTGACCTGGCGCCAGCTGGGCATCGGCGACAAGCCCTGCGCTTTCCTCGACGTGGACGGCTTCTACGCACCGTTGCTCGCGATGCTGGATCGCATGGTCGAGGAACGCTTCCTCCACGCGGACCAGCGCCGCGACCTGTGGCATGGCGACGACATCGAGACGATGCTCGGCTGGATGCGCGCCTACCGTCCGGCGGATGCGAACAAGTGGATGGACGAGAAGCGGCGCAAGGACCTGCGCTGAGGCTCTTGCGCTCGTCATCCCGGCGCAAGCCGGGATCCAGTGCTTTTGCCGTTGTCATTCAAGGACGAATCAATGAAGGATCCCTGCGTCTACATTCTCGCAAGTCAAAGGAATGGAACTCTGTACATCGGAGTGACTTCGGATCTCGTCAAACGCGTTTACGAACACAAGACCGACGCCGTTGAGGGTTTCACCAGGAAGTATGGCGTCCATACTTTGGTTTGGTACGAGCAGCATCCAACGATGACATCCGCGATCGAACGTGAGAAGGCGCTCAAGGAGTGGAAGCGTACCTGGAAGCTGAAACTGATCGAGAATTCAAATCCAGAATGGCGTGACCTGTATCGGGAAATTCTCGGCTGATACACACCGACCTCGATGCCGGTTGCGACACAATCAAAGGCACTGGATCCCGGCTTGCGCCGGGATGACGAGCAAAAACAAATGCCCACACCCACCACTTTCAACGCCTTCCGCATCCACAACGACGCCAGCGGCTACCGCAGCGGCATCGAGACGATCTCGCTCGCCGATCTCGCCCCCGGCGAAGTCGTCATCAAGACCGCTTACTCCTCGGTCAACTTCAAGGACGCCCTCGCCGGCACTGGCCAGGGAAAGATCCTGCGCAAGTTCCCGCTGGTCGGTGGCATCGATGTTGCAGGACATGTGGTCGCATCGAGCGACCCCGGGTTCAAGGAAGGCGACGCGGTGCTGGTCACCGGCTGCGGCCTGAGCGAGACGCGCGACGGCGGTTACGCGGAATACACTCGCCTCGAGTCGAAGTGGGTCATCCCGTTGCCCGATGGATTGAGCCTGCGCGAGAGCATGATCCTGGGCACCGCCGGCTTCACCGCCGCGCTGGCGTTGTACCGCATGAAGGACAACCGGCAGACGCCGGAACTGGGCCCTCTGGCCGTTACCGGCGCCACCGGTGGCGTGGGCTCGCTGGCGGTGGACATCTTCAGTCGCGCCGGCTTTGAAGTGCATGCCGTGAGCGGCAAACCCGATCACGCGGACTATCTCAAGGAGATCGGTGCCAGCGAGGTATTGCGCCGGGATGCGCTCGGCACCACGCGCCCGATGGAGTCGGCGCGCTTCGGCGGCGGCCTGGACAACGTCGGCGGCAACATGCTCGCCAGCCTGCTGGCGCAGACCGCACCCTATGGCAATGTCGCCAGCGCCGGCCTCGCCGCGAGTGCCGAGCTGCCGACCTCGGTGATGCCGTTCATCATCCGTGGCGTGTCGCTGGTCGGCGTGGCCTCGGCCGGTACCGCGCGCGATATCCGCGAAGCAGTCTGGCAACACCTCGCCACCGACTGGAAGCCGCGTCACCTGGATCGCATCTGCACGCGCGAAATCACGCTGGCGCAACTGCCCGGAGTGTTTGCGACCATGCTCACAGGCGGCTCGTTCGGCCGCACGCTGGTCGCCCTGTAACGGCTTGCGGCGTCATCTGGCCGGGCTACAATCGGTTCATGTTCATGGGGAAAACCTGATGGCCCGCATCCTGATCGTCGACGATTCGCCTTCGCAGCTGATGGGCATCCGCCGCATCGTGGAGAAACTCGGCCACGAAGCGCTCACGGCCGAGGACGGCGCGGCGGGCGTGGAAGTGTGCACGCGCGAACTGCCCGACCTGGTGCTGATGGACGTGGTGATGCCGAACCTCAACGGGTTCCAGGCCACGCGTTCGATCAGCAAGAACCCGGCGACGCAGCACATACCGGTCATCCTGGTAACCACGAAAGACCAGGACACCGACCGCGTCTGGGGCATGCGCCAGGGCGCAAAGGCCTACATCACCAAGCCTTTCAGCGAGAGCGATCTCGCCGACATGATCGTCCAGGTAATGAACAAGTAAGCGGAGAAAGGCGGGCCGAGGCCCGCCTTTCTCATACCCGGGAACCAGGCCTACGCGCGACGCCAGTCGTCGGCGAACGCATCCCGCATCGCCTCGTAGGCCGCACGCTGTTCGGGTGTGTGCACCTTGGGCGCCAGGATTTCCAGCTCCACGATCTGGTCGCCCGGCGGCGTGCCTGGCAGACCGCGGCCGCGCAGCCGCAGCTTGCGGCCGCTTTCGGACTGCTGCGGAATCTTCAGTTCGACCGGACCACCCAGCGTGGCCACGCTGATCGTCGCCCCCAGCGCCGCTTCCCAGGGAGCCACGGGCAGTACGTAGATGATGTTGCGCCCATCGACTTCGAACTGGGGATGCGCCGCGTATTCGATTTCCAGCAGCAGGTCGCCGCGCGAGCCATCGCGCCCCGGGTTGCCTTGCCCGGCAAGGCGGATCACCTGGCCTGGCTTGATGCCTTTCGGGATGCGGATGTCCAGCGTGCGGTTACCCACGCCAATGCGCGCGCTGCTGCCTTCGTAGACCGATTCGAGCGATACCGCGAGCTTGGCCCGCGTGTCCCCGCGCGGCTGTGGCGCCGGGCCACCACCAAATCCCCCCGCGCGCCCGCGGCCGAACAGCTGCTCGAAGAAGTCGCTGAAACCGCCACCGGCCCCGCCACCCGCGAATATCTCATCGAAATCCACGCCGCCGTGGCCCCCGCCAAAACCGCCCGGTGGTGGTTGCACGTCGTCGCCTGGACGATAGCCGCGTGCCCGCAGCTGGTCATAGGCCGCGCGCTTCTGCGGATCGCGCAGCGCCTCATATGCCTCGTTGACGCCCTTGAACTTGTCCTCGGCGCCGGCTTCCTTGCTGACGTCGGGATGGTACTTGCGCGCGAGCCGGCGGTAGGCGCTCTTGATCTCCGCGTCGCCGGCACCGGGCTCCACGCCGAGGATTTCGTAGTAGTCCTTGAATTGCATGTGAGCCTTATCCGGCACTTGGCCCGCGGTGGGGCTCCAGTGAAAAGGTTAGCCGATGGCGGCGGAATCCGTTGTCATGCCTCGCGCGCACGGAGGCCGGGCGCGGCAATTGACGCTTTTTTCCTGTCCGCGGCCTAGACTGGAGGATGACCACTCTCGAGTTCCCCGCATGGCTATCCAGGTAGGCGATCGCATCCCCGAAGTTAATCTGCAGCGAATCCGCAACGGCGTCGAAGTCGTCGATACGCCGACGTTGTTTGACGGCAAGAAAGTGGTGCTGTTCGCCGTCCCGGGTGCGTTCACGCCGACCTGCTCGGAGCGGCACCTTCCCGGCTTCGTGCAGCATTTCGACCAGTTCAATGCACGCGGCATCGACGTGCTGTGCATGTCCGTCAACGATCCATTCGTGATGCAGGCCTGGGGACAGAGCCAGCACGTGCCCGAAGGCTTGTTGATGCTGGCCGATGGCAACGCCGACTTCACCCGCGCGTTGGGGCTCGAACTGGACGCCAGCGGGTACGGCATGGGCATGCGCTCACGCCGTTTCGCGCTGTACGCCGAAGACGCTGTGGTGAAGAAGCTGTTCGTGGAATCGCCTGGCGAGTTCAAGGTGTCGTCGGCGGAATACATGCTCGGAGAGCTGGCGGAACCGGTCTGATTTCCGACGGCGGACCGACGGACACGGACGCCGGCCTGGGCCGCTTCCGCCCCTGGCGACCGGTCCTTGTTCAACCGCGCTACGGCCGTACGTAGGGGACCCCGAAGCCCGACTTCAATTCGGCCAGGTCCAGGTTGCCGTCGGTGTTGCGATCGAGCTGCTGGAACCTTGCCTCGGCGGCGCGACGAAGTTCCTCGTCGCTGATTTCGCCGTTCTCGTTGAGATCCACTTGCCGGATCCGATCGTCCGCAGACGGGGCGCCGTCCCGCTGCGGCCCAAGGACCGCTTCCAGTTCGTCCGCGGTGATCTTGTAGTTGTGGTTGCTGTCCAGCTTCGCGAACAAGGCGGAACTGAGGTATTCGGACTTGTCCACCAGGCCGTTCTTGTTGGTATCGAGCGCCTCGAAGGAGGCGGTTGCGGTGGAAGCAAGGACCTGGGCGACGCAGACGCCTGCCGGAACGGAGCCGCAGACGAGCAGCAGGACGGAGTAGCGGCGAAGGGCGGACATGGCGGGTTCCCGGGCGCGGAGGGCCTGCCTGATCCAACGCCGCCGGTTGGGCAGAACGGACATGACGACCTCACCCGTTCGGGTGGCCGGGCAAAGATGGCCGGCGAAAGATGCGTCAATACCGTCCTCCCGCCTGGCCCCCTTCCATTGCAGTCCGCATCGGAGCACGCCCATGAATGAAGTGCCCTCCCCCGATTCGATCCTCCAGCTTGGCTTCGGATTCTGGGGCTCCAAGACCCTTCTGAGCGCAATCGAACTGGGCGTCTTCACCGAACTCTCCAAGGCGCCGCTTGATGGCAAGGCGTTGGCACAGCGGCTCGGCCTCCACCCGCGCAGCGCGCGGGACTTCTTCGATGCGCTCGTGGCGTTGCGCATGCTCGAACGGATCGGCGATCGCTACTCGAACACCGCCAACGCCGAACTCTTTCTCGACCGCAACAAGCCCTCCTACGTTGGCGGAATACTCGAGATGTGCAACAAGCGGCTGTATCCGTTCTGGGGATCGCTGACGCAGGCGCTGCAGACCGGCGAGCCACAGAACGAAGGCAGGAAGGGAGAGAACTTCTTCGCCGCGCTCTATGCGGACCCCGGCCGGCTGGAGGACTTCCTCAAGGCGATGAGCGGCATCAGCCTGGGCTCGGCGATGGCCATCGCGCAGAAATTCCCGTGGCACGAATACCGGACATTCATCGACGTGGGTTGTGCGCAGGGCGCGGTGCCCGTGCAGCTTGCATTGGCGCACAAACACCTTTCCGGTGGCGGCTTCGATCTGCCGCAGGTGCGTCCGATATTCGAGCAGTACGTCGCGGCGAATGGACTGAGCGAGCGGGTGCGCTTCCATCCGGGCGATTTCTTCAACGATCCCCTGCCCGGCGCGGACGTGCTCATCATGGGACACATCCTGCACGACTGGGATCTCGACGAAAAACGTCGCCTGCTCGCCAAGGCACACGACGCCCTCGCGCCGGGCGGCGCGCTGATCGTCTACGAGGCGCTGATCGACGATGACCGCCGCGAGAACGCGTTCGGCTTGCTGATGAGCCTGAACATGCTGATCGAGACGCCTGGCGGTTTCGATTACACCGGCGCGGACTGCGTGGGCTGGATGCGCGAAGCGGGCTTTCGCGAGGCGCGCGTGGAGCACCTGCTCGGCCCGGATTCGATGGTGATTGGCATCAAGTAGCGGGAATACCTCGGGTTGGCGCTGCAAGACGCGGTCATCCGGATTAATCCCGCAATGCATGCCCCCGCTGCTCACGCAGCCAGTTGTGCGCGCGGGTGGCGGCGATCGCGCCGTGGCCCATGGCCACGCTGATCTGATCCAGGCCCTCGACGATATCGCCGGCGCAATACAGGCCCGGCACCGCCGTACCGAACGGTGAACGGACATCGGTGCACCCGTCCTCGCCCAGCGGCAACTCCAGCATCGCGGCCAGCTCCGTGCGCTGGCGGCAACCGAGCGCGGGATACACCACGTCGAACACCAGCGGCGTGGCTTCGCCTCGCAAGTGCACTTCGAAACGATCCTCGCCCGGTGCGAAGCGCGCCACCGGCTTTTCCAGGACCACGATGCCAGCGTCTGCCAGTTCCACGAGCTGCGCCGATGTCAGCTCGGAGTACCGCATCGGGATCAGGGTCACGTCACGCGTGTACTGGCGCAGGAACAGCGCTTCCGACGCCCCCGATACATCGCAGCCCACCACCGCGACACGCTGGTCGCAGTGCTCGTAGCCGTCGCACACCGGGCAATAGCGCAGCACGTTGGCCCGGACCGCCCGATCGTGCGCCTCCGGTGGCAGCGGCAGCTGGTTGAGGTGCAGGCCGGTGGCCAGGATGAGGGCGTCGCCGGATACCGTATCGCCGTCGGCGACCTCCAGCACGAACGCCTTCGCCTTTCGATGCGCCGCAACTACTTCGGCCTGGCGGATCACGGCGCCATAGCGCTGCGCATGGCGCTCCATGCGCTCGATCAGCGCAACGCCGGCGATGCCCTCGGGAAAGCCTGGCGCGTTGTGGGTACACGGAATGCGCAGGGCCCGCGCCTTGCCGTCGTGCAGCACCAGCACGCGGCGCCGGTAGCGGGCCATGTACAGTGCCGCCGACAATCCTGCCGGACCGGCGCCGACGATCACGCAGTCCCAGACCTCGGCCATCGCCTGCTCCATCGGGAAGTGCGGTCAGGTTGGACCAGGCCTGTTGTCGTTGCCGTGATGGCAACAACGCGGCCACCCTTTCCGAGCACGTGCCTTGCAGGCGGTTGGCAACGAGCAGTTATCACGCTTCGCTAGCGCGCTTACCCGGAGAATTCCCGCGCCTCCAGCATCAGGAACCCGTCATGTCCATGATCCATGCCTGGGCCGCGCGTGCGGCCGGTGCCCGCCTCGAACCCTTTGAATACGATCCCGGCCCGCTCGGCGACGAGCAGGTCGAAATCGCGATCGAACACTGCGGCATCTGCCATTCCGATCTGTCGATGCTCGACGACGAATGGGGCATGACCGTGTATCCGTTCGTGCCGGGACATGAAGGCATCGGCCGGGTGGTGGCGTGTGGGCCACAGGCACTGGGGTTATCGGTCGGCCAGCGCGTCGGCATCGGCTGGAATGCGCACAGCTGCCTGCACTGCGCGGAATGCATCGCCGGTCGCCAGCACCTGTGCGCGCAGGTCCAGGGCACGATCACCGGACGCCATGGCGCGTTCGCCGATCGCGTGCGTTGCCACTGGGTGTGGGCCGTGCCGCTACCCGATGCGCTGTCCGCGGCGGACAGCGGTCCGTTGCTGTGCGGCGGCATCACCGTGTACTCCCCACTCGAACTGCACGGCATCCGTCCGACCGATCGCGTCGGTGTCATCGGCATCGGTGGCCTGGGACACATGGCGCTCAAGTTCTGCCATGCCTGGGGCTGCGAGGTCACCGCCTTCACGTCCAGCGCCAGCAAGGAGGAAGAGGCACGCGCTTTCGGCGCGCACCGCGTGGTTTCCAGCCGCGATACGGCGGCGATCAAGGCGTTGGCCGGGACGTTCGACCTCATCCTCGACACCGTCAACGTGACGCTCGACTGGAACGCGCTGCTCGCCGCGCTCGCGCCCGGTGGCCGCCTGCATGTGGTCGGCGCCGCCCTCGAGCCGATCCCGATCCCGGCCTTTACCCTGATCTCTGGACAGAAGAGCGTTTCCGGTTCGCCGACCGGCTCGCGGGGCAGCATCGACACGATGCTCGCCTTCGCCGCTCGCCATCAGATCGCGCCGCAGACGGAACACTTCCCGATGAGCAAGGTCAACGACGCCATGGATCACCTGCGCGCAGGCAAGGCCCGTTATCGGATCGTGCTGGATGCCGGCTGAGGGCGGAGCGGGAGCTGCGGCGGCAGATCGCCGACGCGGAGCTTCACAACTGCGACTGCAGCGGGAGCCAACTGGCCAGCCATGCCTGCAGGCGGCGGCTGGCGCGGGCCTGCGGATCGCGGGTCCAGGTGGCCTGGCCGTCGCTCCAGCGCAATCGGCCATCCATCTGTTGCACCTGCCATGCGTGCTCCCCCCCGAGATGCTCGTCGAAGATGAGCGTGAGCTCCCGCGCCAGGTCCGGGTTGGCGATCAACACGCCCTGCTCGGTATTGATCGCCGTCGAACGCGGATCAAGGTTGTAGGACCCGATGAACACGTGGCTGTCATCTATCACCATCGCCTTGGTGTGCAGGCTGGAACCGGACGAGCCGCGCAGGCTGAACTGTGACGGAGCCACGCCGCTGTCGGGCTTGAGCTCCCACAACCGCACGCCGCCGGCAAGCAGGTCATCGCGGTAGCGCGCATAGCCACCGTGCACGGCGGCAACGTCGGTGGCGGCCAGCGAGTTGGTCAGGATGCGCACGTCGATGCCGTCGCCGGCCCTCGCGACAAGGAAGTCGGTACCGGTGCGGCCCGGCACGAAGTACGGCGAGATCACGTTGAGCGTTTGCCGTGCGGCCTGCATCGCGGGCAACAATGTCGCCAGTACCAATGAACGCTGCCCCGGGGCGCCGCTGTCTTCCAGTTTGAGCGGATCGTCGCTCGCGAAGGACCAACGTTCGCTCCAGTGCAGCGAACCCTCGTTGGCCAACAGCCGCTGCACGGCCGGGTCCTCGCGCAGTACTTCGGCGTAGCGGCTGGCGGCCAGTTCGGCCGGCACCGCATCCAGCAGCACGCGCAGCCGGGCCAGTGCCTCGGGCGTGGCCGGACCGGCATTCACCAGGGCGATGGGGTAGTTGCTGGTCGCGTTCCAGAATCGATCGAAGGCGGCGCTGACCTCGCGCACCACCGGTCCCACCATCAGCACGTCGAGGTCGACGAAATTGCCGTTCTCGTCAGCGCCGAAATATTCGTTGCCGAGGTTGCGGCCGCCGACCAGGGCGACGCGGTTGTCGACGATCCAGCTCTTGTTGTGCATGCGGTGGTTGAGCCGGCGGAAACCGGTACCGAACTCACCGAGGCGGCGCAACCCGCCGCTGCGGCTGGCGAAGGGATTGAACAGCCGCACCTCGATGTTGGGATGGGCATCGAGCGCGGCAAAGCCGGCATTCTTGGCGCGCGCATCCAGGTCGTCGATGAGGATGCGCACCTGCACGCCGCGGTCGGCGGCAGCCAGCGCACGCTGCGCAAGCATCTTGCCGGTCATGTCGGCGTGCCAGATGTAGGTCTGGATATCGAGGCTGCGGGCGGCGACCTGGGCGCTGTACATGCGCGCGGCATAGGCCTCCGTTCCGTTACTGACCAGGCGGAAGCCCGATTGTCCGGCGTGCTGGGCCTCCGCTGGAGTCGTACGTCGCGCAAGTTCGCCATCGCTGGCCGGCGGCAATGCGAATGCCTCGGCCAGCGGCGGCCGCGGCGGCAAGGAGCTGCAGGCGGCGAGCAACAGCAGGCAGGCGGTTACGAAAAACCGGACCTTGCGCGTCATGTGTTGCGCCCCGTGTGTGTGCGGCTGCACGGATGGTACAGCGCAGCAGGCTGCCCAGCTTTCGGCGGCGGGCGCACGCCCTCCCCGGCCGCATGCCGCAACGCCTGCGGGACCGTCAACCGTTCGCGAGTGGGCCGGGCATCCTGCGAAAGCGCGTTCTCTCACATGGCAGTAATGCCGCGGAACCCAAAGTTGGGCTCTTCATTTGTGTGGCCACCAAGGAATGCCATGAGGACCATCGCTCTCGCTGTTGCCTGCTGCGCCATGATGCTGGTCGTCGCACACGATGCCGCCGCGCGCGAGCGCAACGAGCCTGTGGCACAGGTCGAGGTCTCGAAGCCGGCGACCTCCCTGCCGGGTACGCGCTATGCGTGGGTCGAGATGCCGGCACAACTGGCCGTGGAATTCGACAAGCGCGTACAGGATCCGAAGCTGCGCACGCGTCTGCAGGCGGCTCTCGACAAAGCGCTGCAAGGCAAAGGGTATCGGCGGGTCGACAGCACCCAGCAGGCCGACATCTTCGTTGCGTATCGCGTCGGCGTGCGCGACGTGCAGCAGGCCACCGTTCGCGACACCGGCCTGCAGAGCGCACGCGAAACGGCCATCGGCTGCGGTGGCGGCGGCTGCTCCCAGATCGTGACGCAGGGACCCAATGGCGTGCCAACGATCAAGATCGACACGGTGGACTTCGTCGAGGGCGGCCTGTTGTTCGAAGTACTGGAGCCGGGCCAGATCCGCGTGCTGTGGCGCGCCCTCTACCGGGGTTCCGTCCGCGCGAAGGGCGCCGCACCGATCAACCTGGATACCGTCGCCAGCAAGACCCTGGCCGCGCTGCCCAAGGCGGGCGCGCCGCGCCCGTGAAGACCACATATATCGGGGGCTGACCCGCGCATGGCGGTTGCGGGGGCTGCTTCGCTCCGTAACGCCCCCCCGTTCGGGTGACATGCCGGCCCTGCCGGCTCCGACATTATTCCGACAAATCCCCCGTGAGCGGCCTGCGTCATGCAGCCACCTCATCCCCATGGCCTCGGCGGGCTTGCGCGCATCCCGGCACGACACGCGCCTGATCGCTCCTTCGCACGCCATCTGGCGTGGCCGTTGCTGGCGTTCGGGCTGGCAACCACCGCGCTCGCTCTCTTCGATGGCGATCGCCAGTGGGCCGATCGGTTGTATGCATGGCAAGGCTACGCATGGACGCTGAGGTCTTCCTTCGTGGCGGACACGCTGGTCCATGACGGCGGCCATCTGCTCAGCCTCGCCTCGTGGGTGATGGTGCTGCTCATATGGATCGCCTCGCTGGCGCACGCGCGCCTGGTGCCATGGCGCAGGCCACTGGCTTACCTGCTCCTGGCCACGGCGGCCGCGGCCCTGTTGGTGGGCTGGATGAAATCGTGGACCGACATGGATTGCCCCTGGGACATCCTGGGATATGGCGGAACCCGCCCGTACCACGGCCTGTTCGCACCGCGCTCCGGTCCTCGCGGTGCGTGCTTCCCGGCCGCCCACGCCAGCGCCGGATACTGCTGGATGGCGCTGTACTTCTTCTTCATGGCCACGCGTCCGCATCTTCGCTGGTTCGGCCTGGGCGTGGGGCTCGCGCTCGGCCTGCTACTCGGCATGACCCAGCAACTGCGCGGCGCGCACTTCCTCTCGCACGACCTCTGGTCACTCATGCTGTGCTGGCTCACGGCGCTGGGGCTGTACGCAGTGATGCTCAGAGGCAAGGAAGTGGAATCGGAACGCGGGACGGCCAGTCAACCTTCGCATTCGATCAGATAGTGCGCGCCTGCGGCATCGACCAGACACGATCTCGAACTGCACCCAGGAAACGTTCGCACTGAAGATGTGTCCTCCGTGGCACCGCGAGTCCAGAACGGTCCAGCTTGAGCTACCTGCGGAACACACTGGCCGATGTCGGCCAGCTTCAGAAAAACAGTTCCTGCGACTCACCGAGCCGGAAAGTGCTCGGCGTGCAAGATTACATTTTTTCCGACCAACGGCGCTGTGCCGCGATTTCGCGCGGTTGAAGCCGTTTTCCGGTTAATCACGCACAACATCGCACCCCCCTACGGGGAATTTGCATGCAGTGCAGTCCTCTTCAACATTGCCGGGGGTGCCGACCAACCACTTTCAGGGGGAACAACGCATAAGGGACTGCGACATGCCCTGCAGCCACCGCGTACTGTCGATCCTGCGCGCCCGCTGCAAGGCAAAGCGATCCCTTCCGTTGCTGTTCTGCATCTTGTTGTTGGCAGTAGGGATGCCGGCGTCGCAACTGGCACGTGCAGACACGTTCTATGTGCGCGTGGACGGCGGCGATGCCATCCAATGCACGGGCCGAAGCGATGCGCCGTATCCCGGTAGCGGCACCGGCCAGGCGTGCGCGTGGAAGCATCCATTCCATGCGCTGGCACCCGACGGCACGCGGCGCATCGCGGGGGGCGACACCCTCTTCATCGGCAGCGGCAGCTACGTAATCGGCCAGGGTGCGCCGGGGGCCGGCAACTGCCTTCCGGCCAACTGTTCGATGGCTTCGATACCGACCGGAAGCGGCGCCAACAGGACGCGCATCCTCGGCAATGCCAGCAATCCGCCGCGGCTGTTGGGCACGCTCGGCGTTACCCGCATTCTCAGTCTGGATGGCAGCTCCAACGTCGAGGTCGGTTATCTGGAAATAACCGACCAGGACGACTGCGTCTACAGCCACAGCAACGCGGCGGCCAAATGCCCCGCGGTCGGAAGCGGCAACTGGGGCAAGTACGGGGTGTATGCGCATGCATCGAGCAACGTCTGGTTGCACGACCTCGATATCCATGGCCTGGGACACACCGGGCTATGGGCCGGTGGGCTTACCGATTGGACCATCGAGCGCGTCAAGCTAAATCGGAATGGACGTGCGGGCTGGGACGCCAACACGCCCGCCCCCGCCTCCAACTCGGGCGCGATCACGCTGCGCGACATGGAGATCGGCTGGAACGGTTGCGGTGAGCGCTGGCAGACCGGCGCGGCATGGGCCTGCTGGGCACAACAGGCCGGCGGCTATGGCGACGGATTCGGCACGGTCACCACCGGCGGCCAGTGGCTTATCGAAGATGTCTTCGTGCACCACAACACTTCGGACGGCCTCGACCTGCGCTTCCTGGATGGCGCCGACAGCACGCGCACCACGATGCGCCGCATCTACGCGGTGGGAAACGCGGGAAACCAGGTCAAGGTCAGGGGAAACGCAACGATCGAGAACTCGGTACTGATCGGCAACTGCGGCTACTTCAAGGACCAGTTCTTCATGCTGGCAGGCGACTGCTGCCGCTCCGATGGCACGACATTGATGCTTGTGTTCACCTCCAACGACAGCGTGATCGTCCGCCACAACACCATCACCGGCGAAGGATATTCGCTGGTCGGCGCCGCCGAAGGCGATGCCAGCGCTCATGCACTGATCCAGAACAATGCGCTGATCGGATTTCCCTGGTTCCTCAAACCTGCGGACCTGTCCAGGGTCCAGGGCGGAACCTCACCCGCGATCACCACCCACGCAGGCAATCTGGTCTGGAACGTCTATGCCAGTGCGTGTCCTGGCGACAGCATCTGCAACCAGGACCCCAAGCTGACCCGCATGGCCCTGGCCACGTTCGACGCGGAACCACTCGCGGGCTCGCCCCTCGTCGACAAGGTCACGCCGCTCGCCGATCTCACTACCGACTTCGTGCTCAATCCGCGCCCGCGCGGTGCGGCGAGCGACATCGGCGCGTATGAGATACAGGCTGCAAGTGCTTGCGTTCGGGGCGCGCCAGCGATCGACCTGAGTGGTGGCAGCAACGCGGTATCGGCCGGCGATGCCGTCACCTACACGCTCACGCTGACCAACAACGACAGCGCCGCCTGCACCGCGACCAGTTTCAGCCTGGGCGATTCGGTGCCGAGCGGCTGGACCGGGTCGCTCGGCACCACGAGCCTGAATCTCGCACCGGGCGCAAGCGGCAGCACCACGCTCACCATCACTTCGACCGCGAATGCCACGGCGGGCGCTTACGTCATCGGCGCTGATGCGAGCAGCGGCGTCGGCGCCGTGCATACCGCCAGCGCTACGGCAACCTACACAGTGGCCACGCCGACGCCGGTATGCACGCGTGCCGCCCCGACGATCGGCCTGAACGGCCCCACTTCCTCCGTGCCGGCGGGCAGTACCGTCACCTACACGCTGGCGGTCACCAACAACGACAGCGCGGCCTGTCCCACCACCAGTTTCAGCCTGGCCAGATCGGTTCCGAGCGGGTGGACCGGGACACTTGGCGACGCAAGCTTCAATCTCGGGCCGGGAACCAATGCCACCACCACGCTCAGTGTGACCTCGGATGTCGACGCCACCCCCGGCAACTACACCATCGGCGCGGGGGTGAGCAGCAGCGTCGGTGCCGTACACACCGCCAGCAGCTCCGCATCCTATGCAGTCGCCGCGCCGACGCCGGTATGCACACGCGCCGCCCCGACGATCGACCTGAGCGGCTCCACTTCCTCCGTGCCGGCGGGAAGTGCCGTCACCTACACGCTGGCTGTGACCAACAACGATAGTGCGGCCTGCCCCACCACGAATTTCAACCTGGCCAGATCGGTTCCGAACGGATGGAGCGGCACGCTCGACAATGCGAGCTTGAACCTGGCGCCAGGCGCCACTGGCAGCACGACGCTCGACGTTACGTCTGACGCCAACGCAACTGCAGGCACCTACAGCATCGGCGCCGGGGTGAGCAGCAGCGTTGGTGCCGTTCATACCGCCAGCAGCACGGCGTCCTACACAGTGGCCGCGCCGACGCCGGTATGCACACGTGCCGCGCCGACGATCGAACTGAGCGGCTCCGCTTCCTCCGTACCGGCGGGCAGCGCCATCAGCTACACGCTTGCGCTCACCAACAACGACAGCGATGCGTGCACCACCACCAGTTTCAGCCTCGCAAGGTCGGTTCCCAGTGGCTGGACCGGCACTCTCACCGCGACGAACCTCAGCTTGGCGCCGGGCGCCAGCGCGACTACCACCCTCGACGTGACCTCGGACGCCGACGCCGCCCCTGGCGGTTACACCATCGGTGCCGGGGTGAGCAGCAACGTCGGTGCGGTGCATACCGCCAACGCCAGCGCGATCTTCACTGTCACCGCGCCGCCGCCTGTGTGCACGCGGGCCGCACCGACCATCGGTCTCAGCGGCGCCACCGCCGCGGTACCGGCCGGCAGCACCGTCACCTACACGCTGGATGTCAGCAACAACGACAGCAGCGCATGCGCCGCGACAACGTTCAACCTTGCCGGCTCGGTTCCCAATGGATGGTCCGATACGCTCGGTAATGCCAGTTTGAATCTGGCGCCAGGCGCCAGCGGCAGCACTACGCTGAGCGTGACCTCCGCCACCAATGCGACTGCCGGCGGCTACACCATCGGCGTCAGCGCCAGCAGCAACGTCGGTGCCGCGCATGACGCCAGCACCACCGTGACCTACACGGTCTCGACCCCGCCACCGGTGTGCACGCGCGCCGCGCCGACCATCGGTCTCAGCGGCCCCACCGCCGCGGTACCGGCCGGCAGCGCCGTCACTTACACGCTGGATGTCAGCAACAACGACAGCAGTGCGTGCACCGCGACAACGTTCAACCTGGCCGATTCGGTTCCAAGTGGATGGTCCGATACGCTCGGCAATGCCAGTTTGAATCTGGCGCCGGGCGCCAGCGGCAGCACTACGCTGAGCGTGACCTCCGCCACCAATGCGACTGCCGGCGGCTACACCATCGGCGTCAGCGCCAGCAGCAACGTCGGTGCCGCGCATGACGCCACTGCGACAACCACCTACACGGTCTCGACACCGCCCCCGGTATGCACGCGCGCCGCGCCGACCATCGGTCTCAGCGGTTCCACCGCCTCGGTGCGGGCCGGCAGCCTCGTCACCTACACGCTCGCGCTCACCAACAACGACAGCAGCGCATGCACCACGACCAGCTTCAATCTCGCCAGGGCGATTCCGAGCGGGTGGACCGGCACACTCGGAACCACCAGCCTGAGCCTTGCTCCAGGCGCCAGCGGCAGCACGACGCTGAGCGTGACCTCCGCCACCAACGCCACCGCGGGCGGCTACGCCATCGGCGCGAGTGCCGGCAGCAGCGTCGGTGCCGCGCATGACGCCACTGCGACAACCACCTACACGGTCTCGACCCCGCCCCCGGTATGCACGCGCGCCGCGCCAACCATCGGTCTCAGCGGATCCGCCGCCGCGGTGCCGGCCGGCAGCCTCGTCACCTACACGCTCGCGCTTACCAACAACGACAGCAGCGCATGCACCACGACCAGCTTCAACCTCGCCAGGACGATTCCGAGCGGCTGGAGCGGCACGCTCGGCACCGCCAGTCTGAACCTTGCACCGGGCGCCAGCGGCAGCACCACGCTCAGCGTGACCTCCGCCACCAGCGCGACCGCCGGCGGCTACACCATCGGCGCCAGCGCCAGCAGCAGCGTCGGTGCCGCGCACAATGCCAGCACCACCATGACGTACACGGTCTCGACCCCGCCACCGGTGTGCACACGCGCCGCGCCGACCATTGGTCTCAGCGGCTCCACCGCCGCAGTGCCGGCCGGCAGCCTCGTCACCTACACGCTCGCGCTTACCAACAACGACAGCAGCGCATGCACCACGACCAGCTTCAACCTCGCCAGGACGATTCCGAGCGGCTGGAGCGGCACGCTCGGCACCGCCAGCCTGAACCTCGCACCTGGCGCCAGCGGCAGCACCACGCTCAGCGTGACCTCCGCCACCAACGCGACCGCCGGCGGCTACAGCATCGGCGCCAGCGCCAGCAGCAGCGTCGGCGCCGCGCACAATGCCAGCACCACCATGACGTACACGGTCTCGACCCCGCCACCGGTGTGCACACGCGCCGCGCCGACCATCGGCCTCAGCGGATCCACCGCCGCGGTGCCGGCCGGCAGCCTCGTCACCTACACGCTCGCGCTCACCAGCAACGACAGCAGCGCATGCAGCACGACCAGCTTCAATCTCGCCAGGACGATTCCGAGCGGGTGGACCGGCACGCTCGGAACCACCGGCCTGAGCCTAGCTCCAGGCGCCAGCGGCAGCACCACGCTCAGCGTGACCTCCGCCACCAGCGCGACCGCGGGGGGCTACACCATTGGCGCCAGTGCCAGCAGCAGCGTCGGCGCAGCGCACAATGCCAGCACGACAACCACGTACACCGTTGCCGCGCCGACCTTCAACCTGCAGACCGACACGAGCACCGACAAAGCGACCTATCTGCGCGGCGAACTTGTCCGGATCAATGCACTCGTACGCAACAACGGCACTCCGGTCAGCGGCGCGACGGTGACCTTCACCATCATCCGGCCTGTTGGCGGCAACGTCGTCCAGACCGCGGTCAGCGGCAGCGATGGTTTCGCCCGTACGACCTATCGCCTGAACAAGTCCAAGACCGCAGCAGGCCAATACCGGGCGCAGGCCAGCTGGAGCCTGGGAGGCGCGACCAGTTCCGGCACTGCGACATTCGTCGTCCAATAACGGAGGGACATGCCTGCGAGGACGTCCGGCAACCAAGCGCAATCAATTACTTCCGCGCATATGTCGCCACGCTGGATTAGTTCTGCCCGTGATTGCCCTGCACGCGACGGCCTGCGGCGGCCGCCGCTGACGTTCAACCAGAGGCGTGTTCCCACCCCAGCTTCATGAGGAGTACTCCATGAGCGACCTGCATTCCGGCACCTGCTTCTGCGGCGCCGTGGAAGTCCAAGTCACCGGCGCGCCCGAGGCGATGGGCTACTGCCACTGCGCCTCCTGCCGCTCCTGGTCGGCGGGTCCGGTGAATGCCTTCACTTTGTGGAAGCCTGAAAACGTGAAGGTCACCCGCGGCGAGGAGCGCATCGGCCATTTCAGGAAGACCGACATGAGCGATCGCCAGTTCTGCACGCAGTGCGGCGGGCACCTCATGACCAACCACCCGCCGCTCGGCCTCATCGACGTCTATGCCGCGACCATTCCCAGCGTCGACTTCAAACCCGGCGTGCACGTGAACTACGCAGAGACCGTGCTGCCCATGAAGGACGGCTTGCCGAAACTGAAGGACTTCCCCTCCGAATTCGGCGGTTCCGGAGAGGCGATACCGGAGTAGCAGCACGACTCCGCGAAGCGACGCGCTGCGGAGCTCCCATCAAGCGAAAGGCCCGCCTGGGAGAAGCGGGCCTTTCGCGTGCAACATGGATCCATCGTTCGCTCTTGCGTCAGCCCCCCTTGGGCGGCGTCTTGCCGCGCTGCGCGTCGACTTCGGCCCGCGACAGCGTTCCGTTGCCGTCCTTGTCGGCTGCGGAGAAACTCTGCAGCAGCGGATTGGTATCCGTCAGCTCGTCGCGGGAGATGACACCGTCGTGGTTGGTGTCGAGATCGTCGAACGAGGTGGTCGCATCGGCGGTCGTCTTGGTGGTGCCGGTCATGCCAGTCGTCGGCGCCGGCGGTGTCGTCATCGATTGAGTGCCCGCGACGCTGCTCGTATCGGTTGCCGCGGTATTGGTGCCTTCAATGGCGGGCGGCGGGCTCGTCGCTGGCGTGGCCATTGGCGCCGTTGTGGAGGGCGCGGTCGTTTCCGGCGTGGTGCTGGCGGTGGTGGCCGGCTCGTTCTTGTCCGTGGACGCGGCCTTGTCACTGCGATTGCAGCCTCCCGCGAACGTCGCGACCGTCAGCGCAATGGCGAGTATCGAAAGCTTGCTCGGTTTCATGGGGTCTTCCTGTTGAGAGTCAGCGCGTCTTGCAGGCGCAAACCTCGCAGCCCCCATGTAAACGAACAGTGAGACTTCCGGAGCAAAACGTATCGAAAAAGTAATGGCTGCCTTCATCTCCATGAGCGGGAGGGAAATATCGTTCCGCAGGCGCCTGGGGCGGCCCTCCCGGCAACGCCGCGTTTATCCATCAGCGCGGAAAACCGCCGATCGCAACCGGTCTTTTCCAGGAGTGCCCAGCCCACCGACGCCGCCGACCCAGGGCGGTTCATCCCGCGCGCCCGGTTACCAGACGGCAGCGTGTGGACGCGCCACAACCTACGCGCGCCGACTCGGCAATCCGCAACGCATCCGTTACGCTGGGCCATGACTACCAACCTGCCCCGAATCGATACGGACTTTGCCGCCCAGGGCACCGTCCTGCCGCGTGATGCCGAGCCGCCGGTCAAACACATCTGTGTCGTCGGCGGCGGCACCGCGGGTTGGATGACCGCGCTGCAACTGGCGAACTCGGCCTACGGGCGGCGCCTGCAGGTGACGGTGATCGAATCGCCCCAGGTCGGCACCATCGGGGTCGGCGAAGGCTCCACGCCGTGGCTGCGTGGCTTCTTCGAGGGCCTGGGTATCGAGGAAGCCGAATGGATGCCGGAGTGCAACGCCACCTACAAGGCGGGCATCAGATTCGACGGCTGGTCGACCCGGCCGGGGTTCGAGAGCTATTTCCATCCGTTCGCGTCGATGCTCGACAACCTGACCATGACCCAGTTCGTGCAGAACGTGCATGCACGACTGGACGGCGCCGACGTCCATGCCCACCCCGACCGGTTCTTCATTGCCCGCCGGCTGGCGGACGAATGCCGGGCTCCCAAGCCCCAGCGCAGCTTTCCGTTCGACGTCGCCTACGGCTACCACTTCGACGCCGGACTGCTAGGGGCGTTCCTGCACCGCAAGGCGCTCGAACGCGGAGTGCACCACGTGCCGCGCCACGTGCAATCGGTATTGCAGGACGAACATGGCCAGATCACCGGCCTGCGACTCGAAGGCGATGAAACGCTGGCAGCCGACTTCTTCGTCGACTGCACTGGCTTCGCATCGCTGTTGATCGGCAAGGCCCTGGGCACGCCGTTCGTGCCGTTCGCCGAAAACCTCTTCAACGATGCGGCGGTCGCCATGCCCACGCCGATCGACGGGCCGATCATGACGCAGACGGTCTCCACCGCGATGGACCACGGCTGGGCATGGAAAATCCCCCTGACCGAGCGCTACGGCAACGGCTACGTCTACAGCACGCGCTTCTGCTCGGCCGACCAGGCCGAAACCGAGTTGCGCACCCGCCTGGGGCTGCTCGACGCCGACACGCCTGCGCGACACCTGAAGATGCGCGTCGGCCGCGTCACCCACGCCTGGAACCGCAACTGCGTGGCCAATGGCCTGGCCCAAGGGTTCATCGAACCACTTGAGGCCACGGCCCTGCTGTTCGTGCAACGGACCGCGACCATGCTGGTGTCGGTGCTCGAGAAAGGCGACATGGGCGAGGACGCGCGACGCGCGTTCAACGACACCATCAACGGCCAGTTCGAGGGCACCCGCGACTACATCGTCTGCCACTACAAGACCAACAGCCGTACCGACACCGAGTACTGGCGTGCCAATGCCGCCAACACCCATCTGTCCGAGCCGCTGGTGCAGTTGCTGCGCACCTGGCTGGACCGCAAGCCGATCATCCCCGGACTGAAAAGCAATGCTTTCGGCCGCGCCTATCCGATCGTGTCGTGGTACTGCCTGCTGGCCGGCATGGGCATCTTCCCCGATGCCAAGGAGCTCCGTGCGCCAACGCCCAAGGAAGCGCAGCACAACCTGGCCGCGCTGGACAACATGATCGAACGCAGCGCGATGAACTACCCCGATCACCGCACTCTGCTGCAGGAGATTCCGGCGCGGGTGCACGAGGAGACGCTGCAGCTGTATCTGTGGTGAGTGGCCCCCTGCAGCGATGTCCATCGATGGATCATGTCGATGGGTTCGTGCAGCCCCTCCTACGGCCCGCTGGCAAACGGCTGCACCATCGCCCGCAGCAGGCTGTGCTGGTCGTCGTCGCCGGTGAGCTCCCACATGAAGACGCCACGCAGGCCGCGATCCCTGGCGATCCGGGCGCGGATGGCGATCGACTCCGGGTTCTCGAAGCTGACGAAGATGCGCTCGCCGGGATTGAACAGCCACGGCGCCTGCGCGATCGGATGCCAGTGCTGCTGCCATTGCGGATCGGCCAGCAGCTTGCGCCGGATGGTGCGCCAATCGCCGGCTTCGAACGGCGCGCTGTAGGGCTGGTAGAGGCCCTCATTCGTTCCTGACGACACGCGGAAACCGCGGCCGTAGAACGGCACGCCGAGCACCAGCTTGTGCGCGGGGACGCCGTGCTGGCGGTAGTAGTCGATGCCGCCTTCGACGTTGTTCCAGCGGCGCAACGCAGGGTCGAGCGGATCGGCGGGATCTTCCCGCAGCGGCGCGTTGAAGGTGGACACCGCGGAGGAGCCGGTGCCCATGTCGTAGGTCATCAGGTTGATGAAATCGAGCACGCCCGCCAGCTTGCCGAGCTCGAAGCTGCGCGCGGGATCGTAAGGGCCCGCGGACTGCAGGCGCCCCGTCGGCAGCGCGGCGGTGAGCAGGAACGCCTGCCCACGCTGCCTGCCCAACGCATCGAGCTGGCGGCGGAATTCGCGTGCAAGCAGCGTCATGTTGCGCCGGTCCTGCGGTCGCGCGGTGATGTGCGACGGACCGCCGTAAACGGGAAACTCCCAATCGATGTCGACGCCATCGAAGCTGCCGCGATGCGCGTCGAAGAACAGTTCGATGCACGACGCGACGAAACGCTTACGGCTGCGCGCGCTGAGTGCGGCATCCGAGAACCCGCCCGCCTCCCAACCACCGATCGAGATCAACGTTCGCAGCCGGGGATGGCTGCGCTTGAGTCCAGCCAGTGCGGCGAAATGCCCGCCCGCTTCCGCACCGGTGACGCAACGGCCGTCTTCGATCCGCGCGAAGGCATAGAACAGGTGCGTGAGCCTGTCGGCCGGAATGCGCGACACCGGATAGCGCTCGGCGGAGCTGCCGGGGTAATAGGCGCCGATGACATTGGCTGGACCATTTCCGGCCGCTTGGGCGACCGCCAGGACCATGCACGCGGCGAGGATGGCCAGGGTAGGCAGGATTCGGCGAAGCACGTGGCCCTCCTCGGTGACGATCACCCCCGTTCGCAACGGAGTATCCGGCTCCAGGCGGGGAGCATGGAAGCGCCGGACGTCGATGCCGCACGGGTCGCGAAGCGCTGCCCGCGCCGCTGGTCGCTACACTGCGTGTCCTGTTTCCCCGGCCCCTGTCATGTCCGCTCCGGTTCGCCTTGCCCATCGCGTCGCCGAACTGTTCGGCTGCTCGCGCGCCGACGCCGAGCAGTACATCCAGAACGGTTGGGTATCCGTCGACGGGCACGTGGTGGAGGCGCCGCAGCACCTGGTGTCCGGCGAGCAGGTCGAACTCGACCCGGATGCGCGCCTGGAAGCGGTGGAACCCGCCACCATCCTGCTGCACAAGCCGCCGGGCTTCGATGCCATCGGCGGTCGCAGGCCCGCCGCCGCACTGGTCACCCCGGCGACGCGTTGGGCCGACGATCACTCCGGGGTGCGCCTCCTGCAGCGCCACTTCCAGCGCTTGACGCCGCTCGTACCGCTGGATACCGAGGCCAGCGGGCTCATGGTGCTGACCCAGGACGGCCGCGCCTGGCGCCGCCTGACCGAGGACGCCGACCAGATCGAACACGAATACCTCGTGGAAACCAGCGGCGAGATCGCCCCTTACGGCCTGCACAAGCTCAACCACGGCTTGCGCTACAACGGCCGCGCCCTGCCCCCGTGCAAGGTCAGCTGGCAGAACGAGATCCGCCTGCGCTTCGCCATCAAGGGCGTGCAGGACGGACAACTGCGCGACATGTGCGCACAGGTCGGACTGGACGTCGTGTCGATCCGGCGCCTGCGCATCGGCAAGATCCCGCTGGGCAAGGGCCCGAATGGCGCGATGCCTCCCGGGGAATGGCGCTATCTGCCCGTGGGCGAGCGGTTCTAGCAGCGAGGGATTCACCCCGCGCAGTGCACGCAGCTATAACGAAATGGTACCGATGATGCACGGAGTCGGGTGCTTGCCTGCAGCGATCCGAAGGCATCGCGGATGTCCCGTTTGCGAATTGGCGGATGGCTCCTGTGCGCCACGCTCGCACTGTTCGGCGCAGGCGGCTGCGCGACGATGCCCAGCGGTCCCGCCTGGGGTGCCAACGCCACGCTGACTCCGGGCTGGGAGCGCATCCGTGCTTCGGCGGTCAATGCCGCGAAAGACCCATACGTCTGGGTGCCCGTGGCCGGGGCCGCGGTCTTCCAGATCGGCGACTGGGATCGCGAAGTGGCCGACTGGGCCCGACGCGAGCGGCCGATATTCGGGAACGACGCCGCGCAGTGGAGCGACGACCTGCGAAGCGCGTCGAGCATCGCCTATGTCGCCACCGTGCTGTTGACGCCCGGCGGCGATGAACCCGACGAGTGGTTCGTCAACAAGGCAAAGGGCCTCGCTGTCGGTCTCGCCGCGCGCGGCGCGACCAGCCTGACGACACAGGCCCTCAAGCAGGGCGTCGGTCGCGAACGGCCCGACGGAAGCGATCACCTGAGTTTCCCGTCCGGACACACCTCGGCATCGGCGGTCAACACCCGCCTCGCGTCGCGCAACCTGCAGTCGATCGAGATGCCGGACACCACGCGACGCGTCCTGGATGTCGGCCTGCTGACACTCACCATCGGCACATCGTGGGCACGCATCGAAGCGGGCAAGCATTACCCCTCGGACGTCCTGTTCGGCATGGCACTGGGCAATTTCTTCGCCGCCTTCATCAACGACGCCTTTCTCGGCCAGCCTGCCGACAACCGCCGGGGCATCCTGCTTGAAGCGCTTCCCGGGGGAGCGGCCGTGCGGTTCTACGTGATCTATTGAGGCCGGCACCAGAACCCCCGGCGTCGCAGATGGATTACCCGCTGCAACCACCGCAACAGATCGATGGGAGTTGCTGGACCTGATCGGGAGTCACCGGATATCCCGCCTGCGCCAGCAACGAGACCAGTTCGCCCATGTCCAACCATGCAGTCACCCGCAATGCCTGGTCGGCGGGATCGATATCGACCAGGGCCGCAGGGTCGACCATCCGGATGGCCTCATCGATCACGGCGGCATCGGGGGCCGTCAACCTCACTCGAAATTCCATGGACTCACCTCCGACTGGACGATGGGCAAGCTCCGTGGGTCGCGCTTCGCGCCGCCGTCCCGGGCTTTCTTCCGGGCTTGCGCGTGCTTGCCGCGCATCTCGGCGTGCCGGGCAAATTCGTCGCGACTTATCGCACCGCTCCGGTCGAGATCCATGGCGCTGGAATTTTCTTCCTGGGCGTTGCTTGAGTCCCTGGCGAGGGAGTGTCCCGCGGACCAGGCAGGCGCGCAGGCTGCCGCCACGAGAGCGAGGGCGGAAGACCGGGATTTCATGGGAATTCCTTCTGGTTGGGAACCGCAGCCATGCTGGCGATCCGCGCCGCTCCCTGCGCTGACCCAGGTCAAGCGGGATGGCATCCCGGGAAAAGAAAGAGGCCGGGCCCTCTCATCGCATGCGGATGAGTGAACCCGGCCTCATTTCAAAGATCCATCGTCAGGCGAGCAACCAGACTCGCTTCATTCGGATCCTTTCAGCTCCTTACCAGATCCGCACGCGCTGCTCCGGCGGCAGGTACAGCGCGTCGCCCGGCTTCACGTCGAACGCGGAGTACCACGGATCGAAGTTGCGTACCGGACCGTTGGCGCGGAACTGCCCCGGCGAGTGCGGGTTGGTCTTGATCAGGTTGAGCAGTGCCTCGTCGCGATACTTGCCCTTCCAGATCTGGCCGAAGGCGAGGAAGAAGCGCTGGTCGCCCGTCAGGCCATCGATCACCGGCGCCGGCTTGCCACCCAGGCTCATCTTGTAGGCCGTATAGGCCATCGAGATTCCGCCCAGGTCGCCGAGGTTCTCGCCCATGGTCAGCGCGCCGTTGACGCACTGGCCCTGCAGCGGGCAGTAGGCGTTGTACTGCGCACCGAGCGCCTTGGTGCGCACCTCGAAGTTGGCGCGGTCGGCGTCGGTCCACCAGTTGCGCTGGATACCGGCGAAGTCGGACTTGCTGCCCTGGTCGTCGAAGCCGTGGCCCATTTCATGGCCGATCACCGCACCGATGGCGCCGTAGTTCACGGCCGCGTCGGCGTTGAGGTCGAAGAACGGCGCTTGCAGGATTCCCGCCGGGAACACGATCTCGTTGAAGGTGGAGTTGTAGTACGCATTGACCGTCTGCGGCGTCATGTGCCACTCGTCGCGGTCGGGGCGGGTACCGATGCGGCGGTTCTGGTCGTCGCGGTTGTAGTGGCGGAACTGCATGGCGTTGGCCATCAGGTCGCCGGGCACGACGGTGATGCTGCCGTAATCGCGCCACTTGTCCGGGTAACCGATCTTCGGACGGAACGTTTCCAGCTTGTGGTAGGCCTCGGCCTTGGTCGCCGCGCCCATCCAGTCGAGCTGCTCGATGTTCTTGCGCAGCGCCACGCGCAGGTTGGCCACGAGCTGGTCCATCGCCGCCTTCGCCTGCGGCGAGAAGTGGCGCTCCACATAGAGCTTGCCCAGCGCATCGCCGAGGCCGTCCATCCCGCCGACCATCGCCACCGCACGCTTCCAGTCGTCGCGCTGCGCCTTCTGTCCACCCAGCACGGTGCCGTTGAATGCGAACGCGGCGTCGTCGATTTCCCGGCTCAGCAGCGGTGCGTTGTTGTCCACCGCGTGGAAGGCCAGGTAGTCGCGCCACACCGGCAGCGGCGTCTTCGCGATCACGTCGAGGATGGGCTTGAGCGCGCTCGGGGTCACCACGTTGACGCGATCGAACTTGCCCATGCCCTGGGCGCGCGCCTGCGCCGCCCAGTCGTAGCCGGGGTACTGCTTGCCGAGGTCGGCGAAGGCCACGACGTTGTAGGTCTTGTCGCGGTCGCGGATCTGCGCGCGCTCCCACATCGGCTTGGCGAGCTCGGTCTCCAGCGCGAGGATGGCCTCGGCGCGTGCCTTGGCATCCTTCACGCCGGCGAAGCCGAGCATGCGCTGGATGTGTTCGACGTACGCCCTGCGGATGGCGACGAAGCGCGCGTCCGTATTGAGGTAGTAATCGCGGTCCGGCAGGCCCAGGCCGCCGACGCGCAGGCTCACCAAGTACTGGTCGGGATCCTTGCGATCCAGGTCCACCGACAGCGACAGCGGCGCGCTGCTGCCATCGAGGTCGGCCTGGCCGAACGCCGCCACCAGCGCGTCCGTGGTGCGGAGCTTGTTGATGCGGTCGAGCGTCGGACGCAGCGGCGCGATGCCAGCGGCATCGCGCGCGGCGCGGTCCATGTAGCTGGCGTAGTAGTCGCGCACCTTCTGTGCGTCGCTGCCGGCGGCCAGGTCCTTGCGCTGCTGCAGTTCCTCGATGATCGCCTTGACCTGGGCCTCCGACTGGTCGCGCAGCGCATTGAACGAGCCGTAGCTGACTTCGTAGTCCTTGAGCTGGTAGGTCTCGATCCAGTGGCCGTTGACGTAGCGGTTGAAATCGTTGCCCGGCTTCGCCGACAGGTCGCGCGCATCCAGGTCGACGCCGAACGTGCCCAGTTGCGGCTTGGCGGCGGCGGAGGCGGCGGTGTCGGCCGCGAGGGAGGGAACGGCGGCGGCAACCGACAGCGCGGCGGCCAGCGCGAGGCTCAGGGAGGATGACTTCATGTGCGACCCGTTGGTGAGAAGTTCCGGCACGCTACACCGGCCCGGTCGGCCTCGTCCCGTGACTTAAGTCCGCATCGCTTTGCATCAGAAGGCGGTATGCCCGGGGGCCACCGGGTCCGACGCGGCCGGGGCATGGCGCACCTCGAAGTCGCCCTGGCCCGGGCAAGAGCCACGGCGGCCTGCTTTCCCGGGCATTGGCGTTCCTCCTGTTACCCGGGCATGGGTTTCCCCCATGGAAATCGAGAGACGCCGTCATCCACGCCGCGACACCCTGACGGCCATCATGGTCGCGCCGAATGGCAACGAGCACAGTGCCGCCGTGATGGACGTGTCCGCGGGCGGAGCGCGCATCTGGCTGCCGGAGGACGACTGGACGCCGTCTGCCGGCGCTGCCCTGCGCCTGTCCTTCGAAGTCGACCCTGCCCAGACTTTCGTGGTCCGGGGCGAGGTGGTTCGCGTCTGTGTCGACCACCTGGGCGTGCAGTTCGCTCCCGACCAGGAGCAGCAGATCGCCGACCTGCTCGTGAGCCTCAACTAGGGCGAACAGGCACTCGCGGCGCCCTGCCGCTTCCCTACCCTTCGGCTTCCGCTGCCGCCTCGCGGCCCTGCTGGCGGATCAACGCTTCCTCGCGTGCGTCGTTGATGGCGTGGCGGACGCTGTCGAGGTCCACCGAGGATTCGTCGGGTTCGAACTCGCCGGTCAGTTCCATCTCCGGATGCAGCGCGCCGGCTTCGAACAGCGCCCACATCTCCTCGCCGTACCAGGTGTCCAGCAGCTCGGGCGCCCAGCGGCCGAGGCTTGCGGTGAGGTTGTTGACGTCACGCAGCAGCATGGTGCGCGCGGCATTGTTGCCCCCCGCACTGACCACCTGCGGGAAATCGATCACCACGGGGCCATCCGGTCCGACCAGCACGTTGTAGGCGGACAGGTCGCCGTGGATCAGGCCGCAGCACAACATGCGTACCACCTGTCGCACCAGGACGCGGTGGAAGTCGCGTGCCTGCTCCGCATCGAGTTCGACTTCACCCAGGCGCGGCGCGGAGAAGCCTTCGGCGTCCGTGACCAGCTCCATCACCAGCACGCCGTGGAAATAGCCGTGCGGCTCGGGCACGCGCACGCCGGCCGCGCGCAACTGGTACAGCGCGTCGACCTCGGTGTTCTTCCAGGCGGTTTCCTGTTGCTTGCGGCCGTACTTGCTGGCCTTGCCGACTGCACGCGCCTCGCGGCTGCCGCGCACCTTGCGACCTTCCTGGTACTGCACGCGCTGCTGGAAGCTGCGCTGCGCCATGTCCTTGTAGACCTTCGCGCAACGCACGTCGTCGCCGCTGCGGACCACGTACACCGCAGCTTCCTTGCCGCTCTTGAGCGGACGCAGCACTTCATCAATGACGCCGTCGTCGATCAGCGCCTGCAAGCCTTGGGGGGTCTTCACGGAATCTCAGGGGAACGGCTGACGCGGCGAGGCCTGCGCTACCGGGGCGCGAATCTTCGCATCTTCGGGTA
This sequence comes from Lysobacter sp. P5_B9, assembly GCF_054049835.1. Taxonomy (NCBI): domain Bacteria; kingdom Pseudomonadati; phylum Pseudomonadota; class Gammaproteobacteria; order Lysobacterales; family Lysobacteraceae; genus Lysobacter; species Lysobacter sp. P5_B9. The sequence goes on from NZ_JBFULP010000006.1 coordinate 115,675, forward strand.
CACGGGGCCATCGGAGAGATACGGGAACCGCGCCCGGCTTACCTGACTGGGGCCGGCAGGTCCGGAAGCACGGCAACTCCGCGGGCTTCTTCCGGCTTATTGGTGCGCCAATGCGTAATCGATGGCCGCGCATACCGCCGCTACCTGCGCCGTATTGCATTGCGCGGGCGTGGCGCGGGGGCTGTCGGGGTAGACCTCGGTGGTCGTCCTGTAACGCGCATCGGTGATGCCTGCACACAGGCCGAGCTGCCTGACCGGGTAGTTGATGACGCCCGGCGCGACCACGGGCGAGCCGATGATCTCGCCATTGGCATCGGCCGGAGCGATGTGGGTGACCTTCGCCACCGCCGCGATCACCGCCTGCTGGAACCCGGGTTGCGGGTTCTCGCTGTCGCCGCACAGGTAGAAGCCGTCGGGGATTTCCCCGGGCTCATGCGGCTTGCCATCGCGGGCGGCGAGTGCGGGCCGGAATTCGGACTCGTCGGTGTCGGTGGTTTCGTGCAGGTCGATGTGCACGAGCACGCGATCACGCAGCGGTGCGACCAGTTGCATGAGCGCGGCCGATTCCTGCGCGGGGCTGTTGTCGCGGAACGAGCGGTTGGGATCGATGGCGTCCGCGTTCCAGCGATGGATGCGTTCGTAGGCCCATGGGCTGATGCACGGTGCGACCAGGAGGTTGACGCGGCCTGCATAGTCGGCCGCATGCTGCTCGACGAACTGCAGGGCGCCATGCACACCACTGGTCTCGTAGCCATGCACGCCGCCCGTCACCAGCGCAGTGGGCAGGTCGTCGCGCCAGTCGCGGCTCCTGATCGCCAACAGCGGGTAGCCGTCCGGGCCGTAATCCAGGCGGCCGTACTCCACAACGTCGAAGTGCGGACGCAGCCGCTCGATCACACTGAGCACGTCCGTTGCGTAACTGCGCTGGCGGGACTGACGCGCCAACCATTCGGCCTTCTCCGCTCCGCTCCAGGGTTGGCCGGGCGTGCCGATGGGATGGAAGGCCTGGGGAGTCATGACGTCGCTCGCTCTGCTGTGTTTCGTGGAGGCGAGACTTTAGCACTGGCGCGAAATGCGCCCATGGACGGCACTCCACTCGCCGACCCCGGCGCCAGCCAGCCAGATGAAGCTGCCGCTTCCCGCTCAACGGCCACGGATGTTGGCCCAAGGGCCAATGGCAGCCCAAGTGCGGTTGTGGAACCCTGCCCTTCGTCCCCGGCCTTGCCCGCCGGGCAACTCGCTGTTGGCTGATACGTATCGATGCAATCCGCCGATACGAAGACGCAAGCCCCTCCAGCTTGCTTCACGTATTGTCCTCCCCCCGCTTTTCGAACGGCCCAGAGGGGCACCCGCCATGATTACCAGGAAGCATCCGAAGCAACTGATGTTGATCGCCGCATTCGTGGCCATGCTGGCTGCGTTGCCGGGCTTTGCCGCAGAGAAGAGCACGATCCGGGGCATGATCACCGCGATCCAGGGCGATACGATCACCGTCAAGGACAGCAACAACGCCGAGCACACCATCACGGTGTCGTCGGCCACTACCTACAAGAAGACCAAGGGCCTCACCGGCGCCATCAGGGAGAAGGCTGAGCACAGCTCGCTGATCCCGGGCCTGCCGATCATCGCCGATGGCATGGTCGAAGGTTCGACCTTCACCGCGACCGCGATCTCGTTCAAGTCGGACGACTTCAAGACCGCGCAGCAGGTCCAGGCCGGTTTGGCACCGACCACGGCACGCATGAATGACTTCGGCAGCTATGAGGCGCTCGCCACCACCGAAGTGCACTTCGCATCGGGCAAGACCACGATTTCGGAGAAGGGCAAATCGGATCTGATGGCCCTCGCCGCGAAGGCCAAGGAAACCAACGGCTACCACATCGTGCTGCAGGGCTTTACCGACTCGGTCGGTGATGCCGCCGCCAACCAGCGGCTCAGCACGATGCGCGCTGCTTCCGTCGCGAACTTCCTGCAGCAGAAAGCCGGCCTGATGCCCGGACGCGTCCATGCCGGTGACGGCATGGGCGTTGCCGCCGACGCCGGCTCGGGCAGCAATGAAAACGCGCGCAAAGTCGTGGTGAAACTGGTCGTCGACAAGGGTGTGAACGCCGCGAACAAATAGGCGAGTTTCGCCGCCCGCTGATACTGCAAGCCCCGCCTCGGCGGGGCTTTTTTTCGCTTGGTGGATCGTCTTTGCCCCTGCGCTCATGGCTGCTGCGTTGCAGCACCCGTCGATTGAAAGCCATGCATGACCCACGATAGCTTCGAACCGAGGGCCACATGAAGCTGTGGAAAGAGGAGAACGAAGATGGGCAAGCAAAGGTTGTTCGCATCGGTCTGTGCACTCGCGCTTGGCGGGTTGTCGGCGGGTGGTGCACTTGCAGGTGAAGTGAAAGGTCCACCGGGCACGCTGGACAACACGAATTTCACCGGAGCCCCTGCGCACGCCAACTCGAACTGCGCCTATAGCGGGTTGAACGACTTCGACACGCACGATCCGATGGGACAAATGCTGTCGAAAGTGCAGACCGCGGCGGACTCCTGGAAGATCTACGGCCTCGAGCATGGTTTCCCCGGCAAGGACGGTGCCTGCAGGGGCGGCACCAACGAGTCACGCCAGAAGTAGGACGAAGCGACCAAGCGAGCGTGTGATTGCGCCCCCCGATCGGGTAAATGGTCAAAGCAGGCAAGACCCACGCAGACTGCAGGGTTTCGCTGAATGGGGCTTTCCTACACGGCGACAGGGACGTGACGGCAACGCGCGACAGACACTCCCAGGTTCGCTTGCCGTGCAAATGCAAAGCCCGCCAGATGGCGGGCTTTGCATTCGCGGGATCTCGGCATCAATTCATCGGGTCGGCCGGCAGGTTGCCACCCGTCACCGGAGGCTTCGGCGGCGCGCAGTTCATGCCTTCGATGATCACCAGGCCCCAGTTGTAGTCGCCGATGGCCACGTCCGGGCAACCGTCGCCGGTGATGTCGGCGGCGGCCACGCCCTGGCGGTTGTAGTCGCTGGCACCGAAGGCGCCGTAGCCGACGGTACGAACGTAGGTTTCGGGTTGCAGGATGCCCTGCCCGTTCTGCAGGTAGATTCCGATTTCACCCTCGTGCATGACGGCGACGTCGTCACGCCCGTCGCCATCCAGGTCCTGTCCGAGCATCGTGGTCGGCAGATCGGACGTGTACAACTGGGTCGGCGCGCCCAGCACACCGTTGTGTTGCGGATATATCCAGATCGCGGTGTAGGGGACATTTCCCCCGGTAGCGATGATGACCTCGTTGTTGCCATCGTGGTCCACGTCGGCAATCGCAGCCGACTGGACGCCCCACGTGCTGGGCCTCGGATATGCGACGGGGGGCTTGAACCCGCTCACGCCATCATGGGCAACCACCCAGAAGTCGAAGGCCTGAGCGGACGTGATCACGAGATCGGGGATGCCGTCCGAGGTCACGTCACCGATCTTCAGATCGTTGCGGCCGTGCTGTTCCGTCGCTATGCCCTGGGTCCCGGTGAAACCGCCAGCGCCGTCGCCGAATTGCAACTGAGTGGCGTTGGGCAACACCATCCCACCCATGTAATCGCCCCAATGCAGGCTGACCATGTCGAGGTGACCGTCGCGGTTGACGTCCATCATTCCCAACTGGGTGGGGGGCCAGTTGTCGGGAATGAGCGTGGCCACGCGGCCGCCCCCCGTGCTGACCAGCAGACTGATGCCGCTCTCCGTGGCGACGGCGACGTCGGCTTTGCCGTCCTCGTTCAGGTCGCCGATGGCGATGCCGCCGTAAGGATAGATGTACTTGGCGCCCAGGTTGTAGGTCTGGCTGAGCGCGAGTCCGGTAGGCACGCGTCGATAGACATCGAGGCGACCGTCATTATTCAACAGCGAGTACGCCACCACGACTTCGTTCTGGCCGTCGCCGTCCAGGTCGCCAATGGCGACGGCACCGGGATAGTGGTCGATGGGGTAGCGAACCGGGAAGGTGTACTGGAGTCCGGCCGTCGCCGAGGCCTGCGCCGAAAGCGCCGAATACTGCTTGGCGGAGAGCACCGGTACGACGACGCCCTGGGAAGCGTTCGCTGCTGTGCGACTGTCGAGTTCGGCCAAGGACACGGACTCCCCGGACCATTGCATGCCCGCCGGCGATGCGGCCTCCGCGGTGGAGCTTCCGGAGTCGACACCGGTTACGGCTTCACTGGACCGGACGCCATGCATCCGCAGTCCGAGCGCACTGGCGGCACCCAGCAACAGGAGACCGGCCCCAAGCTTCCACGTCGGATTTCGCACGATCACTCTCCCCAGAGCAACACCACGGCGAGCGACTGCGTCGCCGCGGGCGGCGAAAGGTTACAACGTCCAGGCCGTCGAGGACGCAAACCTTGCTGGCGGCCAGAAACGGCAATCCCGAAACCGGACCGACATATCACTGCACGGCACTAATGCCGCGTCTGCACCCCATGTTCGCCCACCGGTGGCCGCGCCAGCGTCTCCATCAGCACACCCTGGTCCAGCGACGGGGCGTACAGCCAGCCCTGGATGCGGCACACGCCGAGGGCGCGCAGGGCGTCGCGCTGTTCGGTGCGTTCCACGCCTTCGGCGACGACGTCGATCTCCAGCGCCTGGGCGAGTTCCCGGATCGCGGTTACCAGCGCGACGTCGAAGCGTTCGTCCGGAAGGCCGGCGACGAAGCTGCGGTCGACCTTGACCGCGTCGATCGGGAAGGTCTTGAGGTAGGCCAGTGACGAATAACCGGTACCGAAGTCGTCGACCGCCAGGCCCACGCCCAGGGCCTTGAGCCGCTCCATCGTGCGCAGTGCATTCGAGGTGTCGTGCATCAGGGTGGTCTCGGTGACCTCCAGGCACAGCCGCTCCGGCGCGAGCCCACAAACCGCCAATGCAGCGGCTACGTCATCCACCAGGCCGGGGGCATCGAACTGCTGTGCCGACACGTTGACGCGCAGGGTCAACGGCGGCTCCTGCGCCGGCCACGCGCATGCGTCGCGGCAGGCCTGCTCCAGCACGTAGCGGCCGAGCGGCAGGATGAGGCCGGACTCTTCGGCAATGTCGATGAACGCGCCCGCGCCCAGCAGCCCCTGCGGCTGGCGCCAGCGCACCAACGCCTCCGCGCCGACCCAGCGGCCCGAGCGGACATCGCACTCCGGCTGGTACTGGACCAGGAAATCACCGTGCGCCAGCGCGTCACGCATCGCCTGCTCCGTCCGCAGGCGCTCGACCAGCGTCCGGTGCTGACCGATATCGAACACTTCGTAGCGATGGCGGCCCTGCATGCCCGCGCGTCCGCTCGCCAGTTCGGCATTGCGCATGAGCACGCGCGGGTCGCTCTCTTCCAGATCGCGGGCAAAGGCGACACCGACGGCCGCGCTCGCTTCCACGCCACGCCAACCGGACACGCTGCGCACCGCATCGACGCAGCGTTCGGCAATGCCGATCACCTCACGCTCGGGCAGGACGCGATTCACCAGGATCGCGAATCCGTCGGCGCGCACGCGTGCCAGCACGCCCTCCTCGCCTACGGCCCGGCGCAGGCGGACGGCCAGCTCGGCCATGACGTCCTCCGCCGTGGGCGCGTTCGCCGGCATGGCGGCGCCGTACGGAAGTTCTACGTGCACGTGGATCACCGCAACCGTGTCCCGTGCATCGTGCGGCCTGGCCAGGCGTTCGCGCACGTGCTCGAGCAGATGGTCGCGATTGGGCAGGCCGGTGGCCGGATCGTTCAGGCGCAGGTACGCCAGCTCATTTTCGGCCCGGTGGCGGCGCTCGATCTCGATGGCCATCGCGACGTAGTCGCCCATGCTGCCGGCAAAGGCGACCTCCTCCGGTGTCCATGCGCGCACCGCTCCGACCAACTCGTGGCAGATCACGCCGACGAGCTCGCCTTCCACACGCACCGGCGCATCCAGCAGCGAGCAGATGCCGTGCCGATGCAGGTAGTCGCGCAACGCGCCATGCGAGGTCGCGGTGCTCGGATCGACGTCGACGTCCGAGACATCGATCGCGCGTACGACCTGGAGGAATTCGACGTACTCGCCGTCCATCGGCAGGGTTTCGAGCGCCCCGGACGGCGCATGTTCATCGGTGGAAAGGTCGTAGGCGTGGGTGCACTTGAGACGCAACGGGTCCGGCAGCAGGCGCCAGACGTTCACGCGTTGGACTTGCAAGGCATGTGCCCCGGTCCGGCAGATCACCGCGAGGGCGTCCTGCAGCGTGCAGTCGGGTTGCCAGACGGCCCGGGTCAGTTCAACCAGCGCGCGTGTGTAGCGCGTGCCGGGGGTGTCAGGCAGCGGGGCATCGCGGCCCAGGATGGCGGACATTGCAGCCTCCTCGCGGAACTGCCACCGCCCATATCCGGCGGCGGCCAGCACGGGACTCTAGCACCGGGAATGTCGGGGCGGCGTTGCGCAAGCCCGTATGGCTTCGTGCACCATATCTCCATGGGCCGGAGCGAACTGTCACTCGCGCTTGATCAGGGTGGTAGCGCCAGTCGCGCGTTGGTGTTCGATGGCGAAGGCGTTGAGCTGGCAGCGTCGCGAGTCGAAGTTTCCGATCGTCGGCCACGACCTGGCTGGGTCGAGCAGGATCCGGAAGCCGTCGTCGACTCGTTGCGACAGGTGGCCGGGACGGCCTTGATGCAGCTCGATCCAGCGCAGCGCGAGCGCGTCCAAGCCTGTGGCCTGAGTTGCCAACGTTCCAGCCTGGTCTGTTGGGATCGCGATAGCGGACTCGCCTTGTCGCCGATCCTCAGTTGGCAGGATACCCGCGCCGCGCAATGGCTGGCCGCGCAGTCATTGGATACCGAAGCGATCCGCGCGACCACCGGCCTGTATCCGAACGCCCATTTCGGCCTCAGCAAAATCCGCTGGTGCCTGGATCACCTGGACGACGTGAAACAGGCGGCCGCCGACGGTCGTCTGCTCATCGGACCGCTGGCCGCCTTTCTCGCTTTCCGCCTGCTTGAGCAGCGGCCGTGCCTGGTCGATCCGGCCAACGCCTCGCGCACCTTGCTGTTCGACCTGGCGCGCGGCGATTGGAATGGCGAGATGCTTGACCGCTTCGGCATCGATCCGCGCTGGCTGCCGGAAATCGCGCGCAGCGATGCCGAATTCGGCAACCTGGTCGTGCCGTCGCTGTCGAATGGCGTGCGCTCGTTGCACCTGCCGCTGCGCCTGCTCAGCGGCGACCAGTCGACGGCTGCCTTCGCCTACGGTGAACCGCAGCCCGAAGCGGCCTATCTCAATGTCGGCACCGGCGCCTTCGTCTATCGCCTGTCCGAACAGGCCCCAACGCCAGCGCGACTGTTGCGCAGCGTCATCCACTGGAGCGAAGCGGCGCAGTATGTGGTCGAGGGTACGGTCAATGGCGCCGGCTCAGCGCTCGCCTGGTTTGCCGGGCAACACGACATCCGCGATGTTGCCGCGACTCTCGACGAACACTGGGTGGGCGACGCCCCGGGCGATACCTTGTTCCTCAATGGCGTCGGCGGACTGGGGTCGCCCGATTGGCGAGCCGGGTTCGAATCGCGCTTCATCGGCGATGCGACGAAGGAACAGCAGCTCGTCGCGGTGGCCGAGAGCATCGTATTCCTCATCCAGCGCAACCTCAGCCTGCTCCAGGATATCGGCACGCCCTGCACCTGCGTGCTGGTCAGCGGCGGACTATCGCACTCAAACCAGTTCTGCCAGGCGCTCAGCGACCTGAGCGGCCTGCCCTTGCGCCGGCCCGCGCAGTGCGAAGCCTCGACTCGTGGCACCGCATTCCTCCTCGCAGGCCGACCCGCAAGCTGGGCTCGGCTACCGGAGCAGCGCTTCGAACCGCACAACAGCCCCGCGTTGCTGGCCCGCTATCGGCGCTGGGACGACTACATGGCGTCAGCGCTGCTCGATCAACGTTAGGAACAACGCATGAATCCGGCAAGCCGCGAAGCGGCTTCAGCTTGAATGATTGTCATGGTCAAACTCCGGGGCACGCTTGCCTTTCAGCACCATGACGTAGACCGCAAGAGTGACCAGCCAACAAACGGCAAGCGCCCAGAGGTCGTGCGAAAGGAAGTGCGCACCACGCAGCTGCTGGACGAAACCGAACAGCAAGCCGAAGCCGATCGCGATGCCGAATCCCAGCCAACGCAGCTGGGGACGCGTTGCGAGAAAGAAGAAGTACAGCGACAGCCAGCAGTAGCCGGCGCTGGCATGGGCGGCGGGGAAGCATTCGCCTCTGGGCCCGGCAGGCCGGGCAGCGAAGAGCCCGTGGTACACACGTTTACCACCGAAGTCGGTGAGGTCCCAGGGGCAGTTCACGTTTGTCCATGATTTCATCCAGGCGACGGTAAGCGCCGCCATGGCAGTCGCCAGGAGCAGATAAGCCAGGGGACGCCGCCATCGGGAGAGCTCTTGCCGTGCCATTGCCCTGATCCACAGTCCGAGCACGACAAACCATGCCGCCACACTCAGCATGCGACCCAACGTGTGCACCAGTGTCTCGGTGACAAACGACGACTTCCATATCCAGGCATGCCCTTGCCACGCGTACAACTTCCCGGCCCACCAGCGATCGATGTCGAACCAGGCCAGGACAAATGCCGTCAGCGCGAACGCGACCAGGGGTATCAGCAAGTGGCGCGCGTAAAACTGCCTGGATGCGAGGATGCCTGGCTGGATACCGGAATCGGCAGTGAACCGGCGGTCTTCCTTGGCGTCAGATCGCATCAGTGAAGCCCTTTGCCTGGACAATGACGGATGTTGGAGACGGCATGTCGGAACGGTGTCGGAATCTTGTCGCTCGATCAATGCGCCGGTCCAGGCCGGACCCCGGGGGCCTGATGCTTCCGCTTCAGACGGGCGCGCGGCGTCAGCGGACGTACTGCAGGCCCCAGTAGAAGATCAGCGGCTGGCGATCCTCGCCGCTGATCTCGCTTCCCAACGAACCTATCAGCAGCAGCCCCTCGCGCAACGGATGGCGCATGCCGAAATTGAGTGCGGTCCGGGTCCGCGAGCCGTCGTCGCGCGTGCTGTTGATTTCTGCAAGACAGGTTCCAACGAAGCAGTCGTGCGCAATGAATACGCCGCCCTGCCAAGCGTCGACCTCCTGTCGCACCCAGTGACGTGCGACTTCCAGCCCTGCGCTGTAGCGGCCAAAGCCGCGTGCCACCTGTATTGGCAAGACCCATTCGGGCTGAGCCGAAGCGAGGCCGCGCCGCCGTGCGGCCGAAGACCAGCCACGCACCCATAACGGCTGCACGGCAAGGGAGACGCCGCCCGCTTCCGCATCGAGGAAGCGGTAACGCAGGCCAAGCTCCACGTCGCCGAAGCCGGATGCCCAGTTGCCATGGTCCCGTGCGTGTGCCCATGAGCCGTGCACGGAAAGCTGGACGCGCTCGCCCACGCCGCGGTTGATGTCCACATCCGGCGCGGAAAGATCCAGGCTGCGGTGTGCGCGCCCGCCGGCCATGGCAAGGTTGATTTCCCAGACGCCGGGGCCCGGCGTGTCCGGATCGTTCGTGATCATCGGCGGGCCGGCCCGGGCTGCACCGGACATCCCGATCAGTACCAGTAAGGGGGCGCCCAGCTGCGCCGTCAGCACTATCCACGGGCGTGGCCTTGCCGGCATCGACGTCATCGCCATGGCCGTCCGTTCAATTCGTCGCGCGCGCCGCCCGATGCGGCAACAGGACGATGCCTGCTGCAATCAAGCCCAACAGGACCAGCGTCGCGGAATAGCGGCTCAGCTCAAGGCCGCCCTTGGCGACTGGCTTGTCGAGAAAATCGCCCACCGCTGCCCCAAGCGGCCGCGTGAGGATGAAGGCCGCCCAGAACAGCAGCGTGTGCGACACCGCCGTCCAGAGATAGAGCGCGGCTACCAGCAGCAAAAGGCCGGAGAAGACGAGGGCCGCGCCCAAGTAACCCAATCCCGCGGTATCGGCCGTCCAATCGCCCAGCGCCGTGCCCAATGTCTGCGAGAACATGATCGTCAGCCAATAGAACAACTCCGATTGCGGTGAACTCACCGAGCCTACGTCCACGGAGCCCAGCACGCGATGCCACAGGAAGAACGACGCGAGCAGCATTCCCAGCAGGAGCAACGAACCTCCTGAGTAGCCGATGCCGAGGGAGCGATCGGCGAAATCGGCGAGCGTGGTACCCACGGTGGTCGAGGCGATGATCGTCGTCCAGTAAAGGGACGGACTGAAGCGCTTGACGGCGATCTGTGCCGCGACGGCTGCGACGAACGCCGTCATGAAGATGGCGGTGCCAATCAGATAGCCCAGCCCCATCGACATCGAAACGGCATCGCCGCCCGTTTCGCCCACGGTGGTGGCCAGCACCTTGATGGCCCAGAACCCCAAGGTGATTTCCGGGACCTTGCTCGTTACGTCGCTCCGCGCCGCAACAGCGGCCGGCATGCCTGCCATATCCAACCTCCAATCAGCACCAGGGCGATGCTCTTGGGTGACATGTCGGAAATCGGTCGGGCGTCTCGTGCTCACTGGCGCGCCGTTTCCCATCAGACGCGCACACAACGTTAACAATGCCGACGGGCCCGGGAATTGGCCCAGAGCAGAACCCGACAAATTTGCGACACCGCCCTAATGAGAGTTGGCCACGCGGTTCGCGCGGCTTTCAGCGCGGCGCCCGCCCCTATCCGCCAACTGGACGGAGTGGAAATGGTTCGCCAATTGAGCAGGCGAGCGACTCGCCTGTTTCCATTGTCAGTTCCAATGTTGCGGATTTCTTCGCGACAGCAATTGTGGTGCCTGCTCACCTTCGCCTGCATCGTGCGCCTGCTCACGCTGGGTGCATATCCGCTCACGGACACGACCGAGGCGCGCTACGCCGAGATCGCGCGCAAGATGCTCGAAACCGGCCAGTGGATCGTGCCTCAGATCGAATATGGCGCTCCGTTCTGGGGCAAGCCACCGCTGTCGTTCTGGTTGACGGCGGCTTCCTTCAAGTTGTTTGGCATCAACGAATTCGCCGCGCGCATTCCAGCGCTGCTGCTGGGCGTTGCGGTGTGTGGCCTGACGTACGCGCTCGCGGCCAGCCGGCGCGGCACGGATTTCGGGCTTCGGGCCAGCCTGGTGCTGGCGACGACATTGCTGATGATGGCGAGCGCGGGAGCGGTGATGACCGACCCGACCATGATGCTCGGCACGACACTGTCGATGGTTTCCTTCTGGCTGGCGATGACGACGAAATCGCGGAGCTGGGGCTATCTGTTCTTCGTCGGCCTGACCATTGGCCTGCTGGCCAAGGGGCCGGTGGCGACGGTACTGACCCTGGGGCCGATAGGTGCCTGGGCGCTGCTGAGCGGGCGTGTCCGGGAAACATGGCTTCGCCTGCCATGGCTGTCCGGCGCGGTGCTGACGGCGGTTCTGGTCGTACCCTGGTATTGGGCCGTCGAAGTGCGTAGCCCCGGGTTTCTGCACTATTTCTTCATCGGAGAACACTGGCAGCGTTACACCGTCAGTGGATGGAAGGGCGATCTGTACGGCTCCGGTCATGCATACCCTCGGGGAACGATCTGGCTCGACGCATTGCTCGCAACTCTGCCGTGGTCGCCATGGCTGTTGTGGCAGCTGGTCCGGCGGAGAGTGGACATCCCCATTCGGCCGTCTCCGGCCAGCGATGGTTGGGGGCTCTATCTCGTGTGCTGGGCGCTCGCGCCAGCCGTATTCTTCACGATGAGCCGCAACATCCTGCCAACCTATGTTCTGCCTGGCCTGGTGGGCTTTGGCTGCCTGGTGGCCGAAGCGTGGGAGCAGCGGATTTCACAACGGCCTTCACCCTGGATACTGCAATTGAGTACCTGGGCACCGATCCTGTTCGCATTGCTCGTCATGGTGGCGTGGCCACGCGTGGGCTTCCAATCGCAGAAGGAAATCGTCACGGCCTGTGAGGCGTCGCTCGCGAGACGGCCGCTCTTCATCCTCGACCAGAGGCGCCAGTATTCGGCGGATTTCTACGCGCGCGGACGCATCCAGCATGTCGACGGGGACGAACAACTGCGCCGGGTGCTTGCGGAACACCAGATTGCCTACATCAGCGCCCAGCGCCCCACCTTCGACCAGCTTCCCGAGGATCTGCGCGCGCAGCTGACCGTTGTGACGACCACGTACAAGGGTCAGTACCTGTTATTGCGCCATGCGCCCCATCAATCGGGAATCGGGGCTCCCTGAAGGGCATTGCGCCACAACCGCGGCGTTGATCGAACTCCTGCAATGCTTCACAGCAGAAGGCCCGTTTGCGCGGGCCCCTGCTTCATCGATGCATGCGCGTCACCACACCTCGCAGCGATCCTTCTCCGCGCGCACCATCGGCGCATCCGCCTTGCACTGGAACGCGTCGCGGAATGCCGGCAGGTTCGACAGCGGTCCGTTGACGCGGTACTTGGCGACCGGGTGTGGGTCGCCCTGGATCATGGTGCGCTGGGTTTCCATGCGCGTCTCGTCGCCGCGCCATTGGCCCCAGGAGAGGAAGAACTGCTGTTCGGGGGTGAAGCCGTCGATGGTCGGTTCCGGACCCTTGGCCTCACGCGACTTCAGGTAGGCGCGATAGGCGATCTTGGCGCCGGCGAGGTCGCCGATGGATTCGCCCAGCACCAGCTTGCCGTTGTGGTGGACGCCTGGCTCGATGAAGTAACCCTCGAACTGGTCGACCACGCACTGACCCTTGGCCTGGAACTGCTTGTTGTCCGCGGGCGTCCACCAGTTGGCCAGGCGGCCCTGCGCATCGAACTGCGCGCCCTGGTCGTCGAAGCCGTGGCTGATCTCGTGGCCGATGACCACGCCGATGGCGCCGTAGTTGACCGCGTCGGTGGCGGTCACGTCGAACGCCGGCGGCTGCAGGATGCCGGCCGGGAACACGATCTCGTTCTGCGACGGGTTGTAGTACGCGTTCGAGGTCGGCGGCGTCATGCCCCAACGGCTGCGATCGGTCGGCTTGCCCACCTGGCTGCGGTTGTCGGCAACGTTCCAGCGCGAGGCGGCGACGACGTTGTCCCACGCCGAATCACGCGATATCACCACGCCCTTGTAGTCCTTGAACTTGTCCGGGTAACCAAGCTTGGGGAAGAAGGTCGCGCGCTTCTCCAGCGCCTTCTTCTTGGTCGCCTCGTCCATCCAGTCCAGGCCGCGGATGGTGTCGTCCATCGCCAGCAGGATGTTCTTCACCATGTCCTGCATCTTGGCCTTGGCTTCCGGCGGGAAGTACTTCTCGACGTACTTCTGGCCGAGCGCTTCGCCGAGCTGGTTGTCGGTGGCTTCCGCGCAGCGCTTCCAGCGAGGCTTGATCTCGGTGGCGCCGGTGAGGAACTTGCCGTTGAAGGCGAAGTTCTCCTCGACGAACGGCGTGGACAGCGAGTCGGCGGCGGTATTGAGGACATGCCACCGCAGGTAGGTCTTCCACTGCGGGAGCGGCGTCGTCGCGAGTTCCTTCTCGACCTGCTGCAGGAACCTGGGCTGGGTGACGTTCAACGCGTTGCGCGGCATGTGCGCGGCATCGAAGTACTTCGTCCAGTCGAAGCTCGGCGCCAGCTTGTCCAGGTCGGCGAACGCGGTCGGGTTGTCCAGCAGCTTCGGGTCGCGCAACTGCACGTTGTCGAACGAGGCCTCGGCCAGGCGCTTCTCGAAGGCGAAGACGGTCTGGGCGTTCTGCCTGGCCTGCTCCGGCTTGGTGCCGGCGAGCTCGAACATCTTCGCCACGTGCTCGAGGTACTTGGCGCGCGCCTCGACGAAGCGCTGGTCGGGCTTGAGGTAGTAGTCGCGGTCGGGCATGCCCAGGCCGCCGGCATAGATGTGGGCGACGGTCTGGGAGGGCTCGTGCAGGTCCTCGCCGGCATACACGATGAAGGGCACGAACACGCCCACGTCGTGCAGCTTGCCGATCATGCGCTGCAGGCCCGCCTTGTCCTTGATGGCATCGACGTCCGCAAGCCAGGGCTGGATCGGCCTGCTGCCCAGCGCGTCGACGCGGGACTCGTCCATGCAGGTGGCGTAGAAGTCGCCGGCGAGCTGGCCCGCGCTGCCCTTGGGCCAATCGGTCTTTGCCGACAGCTCGTTGAGGATGTCGCGTACGTGTTCCTTGTTGACCTCACCGGATTGCCAACGGCGGCTCCAGCGATCCATGTAGTTCGGGATCGGGTTCTGCTGCCGCCACGCGCCGTTGGCGTAGTCGAAGAAGTCGGTGCAGGCGTCGCCGTTGCGGTTGATGTCGGCGGGATTGATTCCGTGCACCGCACCTGCCGATGCGGTAGTGACTGCTAACAAAGCGACGAGCGGAAGACTGGACCTGATCACGTCTACGTCCTTGCTGGGTGGGTGCCGGCCACTATAGCCGCGCGGTTTGCCACGACCCGTCCCAGAAGTCCTGCATCCACGAACTGCTATGCACCTCGCAGTGCGTTGACTTCGGTGCAGACATCCCTCACCAGCGCGCGCAGCCAGCGATGCGGCGGATCCGCTTCGAGCCGTGGATGCCAGAACAGGGAGACCGTGAACTCGGGCACTTTCACCGGAAGCGTGAAGCGGTGCATCCCCTCGCACAGCGTGTACGTGTGCTTCTCCGGGACCGTCGCGACCATGTCGGATGCACGGGCCAGGGCGAGCGCCGCCGAAAACCCGCCGACGGTCGCGACCGCGTTCCGGGCCAGGCCGAGTTGCTCCAGGGCCTCGTCGACAGGTCCCATCTCGAGATGGCGACCCCTGGCCCGAGCACGTCATCGACCAGGCGCTCGCGCACAAGATCCCCGACCAGGTGAAAGCCGCCTGTCGTCGCGGCAATCTGCTGGCCAAGCGCCGGGAGTTGATGGCCGCATGGGCCGTCATCTTGCAACCCCTGTGCGTTCGTAATTTGGAACCCAGGTGTTCGCCAAAGGCGACGTAGGGGGCGGCGCACTGAGGTGCTACCGTCGGCTCGCTTGCTGTAGGAGTCGCGGCAGGCGCTTTGAGTTGATCATCAGTCGACTCCCAAAGTTAATGAGTAGTGGAATGAGGACCCTTACAACCGAAGAAGTGGAGATGGTTTCCGGCAGCAGCGAAGCGCCGTTGGGCTCGAAGACTGCGGGCGAATATTTTAGCAAGTGCATGGAGTACACGAATCCATCCGCAACACTTGGCGCTGGACTCGGCGCACTGTCGCTGTTCCCACGTTTCGGATGGCTCGGTGTAGCCACGTCAGCATGGGGCATTGGCACTGCCGTGGTCTGCGGCATTGGCACGCTTCAGTACGCCCAGTAGCAAGCCGAGGCCGCCTAATCATGACGAGCCAAGGACTATCCCGATCCTTTTACTGCATCAACGCGGTGCTATTCGCGATTGTTGCGGCGGTCTATGGTGTCGCCGGAATGATCACGCATGCGCTCGTTGCTGCGGCGTTATCCGTCGCTTCCGGGGGCCTGTGTTGGCACTTTCGAAAGAAGTAGGGAAGTCCCGGTAGCTAAAGCTGTCCCGCACCCCCGGCGAAAACCGGGGGTGCGCTATTGCCCGCTCAGCACCGCATGCGCCGGTCGTAGCGGCATAGAAGAATCGACTCGCCGCTTTCAGCCCCATTCACGGGATCCATCCACGCGCTAGGCCCGCGATCCTTTGCTCCTTGGCACCGCATGCGTGCTGTTGTAAGCCACCGCCGCGCGCAGCAACGCCTTCAGCGCGGTCTTGTCGATCTTGTCTCCCTCGAAAATATCCATCGCCCGCCACTTGCTCCCCAGCCCCGCGTTGAAGAGCTGCTTGGGGTCGGGGAGCTGCGCTCCGTGGAAGAACGTGAGCTTCACCTTGCCCTTGTGGGGATTGGCGAGGGCGTACATGCCCTCGTGCGACCACACGGGCGTGCCCATCCATTTCCATTCTTCGACCACTTCGGGGTCGACTTCGTGGATGAGCTTGCGGATTTCGGCCAACCGCTCGCCTCTCCAGTCGTGCAGGCTCGCGATCTTCTCGTCGATCCGCTGGGATGCGCTCACGGCGTCTGCTGCCTTGGCGACCGCCTTGCGCGGTTTTGCTGCCTTCGCAGCGACCGGCCTGGCGCTGGCTTTCCTTACGACTTTCGCCGGCTTCGAGTTCGTGGACGTGCTGCTGGCCATTGTGTTCACTCCAGGATTGCGGTGATCTTGAAATCGAATGGCACGTTGGTCGCTCACCGCGCCTGGATCATCTTCCAGCCATTGCCCGACGGATCGCGGAAGCTGGCATCCACGGTGCCATAGCGGTCCTCGGGCTCTTGCGTGAACTCGACGCCGCGGGCGCGCATGCCTTCGCAGGAGGCACGGCAGTCGTCGACGATGAGCACGAGCGGCGGCATGGCACCTTTCGCCACTATCTCGCGCACCGTCTGCGCGGTCGCCGCGTCGAGCGTCGGTGGCTGCGGCGCGAACAGGCCGAGCTGGAAGGACGGCTGCTCCGGGTGCTGCACCGTCAGCCAGCGGTAGTCGCCGTTACGCGCGTCGGTATGGACGCGGAAGCCGAGCTTCCCGACATAGAACTCGAGGGCTTCGTCCTGATCGCGAACGTACAGCCCGACTACTCCGACACCCTGGCTCATGTGATCTCCTTCGTTTCAATGGAACCGGTTGGTTCGGCGGCATTCTTACCGCCCGCATCCTGCCGGCGCTTCTCCGAAACTGCGATCGTGAGGTCGGGCCGGTGGGCGGCACTGAGGTAGCAGCCCGGCACCTGCTCGCGCGCGTGCGGAGCGGCCTGCTCGCGCGCGCGCAGCTCGCTTGGGCTCTCGCCGGTGATGTCACGGAACGTCCGTCCGAACGTGCCCAGGCTGTTCCAGCCCGTCTGCAGTGCGATGTCGAGTATGGGCAGGTCGGTGTCGCGCAGTAGCGCCGAGGCCCGCTCGATGCGACGCGTGAGCAGGTACCGGTGCGGCGGAACGCCGAAGGCGTCCTTGAACGATCGCGCGAAGTGGGCCGCGGAAACATGGCTCACGCGCGCCAGCCGCTGCACGGGCCACTCCTCGTGCGAGGCGGCATCCATCCGGTCCTTCGCGCGCAGCAGGCGGCGCAACAGCTCGGGATCCAGCCCTGCCTGCCCTCGTCCTTGGTTGTTGCCGCGTCCTGTTTCCATGGGTGACCGATCAGGTGTTTCGTCGAGGATCGTAGCCCGCATCGAAGTTCAGGGTGTCCGGCCGGGTCGCACTGGCGCGCGATCACCATTGGTATAGGACCGGACTCCGCCGTCATGGCCGATTTGGGCAACCGGGGCCGGAGCCCCAGCGGCGGTATCCGCCGAACGGCGCTTGCATATTGTTTTTCGATATGTTTAATATCGTTTTACGATAACCAAAGAGGCCGAATCCCGTGACCAGACCCCCGAACGCCCTCCCCCTGGCCCGCCTGCTGATCCGCGGCCTGATCGTCCTCAACGCCCTCTACGCCTGCGCCATCGGCGTGCTGCTGGTCGCCACCCTGATCTATCCGAAACTGCTGTTCGACGCCCTCGTCGGGCTGGACGGCGCCGACGCCTGGCAGGTGCGGGCCGCGTTGCGCGCGGTAGTGATTGTCGGCATCGCCGGCGCGTACGTCGTGTATCGGGTGCTGCGCGAACTGCTGGCGATCGTCGATACCGTGCGCGATGGCGACCCGTTCGTCGCTGGCAACGCCCGCCGCCTGCAGGCGATCGCCTGGTGGGTGCTCGCCGGCGAAGGCTTGCGGCTGCTGGTGGGCGCGATTGTATTGGGCGCCTCCCGGTTCGTGCCGGCCATCGACAACATCGACGTCGGCTTCTCGTTCGCGCCGTGGCTGGCCGTGCTGTTGCTGTTCGTGCTGGCGCGCGTGTTCGACGAGGGCACGCGGATGCGCGCCGACCTCGAAGGCACGGTGTAGGCCATGGCGATCGTGGTCCGCCTCGACGAAAAACTGCACGAGCGCCGCATGACGCTGACCGAGCTGTCCGAGCGCGTCGACATCACCGTCGCCAACCTGTCAATCCTGAAGACCGGCAAGGCCAAGGCGATCCGCTTTTCCACGCTCGAGGCGATCTGCGCCGTCCTCGATTGCCAGCCTGGCGACCTGCTCGCCTTCGATCCCACGCAGCCGCCCCAGGAGGAATGACATGAACACCCTCGCCCGCTTCTTCGTGTCCGACCCGCAGCGCCACGAAGGCGTTCGCCCCGTGCAGATCTGGGGCCTGCGGCTGTTCTACTTCCTGATGCTGATATTCGTGGCGCCGACCGCGTGGCGCGTGCTGCTGGCACACGACGGCCCCTGGGATCCGCTGCGCGCGGTCGCCTTCGCCGTCTGGGCCACCTACCCTGCGCTCGCGCTGTTCGGGCTGATCCACCCGCTGCGCTGGCTGCCGTTGATGTTCTTCACCATCGGCTACAAGGCGATCTGGCTCGCATTCGTCGCCTGGCCGCTGTGGCAGGCCGGCACGCTATGGGGCACGCCGACTGGCGAGATCGCCAGCTCGTTCCTCGCGCTGCCGCTGCTGGTGGCGGTAGTGCCGTGGGGGTATGCGTGGCGGACGTACGTGGCGTGGCCGGGGCGTGCGAACGCCACGGTAATGAAACCGATGGGCACGTGACGGATCAGGTCGAGTCGCGCATCAAAGGCAAACATCGGACGTTCGTACGGCGCACTGCGCTTGCGCCTGCGTCCGCCCTGCCGGAACTCGTCAGCAAGGCCTGCGCTTTCGAGAGTACAAACTCCAAAACCTACTCTGCCTTCCGTGCCTGGCGCGTGGTTTCCGGATGAACACAGGGATGCGTGCGCTTCACGCCCGGGCGCGCCTTATTTCCCCGGTGCTTCCGAAGGAGGAACACGCCATGAAACCACGCTCTTCGCCGTTGCTGCTGGCCAGCATCCTGGTCGCCATCGCCGCCTGCACGCAGCCCTCCGCGCCTGCGGCGCCTGCCGCAACTGGCGCCCCCACGGCCACCGCGGCGGCCACCGCGACCACCGCCATGCCCGACCGCAAAGCGGAAACCCGGACCGCGATGCGCAAGCTGTGGGAGGACCACATCACCTACACGCGCAACTACATCATCAGCGCCCTCGCCGGGCTGCCCGACACCGACGCCGTGGCCGCGCGCCTGATGAAGAACCAGGACGAGATCGGCGCGGCCATCAAGCCTTATTACGGCGATGCCGCGGGCGACAAGCTTGCGGGCCTGCTGCGCGACCACATCAGCCAGGCGGTGGAGGTCGTCAAGGCCGCGAAAGGCGGCGACAAGGCGCAACTGGATGCGGCCCAGGCGAAATGGTCCGCGAACGGCAAGGAGATCGCAGCGTTCCTGAGCGGCGCGAATCCAAACTGGGCGAAAGCAGACCTGGAAGCGATGCTGCAGAAGCACCTGGACCTGACCAGCGGCGAAGTCGTCGCCAGGTTGCACAAGGACTGGGCCGCCGACATCAAGGCCTACGACGAAGGCCACGAGCACATGCTGATGTTCGCCGACGCGCTCACCGACGGAATCGCCAAGCAGTACCCGGAAAAGTTCCAGTAACGCGTCGGGCCGGGATCGCCATGCCTTCATCGCCGCCATGGCGACGGCGACGCGTGCGCGGCGCTCCCTACAACCCGCCTCCCCAGCGGTACTGCCATGCCACGCCGAGCGCGTCGAAGTTGTTGCCCGTGCGGGCAGACACGCCACTGCTCGCGGAGAACTTGATCGAATTCAACGGGCCCACCGGAATCGCCAGGATCGCGCCCACGCGCCAGTTCTGCTGCAGGTCGTTGCTGAGCACATCGTCGATCCGCGAGCGACCGCCAGCGAAGTAGGTGGCATCGACCGACAGCCATTTGCCCGACGCGAAGCCATGGATCACATGGCCCTGCAGCGAGTAGAGCGGATCCTGCGAGCGCGTGGTGCCGCCGTAGAAGTCGCCGTTGTCGGTGAAGAAGGTCGCCGCCGCCTGCAGCTCCAGGGTCCAGGGTCCGATGGCCTTGGAGAGACCGACCTCCGGCTTGAACGACCAGCGGTGGCTGCTGATGTTGACGATGCGGTCGGCGTCGTACTGCCCCCAAGGCGGCGCGACCTGCAGGCTCGCGCCGACTATCAGGTCCTGCTTCCATGTGCGGAACTCCTTCAGCCCAAGCGCAGGCGCGCCGTGGAGGTTGACCGAAATCCGGAACGCCGGTCGACCGAACCCGGTGACATTCCGCTCCAGCGACTGGCCCAGGTAGTCGGCCGTTCCCGACAGGCGGGTGTACGGCACGATCGCGTCGAACTTCCCCGACTTCCCCCACAGGTCGAGCGACCTGGCGTAGGCGAGGACGAGGCTGGTCGATTCCAGCTTCGCATCGGTGATCGGTACCGAGGGATCGGACGACAAGCCGCCTCGCGTCCGCACGACGCCACCAATCAGGAAGTTCACGCCAACCGGCGCGTTGGAATACGCGCGCGGCTCGATGTCCTGCGCCCACGCGTTCGCGGCCGCCATGGCCAGTACCAGCACGCCGCCCAGCCTCGTAATAGCGGCACATGCTCCAACCCGTGGCAGGTGCATCGGTTGCGCGCTCCTCTTCCCGGCGACCGTCCGCGCATTCGCCCCGGCAACGGGTTCATCCGGGGCGGACGCCCTCGGGATCAGCTTATGGAACGGAAAAACGCCCTCGATGCGGGCATTCTGCATGGACGAAACCACGTCTGCGCGCGTGCAACATGCGGCATCGGCGATGATATTCGCCACTTCGCCCTCAAAATGACTCGAACGACATGCACTATTCCGGCCCTCTGCTCACCCGCGCCATCGGCGAAGCCCTGCTGGCCGCGCGCGATGCCGGCGCAGGCACATGGACCGGATCGCTGGACCTGGGCAAGTCGGGCGGCGAAGCGACATTGGAAGCCGATGCCTGGCAGTGGCGCGAGCGGCGTTATCCGTACCCGCACAAGCTGAAGGACCGCACCCTCTATTACTGGGACGGCGATGGGTTCGAACCGGTGTCGCGCTACTCCGGCGCGCTGATCAAGCTGGTGCCGACCGAATGGGGCGCGCCCACCTTCGAGATCGACGGCATCAAGATGCTGCCCACGTCGAAGGAGTCCCCCTTCGAGGACGCGCGTCGCAAGGTGGCGCTGGTGGAACCGAAGGGCAAGGCGATCCTGGATACCTGCGGCGGCCTGGGTTACTTCGCCGCGCTTTGCCTGGAGGCAGGCGCCGCGCGCATCCAGTCGTACGAGAAGAACGCCGACGTGCTGTGGCTGCGTACGCTCAACCCGTGGTCGCCGGATCCGGATGCGCCCGCCAGCGGCGGCCGCCTGCAGCTCACCCATGCCGACGTGTCGCAAGCGATCGCGCAGATCGGCGACGCCTCGGTGGACGCCCTGTTGCACGACCCGCCGCGCTTCGGCATTGCCGGCGAGCTTTACTCACAGGCGTTCTACGACCAGTTGGCGCGCGTGCTGCGTCGCGGTGGCCGGCTGTTCCATTACACCGGCAGCCCGAACAAGCTCACCACCGGGCGGGATGTGCCACGCGAAGTGGCCAAGCGGCTCGAGAAGGCGGGCTTCAAGGCGCAACTCGCACTGGACGGCGTGCTGGGGACCCGGCGCTGACGGGAAGCAACCGCGGCTCGCTGCGCTCGCCTCCCCTCCTCTGCTTCCGGGCCTCTGCTTCCCGCGGACGGGGAGAAGATCTGATTGCATGCGTCATGGCTGCGGCGATCAGCCCGCGCCAGGCGCGTTTCGTAACCGCTACAACGCGTCCGTCCGTCCCCCCACGTGCAGCACGTATTCGAAGTTCTGCACCATGCGGCCGTACCCGTCTTCGTCGGCGGCGTAGTTCGCGCCGACAGTGAGGGTATGGATCCCTGGCGGCAGCGGCTTGATGAGCAGCCAGTACCCGTCGGCGGCCGTGCTTGGCGATTCCTCGTCGTCCGCGCGAAGCGGAAAGCATCCCCGGCTGCGGACGCGATAGTGGGCCACGTCGGTCACGGGCACGCCGTCTATGAGGACGACGGCGCTTCCCAGGCGATCGTTGTTCACCGCGGCACCTCCCTGCAGCACCTTGCATGGCAGCGGCAGCGGCTTGCCGTATTGCGGCACATTGCTGTAACGCATGTTAATGATGGGCACCAGGATGTGACGATCGGCGGGAATGATGCATTTGCGCTTGGCGGTAAAACTGCCGTTGGTCCCGGCCAGGAACCACACGCGCCCTTCCTGTTCGAGTTCGCACAGGCGGCCGTCCGGATCCAGGTAGGGAGCGACCGGCATGCGATCGGCCCATTGCCACCAGCGTGCGGTGAGCTCACCGAATGTTTCCGTGCCTACCTTGGCGTCGGGCGCCAGCAGCAGCCGGTCGGCGGCGGTGGGTGCCGCGCCGCGTGCGGTCCCGGCTACGGCCGCTTCCCACTTGCAGAGCAGCCCAGCGATGAGGACTAGCGAAAAAGCAATGATGCGCACGGCATTCCCCTGTGTTCGAAATTCCGGAGTGAGTACGGGCCCGGCGTCGCGGCCATCCGGCAAGCGTTCAGGGCCGCCGCACGCCAGGCTTGTCGGTCTTCTTCATCCGGCGCCACTGCTTGAGCTCGGCGACTTCCCGCTGGTGCAGCTCACTCTTCGGGTCCGCATAGCGGAAGAAATTGTCGTACGCCGCCTCCAGGTCCGCATCCGCAGCGCCTGCCTTTTCCAGCACCCATGAACGAAGGCGCCATGCTTCGCCATTGTTGGGAAACTCGGTCGCAAAATTGCGTGTGCAGTCGCCGGCTTCCTTGGGCTTTGATTCGATGATGAAGCTCTGGCAGTACAAAGCCATGGCCGACTCGCGGGCCTCCGGATCCTCCATCGCGCGCTTGAAGTACGGCCGCGCGCCGCCCTCCCCGCTCAACTCGCGGGCGATCTGGCCCATGCGGTACTGGTTCCAGCCATCGTCAGGCGCGACCTCCAGCGCCACCTTCATGTCGGAAGATGCCCAGCCGTAATCACCGACATCCCGCAGGAGCCCCGCTCGCTCGTATCGCCAGTCGGCATCCCGTGGAAAGAAGCGCAGCGCCTGCGACAGGTAAACCAGCGACGCCCAGTCATCACCCTTCACCCGATACCCCCGGCCCGCGTGCGCAGCGAAGGTTCCACTTGGCGCCATCCGGGCCGCAGCGGCGAGTTCGTCGGCCACGTCGCCGAAGTTGCCGGCATTGGACGGACCATAGCCCGCGAAGTGCCCAAGCAGAGTGGCGAGAATGGGGTTGGCCTGGATGCGCGCTTCCGCATAGGCCACCGCGGATCGCAGCGCCTCGCCGGAACCTCCCCACTTCGGCTGCGCGCCGTAGATGCGCTCCAGCGCGAGGTAGTAGGAATTGGGATCGGCCTTCGTGCAGACGTCCATGGCGTAGCTCTGGAGAGCGTCCGAGCTTTGCCGGCCGATGGCCGCCATGCTGGTGCAGGCCGGCGACAGGCGGGGCTCGATCTCCAGCGCCTTGAGATACAGCGGCACGGCGAGCGCGAACTCATCGGTCATTCGCTTCAGCTGTGCCTGCGGCGTCTCCTGCGCGTACTTGGTGCCGCGCGCCTCCCAGCCCGTGGCCGAGTGGTAGTTCGCCATCGCCATGTTCGCGAACGCGCTCTTGGGTGATCGTTCGAGCCACCGCTTGGCGACTTCGCCCGCGCGTGCGCTGTCGTCGAATGGATTGAACGCGTTGAAGATCTGTTCTCGCTGCTGCTGGTCCTGGTAATGCGCATCGAGCAGTTGTGCGAAGCGGCGCTCCATTGCGGAGGTGCCATCGTCGGTCTGCAGGGCCTGGTCGATCTCGTCCAACGACAGCATGGGCTTGCGCAGCATCGCGCAGCGCCATTTGGCGGCGTCCGGACGCCAGTCGTTGCCCGGCAGGTCCGGATGGGCAAGACAGCGCGCCTCGTCGTCGACGATGGCGTCTGCCTTGCGGACCGCGGCCAGGTACTCCGCCCATTGCGCCGGCGGCTTCGCACCTGGTTCAGCGGCCCACGCGCCGAAGGCGCAACCCAACGCAACGATCCCCGCCCAGATGGGAGTGCTCCGCATGCCGCTATCCCCTTTTGTCCGTCCCCGATGGTGGGAAATTACGCGACGTCCAACGGATTGACCACCGGAAAATGTGAGCTCGCACGCGGCTTCGGGACCCCGGGTGCGCTTCGCTTACCCGGGCTACGCCCGCCCACATCATTGTCCGGAAGTGGCCTGTACCATCGACATCCATCTGCGACCATCGCGGATCTTCCGACTACCGAGGCTTCCCATGCGCAATGCCGACCACGCCGCCCTTTTCCGCAGCCTGCATGCGCAGGGTCTCCTGCGACTCGCCAATGCGTGGGACGCCGGCAGCGCGCGGCTGATCGAGAGCCTCGGCGCGCCCGCGATCGCCACCACGAGCGCCGGCGTGGCGTGGAGCCGGGGCTACGCGGACGGCGACCAGCTCCCCATCGAACACCTGCTCACGGCGACCGCCGAGATCGCACGGGTCATCCGCGTACCACTGAGCGTGGACGTGGAAGGCGGTTATTCGGACGATCCGGAGGTCGTCGCCGGCAACGTCCTGCAGTTGGCGGAACTCGGCGTGGTCGGGATCAACCTGGAGGACGGCGCCGGCGCGCCCGCGGCGCTGTGCGCCAAGATCACGCGCATCAAACAGGCGCTGGCCGCGCGCGGGCTCGATGTCTACGTCAATGCGCGCACCGACGTGTACCTGCGCGGGCTCGCGCCAGCCGAACGCCGCGTCCACGCCGTGCTCGAACGCGCCGCGCAATACCGCGATGCGGGCGCCGACGGCCTGTTCGTGCCGGGCCTGGTGGAGTCCGGTGCGATCCGCGATATTGCCGCTGGCGCAGGGCTGCCGCTCAACGTGATGCTGCGCCCGTCGTTGCCAGCAGTGGCCGAACTCGAGGCGCTGGGCGTACGCCGGCTCAGCGCGGGTTCGGACCTGGCTGAGGCGGTGTTCGCGCATGTCGGCCAACTGGCGGGCTCGTTCCTGCAGGACGGCCGCGCCGCCACTGCGCCGCGCATGGTCTACGGCGAGATCAACGCGCTATTCGAGACGCGATAGCTCCGTACAGGCGTATTGGCCGCGGGCGTGATGCGGACGGCCGCACGTCGGCCTGACCTGACGTGACAAGGGAAGCGCCAGCACCTCAAGTGCGCTCGTCCGCAGCGATGAAATCCTGCAGGTCGATGAGCGGTTGCTGCGTCACCTTGATGAAATCGGGTCGATCGAGCGATGCGATCAGTGCGATCACCATGCCGAAGGAAATGGCGACGATCCACGTGGCCTTGGATCGCTTGGATCCGGCGATTCCGGCGTGGTAGCCCATGCTCACCATGCCGAGGATCGTGAGGCTGTAGAGCGTGATCCAGATGCCCAGCGGCACCCTCGCGCGCACGCCGATCGCCAACCTCATGGTCTGTACCGAGCTCAGTTCGTTGAGCGACTCGATGTAGAGCGCGCCGACATCCGAATTCATGTCCCGCTTGGCATTCGCCACGGCAATGCTCCACAGGCGACGCTGGGTGCGATCCGTTTCGGCGAGCAACGGGGCAAGATCGCGTCCGATGCTGCCCTCGTGGGCAAACGCCAGCCGCTTGTCGAGGTAGACCTTGAGCAGGCGCTTGCTTTCTTCGCGCTCAGGCTCCGGCAGGAAGTCGGCGCGTACGTAGGCCACCCGGATTGCGTTCGCATCTTCGCGCACCAGGCTTTTGCGGACCTGGTAGCGTTCCGCGACGATCGCGAACGTGAAAGCCATGATGAACGCGGTCAGGCCCAGAACGGCGCCTGCGACGCCGGAAACCGGCGTTTCTTTTTCCTCTGCCGACTTGCGATGGGCGACTTTGCCCAGCAGGTATCCCACCTCGATGAACGCCATCACGAGGAGAATCGTGCCGAGGAAAAAAACCCAGATGGGCACCGAGTCCAAATTCATGGCCAGCTCTGTCCCGGTTGGGTTCGTGTGAGTCGGAGGGCTGCCGCAGTTGCAGGGATCCCTGATACAGGAACCGGGCAATCACACCGGGCCAACGCGCCCAGCACGGGCGAGCGGCCATGCTTGCGGAGCGGCGGATGGCCGAACCGCCGGCGCCACCAGGTACGGCATTCCGATCCCGATGCCGCCGTGCGGCAACAGTGAAGACCCGTCCAGCGCGGCAACACGCTTCCAGTCAGCGCGCCGGCCTCACAAGGTCGAGGTCACATCGCCGCCGTGCGCGCGCAGCAGCTCCGCGGCCTGACGGCGCTGCTCCATGGAGAACGCGTGCACGACGACCGTTGTCTTGCCGGCCGCCATCGCGTCGCGCGCGGCCTCCACGTAACGGTCGTGATCCGGCCGCAGCGAGACAAACCCGCCGAGGAACAGGCCCGCGACCGTGCCGAAGAACAGCATGACCAACCCCGCCGCTATGGGCGAGTTGACGATGAATGGCAGGCCCGCCGCATATAGCGCGGCGAACACCAGCAAACCGACCACCGCCCCGGCGATGCCCAAGCGCACATGCGCGACGACGATCGTGTGCCAGATGCCGCGGCTCTCTGGCTCCAGCTTGCGGCCCGGGTGAGGTTCGGCCGGCGTAATCACCTGCACCTGCGACGAGCCCAGCGACAGCGCCGCGGACACCGCCTGCGCCGCATCGCGCGCGGCGGACTCGAGTGGGAACACGCCAGCGACCTTGCTGTTCGACAACTCACCGGTGATGGGGGAGGTTTCCGACATGGGAATTCTCCAAGGATCCGACGACGACAGGATCGCAAAAAGCCGGTCTCCGGCGCGTGAGCGATTGCTCCCTGCGCACTGGAGAAAGTGCATCAGAGACCGTTCTTTGCGTGGTCAGGTAGCGATTACCGGGCCGCCGGGGCGGCATCTCGTACCGCTTCAATCCCGATCCGGCGCGCCCAACGGGAAATACGCACGGTACGGCCGTGCTTCGTCCACGGCGCGCTTGAACGAAGGGCGTGCAAGCAGCCGCTCGCGGTACGCGCGGACGTGGGCAAAGCGGGGGTCGATCGCATGCGTCCAGTCCGCATAAAAAAGGAAGGGCGCCGCAGCGCAGTCGGCCAGGGTGAAGGTCGCACCGACGGCCCATTCGCGCGTGGCCATGCGCCGATCCAGCCAAGCGTAGGCGGTCTCGAGCATCGCGCGGGCCTCCTTGACGCCGTACGGGTCGTGGTCGGCCTCGGAACGCATGCTGTCGAAAACCAGCTTCTGCTGCGGGGTGGAGACGTAGTTGTCGAAAAAGCGGTCGAGCATGCGCACTTCGAGCGCACTGTCGCGATCTTCCGGGATCAGTTTCACCGGGCCGGGGTAATGCAGGTCGAGGTATTCGATGACGCTGGTCGCTTCGATCACCGTGCGGTCGCCATCGACCAGCACGGGGAAGCGCCGCATCGGCCACAACGCCGCCAGCTCGGCGTTGGCTTGTGCGTCTTCCAGGTTTCGGTAGTCGAACTCGGTCTGGTTCTCGTACAGCGCGATCAACGCCTTCTGGCTGTAGGAGGAAAACGGGTGGGCGTACAGGCGGGGACGGGCAGCAGGCATGCGGAACTCCGGGTGGGTTTGCCTATATGACGAATGGGCGCGCCGCGCGTCGACATTCGGACAAGAGAGGGACGGAAGCAAGCATGTCGATCTGCCGCTCCCCCGTTCGTCGACAAGGCAAGAGCACCGGACAGTCCCCAACCCAAGGAGTCGCCCCATGTCCTTCCAGGCCTATCTCGACAACATCCAGACCAAGACCGGAAAGTCCCCCGCCGACTTCCGCGCCCTCGCTTCCAGGAAGGGCTACGCCAATGCCAGGGGATTGCTGCCTGGCATCAAGGCAGGTGAGATCGTCGCATGGCTGAAGCAGGACTTCGCGCTGGGACACGGTCACGCGATGGCGATCGTGGCACTGCTGAAAGGCATGAAAAAGGAAGGCGACAAGTAGCCGGGCAAGGAATGCCCTGCCCCCCTTTCCTTACGCGAGTTGCGCCGCCTTCGGTGCCAGTCGAAGCCTGGCTCTTTCGATCATTCCCGCGTAGCGCGGATAGGACCGGATGCCGTCCAGGTCGGAATCGGTCTCGATCCAGCTCAGCATGCCCAGCGAGGACCGGTCGGCCACGCCCTGCAGGATGTTGAGCGCCTCATCGTGCTCGCCAAGCAGGGACATCGCACACGCCAGGTTGTACTGCAGGTTCGCGTTGTCGGGATCGATCAGGCGGGCGCGCGTTGCCCACTCCATCGCCCGTTCCTTCTGCCCCAGCGTGACCAGGATGGAGACGCCGAACCCGATCGCCCGCCCATGCCCGGGATCCTCGGAAACGATCTTTTCGATCCGCTTCATCGCCTTGGCTGCCGCCAGTTGCGTGGCCTCCTTGTCGTTCATGACTTCGTGGCACTGGACGATGAAGCTGGCCGCCGTGAAATCCGACTCCATCAGCGCAGCCGCGGTTTCGAAGTAACCGATCGCCTGGTCGTACACGCGCAGTCCCATGCAACTCAGGCCGGCGAGCCGGTTCGCCACGTAGGAAGTGGGTTCGAGTTCGACGGCCCGCTTCGCCGCGATCAGGGCGCCCTTGAAGTCCCCGGCGCTACGCTTCACCGCGGCCTGTGCGGCATGGGCATCGGCCAGGTGCGGACCGAGTTCCAGTGCGCGCATCGCCGGGTATTCAAGGTCTTCCTGTTGCTGGTCCACCTGCCAGAACAGGTTCCATTTCGCCAGGCCCATCGTTGCCCAGGCCTGCGCATAGTTCGGATCCAGTTCGACCACGTGCTTGCAGATGCGGATGACGATCTCGTTGTTGCGCTCGTTGTCGCGCAGCCAGAACTGGCGCGCCATCAGGTAGAGCTTGTAAGCCTCCGCATTGCTGGTGGAACGCTGCGCCAGGGCCTCCTTCTCCTCGGGCAACAGGGTCAGCTTCAGCGCGGAGACGATGGCCTTGGAGATCTCATCCTGCAGCGCAAAGATGTCGTTGAGTTCGCGGTCGTAGCGCTCGCCCCAGACCTGCGCATCCTTGGCCGCATCGATCAGCTGCGCGGTGATGCGCACGCGCTCGCCGGCCTTGCGCACGCTGCCGGTCAGCACATGCGTGGCGTGTGTCTTGCGGCCGATGTCCGCCACGCCCCCGTTCGCGCCCTTGAACGAGAACGCCAGGTTGCGCGACACGACCGACAGCGCGGATACCTTGCCCAGGTCGGTGGTGATGTCCTCGGTGATGCCGTCGGAGAAGTAATCCTGCTCCGGGTCGCCGCTCATGTTGGCGAACGGCAGCACGCAGATGCTGACCTGCGTGCTTTTCTGCATCGCCACGGCTGGGGGTTTCGCCGCTCCCAGCTTGGCCTCCAGCGCCTTGCAAAGGCTCAGGAACGCGGCGTGCCCGGGATCTTCGTTCCACTCGTCCAGGTCGGTGGCGTGTAGCGCGCGGAAGTCGATCGGCAGCTTGGCGTGCTCGAAGCGCACCGTGACCAGCACGCCGCGGTCGGCCGCATCGCGCGCCTCGCCGCGGACCCAGCGCGATTCCACCGAGTGCGGCGTCCAGACCACGATCAGGGTCCGGGCGGCTTCGAGTTCGCGCGAAATCAGCGAGTCGAATTCCTCGCCGGGGGAGATGTCCGGATCCCACCACACCGACCAGCCTTGCGCCTCCAGCGCCTTCACCAGCGGCGCCACCCGGTCGCGGTCGTGGCGGGAATAGGAAACGAAGATGTCAGCCAAGGAAGCGCCTCCCGAACGGATTACGCCATCACGCGCCGCAACTCGGACCTGCCGTGGTCCGCCCGTCTGCACGGTGCCGTGAGTCACGCTTTCCGTCGCGCCGGCAAAGTAGGCGCCCGATTTCGGTTCGGGTCAATGACGCAGAGGCGCGCATGCCTAACGCCACCCGGTCGTAGCCATGTCTCCAGCCGAACTGGGCGACGCCACCCACCCGACGGCATCACCCAAGTCAGCTACGCCGGCAGGCGGCGCAGAACCTGCAGGCCGGCGTGCGGCGTGACCGGCGGCACGGGTCGCGGCATCGCTTCACCTGCTAGTTTGCGTGCTGTATTTGGCACAAGGACAAGGACTCCACATGACCAGCTGGTACTTCCATTCCGGCAGCGGCGATCGCATCGGTCCGCTCGACGACAGCGCCGCGCAACAGTACGCGCAGCAACATCCGGCCCATTTCTGCTGGCGCGAAGGCTTCACCGGCTGGCGCTCGATCGCCGAGGTCGGCGAACTGCGCCCGGCCGCACCGCACGAACACCTGCCACCGCCGCTGCCCGCCGCGGGCGCGCGCACGACGCCGCGCAACGACGACATCGACTACCGCATCGTCGGCAACGACATGCAGTTCGTCGAGGTCGAACTCGATCCGGGCGAGAGCGCCATCGCCGAAGCCGGCGCGCTGATGTACAAGGACGCGGCGGTGGAAATGGCCACCGTCTTCGGCAGCGGCGCGCAGGCCGGCCAGGGCGGCGGCTTCCTCGACAAGCTGATGACCGCGGGCAAGCGCGTGGTCACCGGCGAGAGCCTGTTCACCACTGTCTACACGCACACCGGCAGCGGGAAGGCGCGAGTCGCGTTCGCGGCGCCGTACCCCGGCACGGTGCTGGCGATGAAGCTGGACGAGCACAACGGCCGCCTGGTCTGCCAGAAGGACAGCTTCCTGGCCGGCGCGCGCGGCGTGCAGGTCGGCATCCACTTCCAGCGCAAGATCCTCACCGGCCTGTTCGGCGGCGAGGGCTTCATCATGCAGAAGCTGGAAGGCGACGGCTGGGTGTTCGTGCACGCCGGCGGCACCGTGGTCGAACGCGAACTGCGCGCGGGCGAACGCCTCGACGTCGACACCGGTTGCGTCATGGCTTTCCACGACACCGTCAACATGGACGTGCGCGCGGTCGGCGGCATCAAGAGCATGCTGTTCGGCGGCGAAGGCGTGTTCCTCGCGACGCTCACCGGACCGGGCAAGGTATGGCTGCAGTCGCTGCCGTTCTCGCGCATGGCCGGTCGCATGCTCGCCGCGGCGCCGCAACGCGGTGGCGGCCGCGACGAGGGTTCGGTGCTCGGCGGACTGGGCCGGTTGCTGGACGGCGACAACAACTTCTGAGCCATTCGAACTGAAGGCCGGGGCAAGCGCACCTGCTCCGGCCATCCGACGCAGTGGCAGCTATCAGCCGACCGCTGGATAACGGGCTCAAAGTTAGCCCGTTCATGCAAGCCCGGTCTTCCGGCAGGGCTTTCTGTCTTTGGACTTGGCGCGAATAACGGTTACCCGGTGTGCAGGACTCGCGCCCCACCCTCGCGACAGCGTGCACTGGGATCTTTCACGCCACATATCCCTTCCCGCGCGAATCATATACACGCCTGCCCCTGCCGGAGTCCCGGCGTATGAATACCCGAACCGTCCTACTCACCATCGCCTGCGTGCTGGCCTTGTCGGCCTGCGGCAAGTCGCCGCCGCCTGCCGAGGAGAGCGCCGCCGCGCCAGCGACCACGCCCGAACCCGCCCCGGCTGAAACGCCGCCCGCCTCCACCGAAGCCCCGACGCCCGCCCCGGCTGAAACGCCGCCCGCCGCCACCGCTGCCCCGACGCCCGCCCCTGCCACTGAAAGCAAGCCCGCTGCCGTGGTCACCAACTGCGGCACCACGATCGAAGGCAACGACGCAATGCAGTACAACGTCGGTTCCATCGCGGTGCCCGCCTCGTGCGGCAAGTTCACCATCACCCTGAAGCACGCCGGCAAGATGCCGGTGGCTGCGATGGGCCACAACGTGGTGATCGCCACGACTGCCGACCAGCAGGCCGTGTCCGCCGATGGCATGACCGCCGGCGTTGCGGCCAACTACGTCAAGGCCGACGACGCCCGCGTCATCGCCCACACCAAACTGGTGGGTGGCGGCGAGAGTACTTCAGTCACCTTCCCGACCAGCAAGATCAAGACGGGTGGTCCGTACGAATTCTTCTGCAGCTTCCCGGGCCATGCCGCAATGATGAAGGGCACCATCGCGGTGCAATGACCCGGCCACCTCCGGGTTGATGTGTTCCTTCCTTCCAGGAGGACGCCATGACAACCATGCATTCGAGCGTACTTTCCTCGCATCCGGGCCACGCAACCGAGCACATCGCGGTAGGCGAACCGCTGCGCTGGGTTTCGCAAGGGCTGCACGATTTTCGACGCGTGCCCGGCCTGGGCATCGCCTACGGAGTGATGGTCACGGTGATGGGCTGGGTGGTCTTCGCACTGGGCAACCATCCCTACTTCATCGCCGCGGCCGTTTCCGGCTTCCTGCTGCTGGGGCCGATCCTGGGCGCCGGATTGATCGAGGCCTCGCGCGCCATGGCGGCGGGTGAGACCCCGACCTTCGAGACCTCACTGCAAGGACTCAAGCGCAACCTCCCAGCGCTGGAGCGTTTCTCCTTCGTCCTGCTCGCCATCGCCGCCGCGTGGCTGGTGATCTCCACAGGGGTACTGAGCGCAACGATGGGCCCGATCGCCCCCAGCGTCGAGCTGTCGCTATGGGACAACGCGCTGCGGATGATGTCGTCCGGACAGTGGTTCGCCTGGGCCGCCATCGGCAGCGTGCTGGCCGTGCTGAGCTTTGCGGTCTCCGTCATCGCCGTGCCGTTGATCCTCGACCAGGACGCCAGCGCCGGTGATGCGATACGCGGCAGCCTGCAAGCAGTGGCCCGGCACCCGGTGGCGTGCGCCGGGTGGGCACTCATGATCGTGCTGCTCACGGCCGTCGGCATCGCAACTGCGCTGGCAGGCCTGATCGTGATCTACCCGGTGCTGGGGCACGCCAGCTGGCATGCGTATCGGGCGCTGCGCGAATAGACCCTGCCCCCTTACTGTCATCCAGTTCTTGCAAACAAAAAGCCCCGCCTTTTGGCGGGGCTTTTGCCTTGGAACTTGCGGCGGCGACAAACGCGATGCACGCAGCGTGTCGGTTTAAACCCTGTGCGCCCGGTAGGCATCCCAAGGCTGGCACGGGCACGTAACCGCCTCGTCGACCGACAGCCGCCGCGCCGCCGCACGCTGTTTGCCAGCAACAGGGAGCAATGAACCATGCCGCACCCATCCAGGGCCATTGCGACGATCCTCGTGGCCTTGCTGGCACTCGCCGGTCCGGCCACCTCGCGACCGAAAGCACCGCCGCAGTCGCCGGCATCAAACGGGAGCGCGCAGCGTCTCGACCTCTTCCAGCGCCAGGTCGAAGCCGACCGCAACGCCCTCGGCATCCCCGGCCTGTCGATGGTGGTGATCCAGGATGGCGACGTGCTTTCGGCCCGGGGCTTCGGCTATGCGGACATCGAGCACCGCATTCCCGCCACCGCCGACACGCTCTACCACATCGCCTCGGTGACCAAGACGTTCACGTCGATCCTGGTCATGCAACTGGTGGAACAGGGCAAGCTCGACCTCGACGAGCCGGTGTCGCACTACTCGAGCGACTTCAAGGACGACTCGGTCAGGATCAAGCACCTGCTCAGCCACACCTCGGAAGGCACGCCCGGCGAGAAATTCAGCTACAACCCCGAACGCTTCGAATACCTGAAGGCGGTCCTCGAGAAGAAGACGGGCAAGCCATTGCGCCAGCTGTTCGTCGAGACGTTCCTCGACCCGCTGGAGATGCGCGACAGCGTGCCCGGCCCCGATGTCGCCGACGACGACACGACCTGGGCGATGCTGGGCAAAGCCAACCTCGCCCGCTACCGGCAGAACCTGAAGAACTCCGCCCGGCCCTACACCTACTGGGGCGACGGCGAAATCGTGTACCCGGGCTACCCGCCCCGCGATTTCTGGGCGTCGGCCGGGCTGCTGTCCACCGTGCGCGACATGGCGAAGTACGACGCAGCGATCGACAACCATGTGCTGCTGAAGCCGGAGACGCTCGCGCGGGCCTGGACGCCGTTCGTCTCCAACTCGGGACAACCGCTCGCAATGGGCCTGGGCTGGTACGTCACCGACTACCGTGGCGAACGGCTCATCTGGCACTACGGACACTGGGGCACCGGCTTCTCCGCGCTCTACCTCAAGGTGCCGGCGCGGCACCTCACGCTCGTCGCGTTCGCCAACAGCGAGGCGCTCGCCGACCACCACTACAAGGTGGGCGAGGACGTCACCAACGACCTCTTCGCCTGCGACTTCATCAACACGTTCGTGCCCGAGGTCGCTCTTCGTGGGGGCGGCTCCAGCCGCGCTGCCATTCCGGAAGGGATCCCGGACTCGTCCCGCAAGACGTTCACCGCCGGCCCCGCTTCCGACTGCATGCTGAGCTCTCGCACCGCGTTGGCGAATTGGAAAGCCGACCGCCACGCCAAGGCACGCAAGGCCATCCCACTCGAGCGCGACGTGCTCGCCGTCTACGCGGGTGGCTACAAGCTTCCCCATCGCGTGGTCACCGTCACGCAGGAAGACGGCCGCCTGTACATCGACGTCCCCCAGGATGAACGTTCGGAGCTGTTCGCCGAAACGCCGACCCAGTTCTTCCTGAAGATCCGGCCGTGGACCCTGACTTTCGTGAAGGAGGGATCGAAGGTCGTGCGGCTCGACATCCTCGACAGCGGGGAAATCGTCAGCGGGCCGAAGGTCGATTAGCAGCGCGGGACTAGGTTCACCCGAAAGGGTGAAGCGGGCCGTCTACCGTCCTTCCCGGGACGCGAAGATCGTTGAACCCACTAGGACGCATTGCATGCGTTCCCACAACGGGGATCGGACCTTCGGGGTACTGGGGTTCCTGTCCAAGTCAGCGCGCTTGCTCGCCATGCGCGGCCAGGCGACGCGGCCGCAGGAAAAGTCCGATAGCGGGACAGGATGGTCACGATGCACGCAGAACACCACCTCGCTGTGCGTTCAGACGCAGTCGCTTACTCGGCGCCGATTGTCATCGAGGAGTTCGGTGTCCCGGCAGCCATCACGGTCATGACCGCTTCCGACCGCGAGGCCCTGCATGCGCGCTGGCTGTCCATGCTGGGATGCGGGTCCGGCATCGAGATCGCGGGCGAGCCGGTAATGGACGCGACCCGCCTGGCGACCTGCGTGGAACGCCACCATCCCAGGGTGCTGCTGCTGGACAAGGCGTTGGCGGACCGTCTGGACCCGCTGTCGTTGCGAAGGATCCACCAGTGCCACCCTCCCGTGCGCGTGCTCCTGGTGTCGGAACAGCTTTATCGCAGCGTGGTGACCGAGGTGTTGCGCAAGCGGTTCCACGGGTTCCTGCTGACGACGAGCCCGCCCGATCTCTGCCTCAAGGCGGTCCGCGCCGTCAGCAAGGGCGAACTGTGGCTGTCGCGCCGATTGATGGCCAAGGTCATCACCGACTCGACGTGGCCGTTGGAAGCCGGGACAGCCGCCGGTCCGGAGCGACTCCACGCCATGGAAACGCTCTCGCGAAGGGAGTTGCAGGTCGTCGAGCGACTGCATCGGGGCTGCAGCAACAAGGAAATCGCGCGCGAACTCGGGATCATGGAAGACACGGTCAAGAAGCACCTCAAAAGCATCTTCGCCAAACTCGGCGTGCGCCGCCGCTCGCTGGTGATCCTCCAGGCGCCGGTTACCGCTTGACCCACCTTTGCAACGCCGGCGGTGCGCGCCGGTGGTCCGACCGGACGCAGATGCGCAGCGCGATCGAACGGATGATCCGCCCGACCGAAGCTGCGCTTCTGCCCATCTTTCTTCGCGTCTTTCCTGGCGCGTGTCTCAGTTACCAGGCTCATCCGGCTGCGGAATGATCCGCGTCGCCAGGCATTCCACATTGGACGCCTGATGCGGGCCGATCACCGATGCCAGGTGCAGCGGTGGATCAAAAATAAACTCGGCGTAACCATCGCCGTGGGCAATGTGAGCCGCATCGGCGTTGTCACTGGCTCCGATGATGATCCCGAGGAAGTGGTTCGGGGTAACGAGGATGGATCCGCCCCCGTCGAGTGAGTAAGAGCAGTTGCCGGTCATATCGCAGTTGGCACCGAGGTCCCGCGGTCCGCCAATGTTGTGGCAGATGACGCCCTTCGGCGGCGGCTTTGTATCGCCAGCGCAGACAGTGCCGGCAATCAAGGTCGCGCTGACACCCAGCACCGTCATCAATGATTTCCTGGTAAGCCCAATCATTTCAGTCTCCTTGTCTCAGGTTGGTTGAACGTATGTCCGTGCCCGTGGGACTGGCTTGTAATGACCCGGCACCTGCATGTTCCTTTCTGTCCCGACTGCACGGTGCCAGAGTCGAAATCGTGGGGACATTCCACAAAAGAGGTACGCCGGTCGTCCTACACCAGCCGGGCTACTGCGTAACCCTGAACCCATTGGCCAGGACACCGCCGCCGCCGACACGCACGTTCCAGAGCGGATCCTTGGTGCCCTTCCCTTTCTTCACAGGCACGGTCACGGTCGCGCTGATCGTGTCCAGCGAATCAGTGTCGGACGTCAGTTGCACGTTGCTGGCGACAGGCTGTGCGCCCGAGCCGCCAGAGAAACTGACGCTCATGCCCGGAGTGAATCCGTAGCCGGTGATGGTGACCTGTACGCTGGTGCCCTCGCGCGCCGAGGCCGGGGTGATCGACACCACCGTCGAGCATTTTCCGCTGCTGTCGAGCACGGTCACGGTGTTCGGCTTCTTGATGCTGAGCAGCACGCACGACACGTTGTCGTTCTCATTGGACTCGACGAGCAGTTTCTTGGGATCGACCTCGATCTTCAGCTGGTAGATGCCGTCGGCGTCGCCGGTGAAATCGATCGACTGTCCCTCGAGCTGGGAACCGTAGGTGTCGCCCCACCCGACCGACATGCCCTGCAGGTCACGCCCGCACACGCTGTAGAACGACCCCCTCGGTGCGCCCGGCAATCCAAGATTGATCGGGGTGGTATCCATGATGCAGAACGTGGTCTTGGCGCCCGTGCGCAACGACCCACCAGGCGCATTGACCGGCTGCAGCGAGTAGAGCGCGTAGTCGTTGAAATGCATGTGGTTGTGCGCGGGGTGGTATTCGAAGGCGCCCGCGAAGCGCAGGACCGGAGGCCCGCTGGTCTGGTACACAGCCTGGTAGACCCGGATCTTGCCCTCTCCGGTAACTACCTCTCCGGCGGCAAGCTCCAGCGGCCCAGTGCCGCTGTTCCAGCTGGTGGTGCTGAACCGAAGCTCGGAACGGCCACCGGTGTCCGTCGACAACGTCATGCCGAAGGCCCCCAGTGGAATCAGGTTCGGTGGCATTGCCGTCTGCGCAGCGGCGGTGCCGGCAAGCGAAAGAGCACCGACGAGCGCGGAGGCCAGCCACGGCGCGCGCCTTCGAAATAAATCCGGAGTCATGGCAGCACCTCCAGCGATGGCGTCAGGTTCCTGGCGATGAGCCACTGGTGCCTTGTTCATGAGTCGTCTCCTCCTGGGCCGGGGCGCGACCCTTCATGACCGATGGATCCGGCAGCCCACGCGCTGCCCAGCGGCCAACGCGCCGGAGCGGCGTTGGTCCACCCAAGCTGTCAGGGTCGGCATGGGCCGGCAATTCCACTAAAGGGGAGTGCGGGGAGCCGACGCGGCGAATCGCATGTGGCCGCTGCACGGACGGGCCCGGATCGCCGATCCGCCTCCTTCGCCGGCCCTTCATTGTCCTGGCCTACAGGCTGTTGCCGTTGCTCGTGGTAGACCAGATCACTTACCTGGATGCCGCCACGACGCCGGAATCACCGGCCCCCATGCTGGTCGGTATCGCGCGTATTCCCATCGCGTGCTCCGGGGAAAGACACGGGAACTGAACTACCGAGGCAGGCGGACCGAAGGAGAACTGCAAGTGCGCTGGAACCTGAGGAGCGCCATCAAACGCTACATCTCCGGTTCCATGTGGCTCATTCCGGTTTTCGCCCTGCTGTTCTACCTGGTGTTCGCCCGTGTCGCTGCGGCCGTCGAGACCTGGCTGATACGTACCGGGCGCATCAACGAGACGACTTCCTACTTGGGCTTGTCCGCGGCAGGAGCGCGGTCGATGCTCGAGACGACGATGACGTTGAACCTTTCGTTCCTCGTCTTCACCTTCGGCTCCCTGCTGGTGGCTATCCAGGTCGCCGGCGGACAGTACACGCCCCGGATCATCGCCACGACGCTGCTGCGCGACAACGTCATCCGCTTCACCGTCGGATTCTTCGTCTTCACACTGGTTTACTCACTGCGCGTGCTTGCGCGGATGGACGAGTCCGTCCAGCAATTCAACACCTTTATTGCGGTGCTGCTCGGGCTTATCTCGGTCATGGTTTTTCTGTATCTGATCGACTACGCCGGGCGCCTGCTGCGCCCGGTCAGCCTGGTCGAGCGGGTAGGACACTATGGCGCCGACGTGCTGGAGAACGTCTATTCGGAGAAGACCGTGCGACCCGTTCTGGCCGAGCCCCATGTCGCGCTCGGGCCCCCGCAACACATCGTGGTCAACGAGGACAGGCCGGGAGTGGTGCTGGCGGTGGACCTGGCCGGACTGATCAGGTTGGCGCAGCAGGCCGACGGGGTCATCGAGTTCGTCCCGCAGATGGGCGACTTCGTGGCCCTGGACGAGCCCCTGTACCGGCTTTACGGCGGCGCCGGCGGTCTCGACGAACGCCGCCTGCGCGGGGCCGTCCTGCTCGGAACTGAGCGCACCATGGAACAGGATCCGACCTTTGCCTTCCGCATCCTGGTCGACATCGCGATCAAGGCCTTGTCGGCCGCCATCAACGACCCGACGACGGCCGTGCTCGCCCTCGATCAACTGCATCTCCTGCTGCGTGCGGTTGGGCTGCGCGCCCTGCGCGGCGAAACTGTCCGCGACGCCGCCGGTGCAGCCCGGTTGATCTATCGCACGCCAAACTGGGAGGACTACGTGCATCTGGCCTGCGCCGAAATCCGGCTGTGCGGCGCGACCAGCGTGCAGATCATGCGGCGGATGCGCTCCATGCTCGAAAACCTGGTGAAAACCCTGCCGCCGCACCGTCACCCGGAGCTCCATCGGCAGCTCGAGCTGCTCGATCGCACGATCGAGACGGCGTATACGCTTGCCGAAGACAGGGCGCTGGCGCGCATCGGCGATCCGCAGGGGCTGGGAGGTTCCCTGGGGGTGGAACGCGTGAGCGAATCGCCGATCGCCGAGGGCGGAAGGCAGCACGCACCATGAACCGACGAATCTTCAGCGGACCGCCCTGCGTGGGTTGACGCATTCCACAGTTTCCGCGCGGACCGGCCCCGCTGCCGCCGCTTTCCGGGGACAATGCGCGCCCCGTTTCGAGGCTGGTGGTCCATGGAGTTGTCGCTTGAAGTCGTCGCGTTCCTGATGTCCGTCGCCTTCGTGGCCGGCACCATCGACGCGATGGCGGGAGGCGGCGGGCTGCTGACCATCCCGGCGCTGCTGGCCGTCGGCGTGCCACCGGTGTCCGCGATCGCCACCAACAAGCTGCAAAGCGCGATGGGCACGACCGGCGCCGTCGTGGCCTTCGCCCGCAAGGGGCACATCGACTTCCGCCGCTTCGCCCTGCCCGCCTTCGCTGCCTTCGTCGGCTCGGCGTGCGGCGCCTGGCTGCTGCAGCGCCTCGACCCGTCGTTCCTGGGCGGGATCATCCCCGTGCTGCTGATCGCGATGGCCGGCTATTTCGTGCTGGCGCCGCGCATGAGCGAGGACGACCGCCACCACCGCATCGGCCCGTTCGCGCTGGCCGGCGTGATCGGCGCGATCGGCGTGTACGACGGCTTCTTCGGTCCGGGCACCGGATCGTTCATGACTACCGCACTGGTCGCGCTCGGCGGCCTGGGCGTGGTGCGCGCGACCGCGCAGACCAAGTACTTCAACCTCGCCAGCAACCTCGCCGCGGTGGCGGTGATGATCAGCGGCGGCCATGTCCYGTGGACCGCCGGCCTGGCGATGGCGGTGGCCAACATCGTGGGCGGGCAGATCGGCGCCCACCTGGCGATGCGTTTCGGCGGGCGCGCCGTGCGCCCGGTGCTGGTGACGATCTGCTTCGCCCTGACCGTGAAGCTGCTGTCGGACCCGACCAATCCATTGCGGGTGGCGGTGGCAGGCCTGGTCGCGAGCTGGACGGCGTAGCCAAGCCACGACGCTCTGCCCCATGTGGACGTCGGGCGGCAGCTATCGCTTCCAATGCACGGCGAAGGCATCTTCCGCGCTCGCCTCGACCTCGCTGCCCAGCCCACGGCACTCACGCTGCAACATGGCGAGGAGCCAGGCGCGGTCCTCGCCAACGGCATGGTTGACCTGGAACCGGCGTATCCGGGTCGGGACCAGTGCGAGTTCGTGCAGGCGGCCTGTGGCGAGGTCGAGCGTCGGGAAATACATCAGGCCGAGTTCGCCGCGGTACGCGTCGTGCCCCTCGATGCCCTCGTAGTCATTGAGGAAGTCGCCGCAGCCGTACAGGATCAGACGGTCGCGATACACCTCGATGCCCTTGGGGTGGTGCGACGAGTGGCCGTGAACGATGTCGACGCCCGCCTCGTCGATCAATGCATGCGCGAATTCGCGTTGCGCGTGGGAGATCGCGTAGCCCCAGTTGCCGCCCCAGTGCACCGAGAACAGCACGCGATCGCCGGGCCGACGATGAGTGCGAACGACGGCGGCGATCCGCGCCACGGTCTTCGTCGACAGGTCCGGCAGGCGATGCACGCCGGAACGCTCTGCAGTCGCCGCCCACTGCGCGGGCACGCCGCTGTCCTGCGTAGCCGCGGCGAACACCAGCAAGCGCGCGCCCTCGCCCAGCGGCAGGACCGCAGGCCCCTGGGCGGCTTCGAGATCCGCACCGGCGCCTGCGATCGCGATGCGCGCGCGCCGCAGCGTGGCGAGGGTCTCGGCCAGTCCGTCGCGCTGCCAGTCGAGCACATGGTTGTTGGCCAGCGTGCAGCAGTCGATGCCTGCGGCCGCGAGGCAAGCGACATTGTCGGGATGCATGCGGTAGTTGATGCCCTTCGGCCAGGGCGTGTCGCCGCGGGTGACGCTGGTCTCGAGGTTGATGATGCGGGCCGCGGGCCGGCGTCGTTGCAACTCGGCCAGCGCATCCCCCCAGATGTACGCAAGCGTCGCCGGATGCGGTATGTCCCCGTTGGCCCGCTCGGCGAGCGCCAGATAGCCGCGCGCGTCGTGCATGTACTGCTCCTGCAGTCCGGGCTTCGACGGATGCGGCAGGATCTGGTCGATGGCGCGTCCGGTCATGACATCGCCGCAAAGAAACAGCGAAACGGGCGTGACGGCATCGGGCATGCGTGATGGCCGCGGCTGCGGCGCAGTTGCGGGACGGGCGACGCTGCGCAGTGCGAACGCCGCAGCTCCGGCCGCGATACCGCCCAGCCACCGGAGGAAGCGGCGACGCCCACGCATGCGGAAAGCATAGGCGCGAGTGTGTTATCTCCGCATGCCGCGGTGATGGCGGCCACGCAGCGTGCCTCGATCAGGAAAGCAGCGCCCGGTCGTGCACGGCCTACAATCCCCCTATCCCGGCGCATCCCGGGCGCCACCAGCGCTGCCATGAAGGTTCTACTGACGGGAAGTTCCGGCCGCGTCGGCCGCGCCATCTTCGGCGCGATGGCCGAAGCGCACGAGATGGTCGGCCTGGACCGGCAGCCCTTCTCCACCACGCGCTTCATCGGCGACGTCGCCGACGCGCGGGTGCTGCGCGAAGTGATGTCGGGCGTGGAGGCCATCATCCACACCGCGGCGCTGCATGCGCCGCACGTGGGCATCGTGGACGAAGCGGAGTTCGCACGCGTCAACCTCGAGGGGCTGCGCCTGCTGATCGACCTGGCGGTCGAGCGCGGCGTGCGGACGCTCGTGTACACCAGCACCACCGCGCTGTACGGCGATGCAGTAGAACCGGACCGCTGCACGTGGATCGACGAGGCCACCGTGCCGCGACCGAAAACCGTGTACCACCGCACGAAGCTCGAGGCCGAATCGCTGCTCGAAGCCGCGGCCGGCGCGACACTGGCGGTGCGCGTGATCCGGATGTCGCGCTGCTTTCCCGAAGCGGCGGACCAGATGGCGCTGTACCGGCTCCACCGCGGCATCGACGCGCGCGACGTCGCCGATGCACACGTAGCCGCATTGGGCGCCACGGGCGCGGCGTTCCAGCGCTACATCGCCAGTGGCCGCACGCCCTTCAAACCCGAAGATGCCGATGCCCTCGCCCGCGAACCGCGCGAGGTGCTGGCATTGCGCTGCCCCGCGCTGGTCGACGCATTCGAGCGCCGCGGATGGCCGCTTCCCCGCACCATCGACCGCGTCTACGACGCCAGCGCGGCAAGCCGCGGCCTGGGCTGGGAGAGCCACTACGGCTTCGAGGAAGTACTGGCGCAACACGACCAGCGGAGCCTGGAGGTGCTGCCACGTTCGCACTGGCACCGGGATCGCACCACGGAGTAGTCCATCCGATGCGCATGAGGTTTGGTGCCGGCACCGGCGCCGTCGCCCTCGCATCGTGGCGTCGTAAGGCGAGCCCGAGCCCGCCTTACGCGGGTTGAACATCTCCCGTGCTATGGGAGACGGCACACTGCGGCGATACCCGCTGCAGGCACCCATCCGAATCCAGGAGATGCCTGATGATCAGCAAGAACACGATCTGCCTGTGGTACGACGGCACCGCGCTCGATGCCGCGACCTTCTACGCCAGGACATTCCCGGACAGCACGGTGGGCGCGGTCCAGCGCGCACCCGGCGACTTTCCATCGGGCAAGGAAGGCGACGTCCTTACCGTCGAATTCACCGTGCTGGGCATCCCGTGCCTGGGATTGAACGGAGGTCCCGCGTTCAAGCACAGCGAGGCGTTCTCGTTCCAGGTAGCGACCGACGACCAGGCCGAAACGGACCGCTTGTGGAACGCGATCGTCGGCAACGGCGGCCAGGAAAGCGAATGCGGCTGGTGCAAGGACAAGTGGGGCCTGTCGTGGCAGATCACGCCGCGCGCGCTGACCGAGGCGTTCCACGACCCCGACCGCGCGGCGGCCAAGCGTGCGTTCGACGCCATGATGGGCATGCGCAAGATCGACATCGCCGCGATTGAAGCGGCGCGGAAGGGCTGACATTGCATGAGGGTTGTAGCCGCGCCTACGCTTGCGGCAGGAACTTCGCGACGTCGAGCTTCAGGCCCTTGCCAGGCAATGCCATCAGCGTCGACGTGCCGTGCGCAAGCAGCTCGCCGGCTTCATCGAACACGCTGGCCTCGGCGTAACTGATCTGCCTGCCCGCGCGCAGGCAGCGTCCCTCGGCGCGCAGCTGGCCGCCCGTTACCGCCTTGAGGTAGTTGAGCTTGAGGTCGACGTTCACGAGGCCGGCGTCCTCCGGCAGGCGCATGAACACGGCCCAGAACGTCGCGGTGTCGATCAGCGTGGCCAGCACGCCGCCATGCACGATCCCGAACGGCTGCATGTGGCGCTCACCCAGCGCGAGGTCGATCCGGCAGCTGTCGAATTCGAGCGCGGCGATGGTCATCCCGATGAGCTGGGGATACGGCGCTGCGCGCACGCTGTCCTGGATGGCGGCGACGTAGGCGGGATTGGGAGTCATGGGCCAACCGTCACGTAGGGATTCGTTGCCAACATCGTACGCACCAAACCGGCCAGGTTCACTTCCGATATTGGGATGACGGAGTTCGAACTTCCGCCATGGCTCTACGTCCCTCAAATCACGCCGCTGCGACGCCAGATGGCCAGCAGGCCAGTGCCGATGATCACATCGATCACCACGCACCACGGCACGTACCACTGCGGGATCGCAACCAGCGAAAATCGCGCGCGGTTATGGTGTGCCAGGTCCCATGCCGCATGCGCGAAGTAGGCGATCGCGAGAAGCACCGGCCAGTACAGCAGGCCGAGCAGGCCGGCCACGGCGAACAGACCGGCGACGTTGAACTCGATCAGTTGCTGGCCGCTCGAGCCGTTGACCACGGCGAAGCCGAAGTAGATGCCGGCGATCAGCGCGATCAGCACGGCCGCGAACCCCAGCGACGCCTCGGGCGACAGGAATGCGTGCGGCAGCAGGGAACCGATGCCTACCGCTATGCCGGTCATCAGCGGGCGCCGAGAGAATACCGACGCAT
The DNA here is from genome assembly GCF_054049835.1 of Lysobacter sp. P5_B9. Lineage (NCBI taxonomy): Bacteria > Pseudomonadati > Pseudomonadota > Gammaproteobacteria > Lysobacterales > Lysobacteraceae > Lysobacter > Lysobacter sp. P5_B9. The sequence continues at coordinate 159,581 of NZ_JBFULP010000006.1, forward strand.
GGAGATGGTCGCGTGGCTGGGCCGTCTTCGTGGACATGACGATCTCCGGGGTTCGACTGAGGCGCGACTTCGCGATAGCTGCGATGCCAGCGACGCATGGCTGGTCGTGAGCGTGATGACCTGCTTCGAATCACGCCCATCCGGGCGCCTCCCGGAGATGTTCAATCAAGCGCAGGGGCCGAAGCGCTGCCAGCCGACGCACGCTTCACTCCGAGCTCGCGGTCTTTGCGAATAATCGCGGACCTGCCGTGGTCGGGACGCCGCGAACATGGCGGCGAAGCCGTTAATTGGCCGTGACGCAGCAGGGTCGTAGTCCGGTGAGCCGAAGGCCGCACCCCGGAGGGTAGTCATGCCCCGAGTGCGCTTCGCTTACCCGGGCACGCTTGCTCCGATTGTCGATTCCCCGCCCCGCCGCTCGTCGAGTAAGACAGGCGGACATTTCCACCCGCACAGGAGCCCGACATGAGAAAGCTCACCGTTGCCGCCATGATCAGCCTCGACGGCGTGATGCAGGCGCCCGGCGGCCCGGAGGAAGACAGCAGCGGCGGCTTCGCCTACGGTGGTTGGGTCTGGCCCCACTATGACGACGCAGGCGAAGACGCGATGGGCGGAGCGTTCAAGCACCCGTTCGAGCTGGTGCTCGGACGCCGCACCTACGACATCTTCGCCGCGTACTGGCCACACGTGCCCAAGGGTGCGCCGCACCAGGACATCGCCGACCTGTTCAACGGCGTCACCAAGCACGTCGCCACCCACCATCCCGAAACGCTTGCGTGGCAGAACAGTCGCGCGCTGGGCGCGGACATCGCCGCCGCGGTGCGCGAGCTCAAGCGCAGCGACGGCCCCGACCTGCTGACCCAGGGCAGTAGCGAGCTCGTGCATCAGCTGCTCGCCACGGACCTGGTCGACGAGCTGCGCCTGCTGGTCTACCCAATCCTGCTCGGTCGCGGCAAGCGCCTGTTCGACGAGCACGCTCACGCGTCGGCATTCCGGCTCGAGGAATCGAAGACCTCCTCCACCGGCGTGCTGGTCACCCGCTACGTCCGCGCGGGCGAGGTGCGCACCGGCTCGTTCGCGTAGCGCGGAGGAAGCCCACCCCGCGCAGGTTGACCAGGTTCGGGGCAATGAGGTCAGGTCTGCTTCGTGCTGAAAGCGGACTACATTCGACGGACCCCGATGCCCCGAGTGACCGCTTTCGACCCAAAGCGGACTTGCGCCGATTCGCGAGTGGCCCGCAGATCACAAGACTGAATAGTGGTGTCGGAGTCCGAGAACGGTCCGGACCCAAGACCACTCGACCTCGCCCAGAGTGGACGCTCGTGGCCTCGAGCGGCGGCGGCCCGTTTACGCCGCTGGCTGCGTTTTCCTTCTTGATCCCCCAAGGAGAATCCGGATGAACCCACCGTGGCGCCTGCTTCGGGAGCGGGGGCACGTTGCCCGAATGAGCCATCGCGCACGGCCATGTTGACCATCCGCCAGCTGCGCAAACGCAAGGTCGCACAATGGGTGCTCGGCTACACGGCGGTCGCGTGGGCCGCGTTGCAGGGCGTCGGCCTGTTGACCGACACCTACGGCTGGTCACCCACCGTAATGCGGGTTGGCGTGGCGCTTTCGGTGCTCGGGTTCTTACTCACGCTGGTCATCGCGTGGTTCCAGGGCGAGCGCGGGCAACAGAAGGTCACGCGCCTGGAGGTCGCATTGATCGCGATCGTCGTGCTCGTGGGCGGCGCATGGTTGTGGCAGACGGTGCGCTCGACGTCCGAATCGACGGTCGCCTCCGGGACGACCGTGGACACCGACATCCCGACGATCGAAAAGGACCCCTCGATCGCGGTGCTGCCGCTGGAGAACATGAGCGCCGACCAGCAGCAGCAGTATTTCTCCGACGGTATTTCCGAGGAACTGCTCAACGTGTTGAACAAGGTGCCGGAGTTGCGCGTGATCGCACGCACGTCGAGCTTCGCGTTCAAGGGCCAGGATCTCGCCGTGCCGGAGATCGCGCGCCGCCTCCATGTGGCGTCGATCCTGCAGGGCAGCGTGCGCAAGTCGGGCAATCGCGTCCGCATCTCGGTGCAATTGGTACGCGCCACCGACGGCGCGCAGCTGTGGGTGGAAACCTATGACCGCAACCTTGACGACATCTTCCGCGTGCAGGACGAGATCGCCGCGTCCGTCGTGGACCAACTGAAGATCAAGTTGCTGAAGGCGCCCACCGTCACGCCCGTGGATCCCAGGGTTTACCCGATGGTGCTACAGGCGCAGGCCCTGCTCGACCAGCAGAGCAAGGAGGGACGCGCGCAGGCGCTGCTCTTGTTCAAGCAGGCACTGACCATCGCACCGCACGAAGCGCGCGCGTGGGCGGGCATGGGGCGCGTGTACGTCAATCAGTCCATCTACAGCGAGCTGCCGCCGGCGGACGCGGCGAAGCTGGCGCGCGAGGCGCTGGACAAGGCGCTGCGCATCGATCCGCACAACGTCATCGCCATCACCGGCCTGGCTCGCCTGGCCGCGGACTTCGACTTCGACGCGCAGGCGGCCGCCGATTACAACCGGCGCGCATTGCAGATCGAACCGAACAACCTCGTCGCCATCAATACCCTCGGCATCCTGCTCAGCAACGTTGGTCGCTTCGACGAGGCCCTGCCGCTGTACGACTATCGCGTCGCGCACGATCCCGCGAATCCGACGGCCTACAACAATCGCGGCATCACCCGTTACTACGCGCGGCAATGGGATGCGGCAATCGACGACTTCCGCTCCGCGCTGCGCCTCAGTCCCGCCTTTGTCGGCGCGCACACCGGCGTCGCATCGTCGCTGTTGGGCAAGCGGGACGCGCGGGGCGCATTGCGAGAAATCGAAGCGGAGCCGGACGAAGCTTCGAAACTCCAACTGCGGGCACTCGCCTTCCACGCGCTCGGTCGCGCGCGCGAATCTGAGGCGGCAACGCAGGAGCTGATCCGCGGGTATGGCGAGGCGCAACCGGCACTGGTCGGGCTGGTGTACAGCTATCGCGGCGATCGCGACGCCGCCTTCAAGTGGCTGGAGAAAGCCGCAAGCATCCACGACCCCGCCGTCACGTCGGTGGCGTTCGACGTTCTGACCGACCCGCTGCGCGAGGATCCGCGCTGGCTGCCCTTCCTGCGCAAGATCGGATACGCCCCGGAGCAGCTCGCGGCCATCCGGATCGAGGTGCCGAAGCCGGAGATGTGACACAGCGGGTCAGGCTCCACCCGGCTGGGGGATTCGCAATGGCGAGATTTCAGCGTCCCCTGTTGGGATTGCCGCCGACCTCCCCGTTCCGGCGCTGCGGAGCACGATATGCAGATCAAGAGTTCGCTTTTGCTGCTCGGCCTGGCCCTGGCCTTGGCCACGACGGCAGCCCTCGCCATCACCCTCGGCATTCCCAAGTTCCTGCGCGCCCCCAGCGCCCAGCTCGGCTCGCCCAAGGTCATCGTGAGCTGGATCGAAATCGGCCTCGGCAACCCCGACGGCAGCGTCAACTACGTCGCGAGCGCAACGGCCGCCGCCCGCTACCAGTGCGTCAACCGCGGCAACAATTGCCCGGCCGCGGCGAACAAGGAAGACGTGCTGGCCGACCTCTCCGTGGGCGGCACCTTCGAAATCGACAAGAACGGGAGGATCTCCAATATCCTGATCATCCCGGCGCCGCCAGGCACCCTGAAGTGCCCGGGCAATCAGGTCGTGGGCGTGGTTTCCGCCGTCTTCACCAACATTACCTTGACGGATACGACCAACGGCGTGTCGTCGCCGACCAACCCGTCGGCACTGTCGTACAACGGACCCGAGTGCCCGTGACACGGCAATGCGTTACGCAAAGGAGCCCGCACTTGTTGCGGGCTTCTTGTTTCCGCAACTTCGCGGGATTCACCCGCACGCCCAGAATGTCCGCTTCTGGTCCGAATGCGATCGTTCGATTCGCTCGCCCTAGACAAACGCCCCGGCAAGCCGGGGCGTTCGCGTCTGCACTGGCGCGAGCGGATCAGGGACTAGTACGCAGCGTCAGGTTGTACGCCGACAGGATCGGCAGCAGCGGTTGGTAGAAGCTCCGGGTGCGGCTGTTCGGCTGCTTGCCCTTGCAGCTGCCGCTGCCGCCCGACAGCACGCCCTGGGCCTGGCCGGGGCCGGTAATGAACGAGCCGCCCGAGTCGCCGCCTTCGGAGCACGCGGTGGTGCGCGTCAGGTTGAGGATCGTTTCACCGCTGCTGTAGTTGACGGTCTGGTTCTTGGCTTCGATCGTACCGCAGCGCCAGCCCGAGGTACGGCCGGAGCGGCAGATCGCGGCGCCGACGGCGGCCTCGGTGCCGCCCCTGACCGTGACATCGCCCTTGCCCCAACCGTAGACCGCCGGCAGCAGCGTGTTGCCCGCGTCGACCCTGACCCAGGAGTAGTCGTTGCCGGTCTGGCCCGGCTGCGGGAATTTGGATGCGGCGAACGTGCCGATCCTCGGCCCGATCGTCCACTGCGGTGAGAGCTCCAGATACACGGGCTCGTTGGCGGTGCCGCAGTGGCCGGCGCTGACGTAACCCGGGGTGCTGCCCTGGGTGACCGTGAAGCCGATCGAGCAGGCGTAGAGATAGCCGTCGCCGGGGTTGCGCAGATAGCCCAGCCCACCCTGCAGGTTGCTGCGCAGGCTCGGCTGTTCGTCCTCGGTCACCAGGCGCACGTTCTGGACATCGACGCCGCTGGCGGCGACGAAGTCGATGCCGGCCTGCTGGGCGCCCTTGCCGACGCTCACGACGACGCTGTTGCTGGGCAGGTCCACGTACCAGCCGTACACGCCCTTGGGTACCTTGCTTCCGCGCGCCTGCACGGCGTCGAGCTGGGCCTTGGAAGCGTCGAGATCGGCCAGGCTGTGGCGTGCGTTGCGGACCTCGACGCCGGCGCCTGCCTGCTGCGGGCGGATCGTGGTGGTCGCGACGACCAGCTTGAAGCTGCCGTTCGCCTGCTCGATCCAGCTGCCGGCGAAGTTGCGCCCCTGCGCCTTGGCCAGTTGCTTCTCCTGCAGCGCCGCGAGGCGTTCGATCTTGAGGTATTGGGACAGCTGGGCCGAGGTCAGGCCGAGGTCACGTTGCATGGCAGCACGCAGCGAAGGCGACACCGAGTCGGACGGTCCCGCCGCCGAAGCGGCCATGGCGAAAGCGAGCGGGAGTGGCGAGAGCACGATCAGGCCGCGCTTGGCCCGGGAAGCGAACTTGCGCATCTGCAAATCTCCAGTCGGATTAGGTTCGGATTGCAGGACCCCTGTCGCCCCCCTGCGATGAGAGAAACGCAGTTCGCGATGTAGCCCGGCCGGGGGATGCTGATCACGGGCCCATGCAGGCGGCGTGAAGCCTCGCGGCATGGAACGGCAAAGACCTCATGGATTGCGGGTGGCCAGGTGAATTATTCATGGGCGACGCCCGGGGAGACGGCTACACGTTGGCCCGGTGCGGGAAAGCGTCATTCGTTCGCGACCACCTCAGTCCGGCGTTGGCTGGCCTGGACGCATTAGCTACTGAGTCAGGAGCTTGTGACTGCGCCGATCCAACTCCAGGCGAGCGCAACGATGCACGCAAGGATCAGCACGATGCTTATCCAGCCTGTGAACACCGAGACTCTTCCCGATCGGGAATCACCCATGATCCCTGGATCGCGGGCCAGCAGTTGGAGCGCGATCACATGCAGCGGCAGCATCACCGCATTCACCACCTGGCTGCTGTAGATGAGCGGGATCAGCGGCACGTCCGGCAACGAGACGACGCTGGCGGCCGCCGCCGTCAAGACCACGAATGCTGCGTAGAAGATCCGGAAATGGTGTGTATCCAGGTCCAGCGAGGCCGGGGAGCCGACACCTTCGGCAATCGAATACGCGGTTGCAAGCGGGACAATGGCCGCCGCCAGCAGTGACGCACCCAGCAATCCGGCGCCAAACAACACCGTTGCAAATGAACCGGCCAGTGGGCGCAGTGCCGCGGCGGCGTCACGCGCATCGTTGATGTGCACGCCGGCGCGATTAAGCGTGGCCGCGCACGCGACGGCGATGGCCAGCCCGATGACGCCGGTGAGTATCGAGCCGATGACGACGTCGATTCGCTCCCAACGCAGGTTGGCCAGCGTGATCTTCTTGTCGACGGCGTACGACTGGATGAAGGCCAGGCCCCAGGGCGCGAGCGTCGTGCCCAGGGTTGCGGCGATGGCAATCCAGCCGAGGGAGTCCCGCGGAAAATGCGGCACGATCGAGTTGTGCCAGACGAGCGACCAGTCCGGTTTCGCCAGGACGCCATCGATCAGGTAGAGGCCCAACGTGGCCGACACGATCAGGAGAACGCGTTCCACGCGATGGAACGAGCCAAGCACGACGACGAGCGAGATCAGTGTGGCGGCGATCGGAGTACTGATCCAGGGCGGGATGCCGACGAGCGAACACGCTGCGGAAATGCCGGCGTATTCAGCACAGATCGTCCCGAAATTCGCAAACACCAGGCCGACCACCGCGGAATATCCCCATCGGTGGCCCCAGCGTTCGCGAATGACGCCGACGAATCCCTTGCCGGTCGCCGCACCGATCCGCATCGCCATCAGGTGGAACTGGACGAGCAGCACCGTCGATGCCGGGATGATCCATAACAGCCGATAGCCGTGGTCGGTCCCCAGGACCGAATAAGTGGTGATTCCGGCCGGGTCGTCGTCCGAGAGGCCGGCCAGCAACCCAGGTCCGAGCACGGCAAGGAATGCAGCAAACGCGCCCAGCCCGGCAGCGCGGAATCGAGCGAACCGCAGCGCGATGCCACGTCGATGGTGTGCGACTGCGTGCGGCGGTGCGCCCGCGCGCTCATGCAGACGACGGACCAGACCGCGCGTTTTTTCGTGAGATCCCATGCCGACAGGGTTGAATACGACGGAACGTAGGGTAGTCCCGCCGCCCTAGGACTGCGCGGAACGCTGCATTGGCAGCTTCAAGGGGCTACTACTTTGCCTTCCGCTTCGGCTGTGACAAGCCCCCGTGACTGCCTGCCGGTCACCCCGGGCTGGGCGATGACCGCTCATCGCCGAACGCAGTCCCGCCCGCGTTTACCAGACCAGGTCGTCGGGCACCTGGAACTGCGCGTAATACGCATCGTCTTCGGAGGTTCCGGCGGAGGGCTCGGTGCCCACCTCCTGGCCGTGATCGAGCACGATCATGCTGGCGTCGCGTTCGCGCACCTTATCGCCGGCCGCACGCGGGAGCAGTTCGTAGCGATCGCCCAGACGGGCTATCACCAGTGCGCCGGAGGACAGCTTCCTGCGCAGATCGTCGTTGACGAGCATGGTGCGGATGGCGCCATCGGCGGTGAAGCGATACTCGCTCTCCCCCGAGCGCGGCACCTTCTTGTCCTCGATGATCTGCCGGGCCTGGGCAAGCAGTTCGGCCTTGCGCGCCTGGGCTTTGCGCTCGGCGGCCAGCGCGCGGTCCCGCTCGGCCTTTTCGGCCCGCGCCCGCTCGGCGTCCCGCTGGATCTCGTTGAGCTCGGACGGCCCTTTGGCATGCCGGGCCTTGTTCTGCTCGCGCGCCACCTCGGCCACCTTGGACTTCTTGACCAGGCCCGCCTTGAGCAACTGTTCCTGGAGCGGATTCGCCTTCGCCATGTCGCTGTTTCTTGTTCCGGGTTTCCGCCCCATCATACCCGCCGCCCCACCCTCGCCTTGACCCCTTCCGTCTGATGGAATCGTTGAAGTACCTCGCCGGTTACCCACCACACGTGCAGGCGCGGGTGCGCGAGCTGATCGAGCAGGGACGGCTGGGCACGATGTTCGTCGACAAGTACGGCCAGTCCCACGCCGTGCGCAGCGACGGCCAGCTGTACGACTACGTCCAGGCGCTCAAGGACCGGCACCTGCGCAGATCGGTGCCGCTGGGCAAGGTGGTCTACGACAGCAAGCTACAGGTGATGAAGCACGCGCTCGGCACCCACACCGCAATTTCCCGGGTGCATGGCGACAGGCTCAAGGCCAGCCGGGAGATTCGCATCGCCACCGTGTTCCGCGACGCGCCCGCTGAGTTCCTGAAGATGATCGTGGTGCATGAACTGGCGCACATCAAGGAAGCCGAGCACAACAAGTCCTTCTACCAGCTGTGCACGCACATGGAGCCGGAATACCACCAGTTGGAGTTCGACTTGCGCCTCTACCTGACTCATCTGGACGCAGGGCAGCGCTGAGGCTGTACCGGCGCCAGCTCAGCGCTTTCTCGCAGTCTGGACGCGAGGGAAGTAGCGCATCACGAAGAACAGGTACACCAGCCAGAGTGCGAACCATGCAGACGCGACGGCAATAAGCCCGACCGTGAAGAGGACCAGGCTCGGAGCCAGGAACAGCAGGACGCATCCGAGCAGCCAGAAGCCATCGCCCCGACGCGAGTACCGGGCGCGTTCGACATCGTCGATCCGGCCTCCCAGCGAGGCGCCGTAATAATAGAAGGACGAGAACGCGAACGAGAACGTCGCCACGCCCATCATGATCAACGTGGCTTGATACGCAAAGGCGTCGACCTGGCCGTCTGCGAACTTCGGATACAGAAAGAACAGCAGGAACGTGAAGATCGCGATGCTCGACGCCGCGAGCTGATACGACCGGTTGACATTGGCTGCGGCAAGTTCGTCGGCCATGGGATCTCCCCTCTCCTCGCCACTGGTTCGCAGTGGTCGTAAAGATACTACGGCCGAACGCGGGCAACTGGCTGCCAAAGCCCAAGGGGCAGAACTACCACCTCACCTTGCCCTGGCTTCAAAGACGATCACAATCGATGATGGCCTGGGCGAATGCCCGTGGCGCTTCCTGCGGCGGGTTGTGGCCGATGCCTCCCGTGAGCAGGCGGTGTTCGTACTTGCCCGTGAAGCGTTTGGCGTAGCTCTCTGGCGTCGGGTGCGGCGCGCCGTTGGCGTCGCCTTCGAGGGTGATCGTCGGGACGGTGATTGCAGGGAACGCGGCCAGCTTCGCCTCGATCTCGTCGTACTTCGGCTCGCCCTTGGCCAAGCCCAGCCGCCATCGGTAGTTGTGGATCACGATGTCGACGTGGTCTGGGTTGTCGAACGACCTGGCGCTGCGGTCGAAAGTCGCATCGTCGAATGCCCACTTCGGCGACGCCATTTTCCAGATCAGCTTCGCGAAGTCGTGTCGGTATTTCTCGTAACCGGCCCGACCGCGATCGGTCGCGAAGTAGAACTGGTACCACCATTGCAGCTCGCCTTCAGGTGGTAGCGGCGTTTGCGCGGCCTTCTGGCTTCCGATCAGATAGCCGCTCACGGAGACCAGCGACTTGACTCGCTCTGGCCATAGGGCAGCGACGATGTCCGCCGTTCTTGCGCCCCAATCGAAACCGCCGAGCACTGCTTTTTTGATGTCGATCGCATCCATGAAGGCCACGACGTCTTGCGCCAGCGCGGCAGGCTGGCCGTTCCGTGGCGTATCCGGCGAAAGAAACCGTGTCGTGCCATAGCCCCGCAAATGGGGAACGAGCACACGGTATCCGCGCGCTGCCAGTTGCGGCGCTACGTCGACATAGCTGTGGATGTCGTACGGCCAGCCGTGCAGCAGCACGACGGGCATGCCATCCGCCGGCCCGTCTTCGGCATACCCGATGTCCAGGACGCCGGCACGCACCTGCTTCAGGTTCGCGAATGTGGCCTCACCGGTGCGGACCGATGTCGGCGTATTGGTTGGTTTCTGCGCCTGCATGGCTTGCACGAAACCGAGCGGTGCAGCGGCGACGCCGAGTGCCGCGGTGCCGAGGAGAAGGCGGCGGCCCTGATCTATCGTGTCTTGCGGTTGCTTTTCCATGGCGATCATCCAGCATCAGCATCGCGCTTGATGGAATCCCCCGAAGGGAGGAGTTCTGGCGCGTCCAGCGCGAGCCGCTCGACCAGGAAGTCGACGAACGCGCGCACCTTGGGTGACTGGACGCGGCCACGCGGGAAGACGACGTTCAAGTCGAAATCCGGCCCGCCCCATTCCGGCAAGACCTGCCGCAGCGTTCCGGCCCTCGGCGTAACGCTTCACCATGATGTCGCCGGCCAGCATGAGCCCTTCGTCCGCGAGCATGGCAACGCGCAAGCCCGATGGATCGTTGGCAACGAAGACCGGCTCGATCGGAAACTCGGCCTCGTCCTTGGCGTCGTGCAACCGCCAGAAATAACCCGCGCCCTTTCGGAAATGCCTCGGCATTGCCAGTCGCAGGTCGTCAGGGTGCGATGGTTCGCTCAACGAACGCGCGCTCGACATCGCCGATGTCGTCTTCGCAGTCGCGAATGAAAGCGGTCATTCAGCCGCACAAGTTGCCCTGGCATGGACGCTGCGCAATGCAGGCGTCGCCGCGACCCTGATCGGGGCACGCCGGCAGGAGCAACTGGAAGACAACCTCGGAGCACTGTCGGTCGAATTGAGCGATGAGCAATGGAAGCGGTTGGAGCTGGCGAGCGCGATCTCCCTTGGCTTTCCGCACCACATGCTGCGCTCGCCGATGGTGTTGCAGGTCATGACGGGCGGTGCGCCGCTGCCGGTGCGCACATGGTGATCGCCGCCTTGTTTCTCACGTTCGTCCGGATCCTGGGACGTCACCTCGATGAGGACCGGCAGGAATCAGGCGACTGAAAAGAAGAACCCCGGCCAAGGCCGGGGTTCGTATCGCACTTCGGTTTGCTGAAACGGATCAGAACGCCGCGGCGGCGTTCACGGCCGCATTGGCATCGATGATGCCGTTGCCGATCGGCTTGTCGTTGCTGCCCGGGAAGGTGCGCAACGCGCTCTTCAGGATGCTCTCCACCTGCGCCGGGGTCAGCGGCGTGGTGCGCACGGCCTGCATCAGTGCAACGGTACCCGCCACGTGCGGCGCCGCCATCGAGGTACCCGCCATGCACAGGTAGTTCTCGGTGGTCGGGCCACTGGTGCCGGCGTTGCCGGTGGACACGATCAGCGTGGTGCAGTCCGGGCTGTCGCCACCCGGGGCCGCCACGTCGATCAGGCTGCCGTAGTTGGAGTAGCTGGCACGGGTGCCGTTCTTGTTGGTCGCGGCGACGGCGATGACGTTGCCACAGCTCGCCGGGGTGAAGCCGGCGGCGTCGGCGTTGTCGTTGCCGGCAGCCACCACCACGGTGGTGCCACGGGCGACGGCGGCGTTGATCGCGTTCTGGTAGGTGCTGGAGCACGCACCGGCGCCGCCCAGCGACATGTTGATGACTTCGGCCGGGTTGGCATTGGCAGGAGCGCCGGCGACGGTGCCGCCCGACGCCCAGGTGATGCCGTCGACGATGTCGGACGTGTAGCCGCCACCACGACCCAGTACGCGCACCGGGACGACCTTGGCGCCGTAGGCCACGCCGATCACGCCCACGCCGTTGTTGCCGACCGCGGCGATCGTGCCGGCGGTGTGGGTGCCGTGCCAGCTGGAGTTCTGGGCGCGGTAGTAGTCGCCCGGATCGTGCGCGTCGGCGTCGCGGCCGCCACCGTCGCCCGCGACGGTCTTGCTCGAGATGAAGTCGTAGCCCGGCAGGATGTTCGCGAGCAGGTCACTGTGGTTGGTGTAGCCGGTATCGAGCACCGCCACGACCACGCCGTTGCCATTGGTGGTGTTCCAGGCCTGGTCGGCGCGGATGCCGCCGGTGCTGGTCTGCATGCCCCACAGGTAAGTGCTGTAGTGGGGGTCGTTCGGAGTCATCAGCGGCTTCATGATCCGGTCGACCTCGACGTACTCGACGTTCGGGTCGGCGGCGATATTGCGCATCAGGCGTTCTGCATCGGCACGGCCCAGCCCATGGCTGGCCTCGACGACTTCACCGCCGACGGACAGCGTACGCAGCCGGCCGACGGCCAGCGCCTGGCCATTGCTCCTGGCCGCGATATCCAGGTTGTGCTGCTGCGCAACGGCACTGGTGCCGGTGCGGTACTTGACGATGAAGCGATCAAAGCTGGTCTGGTCCGCGGACTGCAGGCCGGCAGTATCCACGCGACCGGCGGCAGCGGCGGAGCCAGCGAACCCGGCGGTCAGTGCAACCGCCATGGCCGTGGCCAGCGCGTGCTGGTGCAACTTGTGCGACTTCGACATCAGGATGTTCCCCTGTGGGATTTTGAAATGTGGCTTGCCTGCATTGGCAACCCACGCCGTGACCCGGCCGCACACTCCAGTGGCCCATTCCTGGAGCGGCGTCTCTCTCGCCGGGACTGACCGGCGGAACGCCGGTCCGCTTCAAACCTATACAGAAATCGCATCTGCAAACAACGAGGGTGTGCCCTTGCAGTGGAGTCCTGCCCGAGTGCAGCGAGGTTGCTTGGTGTTTCGCAGGTAAAAACACAGGGAATCCGACTGACCCTGCGGACGCTGAAGCATTCAGCGCACGGATCGAAACCGAGAACGTCGTCACGCGTATTGTTGCGTAGCGGCATGAAGTCCCCGAGCGCTCGCTGCCCTGTGTTCGCAAGCGGGCCTCGCTAAACCTTCCGCCCCGGAGGGGCATCCAAGCGCACGGAAGATCCCTTCCGCGGCGTGCACGACAACAGCAATCCGGGAGGAACCACGATGCCCACCCCTGCCAGGGCCTTCTCTCCGCGCCAGCTCGCCCTATTGCTTCTGGTCGCGTCCCTTTCGGCCTGCGCCGGAGCGATGCCTGCGGCGCAGGCGCCGGAGGCTCCGGACTCCGCGCAGGACGCACCGCGCATCGCCGCCTTCCGACAGCAGGTCGAAGCGGACCGCGAGCAGCTGAAGATCCCGGGACTGTCCGTCGTGGTTCTCGAGGACGACAAGGTGATCTGGACCGAGGGCCTCGGCTATGCCGACCTCGAGCACAAGGTGCCGGCCACGCCGGACACGCTCTACCACGTCGCCTCGCTGACCAAGACCTTCACCGCGATCCTGGTCTGGCAGCTGGTCGAACAGGGCAAGCTCGATCTCGACGAACCGGTGTCCCACTACTCGAGCGACTTCAAGGACGACTCGGTCAAGATCAAGCACCTGCTCAGCCACACCTCCGAAGACACGCCCGGCGACCACTACAAGTACAACCCGGACCGCTTCGAGCACCTCAAGGAGGTACTCGAGAAGAAGACCGGCAAGCCGTTGCGCCAGCTGTTGGTGGAGACGTTCCTGGATCCGCTGGACATGCAGGACAGCGTGCCCGGTCCCGACGTCGCCGACGATGCGACGAAGTGGGCGGTTCTCGGCCAGGACCACCTCGCGCGCTACAAGACCAACCTCGCCCGCCTCGCCGAGCCCTACACCTACTACGGCGAGGGCGAGATCCTGCACGAGTCGCAGCCGCCTGCGGACTTCTGGGCCTCGGCGGGATTGCTCTCCACCGTACGCGACATGGCGAAGTACGACGCGGCCGTCGACCGCCACGCCCTGCTGAAGCCTGAAACGCTGGCCCGGGCGTGGACGCCCTTCACTTCCAACGCCGGCAAGCCGCTGGCCCATGGCCTGGGCTGGTTCGTCACCGACTACCGCGGCACACGTCTCGTGTGGCATTACGGGCACTGGGGCACCGGCTTCTCGGCGCTGTATCTCAAGGTGCCCGCGAAGCACCTGTCGATGATCCTGCTGTCCAACAGCGAGGCGCTGGCCGACCACATGTTCCAGATCGGCGAGGACATCACCACCAACGTCTTCGCGTGCGACTTCCTCGACACCTTCGTGCCCGAACTGGCGAACGCGAGCGGACCGACGTCCGCGACCGCGGTCGCGGACTGCAACGTCGGGTCACGTGCGGCGCTGGCGAAGTGGTTCGAGGATCGCCGCGCCAAGATGCGCAAGGCCATTACGGTGGACCCTGCCCTGCTGCAGGCCTACGCGGGGCGCTACGACGTGCCGGAGCGTGGCGTGTGGACCATGACCGCGGGAGACGGCCACCTTTACCTCATCGGTTCCAGCGGCAAGCAGTACGAACTGTTCGCCGAAGCGCCGAACCGCTTCTTCCTGAAGGACCGCCCGTGGACGGTGATCTTCGTCAAGGAAGGCGGGCGGGTCACACGGATGGACATCGAGGACACGGGATTGACGCTGCACGCACCCCGCGTCAAATAGCCGCGCACCACGCAACGCACGGCGGCGCTCGTGGGCTGGGTTGGTTTCGTCAACCCGGCATCGTTGGTGCATGAAGCGCTGGGCTGGCAAAACCAACCCAGCCTACGGCTCCACCTCGCGCGAGATAGACTCGACCCAGAAAAGCCGCTGGAGGTGGGCATGAACGCGCAGACGCTCGAGATTCCCCGCAGCCTGCTGGCCCGCCAACGCCTTGCGCTGGACATGATCGAGCGCGGCGCGCCGCTTGCCGACACCCTCACCCTGCTCTGCCACATCGTCGAAGCGGAGGCGCAGAGCCTGGTGCGCGCGGCCATCCTGCTGGTGGACCACGAGTCCGCGTGCCTGCGTACAGGCGCCGCCCCCGGGCTGCCCGACCGCTACAACCGCGCCGTCGACGGCATCGGCATCGCCGCGGACACGGGCACCTGCGCTGCTGCGGCCGCGCTGAACCGCGCGGTGATCACGGCCGACATCGCGACCGATCCGGGCTGGGTCGGGCTGTCGCACCTGCCCTTGGGGCTGGGACTGCACGCCGCATGGTCGATGCCGATCGTCGCCGGCGATGGCGTGGTGCTCGGCACCTTCGGCACCTACTTCACCGAATGCCGCGCGCCGACGCAGGACGAGTGCGATCTCGTCGCCGTCCTCGCCCACACGGCGGCGCGCGCGATCGAGCGCGAACATGCGCGCGGCGGGAAGTCGTAGGGCGGCTCAAACTCCCGGCATCGTTGGCACATGAAGGGCTGGTGAGGCCAACCCAGCCTGCCGACTTTTTACCGGGTCTTTACCGGGCCCCAGTACAGTGAAAGCTCGGGCGCGGGACCGAACACGCGCTCGTCATTCCACGTAAGTAGTTTGACGTAGTAGCTGGCGGAGGAATCCCCGTGCGTAGGACGCTTGTTCGCGACCTCTTGTCGAGCGTGATCGCCCTGCTTCTGGTGGGCGCATGCACACGTACTCCATCACCGGAGACGCCGGTCCAGCCGGAGGCATCGGCGACGGCCGTCACTCAGCCAGCGCCGGCGCCGCCGTCGGCGCCGGCGCCAACAAGTGCGACGCCCCGGGTACCGGGGCCGGTCGCGGGCACGAGGCTCACCGAAGCCTATGCACGAGCGGCCGCACGCGATGTGTATTTCTGGGCGTGGCCGATGGTCAACGTCTACAACCGGCGCATCGGTTTCTCGGCCTTGCCCGGCCCCGGGAAGCTTGGTGGCGTGCTGCCGGCAGCTCCGCCGAACACCCTGAGCATGCTTACCGACTACGTCGCGCCAAGCCAGCGCGAAGTAGCGTGCCCCAACCAGGATGTCGTGTACGGCGGTGGGCCGCTCGCGCTCGATGTCGAACCCGTCGTCATCCAGGTACCCGATTTCGGCGACCGCTTCTGGGTCTATCAGGTCGTCGATACGCGCACCGACAGCTTCGTCGAACTCGGCAAGATGTACGGCACCAAGCCGGGCTTCTACCTGCTGGCCGGCCCCGGGTGGAAAGGCGAAACCCCCAAGGACATCGCGCGCGTGTTCCGCAGTGGCACCAATAGCGGCTACGTCATCCCGCGTGTCTTCCTCGACGCTACGCCCGAGGATCGCGGTGCGGTGCAGCCGTTGATCAGCCAGATCGACATGTATCCGTTGTCGAAGTTCGACGGGAAAATGAAGACGCAGGACTGGAGCAAGACACCCGACTTCCCCGCCCCTCCGCCGCAAGCCGACGGAAGCGAGGCACCCAAGGTCGACCCGACGAAGTTCTGGGACCAGTTGCCTGCCGTACTCACCGACACGACACCGTTGCCGGGCGAAGAGGCGCAGTACGCGAAGGCCTTGTCGCTGGTGGAGGCCGCGAAGCGGGACCCGGCGATCAAGGCCGCGATCACGGATGAAGCCGTGCGCACCGAAAAGGAACTGATCGCCCCGTTGCTCGAATTCCGCAACTTCGGCATTCCACTGGACGCGAACTGGAGCACCGTGCGCAACGGCGCGAAGTTCGGCACCGACTACTTCACGCGCGCGGCGGTGGCCAAGTCCAACATCTTCGTCAACAAGCCCAACGAAGCCACGTACTTCTACCAGGACCTGGATGCGAACGGCGCGCGCCTCGATGGCGGCAAGCGTTACAAGGTGACCTTCGCGAAGGGCGGGCCGCCCGTGAAGGGTTTCTGGTCGCTGACGCTGTACGACGCGCAGCATTTCTTCGTACCGAACACGATCAACCGCTATTCGCTAGGCACCAAGAACAAGGACCTGGTGGCGAACGCGGACGGCACCACCACCATCTACGTGCAGGCGGATGCGCCGACCGATCCGTCGCAACGCGCCAACTGGCTGCCATCGCCAAAGGGCAAGCCGTTCTCGCTGTATGTGCGCACTTACTGGCCGGATGCCCGCATCCTGGATGGCACGTGGACGCCGCCGAAGGTCGAACCGATGCAATGAAAGAAGCCCGCCTTTCGGCGGGCTTTCCTTGTCCAGCGATACCTGCAACTCAGTCGTATCCCCACACCTTGAGCTTGGCCGACTTCGCCTTGCCAAGGATCTGGTACTGGATGGTGATCGACGTCAGGCGCGACTTGATCCCGGGAGCATTCATCGGGGCCGACTGTCCCCCGACCTTGATGACACCGACATCCATCATCGTGGCGTCGGGGCGGTTGTCCCAGTGCAGGGCGAGCGACGTGACCTTCACGTCAGCGCCTTCGACGGAGAGCTTCACCTGCTTGATGTTCTTGTTCCATATATCGCCGCTGCTCTTGATCTCGGTGCTCGGGTCGGCGGCCTTCAGCGTCTTTTCGCTGAGCACGAACCACTGGTCCCCCGCACTGGCGCTGCCGATGAAGGCAACTGCGCTGACCACAAATGAGGCCATCAAAGTGCGAATGTTCGTCTTCATGGACATCTCCTGGTTGCGGTGGTTGCCGCTGGCTTCGCAGCGGCACGGTCCCCATCCCCATATATATCCATCACGGCGTTAACGCCGGGTCGTACCGCACGCGCCGCCGGCTAAACCGGGGCTGCGAATTCACCGCCGGTCGCCGGGGTCGACTCGGGGTAGGCTTCATCAACCCGGCAGCATGAGGCCGCCAACCCGGCCTACCCCCCGTTCCGTTCCCACGTCGCCGAGGATGCCCATGACCCGTCTGCCCGCAATACTGCTGGCCCTGCTCGTGCCCGCCCTCGCCTCTGCCGCCAAGCATCCCAGTTACAGCTACTTCCGCGTCGGCAACAGCGCCGATATCGCACCGGCACCGCAACCGGGCATCGTGCTGATGGGTGGCAGCACCGATGTCGACGCGGCCTTCCAATGGCTGTGCCAACGCTCCGGCGGCGGCGATTTGCTGGTGATCCGCGCCACCGGGACCGACGCGTACACCCCCTACATCCAGGACCTGTGCCCGGGCGAAAATTCGGTCGCCACGCTGATCATTCCCGACGCCGCGGCGGCGAACAACGCAACGGTGGCCGACATCCTGTCGAAGGCCGAAGCGGTCTGGATCGCCGGCGGCGACCAGTCGAACTACATCAACGTCTGGACCGGCACGCCGGTGCAGGCCACGCTCAATGCGCTGATCGCCAGCGGCGTACCGGTAGGCGGCACCAGCGCTGGCCTCAACGTGCTGACGCAATTCGTCTACACCGCGCAGGCCAGCCAGGGCGTGACGTCGAGCCAGGCCCTGGCCAATCCGTTCAACCGCTACATGACGCTCGGGCGCGACTTCGCCAACCTGCCCGTGCTCGCCGGCATCATCGGCGATCCGCACTTCGGTGCGCGCGATCGCATGGGGCGCGACCTCGCATTCCTGTGCCGCATCGCCGTCAACGGCTGGAGCAATGCACCGCGCGGAATCTCGGTCGATGAGCAGACCGCATTGCTGGTGGATGCGCAGGGCAACGCCAGCGTGGTCGGCAGCGGCAACGTCTATTTCCTGAAGGCGCCCGGCCTGCCGGAAACCTGCCAGAGCAAAGTGCCGCTGACCTACCGCAACATCGCAGTCGACCGCATTCACGCCGGCGATGCGTTCAACCTCGCGACCTGGCAACGCACGGGCGGCAGCGCGTACATGGTCTCGGCGGAAGCCGGCGTGCTGAGTTCTACACAGGCGGGCGGCTCGCCTTACTGACGTTCGTGGATGCGTCGAGGGTGCGGGTGTCGGGGATGACACCCGTCAGCGCGGCGTCTTCAAGTAAGCATCCAGGAACGCGTATATGTCCGCCATCTCCAGCGCGTGTTCGTTGGCGCTCGTGGCGAAATGGCCGAACTGTGCGCCGGTGCGGAACCAGACCGGGGTGTTCGCATTGGCCGCCATGACGCGCGCGCCGAACTTGCCGCTTTCCGAAGGCGGAACGCGCTGGTCCACCAGGCCGACGACGAGCAGCAGCGGCGGATAGGACGTGCCTTCCTTGACGTGCTGGTACGGGTCCATCGCCAGGAGCTGGCGCATGCCCGCGGGCGTACGCGGGTCGCCGATTTCCGCGAGCTGGTTCGCGCCGTTCTTGGCGGAGAGGATGCGCGTCGGATTGAACATGCCCGACTGCACCACCATCGCGCCCCACGCATCGGGCGCCGTGGTGTAGGCCCCACCCGTGAGCAGGCCGCCCATGCTGCCGCTGAATCCCGCGGTGCGCGCGGGCGTCGTCAGTCCACGTGCGGCCAGTTCCTTCGCGCAGGCGATGAAGTCTTCAATGCCGCGCTGCTTGTTCGGCCCTGTCCCGCCGGTGCGCCACGCATCTCCGTTCTCGCCGCCGCCGCGGACGTGGCAGATCGCATACACGTTACCGGAGTTGGCCCATTCCAGATTGTCGGTGGCGAAGCCTGGCTGCATGCTCATGCCGTAACCGCCGTAGCCGAACACGATCGCGTGGGCGCTGCCGTCGCGGGGCAGGTTCTTCGGATGGATCAGACTCAACGGGACCCTCGTCCCGTCGGCGCTCGTGGCTTCGGTTTCCTCGGCAACGAGGCCGGGGTATTCGCGTTCTCCGAGCGCGCCCAGTCCGGTGTCGACGAGTTTCGAAGTCGCGGACTCGTAGCGATACACCTTGCGTGGCGTGGTCCAGCCTTCGAGCGACAGCAGCGCGCCGTCCTGGCGCGGGTCCGTTCGCATCAGGTAGATCGACCCTTCCCCGGGCATCGCCACTGGCTGCCGCGCATGCGTGGCGTAGTCCATGCGTTCGATGGAGTCGAGCCCATGCCGCATCACTTTCAGGTACAGGGCGTCGCGAGCGACGCTGAGCTCGGAGAGCACGACATCCGGGCGTTCGGCAACGATCTCCTGCGCGTCGGCGAGCTTCACATCGGGCTTGCGCAGATCGAGCGCGAGCAGATGGCGATTGGGCGCGCCACCGGCCTGCAGGAGGTAGAGCGTGTCTCCGCGAACGTCAAAGCTCTGCACGGCATCCGCATCATCGACGATGCAGCGCCAGCCCGGCTTGGCCTTCGACAGTGCCGCGACCGGTGCCTCGCACAACCGGAACGACGCGCGCGCCCCCGCGATCAGCAGCACGGCCCAATCGCTTTGCTGCGGCAGCAACACGATCGGGAAATCGTTGGCCACGATCTGCAGCGCATCCTTATCCCCTGCCCGCGCCAACAGCACGTCCTTGTCTGGCGCATCGCCGACGTGGTGCAGGTACGCCGTCGTGCCCAGCATCGGGTCGCCGCCGCCCTCGGTGCGCATGCGCGTGTACGCGAACCCGGTGCCGTCGGGCAGCCATTGCGCGTTGAACTCGCTCCACACGGGCCTAAGGGTTTCCACCACCTTCCCGGTGGCGGTGTCGAACACCGCGAGTTCGCCCGCTTCATTGCCGCCACGCGAGATGTTGACCGCGACCCGGTCGCCACCCGCTGCGACGGTGTAGCCGCTGATGCTCGCGCCCTGTTGCGCGTTCGCGTCGAAGATCGTGTGTTCCTCGCCGTCCGCCTCACGCACCATGAGCATGCGTTCCTTGCCCGCCACGGCGCGCAGGAAGAACAGGCGCTCGCCTTCCAGCCGGTGCTGGCTGTGGCGGGTGCCGGCGGCGGCTGCGGCGGCCAGGCGTTCGCGCCACGCCGCCAGGGTGGGCAGCGTGTCGAGCTTCCCGCGTGTGGTCCGCCCCTGGGCGTCCAGCCACGTGGTGAATTCCTGGTTGCCCTCGCCTTCCATCCACCGGTATGGGTCCGGCATGGCCAGGCCGAAGTCGTGGTCGACGGCGTCGGTCCTGCGAGTCGAGGGGGCGTTGTCATCGGCCGTGGCAGGTTGCGCCAGGAGGATGGCCAGCAGGGCGATGGCGGACAAAACGCGGGGTGTGGGCATGGTTCGGGCTCGGAGTGGTCGTCCACATGTGCAACGCAAGAGCGTCCACCGGGCGGACGAAACTCGGCAACTTGGGTGGGGTCCAGACCTTTCGCGGCCCCGTGCAGCAGACCATCGCCTGCATGCTCGATCCGTGGGGCCGGGGCGGGCGACGGACTGGCGGCGTCCGGAATGAAAGAGGCCCGCGGATGCGGGCCTCTTGGCTGCGCCTCTGCACGCCCGGCCTGGTTAGTTGCCGGGTTCGGGCGGCTGCGGGATGACCCTCGTCGCCAGGCATTCCACATTGGACTCTTGATGGGGCCCGACCACCGACGCCAGGTGCAGCGGTGGATCATAAATCGCGGTGGCGAAACCATCGCCATGGGCGAGATGGGCCGCTACTGCATTGTCGCCACTGGCCCCGATCAAAATCCCCAGGAATTGATTTCCTGTAAAGGTCACAGTTCCGCCATCCGGCAGGATGAAAGTGCAGTTACCGGTGGCTTCGCAGTTGGCGCCAAGATCGAATGGCCCGCCGATGTTGTGACACAGAATTTTCGGCTGTGGGTGAGAGATTGCGGAACCGGCAATCAACGCGCTGGCACCCAGCGCAACCGTCATCAGTGATTTCTTTAGCCCAATCACTCCAGTCTCCTTCTCAAGTCAGTGAGCACAGTCGTGCCCGTGCGGTAGCCGCACGATGCGCGGGCCGAAATCGTGAGGCCATTCCCCATGGGGGTTATTTGCTTAAGCGTTCAGCTGCAGCAATGACGAGGGCGATCTGAATGCACGAATCCGCCCATCCGCGAGGCCATCGGAAGGCAATCGAAGGTAACGCGATCGAAAAAAACCGGATTTGCGCGCGCCGGCGACGCAATGCGCTTCGCGTATTGCGCCCTACGTCCTGGAAGCCGACGTGTTGTCGACATCAGTGAATGCGCGACAGCAGTGCCTGGAAGCGAGGTTCGTCATGCAGGGGCACCAGGTCGCTGTCGTTTTCCATCCAGTCGCGATCGCCCCAGCCGAGGCTGACGGCCTGCTCGAGCAGGTCGATGGCGCGTTCCTTCTCGCCCAGGCCCGTGTAGAAGCAGGCGACGTTGTAGAGCACGACCGGTTCGTTCATGCCCTGCTGCATGGCCTGTTCGGCCAGGGCAATCGCCTTGTCCCTCTCGCCGATGCGGTAGAGGTTCTGCGCGGCGAAGTAGATCGCGCGGGTGTCGTGCGGGTTGAGCTTGAGGTGCCGCTCGAGGGTGCCGAGCGCGCCCAGGCGCACCCGCATCTCGTCCTGCTTGCGGCCGAGCGAGGCGTACGCCATCGCCAGGAACATCGGCACCTGGAAGTCGGCGGGGTTGACCTCGGACGCCCGGGTGTAAAGCTCGGCCGCTTTCTCGACCTTTCCCTGCGACGAGGCAGCCATGCCGTAGTAGTACCAGGCCTCGAACAGGTTGGGGTTGCGGCTGATGGCGATTTCGAACTCGGCGTCGGCCTCGTCGTAGCGGTTGCTGATGCACAACGCCATGCCGCGCGCGGCGTGGGCCTCGGCCGAGTCACGGTCCAGCACCACGGCCTGCTCGCTGGCGCGGTTGGCCTTTTCGACGTTGTCCGGCGTCGCCTCGACATAGCGGTACATGTGCGAATATGCATCGGCGAGCCCGGCGTAGGCGAGCGCGTACTTGGAATCCAGGCTGATGGCCTGGTCGAACATGCGGATGGCGTGCTCGTAGTCGCGGCGTGCCATCGAATACATGTAATTGCGTCCGCGCAGGTAGTAGTCGTAGGCCTCCGGGTCGGTGGTGGCGGCCGACTGGATGGCGCGGCGTTCCTGCGGGCTCAGCGTCACCTGCATCGCCTTGACGATGCTGTGCGCGATGTCGTCCTGGATGGCGAACACGTCCTTCATCTCGCGGTCGTAGGTCTCCGACCACATGTGCGAGTCGGTATCGGCCTCGATCAGCTGCGCGGTGATGCGTACGCGGTCGCCGGCGCGGCGGACGCTGCCTTCCAGGATCGTGCTGACGCCCAACTGCCGGGCCACGGTCGGGATGTCGACTTTCTCGCCCTTGAGGTTGAACGAGGAAGTGCGCGAGGCGACCTTCAGCTGCGGCAGCTTGGCCAGCAGGTTGAGGATCTCCTCGGAGATGCCGTCGCTGAAATACTCGTTCTCGGCGTCGCCGCTCATGTTGACGAAGGGCAGCACGGCGATGGTGCGCCGGCCTTCGTCGACAGTGGAGGCCACGCGCGGCGCCGGGGCTGGCTTCGCCGGTGGCGTGGTTGCGCGTTCCGTCGACGCGGGTGCCGGCGCATCGGTCGACGTCGTCGCGGGGTTGGTGATTGCCGCCGCAGCGGGCGCATCCACCGGACGGGTGCGCTGCACGCCGCGCGGGCCGATGTCGAACATCCAGCCCATCACGAAGGCGATCGGGAAGCCGAGCACGACCAGTGCGATCACCAGGGTGACGGTCCAGTCGGGCAGGTGCAGCCCCGGCAACATGGTCGAGGCGACCTCGATCACGACCCAGCCGGCGATGGCATAGACCACCGCGACGCGGATCACGCGTCGCCGCCGCAGCTCGGCGAAGAAGCCGAGCCCCGACGACTCATTGCCTGGTTCAGCCATGGGCGTCCTCCAGGGGATGCGCGGATGGTGGGCGTCCCGCCCCAACCGTGCAACTTCGCGACCGTGGAAGCCCGTCAGGCCTGCATGTTGCGGCGGCACGTCATACAGCGTGGCTGATCCGGCCAGGGAATGCGCCTTCACCGACTGCACCAACGTGGCGAAGAGGTTCTGGCGGTCACGGGCGGTTTTCGGGAGGCCAGCTCCGAATCGACCATGCGCTCGGTGAGGCGCTGCAGCCCGCCTGGCGGTTGACCTGTCCGGGGAATTGCGCGCGTTGTTTACGCCGAGGGACCGACTACTGGAGAAAGGCCATGAAGACCTTGCTGCTGTCCTTGCTGCTTGCGGTTTCCGCATTCAACGTCCAGGCACAGCCCGTCACCGCATCGACGGACCTGCTCGAACTGCCCCCGGCCCTGCCGTTCGAAACCTCGCCTTGGGCGACAGTCGTGTTCACCAACCAGACCGACAACGCGATCGATGTGTACGGCCTCGGCGCAAACGGGCCCTTTGGCTTCGACTGGGAGTGCAGCGGAGGCGGTTATGTGGAACTGCCGCCGCGGGGCACCTGCGTCCTGAGCGTCCGTTTCGAAGGCGGTGAAGGCCAGCCCCTGGGTGTCATCGATGGCCTGGTGGGATTCCGGTTGTCGACCGGCACGGTGCTCGTGGACCTGCGTGCGTTCACCTATGCACCCATGGCCCCGTTCGGGGTGCGCAACCTGCGCTCTTCGCTGATCCCGCTCGGGTTCGACCTGGACCTGGTGCAGACGCTCGACGCGCGCTTGTCTGCGGTGGAAACGTTGTTGGGGGATGGCAGCGCCGCCAACGACCGCAGGGCCTGTGGCCAGTTGCAATTCTTCGAACAGCGCGTCCTGCAGGAAGCCGCGCACGATCGCGTCCGCGACTGGAGCGCGGCAGTGCTGGTGGTCCAGAAGGACGCGATGTGGCTCAACCTCCACTGCGGCGGGCCATGGCGGAACCAATGAGCGTTTGGCATCGACCGCACGCCACGGGTGTGCGGTCGATGGTGAACATGGGCTCGATGCACCCCGGCGCGAGCGCCACGGGCCTATGGGTTTGCACCGGTAATTCCAGGCCCTGCCCGAGCCGGACACGAAAACCAAGGCCCGCGCGTTCGCCTTCTGCGAGCACCTCCAAAGGACGGAGCGACAATGAAGACCACCCTGACGCTACTGCTTGCCCTGATCTCACTCACTACCGCGTGCCAGGAATCGCCTCGGGCCCCTGGGGATCAACACGTCACCGCAGCGCCCACGGAACCCGTCGATGCTGCCGGAGTCGCGCCGCCATCGGAGCCAGTGCCGACGCCTGTCCCACCCGCCGTCCATGCCGCCAACGAGTTTGGCTCGTTTGCAGGGAAGGTGGTCGCTGAGTGGCTCAGCGACGGCCGGCGCATGAAACTGCTTGAGCCATTCAGTTTCATCGACGCAACTGGAGATCGCTGGACCGCCCCAGCCGGATCAATTGTCGATGGCGCATCGATCCCTCAGTTCGCATGGGCCATCATCGGCGGCCCATTTGAGGGCAAGTATCGGGAAGCGTCAGTCATCCACGATGTGGCATGTGACCAGAAGCTTCGACCGTGGCAACAGGTCCACAAGGCGTTCTATCACGCGATGTTGGCCAACGAAGTCAACACCCAAAAAGCCAAAGTCATGTATGCGGCGGTCTATCACTTTGGCCCCAGGTGGGAACGCAGCACGGAGTTGCGCGTCATGCGCAGCCAAGGCGACGCACAGATGCGCATCTACAAAAAGCGCACTCTCAAAGGCGATAGAGTGGAACTCAGCACGCGGCCCGCGCCCGATCCCGCATCCAACACAATCCTCGTCAAGGCCATTTACAAACCCAGTCCCAGCACGCTGCCACAAGCAGACTTTGATGTCCTCGCCCGGGAGATCGAAGCACGCGATCTTTCACTGGAAGAGATCGAGAACTTCTCTCCTCCAGCGCCATGAATGAACCTGACCCCTCTCCCTGGATCGTGAATCCTCAATCGCGTGCCTGGAGATGTCGTGCGGCCGCCGCCGCCGCTGCCTGCAACACGCTGGCATAGACCTGGCGGGCCTGCCCTGCCTCACGGGCCGCAGTCTCCAGCCAATGGACGTAGGCCGAGAGCAAGTCCCGGGCGTTGTATTGGGATCCGAGGTCGTCGATCGTCTTTGCAACGGCATCTCGCACATGCCAGTCAACGTTGGCGCCTGCCTCGGCCTGCCTGGCGAGGTCAGCGACTCTAAGAACATGCGGCGTGATTAAACCGACGACTGTGGCCTTCATTGGTTCGACCTGATTTCTCCGAATGCGGGAAGATAGCGCACGCGCCATGAATGGTGCTTTCAAAAGGTTCCAGGTTCACTACACCCGTCGTGAAAATGAACCTGGAACTTATTCGCCAAGGCCTGCACCCGACTTCCTGGCGCACTGGGCCAGAGTTGTGCGACCACCTGGCCGCTGGCGTTCGTCAGGATCACCGTCGTCGCCCCGATGGTGCGGCGGGTCGTGGCAAGGGTGACTGGCGCGCCGGTGGAGCTCGCTGCAGCTTCGCGACAACGTGCCGCACGTTCGACACAAAAAGCCCCGCAATGGCGGGGCTTCCTCATGCGGCAGCGATCGATCAGGCCACCGACGCCGGCTCGCGCTTGCGCGAGCGCGAGAAGCGGGTGGACAGCGCTTCGCTCACGCCATCCAGGCCTTTGTTGCAGCCCGACAGCTTGAGCAGACCGTAGTGTGCGATTGATTGCGCGTGCTTATGTTGCTCACTTCACCTTGATGACGACCTTGCCTTTCGCACGGCCCATCGCCAGGTAGTCCATCGCTTCGTTGGTCGCGGAGAACGGAAAGATCCGATCCACGACCTGCCGCACGGCACCGGATTCAAGGAGCGCCGTGATCCGGCTCAACTGCTCGACGTTGGCTCGCATGAAAACAAACGAGTAACTGACGCCGTGCCTACTGGCCTTGCTCCGGATGCCGAAGCTCAAAAGGCGCATGACTTGCTGGAGAAGCCAGCTCAACCCGCTCTCTTGGGCGAACGCCGTATCCGGCGGACCGGAGATGGAAATCAGCTTGCCTCCGGGCTTCAGCACCTTGAGGGATTTTTCGAGCGTGTCCTTACCCAGGCTGTTCAGGACCACATCGTAGCCATTGAGGGCCTTCGCGAAATCCTCTTTCTTGTAGTCGATCACGACATCCGCGCCGAGACTCCTGACCAGATCGACGTTCTCGGTGCTAGTCGTCGTCGCCACCGTCGCGCCGAGGTGCTTTGCCAACTGGATGGCAAACGTGCCGACCCCACCAGAGCCGGCGTGGATCAGGACTTTCTGTCCCTTCTTCAGCCGGGCGCGTTCGATCAATACCTGCCACGCGGTCAGCCCCACCAGGGGGATGGAGGCGGCCTCTTCCATCGTTAGGTTCCTGGGCTTCAACGCTACGTCGGTTTCGTTCATCGCGATGAGTTCCGCGAACGTTCCGATCCGGGCCTGGTCAGGCCGTGCATACACCTCGTCGCCAGGTTTGAACCCGCGGACCTTGGACCCGACCCCAACCACGACCCCGGCGACGTCGTTGCCCAGGATCAGCGGCAAGCGATAGGGCAGGATGAGCTTGAACTCTCCATCCCGGATCTTGGCATCGAGCTGGTTGAGACTGGCTGCGTGGATGGCGACCAGGACGTCATGGTCGCGAACTTCCGGTGGCGGCATTTCGCCGAGGCGCAATGCGCTGTTGCGTTTGTAGCGATCGACGATGAATGCCTTCATGACTGCTTCTCTGCTGTGTGACAACGGCGGCTTGGACAAGCCGCTTACTTTTCCAATACCGGGGTGCGTGGCAGCGACGCCGTTGGGGCATCGAGCCGCAGATCCTTTCGAATGCCAGCGTCCACCCATCGCGCCGGCGCAAACCTGCGAAGCAATCGCAGGCGATTCGCGAGCGCGCCGGCCGTGTAACGGAGTTTTGGCCGCACCGCGATGGCCGCTTGCAGCACGACGTCGGCCACGACGGTCGGCTCGTCAGCAGTTGCCATCACCTGCTTGAGAACCTTGTCCAGAAGCGTGCGAACTTCACGATACTCATCGAGCTTTGAATCGGGGGCCAGGAAGTTCGCCTCGAACTGCGACTTTGTGTAGGCGGGCTCGATCACCGAGACCCGGATGCCTCTTGTGCGCAACTCGTGATCGAGCGACTCCGAATAGCCTTCAACCGCATGCTTGGTTGCAGCATAAAGAGCCCCGTAAGGCATCGGAAGGAAACCAAGCACCGAGCCGATGTTGATGATGCGACCGTTTCCCTAGCGCCGCATGTGAGGCACGACGGCACGGGTCATGCGGATAAGCCCGAAGAAGTTGGTTTCAAAGATCGCCTTGGCCTGCTCGATCGAACTCTCTTCCGCTCCGGCGGGCGCAACACCGAAGCCTGCGTTGTTCACCAGCAGATCGATGCGGCCTTCCAAACGCATCAGCTCCCTGACGACGGCGTCGACGGATTCGTCGCTGGTCACATCGAGGGCCAGCATCTCGAACGGTCGCTGGCCGGCCTGGGCTCCGCGCCGGCTGGTGCCATAGACCTTGTAGCCCGCGATGGCGAGTCGCTGCGCGGTGGCTTCGCCGATACCTGATGAAGCACCTGTTACCAGGGCGATGGATCCTTTGATGTTCATGGGAGCCTTCAGTCGGAGGGGAAAATCATGCCTTTATATGATTCTCATCATATTAAAGGGCAAACGGACAGACCCGGATTCGGTGATCAGTCCTGGGTGGGAGCGAGATGCTTCAGCGCGGCCTCGCGCAGCCCATCGGCAAGCTTGGGCTCGTCAACGGCACGCGCGAGGATGAGGGCGCCGACCATCGATGCGACGCTGAAAAGGGCGTGTTCGTGTGCCCCCGGCTGCCCCCAGTCGGGAGACTGGCGGGCGACGAGGTCGATCATTTCCTTGATGCGGCGCGTTGCGGCGCGCCTTACCTCGGGCGCTTGGCGAGGCATCTCCGAGCCAAGCGCGGCCGTTGCACAGCCGGTCTCGATCGCCTCGAGGTGCTCGTCCGAAAGATAGGCCCGCATCATGGCCGTGAGCGCCTGCTGCGGCGGCAAGCTGGAGGCGATGCGCTCCATCATCGCCACGGCTTCACTGCCGGCCCGGTCGGCAGCCTCGGCGAGCATCGCCTCGCGCGACGGGAAATGGGCGTAGAAGCCGCCATGCGTCAGACCGGCGGCCTTCATGATGTCGGCGACGCCCGTGCCGTTGTAGCCGCTGCGCCGGATGGCGCGCGCGGCGGCGTCCACGATGCGGTCGTGGGTGGCTTCCTTGGAACGGGGAGCGGGTCGTTTCATATGATGCGCATCATATTCCCCTTTTGGGGCGCG
Organism: Lysobacter sp. P5_B9; assembly: GCF_054049835.1. Lineage (NCBI taxonomy): Bacteria > Pseudomonadati > Pseudomonadota > Gammaproteobacteria > Lysobacterales > Lysobacteraceae > Lysobacter > Lysobacter sp. P5_B9. The sequence goes on from NZ_JBFULP010000006.1 coordinate 187,880, forward strand.
ATGCAAGCGGCCGCCCCAGCCTCCAGGCGCTGCCGGTCCCGAAAACGAGCCCGACCCATTCCGCCCTCCTCTGCCGGACCGTCGCAGCAATAACTCCGGCGTCGAGGCCCAGGAGCCTCAACCTGGACATTTTTTGTCCAACCGCCGGACAAATCGTCCGGCGTTCCGCCCAAAAGATGCGGCCCGCCGCCCGATTCTTCCGGGCCGCCGCACGAAACAGGCAACGGCCCGAGCGAAACCTGCGAGCGCCCGCACGCCCTTCCCGCCGACCAACAAAAAAGCCCCGCGAGCGGGGCTTTTCTGGCGGCGTCCGGGAAGAATCAGGCGGCCGGTACGGGTTCGGGCCTGCGCGAGCCGGACAGCGCTTCGCTCACGCCTTCCAGACCCTTGTTGGGACTCCACAGCTTGAGCAGGGCGTGATTGCTCACCCGCGTTCCTGCATATGTCGCGCGGCCGCCGCGGCCGCTGTACGCAACACGCCGGAATAGAACATGCGGGCCTGCCCTGCCTCCTGGGCCGCAGTCTCCAGCCATTGGGTGTAGGCCGACAGCAGGTCGCGAGCGTTGTACTGGGATCCGAGGTCGGCGACCGTCTTTGCAACGGCATCCCGCACATGCCAGTCAACGTTGGCGCCTGCCTCTGCCTGTTTGGCGAGATCAGCGACTCTAAGAACATGCGGCGTGATTAGACCGACGACTGTGGCCTTCATTGGTTCGACCTGAATTTGCTCCGAACCGGGGAAGATAGCGCAAAGCTTCGACGCAATGCGCCGGATAGCACAGTCTTCAGTCCGCCAGCAGGCGGGTCATGTCCGCATCCTTCTCCCGCCACAACCCGTTCATCCACTGCTGGAAGCGGGCACGGAACGCGCGGTTGTTCTGGTAGTCGCCACGCAGCACCTCATCGGGGATCGAGCGCTGGCGCAGGTGCACGCGGATCTCGGGGATGCGGTCCGCCAGCAAGTCCATCATCGTGGGTCGCCCGCCGGGATACGCGATGGTCACGTCCAGGATCGCGTGCAGGCCCTCGCCCATCGCGTCCAGCACGAAAGCCACGCCGCCGGACTTCGGCTTGAGCAGGTGGCGGTACGGCGCGCCCTGCGTGGCGTGCTTGCCCGGCGTGAAGCGTGTGCCTTCGACGAAGTTCATGATCGCCACCGGGATCGCGCGGAATTTTTCGCAGGCGCGGCGGGTGGCTTCGGTGTCGCGCCGGGCCAACTCCGGGCGACGCGCGATCTGCTTGGGCGTGTAGCGGCCCATGAATGGGAAATCCAGCGCCCACCACGCCAGCCCCAGCAGCGGCACCCAGAACAGCTGTCGCTTCAGGAAAAAGCGCAGCAGCGGAATGCGTCGGTTGAACACCTTCTGCAAGACCAGGATATCCACCCAGCTCTGGTGATTGGCCAGCACCAGGTAGTGGCCGTCCACCTGCAGCACCGCGTCCTCCTGCACGTCGACGCGCGTGCCGGTGAAGCGGTCCATCATCCAGCTGTTCACCCCGATCCAGCTTTCCGCCAGCCCGGTGAGCAGAGGATTGCTCGCCCGCCGCAAACGGTCGAACGGCAGCAACGCCTTCACCAACGCCACCAACAGCAGTGGAAGCACATGCAACACGGTGTTGGCTGCGATCAGCAGGGAAATCAGTACCAAGCGCAATGGGAGCATGGAAACACGAGAGTCTCGGATGAATGCCTATTGTCCCGAGGAAACCGAGGCCACGTCACCCTGCCGGCCGGAACCGGCCCGTCCCTCCGGTGCGGGATCACGGATCGTACCGATCGACCCGCGGCGAACCGGTGCAGCACACACTAAGGGGGGCAGGTTCGTTTACCGCCCATCGATAAATGAACCTGACCCCTTATTCTGGCCCCAAGGCCTGCACCCCGACTTCCCGGCGCACTGGGCCAGAGTTGTGCGACCACCTGGCCGCTGGCGTTCGTCGGGGTCACCGTCGTCGCCCGATGGTGCGGCGGGTCGTGGCGAGGGTGACTGGCTGAGTTCGCCGCTCGCTGCAGCTTCGCGACAACGCGCCGCACGTTCGACACAAAAAGCCCCGCCATGGCGGGGCTTTTCTTCTTCAGGGGTACGGATGGATCAGGCGGCCGGTGCGGGTTCGGGCCTGCGCGAGCGCGAGAAGCGGGCGGACAGCGCCTCGCTCACGCCTTCCAGGCCCTTGTTGCGGCCCGTCAGCTTGAGCAGGCCGTAGCCTTCCAGGGCGGTGTTCATGGCGTCGCTGCCCAGGGCCATCTCCGAATCGCTCATGCGCTCCATGAGGCGCTGCAGGCGCGCCAGCAGCGGACGCAGCTGGTCGAGCGCGCGCAGGTCGGCCTGCGCGTCGGCCAGGCCCAGGCTGGGCGGCACGATTTCCGGGTTCTGCCCCAGCACCATGATCGTCTGCCGGACGAAGGCCTCGGACTTGTCGCCCATCTTGGTGAGCTGGCGCCGGGTGGCGTTGTCGAGCGCCAGCAACCCGGTGAGCCGCGACTCCATGTCGCCGATCAGGGTGTTGAGGGCGCGGACGTCGTCGTCGGACAGGTGGAACGAGATGAGGTTTTGCGACACGAACAATCTCCGTTTGTTTCCATGTGTGCACCGGCGGGTGCCGGGTGCGTCCTTGCTCCGCCGCGGTCCGCGTGGCGTGGGGTGATCGCTACGGGGCGATCGGAGCGAATGAAGTTTCCCAAAATGGCCAAGGATTTGAAAGCAAGTATGGGCCGTCGAATCGGGCTACTTGCCGATTTGAAATCAACCTGCTCCGAGTATCGCAGTGCGCTTCGCCTGTCGGGCCCCAAGGTCCGCACGAGTCCCGACCGCATTGACTACGACCGTTCGAAATAGTCGTGAATCTCCGCATCCGGAGAATAGGACGTGACAAAGGAGTCGCGGCCGTCATCCTCCCAACGGTCTGCAGCGGCCTCCAGGTTGCTATTCAACACATCGCTTACATCCAGCTCAGTCGCAATACTCATCACCATCTCTGCATCAACTTCCAAGCCAATGGAACTCAACTCTGCGTAGACGTAGTCGTATACCTGGTCCTCGGCAAACCCCAGGTCGTTCTCGTCGTACAGATCAGCCAATATCGAATCATCCGAAACGAACTGACCAATGTTGTCGCGCCAAATTGACACTATTTCCTCTCTCAACACCTGATACCTATTACCGCCAAAAGCCTCGTCGGCGAGCTTGGCCACTGTGCAGAGGTGACGCATGGCCTTGATGGAAACCAAGACCTCATCAAGGCTTTGCATTAGCCGATCGAGTACTGGCAGAAGTTCCTTCGGGTGATCCACGAACGCCTTGCTCAGAACCAGAAGCCCATCTTCGAGCGCATCCCCCATATCGCTATTGACGCGCAATGCCACCGTGCGACAGGCGGCCGAGATGTCATGCCAAGGCACATCCAGCCGTAGGAGGCGCCCCACTACCGCAACGGCCACATTCAGGGGCATATCGAAGACCGCACTCGGCGGCGCGATCATGGACATAAATACCTCTAGGCGATCGCTCTCCGAAACAACCTCAAGCTGCACCAGCGAATCAAGATAGTTCAACGAAGACGCCGTCACCAGCGACGCGAACACAGTATGCAGAACGCCTAAACGCGGGGCCTCTGCCAACAAGTAGTCGCCAATCGACGGGTTGAACAAGGACAGGCTCGCCATCCCCTCACGATCAACAACACGCGTCAGGACCGAACCAATCGCTAGCTTCAGAGCGTCGTGAAACCTCTGGTAGAACGACGGATCGCTCTCCCCGACTCTATACGAGTATCGGCGAAACGCATTCTTGAGTTCGTCATCAGAAATTGGGCGGCCGTTGAATCCAACCAAGTAGGCCAAATCTTTGGTATCGACACTGACCTGCTTGCGAAAAACGTGATCCCATATCTCCGATGGATACTCAAATGATCGCTCCACATAGGCCCAGTATTCCTCTTTGGCCAGACCCGCAATTCGATCGGGGTCGGTGATAAACGCAACCAGCCGCGGATTGAAATTTCTGTGCGAGATGACGTCCATGTATCTATTCGATTCATAGATGGCGTCGAGAGCGGGCGTTGGCATACCGCCAGCCCATATGTGGGCATACAGGATCTTGGCCTTCTCCAGTCGCGAAAGGTGCCCGACGCTAAGCTCGAACTCTTTTGTCGAGATCTTTTCGATGCGGAATAGCTCTGAGCAATCCTTGCCTTGCTCAAGAATATGAGAACGCGACGTCAGCACGAAGCGCTTGTTTTCCCTCGCAGCAACCCTACGAAGGAAGCCCACGATCTTCGCATCCTCTCTACCTCGAATGACCTCTAGCAAATTGCTGCCAAGGAAGTCGTCAAAAAGAAAGAACTGCTGGACCTCGCCATCGAATATCGACTCAGCCTCTTCAATGGAGTTGAGGACATATGGAACAAATCCACGTCCCGCCGCCTCCAACAGCAACTCGTGAGCAAGCGTGGTTTTCCCCACCCCAGGGGCGCCTTTGATAATCAAGACCCGGGCCCTATCGAGCGTCACCCGTGCCCGCTCCGCATCTGCCGTGTCGACATAGCGCCTTGCGAAGTTGTGAATCTCTTCCATCGCAAACCCGCTACGCCCGACGAGCCCGTGGTTGATTATCTGACTAAGCACCCTTCCGGTAGCCACCCACAGCTTCGGGTTTCGCATTTCAATCTCAGGACTGGACACAAGCAGATCGTGTAAATCCTCACGACCAAAAATGTCCCCCTCCGACTGAATGTACGGATGCAGAGCTTTCTTGATCCTCTCCTTGTTCGCTCGCGAAAGCTGAACTGATGTCGCGACAATGTATCTTTCCGGCGAAAGCTTCTTGATCTTCTTCAGCTCGTCTCCTGCCAAATGAGAGATCAGCTTCTCTACGCCGGAGCGCGACCAGTTCTTATATTGCAGAACCACCTCTCCGGACGCACTAAACCAGCGACCATCGACGCCTTTGTCCTTGCCTGGCTTGAATCGCTCGATCTTCTCGCCAAAGTGCTTGCTCAATAGATCGTTTGCCAAAATCTCAAAGTCTCTGTCATTCAGAACCGAAAAGTCGTATTCCATGAACACTCCTCAAGCCACCCCTAAACTTTCGACGCCGCCGATCCCGAACCCGTTACGCGTTTTGCTCCGCATCTTCGACCGGCAATCCCATGCGGATGGCATAGTGGTGCGGATACTGCGTCGCGTCGAACACCGCGCGAAACTTATCTAGAAAGAACTGGACATCGTGATCACCGAAATCTGTCAAATTCTGGTCGTTTCGATGTGAGCGGTTGTCCAGGTATCGACTCAGGGGGACAAAGCTTCGATCTTCGTTCTCCAGTCTCTGCAGGGCAGCCTTGAAGGCGCCCTGCTGACTGGTAAAGGTAAAGAACTGCTCAAAGATGCAACGCATGGCATTGGCCACGCCCACGGTAGTTGCACTCCCAGCATGCGCGTCCTTTATGACCTCCCATGCTGCGTCGTAATCGTTCTTGATGTCGTCCTTCCCCATCGGAACGACGGAACTATGCGGGCGTTTGACCACGCGAAAATACTGGCACTGGCCATGTAACTTTATCGCGTGGATCTGCTTGATTAGCTCGTGGTGGAAGAATAGCGAATGAGTCAGGACCAAGACCTGCCGAACCGCTGTGGGACCACCGATAAACTCATTGGCAATGAGCCAGGCGACGTCATAGACAAAAGTGTTGGACAGACTGGAAATAGGATCATCAATGACTACGATTTTCCTGCTCTGTGCTACATGCTGATCCTTATCCGCAGACCCGTTCACTAGTTCGATAAAGTAGAAGAAGGCAATGACAGTCTTTTCGCCTTCAGATAGCGACTTGTAGTCTTCTTGTCCGACCCCGGGACGTTCCAAGCAGTACAAATTTCCGTCACCAGGCTTCTTGGCGATCGTGAAATCATTAATGCCGTGTCGCCTCAACCGCCTATTGATGGCCCCAACGGCCCTTTCTGTGCCGATGCTATTGGCCCGGATTTGAGCCAAGCGCGCTTCGATAGCATCCAAACGGGCCTGCACCCCCCCGCGTTCCTCGTTAAGGCCAGCCACAATGCGCTCGCCTTCGGCAATCTGCGCTTGGTGCACGTCGATCGCACCACCATGCTCATGCCGCATGCGCTTCCAGAAGTCCGTTTCGATGCGCGATCGTTCTGCAGCGCGGTGCTTGATACGCTCATTGAACACATCGATTCGGATGTTGGTTTCACTGATCTGCTTGAACACTTGAGCCATTTCCGAGCGGCTGTCAGCCACGGAAACAGAATCCCCCGGCGCCATCAACTTGGCCTTCATTTGTTCAAGGTTTCTCGCGAGTCGCAGTTGGAACCTATTCCATTGCTCTCGCAATTGGGTGTTCTCATCGGCAAAAGTTTCCGTCGCGAACATTTGCCGCATGTGATCTTCAATCTCGCCAAGCCGCCGTTCGTAATCGATGACCAAGGCGCTGATCTTCGCCACCTTGTCGCGGTAGGTGGTGTCAATCAGCTTGGTTAGCTCTTCCTTGAAATCAGCCGGCAACTCTTGCTGACAGAATGGACAATCGTCGCCTCGAATGTGTTTGGCACCAACTCCAACCCAGTCCATGTTGCCGAGCGTCTGGATCACAGGTGCCAACCGACTGTCCGAGGACCCGGCAATGCTTTCGTTCCATAGCGGAGATTGCTCTGCCTCCACGATCCCGCCAATGTCTAGATTCACATGTGACTTTGGTGGCTCGGTCGACGCGACATCCCTCATCCGGGCGTGCAATTCATCCAAGCCGACTGGCGTGTCGTCCTGAGCCAATACAACGGACTTAATCCTTTCAAAAACTTTGGCCTTAGACTTTCCCATCCCGTCAAGAAACGGATCGAGCGGACCATCGGAGTGGTCCCTATGCGCTTTCCAGGTGGCCTCCTGGGCGGCCGTCAGGCTGGATCCTGCCAAGCCCACCCGCTGGGCCTTCTGAGCCTCGATTTCGTTCTTGCGAGCTACGAGCACGCCCTTCTCAACTTGGAGTTCCTCTACCTCGCGCAGCGCATCAGCGTCTTCCTGGCCCAAGCTGAAAATGCCGGGGAAGCCCGACGCATTGCGAAAGTTTCGCTCGACAAACTCCTCGTTGTAGACCAGATGGTGATAGGCACCATCTCCAGTGTGGTCCAGCGAGCAATCGGGGAATGGTTCGGAGTTGTTGCCGTTATGGTGAATTACTTTTCCAATAGCGCTCTTTCCGGCACCGTTGTTGCCGTAGAACAGAGCCACTCTCAGCGTTGGATTGATCGAGACGGACGTCTGCGCGTCTCGAGGGAAGCTCTTAACGCCTTGGATACGAATTGTTCGGATCACAATATTCCCCCTTACCGGACCGTAGGAATATAAGTTGCGTGGGCTCCCCTTAGCCAGCGACACCTTTAGCTCCTCCACGCGTGCCAAATCTCCTGAGCAATGCGTTCGGCGGGCAGACGCCCAAGCAAACATTTAGCGTGGTTCCGCTGGCTACTATTTATTGCAGGGACTACAAGACCGAAGGGCCCTACGAATTTTTCGCATTCCGAATGGCTGCACGGGATTATCCGACGCAATCGAATGGGCCAATGTCCATGACCCAATGCACATCAAATCAGCTCTGGACGCCTACCGCGCCCGCCAGATACGCCGCAGTACGACTACCCCGCGCCAGCACCACCCCCCCCGGCGCTCCCTCCACCACGATCCTTCCCCCGCTCTCCCCCGCCCCCGGCCCCATATCGATCACCCAGTCCGCCTGGGCCACCACACGCATCTCGTGCTCGATCACCACCACGGAGTTGCCGGCGTCGACGAGGCGGTGCAGTTGCAGCATCAGGCGGTCGGCATCGGCGGCGTGCAGGCCGGTGGTGGGTTCGTCGAGGACGTACAGGCTGCGGCCGCGCTGGCTGCGCTGCAGTTCGGTGGCGAGCTTGATGCGTTGCGCCTCGCCGCCGGACAGCTCGGTGGCGGGCTGGCCCAGGCGCAGGTAGCCCAGGCCGATCTCGCGCAGCACGTTCAAGGTGCGCGCGATGGCGTCCTCCCCGACGAAGAACTCGCCGGCCTCCTCCACCGTCATGCGCAGCACCTGCGCGATGTTGCGGCCGTGCCATTGCACCTGCAGCGTGGCCTGGTTGTAGCGGGCGCCGTGGCAGGTCGGGCACGGGGCGTAGACGCTGGGCATGAAGAGCAGCTCGACGCTGACGAAGCCCTCGCCTTCGCAGGTTTCGCAGCGGCCCTTGGCGACGTTGAAGGAGAAGCGGCCGGCGTCGAAGCGGTGGCGTTTCGCCTCCTTGGTTGCCGCGAACAGCTTGCGCACGTGATCGAACAGGCCGGTGTAGGTGGCGAGGTTGGAGCGTGGGGTGCGGCCGATCGGCTTCTGGTCGACCTGCACCAGGCGCTGCACGGCGTCGACGTCGCCGGCGAGGTGGCCGCGGGTGCGTTCGAGCACGGTGGGGGCATCGGGTGTGCCTTCGTCCTCGTCTTCGGGCTCGTGGCCCAGATGCAGCAGCACCAGTTCGGTCAGCGCCTGTGCGACCAGGCTGGACTTGCCCGAGCCGGAGATGCCGGTGACGGCGGTGAGCACACCCAGCGGGATGCGCGCGTCGAGGCCGTGCAGGTTGTGGCGGTGGATGCCCTGCAGCTGCAGCCAGCCGGTGGGCGTGCGCGCGTGGCTGGTGGGCGCGGGCGTGGTGCCGAACAGGTAGCGGGCGGTGCGCGACTCCTCGATGTCTTTCAGCCCCGCGGTCGGGCCGCTGTAGAGCACGCGGCCGCCGCGTTCGCCGGCGTCGGGGCCGACGTCGACCAGCCACTGCGCGCGGTGCATCAGCTCCAGGTCGTGCTCGACCACGAACACCGAGTTGCCGGCGTCGCGCAGTTGTTCCAGCGCGTCGTACAGGGCCTGGCTGTCGGCCGGGTGCAGGCCGGCGGAGGGTTCGTCGAGCACGTAGACCACGCCGAACAGGTTGGAGCGCAACTGCGTGGCCAGGCGCAGGCGTTGCAGTTCGCCGGGCGAGAGCGTGGGCGTGGTGCGGTCGAGCGACAGGTAGCCCAGGCCCAGCGCCTGCAGGGTATGCAGGCGCGCGATCACGCCTTCGGCCAGGCGCTGCGCGGCGAGGCGTTTTTCCTCCGACAGCGCGGGGGTGCGGCGCACGTCGGGGGTGGTGGCGTGGGTGGCTTGCTTGGATGCGGCGCGTTTGGCGCGGTCGCGTGCGGTGGCGGTGAGGTTGGTTGACTGGCCGGGTTCTTGGTCGCGGGGCGTGCCCCCACCCCGGCCCTCCCCCGCTTTGCGGGGGAGGGAGCGGTCGGTTGGCGTTGCGTGGGCGTGGAAGTCGCCGCGGGCGATGGGTTCCAGCAGCGCGGCGACGCGGTCGAGCGGCATCTGCGACAGCGTGCCGATGTCGACGCCGGCGAAGGTCACCGACAGCGCTTCCTTCTTCAGGCGCTTGCCGTCGCACACCGGGCACACGCGCCCTTCCATGTAGCGCGAGACGCGCTTCTTCATCAGCGCGCTCTGGGTGGTGGCGAAGGTGTGCAGCACGTAGCGGCGCGCGCCGGTGTAGGTGCCCATGTAGCTGGGCTCCATCTTGCGCTTGAGCGCGGCGCGGGTTTCTTTCGCGGTGAAGCCGGCGTAGACGGGCACGGTCGGCGTTTCCTCGGTGAAGAGGATCCAGTCGCGATCCTTCTTCGGCAGGTCCTTCCACGGGATGTCGATGTCATGGCCGAGCGTGACCAGGATGTCGCGCAGGTTCTGTCCGTGCCACGCCGGCGGCCAGCTGGCGATGGCTTTCTCGCGGATGCTGAGCGTCGGGTCGGGGACCATCAGCTTCTCGGTCACCTCGAACACGTGGCCGAGGCCGTGGCACTTCGGGCACGCGCCCTGCGGCGTGTTGGGCGAGAAGTCCTCGGCGTAGAGCATCGCCTGCTTGGGCGGATAGGCGCCGGCGCGCGAGTACATCATCCGCACCAGGCTGGACAGCGTAGTCACGCTGCCGACGCTGGAACGCGCGTTGCTGGCGCCGCGTTGCTGCTGCAATGCAATCGCGGGCGGCAGGCCTTCGATGGCGTCGACGTCGGGCACGCCGGCCTGGTCGATCAGGCGGCGCGCGTAGGGGGCGACGGATTCGAAGTAGCGACGTTGGGCTTCGGCGTAGATCGTGCCGAAGGCGAGCGAGGATTTGCCGGAGCCGGAGACGCCGGAGAACACCACCAGCTGGTCGCGCGGGATGTCGAGGTCGACATCCTTGAGGTTGTGCTCGCGCGCGCCGCGCACGCGGACGAAGCCGTCGTCACGCGGGAGGATGGGTGCGGGCTTCGCGGGAGTGCGGGAGCGCGGCATGCGACGGGCCTGCGGAAAGCTGCAGGCTAGTCCCGGGCGGTGAAAACGGGGTTACCGGGCTGATGCCAGGGGCACTTCGGGTGGCGTCGGGTGGATGAGGCCGGTCGCCTTGTCCGGCTTCGACCAGCCGACGCCATGGCAGCTATGCGCAGACCGCTGGACGACGGATCAGAGGTCAGGCCGCATCGTGCTCCAGCGCAGTGCGTTGCTCGCGGCTGATCACTTCCGGCTCGCGCAAGGGACGGCCGCCGGCGTCGAAGAACGGCGAGCCACGCTCCGGCCGCAGCCGCGCGCCGATGATCCCGGCGACGATGCGAACGCCGCCGGTGACGAAAGCCAGCGGCGTGGCGCGCACCGGCGCGGTCGCGGATTGGCTGTTGATCACGACGCGATTACGCGGCCCGAGCGCCGCGTCCACCGCCTGCGGGGTGGCGTCGAAGCAGGCGGTGACCATGCCCACATAGGGCAGCTTGGGTTCGCGCGGGGTGTTGGCCAGCGGCGTGCGGCAGCAGGCGGCGTACCACCGTAGCAGGCCCTTGGGGCTGAGCGACATGCAGACCACGTGCTCGCTGCCGGCGGTGAACCGCACTGCGGAGGGCGCGACCGGAACGATGTCGGTGCCGCCACTGGCATCCAGCACGCCGGGCACGGCGAGGAAACGCGCAAAGGCGCGGCAGTCCTTGCAGTAGCAGGTCGTCCGCGTGTAGGCGTGGGCGGTGTCCATTTCGCCTCGTACTGCGCCGCAGCGGCATCGCAATTGCATCTTCATGTTCGAAGCACTCCGTGCGTTGGCGGACGTTGTTGCGGGCGAGTCCGCCTAGTTGAGCATCACTGCCAGCGCCGGAGCAGCCGACTCGGTCGATGCCGGCTCGCTGGCATCGACCACCGCCAGCCGCTGCCCCAACTCCTCTTCCGACAACGCCCCCTCCCGATGCAACCACTTGAACCGGTTGCGATGCTGGTCGGCCGTCTCGTCCTGCGGCATGAAGTCGTACTCGCGGCGGAAGTAGTCGGCGCGGCGCGATTCGATTTCCTTGAGGATGCGCTGGCCGTCGTCGCCTTCGATCACCAGCAGGTTGCCCTTCTCGGACCGGACGATGGTGAAGCGCGTGGTGCGGAAGCGGTACACGGCATAGCAGCCGGCGCCGATCAACAACCACACCGACGGCGCGAACTCGCCCTTGATGGCGGCCATGGCGGTGATGACGGCACCCAGCGCGAGCCAGAGCAGGCCGACGTTGCGCAGCCATGAGTTGCGCTCGACGAAGACCTGGCGGTCGCGGCTGATCTCCGAATAGGCGACCGAGAACGAGCGGCTGCCCGTGCTGTCCTCGATGAAGTAGTGCAGTTCATCCGCGCCGAAGGCGTAACGGATGTGGTTGGAATGACGGCTCTGCAGGATTTCCACGGACGCCTCCCCTGACGGTCGTGTACGCGCGCATGGCGCGGTCGGAATATAGCCGACAACTCCGTGGGGCACCCCTGCCCTTATCGGGCTCATCTTGAACGCCTTGCCCATGGGCTCAGGGACAGCGAGCTCTGGCGCCGCTGCGCGGCGCGCCCTCACCCCAGCCCTTTCACCCTTGGACACCCTTCGGGCGCCGCGAGCGGGAGCGGGAGAGGGAGAGGGAGAGGGAGAGGGAGAGGGAGAGGGAGTTTGGCGCCGCTGCGCGGCGCGCCCTCACCCCGGCCCTCTCCCGCAAGCGGGAGAGGGAGTGCTCACCCGTCCTTGTCGGACGAGGTCACGTACAACTCGGCGCCGGCTGTCTCTGGTGACGTGACGCTCCAACTGCCATGGACCGGGCGGCGTCGACGCTCGAAGAAGCCACGGGAGGTCCACCCGGCGTGACAACGGGCAGGCGCGCCGATCTCGACGGATACGGCGGAATGCCCGGTAGCGCGCGCCGCCTGCAGCAAGGCGTCGATGCAGGATCGGCCGACGCCGTCGATCGCATCGACGGACCAGAAGTCCCGCACTCGCAGGATGTCGGACTCGCTGCGGGTGGCGAACCAGGCGCGCAACTCGCCCGCTTTGTTGCTGACGAACAGGTATCGCGTTGCGCCGAACGGGGCGCGGTCAAAGCGCCATCGCGCGTAGGCAGTGTCACGGATCATCACCAGGGCATTGCCATGGTCGGATTCCCGCCATAGGACATCCATCCGCTCATCGGCGCGCTCGGTCCACTCCACGCGTAAAGGGCGTGAGCCCAGGCGACGGAATCCATCGCGTGCGCCGACCGCAAGATCGATCAACGCACCGAGGATACCGGCGAGCGGCGCCGGCAGGTAGCGGCCGAGATACCGGCCATGCCGCAGCACGCGGACATAGCCGACGATCTCCGCAAGCTGCGCGAGACCGGCGCGCTTGACCACGGCGACTGCCTTGGGATTGGGGAAGCCGTAGAGCAGGTCCAGCTCGCGCGCGCCCGCGTTGATCAGTCCCTGCTGGAGCGTGAGCGCCGGACCCAGGGAACGATGTTCCGGAAGCACGGCAAAGTCGACGATCACGCCGGCACGGATTTCACGCCCACGCCACAGCATGCGGCGTTGGCCGGCTGCGCATACGCCCACCCAGTCACCGCTGGGTTCGTGCCGCAACAGTTGCAGCAGCGGGGGCGGACCTTCGCTGCCCACATAAAACCATTCGTACTTGGCTTCGTGCCCGCATCGTTCATGGCCCAAGTTGCCGCGCCAGATCGAAATCACCGTGTCGCGAACCTGACCCGGATCGGCGTCGTGAACGGTGTATAGCAGCGGTGGGCGCGCAGCTGTCATGGCTCGTGCCCGACCTCCGCCACGGCGGTGACCAACACCGGCGCGAGATGCAGGTAGCGCGTGGTGCGACGCTTGTTGCCGATGTCTTCGTATACGGCTTCCGCGTGGGCCTGGCTGATGTTCAACATCGAGGCGACCCAGGAGGCCGGCTTGCTGTTGTTGTGCGCCCACAAGGCGAGGTCCATCTGCTGGTAGGGCAACCCGTAGTAGAACTCGTCCTGACCCTGGCTGAGGCTGTAGGTATCGGTGGTCGGGACCGCCGTGCAGATGCGGTCAGGCAGGCCCAGGTAGCGAGCCATGCCGTACACCTGGGTCTTGTAGAGGTGCGCGATGGGCTTCACATCGGCCGAGCCATCGCCGTTCTTCACGAAGAAGCCCTGGTCGTATTCGACGCGGTTGGGCGTGCCGACCACGGCGTAGTTCAGCCGGTCGGCATGGAAATACTCCAGGGTCTTGCGGATGCGCTGCTTGAAGTTCGTGGCTGCAACGATGGTGAGGTACTGATCGAGTCCAAGGTCGCACGCATGCTGCGAGCCATCCGGGGATTGCGCGACCAGTCGAAACCGGTTGATGCGGCCCTCGGTACCGCCGTCGATCACGATCTTGAACTTCCATCCTTCACCGTAATCCGGCAGCAGGCTGCGCACGGCCGCATCGCGGGACTGGTAGCAGCCAATGGCGGCGAGCACGGGCGCAATGTCGACGCTTTCGGTGCGAACGCCGAGGTGCTGTGCAAGCAGGCGCGCCCGCACCGCGCTGTCGTCCGACGAATCGCGTTCCGGCAGGATCAGGGTCAGCACGCGTTCGGGGCCGAGCGCGCGCACCGCCAGTGCAGCGCTGACGGAGCTGTCGATGCCACCGGAGATCGCAACGACGAGACCGCGTCGATGCAGCTGGTGTGCGGTGATGTCGCGCAGGCGCGCGGCGATGAGATCTGCTTCCGCTGCGTAATCGATCGCCAGCGCGTTCCAGTCGAGTGATGTCATGACGCAACGTGGTTCGCCAGCAGGTGGACACGGCGAACCTTCCCCGATGCAGTGCGAGGCAAGGCAGCCACGAATTCGATGTACTTCGGGATCTTGTAGGGAGGCAGGCGCTCACGGCAGTGCGCCTTGATCTGGTCGGCACCCCACTCCGTCGGCGCTTCGACCACCACGAAGGCCTTGATGGCCTGGCCCATCACTTCGTCATCCACGCCCACGACCGCGGCCTCGATCACGCCTGGAAATTCCGCGATCGCCTCTTCGATGTCGCCGGGGTGCACGCGGTGGGCACCCGTCTTGATCACGTCGCTGCGGCGGCCTGCGAGGAACAGGTAGCCGTCGCCATCGAGGTGGCCCAGGTCGCCGGTTCGCAGCCAACCGTCCCGCAGCGCGTCGCGCGTGGCCTCTACGTTGTTCCAGTAGCCCAGCATGACGTTGGGCCCTCTGGCCCAGACTTCGCCGATCTCGCCCGTGGTGGCGGCCATTCCGTCGTCGCGGACTATTTTCAGGGTCACGCCGTTCACGGGAATGCCCACCGAGCCCAGCTTTTCTTCCAGTCGCTCCGGCGGGAGCCAGGTCAGGCGTGAGGTGGCCTCGGTTTGCCCGTACATCACGAACAAGCGCGGGTGCGGCAACGCCGCGCGCAACTTCCTGGTCAGCGCCGGCGTCATCGGACCACCCGCCTGTGTGAGGGAACGCAGGCACGACAGGTCGTGGTTGCCCAGTTCCGCGTGGTTGAGGAGCAGCGCGAACGTCGAGGGCACGCCAGAGAAGCAGGTGATGCGATGCGCAGCAAGCGCTTCGACGATCAGGTTGGGGAAGACGAGGTTCTTTTCCAGATGGATGCGCGCGCCACTGATGAGGTGCGTGTGCAGCACGGATGCGCCGTACGCGTAATAGAACGGAAGGACGCTCAAGACGCTGTCGTTGCAGTCCAGCCCAAGGTAGGCGATCACCGACTCGGCATTCGCCAGCAGGTTGGCATGGCTCAGCATCACGCCCTTGGGTGTGCCCGTCGTGCCCGAGGTATAGAGGATCAGCGCCAGGTCGTTGGCCCAGGCGTTATTGGCATCGTCCCGGGTCTCGCCCGGCGACGGCTTGCCTGATGACAGCCTGCCCGACGGCTTGGGGGCGCAGAGCGGTTGCTGCTCCTCCAGCGCGATCGAAAGGCGTATGGAGGGCAATTCGGCGATGGCCAGCGTGGCGTCACGATGGCCTTGTTCATGCAACACATAGCGTGCATCGCAGTGACGGATCCACGGCGACAGATCGCGAACGCGTGCCTGCACGTCCAGTGGCACCACGACACCGCCAGCCAGCCAGGTGCCGTAACAAGCGGTCGCTGCCTCGATGCGGTTGGGGAGCACGATGGCGACCCGATCGCCGCGTTGCAGTCCGTTTCCGCGGAGTACGTCGGAGAACGCTTGCGCCTGGGCCCAGAATTCTCCGTAGCTCGCCCGTCGCTCGCCATCGGTGATGGCGGTCCGCTCAGGTGCAGCGCTTGCGATGCATGCGACCCTGGATGCCAGCGTGCTCACAGCCGAAGGCCTCAGGCTTCGAGCTTGCGCGTGACGAATTCATCGACCGACCGGATCGAGTCGAAGATCGCCGGCGTCATTTCCTCCGGCGACACGGAAATCTTGAAGTTGCGTTCCAGGAATACGATCAGCTCGTGGATTCCAATCGAGTCGACCACGCCGCCCCGGATGAGCGGATCTTCGTCGCCGATGGCGGCGTCGTTGTCTGAAAAAAGAAAGTTCTGCAGTACGAACTGCTTGATCTGTCCGCGCCGTTCCATTCGATGCTCGCTGTTCTTTATGCACGGATGCATGCCCGTGGACGCCAGGGCCGGTCGCTGACTGCTCCGTGTCCTCTAGGCTTAATAACGCTTACCGGTACGCGTAGCGGTCAGGTCCGGTGGGTTGGGCGCGCGGGCAGAGCGCCATTTCGCGCATTCATGATGGACCAGCATGGTCGAGAGGACGCCAACGAACGCCTGATTGTCGGCAAAGCTGGTGGCGCCGCCGTTCCGGCACTTTTCGAACAGACGGCCCACCGCCGTCGGGTCGAAATAGCCTGCCGAACGTATCCGGTCGGCGCTCATGAGGTCGGCCACGTAGTCGAGCGGCTTTCCATCGAAGAAGAAGCTCTGGCTGTCGGGTGCGCGATATGGCTGTTTGGTCCGCCGCAGGATGTCGTCTGGCAACAACCCCGACAGCGCCCGCCGCAGCAGGTACTTTTCGGTCATCCCGCGGACCTTGAAGCTCGGGGGAAGGCGGCTGGCGAACTCGATGAGGCGATGATCCAGGTACGGGTAACGGCCTTCGACCGAATGCGCCATCGAGACCCGATCGCCCTGCGCCGACAGCAGGTAGCCCGCCAACAGGGACTTCGCCTCGACGTACTGGTCGCGGGCCAGTGGGCTCCATTCCATGATGTCCGCGGGCAGGGTCTGCTCATAGGCGGACAGGGGATCCCACGGGCCGACGCTGGCGCGCAGTTCCGGCGACAGCATTGCCATTGCGCGCATCGAAGTGCTCCAGCGCGGCACGTGGGCAAAGATCGGGCGCCCGAGATGCTCCATCCCCCGGCCGAAGAAAGACTGGGCGAAGCCGGATTGGCTGACAGGCGAGTTGTTCAGGTAGCCGTAGAGGCGGCCGAGTAGCAAGGGGCGTACCTTTGAGTGCGGTTGGCGCGCCCAGAAGCGCCGTACCTTGGCCTCCTTGAACAGATCGTAGCCGCCGAACACCTCGTCCGCGCCTTCGCCGGTCAGTACGACCTTGTACCCATGCCGGTGCACGCTTTCGGCGAGGAGCATCAAGGGCGCCGGCGCGGTGCGCAGGATCGGCGTTTCGACGTGCCTGAGCAGACGGGGGAAGGCCTCGCCGATGTCGCGGCGGCCGCAGCGGAGCGTGGTGTGGTCGGTGCCCAGGTGCCTGACCATGGCTGCCTGGTGGACGCTCTCGTCGAACTCGCCGTCCTCGAAGGCAACCGAAAACGTGCGCACCGGGGTATCCGTGAAGCCGCGGATCAAGGCGACGATGCCGGAGGAATCCAAGCCTCCACTGAGGTAGGCGCCCACCGGCACGTCGGCGCGGAGCTGCAGGCGCACCGCGTCGACCAGGAGCGCGCGCAGGTCCGCGGCGGCCTGGTCGACATCGCGGTAGACCCGGGCCGGAGAGGTTTCCTCGGCCCGGGGAAACGTCCAGTCCCAGAAGCGGGTCAGGTTTTCGCGGCCGTCGCGCTCGATGCTGAGCAGGCAGCCTGGCGGCAGGCTGCTCACCCCCTCGTAGACCGTGTCCGGATCGGGAATCGACCAGTAGGTGAGCGCCTGCACCAACCCCAATGGAGAAAGAGTGGCGGTGTCCGGCAGCACCGCGTGCAGGGCTTTCACTTCGGACGCGAACCAGACGCGGCCGGCGCTCCGTGCATGGAACAGCGGGCGGATGCCCGTCCGGTCACGAGCCAGGACCAGGCGCTGGCGTTCGCGATCCCACAGGGCGATCGCGAACTGGCCGTTGAGATGATCGACGAAGTGATCGCCGTAGCGATCGTAGAGATGAACGATGACTTCGGTGTCCGAGCGCGTGTAGAAGCGGTGGCCGGCCGCCTCCAGGGCTTCGCGCAGTTCGACGTAATTGAAGATCTCGCCGTTGAACACCGTCCAGACGGTCTGGCGTTCGTTGTGGATGGGCTGGTCGCCGGTCGCCAGGTCAATGATCGACAGGCGCGCGTGCGCCAACCCCACGCCTGGTTCGGCGTGGAAGCCATAGCCGTCCGGACCGCGGTGCTCGAGGGTATGGATCATGCGTTCCAGGACCGGCCGGGCCTGGTCGGGCATGGCCCCGGGACCGCTGAAACCTGCAATGCCGCACACGGGAGCTCGGCTCGTGATGTCGTGGGTTACTTATGGTCCTACGCGTGGCGCTTGGCGATCCGGCCAAGTGCGTCTGATCCAAGCGATCGGCCGCCCCCACCCCGACCCTCCCCCGCTGCGCGTAGGAGGGAGTTGGATCCGGGAGATCGGACTAGTCCCGGGAAACGACGAAGCCCGCGTGTGCGGGCTTCGTTTGGATGCGGCAGCAGCTTGGAACTTACATGTTGCGGCGGTACTCGCCGCCCACGTCGTACAGCGCGTGGCTGATCTGCCCGAGCGAATGCGTCTTCACCGCCTCCATCAGGCTGGCAAACACATTCCTGCGCTCGCGCGCCGTGGCCTGCAGCCCCTTGAGCCCCTCGCCTGCATAACCGTTGCGGTTGCGCTGGTAGCCGGCGACGTTCTCGATCTGCTGGCCCTTCTCGCCTTCTGTCGAGCGGATCAGTTCGATCTCCGTGACGATGTCGCCGCCGTGGTCCTTGGGCAGGAAGGTATTCACGCCGATCAGCGGCAGCGAGCCGTCGTGCTTCTTGTGCTCGTAGTACAGGCTCTCTTCCTGGATCTTGCCGCGCTGGTACATGGTGTCCATGGCGCCGAGCACGCCGCCGCGCTCGCTGATGGCCTCGAACTCCTTGTAGACGGCTTCCTCGACGATGTCGGTGAGCTTGTCGACGATGAAGCTGCCCTGCCAGGGGTTCTCGTTGAAGTTGAGGCCCAGTTCCTTGTTGATGATCATCTGGATCGCCACGGCGCGGCGCACGCTTTCTTCGGTCGGCGTGGTGATGGCTTCGTCGTAGGCGTTGGTGTGCAGGCTGTTGCAGTTGTCGAACAGCGCGTACAGGGCCTGCAGCGTGGTGCGGATGTCGTTGAACTGGATCTCCTGCGCGTGCAGGGAGCGGCCGCTGGTCTGGATGTGGTACTTCATCATCTGGCTGCGGGCGCTTGCGCCGTAGCGCTCACGCATCGCGCGGGCCCAGATGCGGCGGGCGACGCGGCCGATGACGGTGTACTCGGGATCCATGCCGTTGCTGAAGAAGAACGACAGGTTGGGCGCGAAGTCGTCGATCTTCATCCCGCGCGCGAGGTAGTACTCGACGATGGTGAAGCCGTTGCTCAGGGTGAAGGCGAGCTGGCTGATCGGGTTCGCGCCGGCTTCGGCGATGTGGTAGCCCGAGATCGACACCGAGTAGAAGTTGCGGACGTTGCGGTCGACGAAGTACTGCTGGATGTCGCCCATCATGCGCAGGGCGAACTCGGTGCTGAAGATGCAGGTGTTCTGGGCCTGGTCTTCCTTGAGGATGTCGGCCTGCACGGTGCCGCGCACGGTGGCGAGGGTGTGGGCGCGGATCTTCTCGTAGACCTCCGGCTCGACGATCTGATCGCCGGTGACGCCAAGCAGGCCCAGGCCGAGGCCGTCGTTGGTCTCGGGCAGCATGCCGCTGTACTGCGGACGCTGGCGGCCTTCGAACATCTTCTCGATCTTGTCGTGCGCCGCGTCCCAGCGCGCGTTGTCCTCGCGCAGGTACTTCTCGACCTGCTGGTCGATGGCGGTGTTCATGAACATCGCCAGGATGATCGGCGCCGGGCCGTTGATGGTCATCGACACCGAGGTGCTGGGCGCGCACAGATCGAAGCCGGAGTACAGCTTCTTCATGTCGTCCAGGGTGGCGATGTTGACGCCGGAGTTGCCGATCTTGCCGTAGATGTCCGGGCGCACGGCCGGGTCTTCGCCGTACAGGGTGACGCTGTCGAAGGCCGTGGACAGGCGCGCGGCCGGCTGGCCGACGGAGAGGTAATGGAAGCGGCGGTTGGTGCGCTCGGGCGTGCCCTCGCCCGCGAACATGCGGATCGGGTCTTCGCCGGTGCGGCGGTACGGATACACGCCGCCGGTGTACGGGTAGTAGCCCGGCAGGTTTTCCTTCTGCAGGAACACCAGCAGCTCGCCCCAGCTCTTGTAGGTGGGCGCGGCGATCTTCGGGATCTTCTGGTGGCTCAGCGACTCGCGGTAGTTCTCGACACGAATGGTCTTGTCGCGGACCTTGTACTCGGTGAATTCGTCGGTGATCGACTTGAGGCGCGCCGGCCAGTCGCGCAGGAGCTTGAGGGCTTCGGAGGTCAGCGACTGCACCGCGTCGTTGTAGCGCTGGCGCAGCGTCAGCAACGTACGGTCCGGGGCTTCCCCGTGCGCCATTGCGAGATCTTCGCTGGTCACCGGAACGGCAGGCGACGGGCTGTCCACTTCGACGGCGTCCGGCGACACGGCACGGTGCGACGACGGCGCGACATCGGCGGCGGCGTAGAGATCGAGCGCCTTGGGCAGTCTGGCGTCGCCCAGGTCATGCAGCGACTGCCAGTACGACTGCGCGCGGTCGGCGACTTCGGCCTGGCTTTCAATCTTGCTGTTGATGCCGCGGCCCTGCTCGGCGATCTCGGCGAGGTAACGCACGCGTGCGCCGGGGATCAGCACGGTGGCGCGCGGTTCCTTCAGCGAGGTGTCGAGGTCCGGGGTCCACCTGGCTTCCGGCAGCGCGAGCTTGGTGCGCAGCAGGCGGCACAGGTTGGCGAACATCCAGCTGATGCCGGGGTCGTTGAACTGGGACGCGATGGTCGGATAGACCGGGACGTCCTCGTCCTTGGTCGCAAACGCCACGCGGTTGCGCTTCCACTGCTTGCGCACGTCGCGCAGGGCGTCTTCGGCGCCGCGCTTGTCGAACTTGTTGAGGACGACGAGCTCGGCGTAGTCGAGCATGTCGATCTTCTCGAGCTGGCTGGGCGCGCCGAAGTCCGAGGTCATCACGTACATCGGGAAGTCGACGAGATCGACGATCTCCGAGTCGCTCTGGCCGATGCCGGCGGTCTCGACGATGACCAGGTCGTAGCCCAGCGACTTGAGGAAGCTGATGCAGTCCTTGAGGACGATATTCGTCGCCATGTGCTGGCGGCGGGTCGCCATCGAGCGCATGAAGACGCGGTTGGAGCGCAGCGAGTTCATGCGGATGCGGTCGCCGAGCAGCGCGCCGCCGGTGCGGCGACGGGTCGGGTCGACCGAGATCACCGCCATGCGCATGTCGGGGAAGCTGGCGAGGAACCGGTTGAGCAGTTCGTCGGTGACCGAGGACTTGCCGGCGCCGCCTGTGCCGGTGATGCCGATCACCGGGGTCTTGCCGCCGGCGAGCTGCCATTCCTTGCGCAGGTGGGCGAGCTCAGCTTCGTCCAGCGCGCTCTCCTCGATGGCCGAGAGCATGCGGCCGATCTCGATCTCGTTGTCGAAGGCGACCTTGTGCGGCTTGTCGACCGGCAGGCGCGCGGCTTCGGCGCGGCGCACCACGTCTTCGATCATCGCCACCAGGCCCATGTGCATGCCGTCGTTGGGGTGGTAGATGCGCTCGACGCCGTAGGCCTGCAGCTCGCGGATTTCTTCCGGGGTGATGGTGCCGCCGCCGCCGCCGAACACGCGGATGTGGCTGGCGCCGCGTTCCTTGAGCATGTCGACCATGTACTTGAAGTACTCGACATGGCCGCCCTGGTAGCTGGAGAGCGCGATGCCGTCGGCGTCTTCCTGCAGCGCGGCGCGGACCACGTCCTCGACGCTGCGGTTGTGGCCCAGGTGCACCACTTCGGCGCCCTGCCCCTGGATCAGCCTGCGCATGATGTTGATCGCGGCGTCGTGGCCGTCGAACAGGCTGGCGGCGGTGACGAAGCGCAGCGGGGTGCGGCTCTCATCGGCAGCGGGGGCTTGGGCTTCGGGGAGGTTGCTGGCGGGGGTGCTCATGTGACGCGCTCAGTACGGAAACGATCGAATCCGCATTGTACCGCGCTCGCGCAGGGCGGCCTTTCCCCCGATTGGAACGCGGCCTTGCACGGAGATCCGTGACTGCGTGGCCGCACGGCAGGTGACATGCGGCGCGGGATCCCCTCCGCGCACCGACTTCCGCGCACCGACTTCCGCGCACCGATTTCCGCGCACCGACTTCCGCGCACCGACTTCCGCGCACCGACAATCGGGCGCGCGGGCTACACTCCTTGCCTACTTCCCGGCACCGCCGATTCGAATGAGAAACGACACAGACCCGGCACTCGCGGAATTGCGGCGAGAGGCCGAAAGCGGAGCGCCCCAGGCGCTGTACCAGCTGGCCAATGCCCTGGTCGTGCAGCACGAGCTCGAAGAGGCGCAGGCCCTGCATCGACGCGCCGCCGAGGCGGGGCTGGGTAATTCGCAGGTCGAATACGCGCGGATGCTGATGTACGGCATCGCCTCCGATCCGGACCCCGTGCAAGCCCGCGAATGGCTGTTGCGGGCGGAGGCCGCGGGCAATGTGGTTGCCAGCTATCTGCTGGTGCTGATGCAGTTCGGCCAGGGTCGCCATGGCGAGGATGCGTTCAACGACCGCCTGCTGGCGGCCATCCGCGCCGAATACCCGCCCGCCCTGCGTGCGGCGGCCATCCATTTCGGACGCAGGGCGAACGCCGCCGACCAGACCCGCTGCCTGCAATTGCTGGAACGTGCGGCGGTTCGCGGCGATGCCGTTGCCGCACGCCTGCTGGCGGAGCGGCTGATGCGGGGAGAAGGCTGTCCGCCACAACCGCAGGCCGCCGATGACATCGCCGCGCAACTCGCGCGCATTGGCATCGGCCCGCTCCCGGCCATCGACGTTGCGCCCCCCGAGCGCAGCCTGCCCGCGGCCGCGCTCGCTCTGGACGAGGTACTGCGGCCGGTACCCGCGCAGGAACAGTCGTCGCGACCTCGTGTCCTGACCATCGATCACCTGCTGTCGGCGGACGAGTGCCGCCTGCTGATGGCCAGCGCGGAGCCCCGCCTGCAGCGGTCGCAGACCGTGGATCCGGAAACCGGCCTGCCCCTGAAGATGGAGCTGCGCACCAGCGAGGACGCCAGCTTCGATCCCATCCTCGAAGACCTGTCACTGCGTCTGGTGCAGGCACGCATGGCGACGGCGGCCGGCCTGCCCCTGGCCAATGCGGAACACCTGACGATCCTGCGTTACCGCCCCGGCCAGGAATACCGGCCGCATCGCGACTATCGCCCGCCGGGATCGATCGAGCGCGACCACCCGGAGGCCGGAAATCGCCTGCGCACGATCTGCGTGTATCTCAACGAGGTGGCTGCCGGCGGCGAAACCGAGTTCCCGGTTTCCGGCGTGACGGTGGCGCCGAAGGCGGGGCGCGCGGTGATCTTCGACAACCTGCATGCCGATGGCCGCCCGGACGTGGATTCCCTGCACGCCGGACTGCCCGTGCTGCAGGGCGAAAAGTGGCTGGCGACGCTGTGGATCCGACAGGGCCGGTACCGCGCCTATTGAGTCGCCACGTAGGTCCGCCAGCCCCGGGCGTACGCCTGCGTATCGATTTCCTCGGTAGCTTCCGCCGTTTCCGGTACGGGCCCGTTTACGGGGATTGGATTAGACTACGCCGCCTGCGGAATCGGCTTCGACCGAACTCAGACCGCAGTTTCCCGCCCATTCAATGACTTACATCACCTTGTTGACGTCATGTGCCACGCGCATATCGATGTTCGACCGGAGCATCCGATGATTTTTGAAACTCTCGACACCTTCGGCCACGAGCAGGTCGTGTTCTGCCACAACAAGGATGCGGGCCTGAAGGCCATCATCGCCATCCATAACACCGTGCTGGGCCCCGCATTGGGCGGCACGCGCATGTGGCCGTACAAGACCGAAGCCGACGCGCTCAACGACGTGCTGCGCCTGTCGCGCGGCATGACCTACAAGAACGCGGTCGCGGGCCTGAACATCGGCGGTGGCAAGGCGGTGATCATCGGCGACCCGGCCACGGACAAGTCGGAAGCGCTGTTCCGCGCATTCGGCCAGTTCGTTGAAGCACTGGGCGGCCGTTACATCACCGCCGAAGACGTCGGCATCGACGTCAACGACATGGAATATGTGTACCGCGAGACCGAGTACGTCACCGGCGTACACCAGGTCCACGGCGGTTCGGGCGACCCCTCGCCGTTCACCGCCTACGGCACCCTGCAGGGCCTGATGGCCACCCTCAACAAGCGCTTCGGCGACGAGGAAGTCGGCAAGTACTCGTATTCGGTCCAGGGCCTCGGCCACGTCGGCATGGAATACGTGAAGCTGCTGAAGGAACGCGGCGCCAAGATCTTCGTCACCGACATCAACAAGGGCCTGGTCGACAAGGCCGTGTCCGAGTACGGCGCGGAAGCCGTCAGCCTGGACGAGATCTACGACGTGCCGGCCGATGTCTACTCGCCGTGCGCGCTGGGTGGCACCGTCAACGAGCAGACCCTGCCCCGCCTGAAGGCCAAGATCATCTGCGGCGCGGCCAACAACCAGCTGGCCAACAACGCCATCGGCGACGAAGTGGCCAAGCGCGGCATCCTCTACGCACCGGACTACGCGGTGAACGCGGGCGGCGTGATGAACGTGGCGCTGGAACTCGACGGCTACAACCGCGAGCGCGCCATGCGCATGATGCGCACGATCTACCACAACCTCGCGCGCATCTATGAAATCGCCGAACGCGACGCGATCCCGACCTACCGCGCGGCCGACCGCCTCGCCGAAGAGCGCATCAGCGCGATCGGCAAGCTGAAGCTGCCGCTGGGCCGTGCGCAGCCGCGCTTCCAGGGGCGTATTCGCGGCGGGCATTGATTTCCAGTCTGCGACTGGAAATCCCCAAAGTTTGCTTTGCAAACTTCGGGCCCCAGCCATCGCTGCCAAATCCCCGCCGCTGTCGCGGCGCCCCTTTTACTAAAGGGGGCTTGGCTCCGGTTGGATTTTGGGTACTGGCGGAAACTGGCTAGAACAAAACGCCCGGCTTGTCCGGGCGTTTTCCGTTGTGGCGCCACTCCATTCGCGATCAGACTGCCAGCGTGCCCGTCGCCGCATACAATATTGGGCTTCGAGTCACAGGTTGCGCGCTCCGGCGCTGCACCACCCTCCTTCCAAGGACTGCCATGCGCCCGTTCCCCCTCGGTGAAGAAATCGACGCCCTGCGCGATGCCGTTCGCCGCTTCGCCGACGCCGAGATCGCACCGCGCGCGGCGCAGATCGACCACGACAACTGGTTCCCGCAGGACCTGTGGCCGAAGCTGGGCGAGATGGGGCTGCTCGGCATGACCGTGCCGGGCGAGTACGGCGGCAGCGACCTGGGTTACCTCGCCCACCTGGTCGCGATGGAAGAGATCTCGCGCGCGTCGGGCTCGGTCGGCCTGTCGTATGGCGCGCACTCCAACCTGTGCGTCAGCAACCTCTGCGCCAATGGCAACGAGGCACAGCTCGCCAGGTACCTGCCCAAGCTGTGCAGCGGCGAGTGGAAGGGCGCGCTGGCGATGAGCGAGCCGGGTGCGGGTTCAGACGTGGTCGGTTCGATGTCCTGCCGCGCCGAGCTGCGCGACGGCGTGTGGGTCGCCAACGGCAACAAGATGTGGATCACCAACGGCCCCGAGGCCGACGTGCTGATCGTCTACATGCGCACCGCCGGCAAGGATTCGGGCAGCAAGTGCATGACGGCCTTCATCGTCGAGAAGGACATGCCGGGTTTCTCCACCGCGCAGAAGCTCGACAAGCTCGGCATGCGTGGCTCCAACACCTGCGAGCTGGTGTTCGAGAACTGCGAGATCCCGCAGGAGAACGTGCTCGGCGAAGTCCACAACGGCGTCAAGGTCCTGATGTCGGGCCTCAACACCGAACGCCTCGTGCTGACCGGTGGCCCGCTCGGCCTGATGCAGGCCGCGCTCGACCTCGCCCTGCCCTATGTGCGTGAGCGCAGGCAGTTCGACCGTGCCATCGGCACCTTCGGCCTGAT
This sequence comes from Lysobacter sp. P5_B9, assembly GCF_054049835.1. Taxonomy (NCBI): domain Bacteria; kingdom Pseudomonadati; phylum Pseudomonadota; class Gammaproteobacteria; order Lysobacterales; family Lysobacteraceae; genus Lysobacter; species Lysobacter sp. P5_B9. The sequence goes on from NZ_JBFULP010000006.1 coordinate 213,650, forward strand.
GCAGGGCAAGATCGCCGACATGTACACATCGCTGCAGTCCTCGCGCGCGTTCGCCTACCAGGTCGCCCGCGACTACGATGCCGGCCACAAGAGCCGCATCGATGCCGCTTCCTGCCTGCTGCATGCGTCCGAAGCCGCGGTGCAGGTTGCGCTGGAAGGCATCCAGGCGCTGGGCGGCAACGGCTACATCAATGAATTCGCCACCGGCCGCATCCTGCGCGATGCCAAGCTCTATGCGATCGGCGCGGGCACCAACGAGATCCGGCGCATGCTGATCGGACGCGAGTTGTTCGACGGGCGGAGCTGAGTCGCTCCCCTCGATAAAGAAGCCGCCGGGAATGGCGGCTTTTTCTTTTGCCGATACCGGCGGAACGCGCCATTCCACGCCGATACCCGCTGCACCCGCGCCAGCGCGCCCCAAGCGCCCGCAATGGGTTTGCGGCAGTGCAACAAATCGCCGCATAATCGGGCCATACCGGCCCCCGCGCCGGCCCCCAATCCGGAGTTCCCATGAGCGACGTCGTGATCGTCGGTGCCAAGCGCACCGCCATCGGTTCCTTCCTTGGTCAATTCACCGGCGTGCCCACGCCGACACTCGGTACCGCCGCGATCATCGGGGCGTTGGAACACGCCGGCCTTGCGGCGGACCAGGTGGACGAAGTGATCATGGGCTGCGTGCTGCCAGCCGGCCTCGGCCAGGCTCCGGCTCGCCAAGCTTCGCTCGCCGCGGGCCTCCCCGCTTCGGCTGGGTGCACCACCATCAACAAGGTCTGCGGCTCGGGCATGAAGGCGATCATGCAGGCGCATGACGCGATCAAGGCAGGCTCTTCGAACATCGTTGTCGCCGGTGGCATGGAGTCGATGACCAACGCCCCGCACCTGCTCAACAACTCCCGCACCGGCACCCGCTACGGCAGCGCCGAGATGCTCGACCACATGGCGTGGGATGGCCTCACCAGCCCCTATGACAAGCAGGCGATGGGCGTGTTCGGCGACATGGCGTGCAACAAGTACGGCTTCGATCGCGCCTCGCTGGATGCGTATTCCGAAGAGAGCGTGAAGCGTGCCCAGGCCGCCATCGCCAATGGTGCGTTCAAGGACGAGATCGTCCCGGTCACGGTAAAGGGCCGCAAGGGCGAGGTCTTCATCGATACCGATGAAGAGCCGGGCAAGATCGACCCGTCCAAGATCCCCTCGCTGCGCGCCGCCTTCGGCAAGGACGGCCTGTTGACCGCCGCCTCTTCCTCGAAGATTTCCGACGGTGCCGCCGCCACGGTCCTGATGTCCGCTGACGAAGCCGCCAAGCGCGGCCTCAAGCCGCTGGCCCGCGTCGTCGCCCACGCCACCCATTCGCAGGCCCCGGAATGGTTCACCACCGCCCCGGTCACCGCGATCGCCAACGTGCTGAAGAAGGCCGGCTGGGACGTTGCCGACGTGGACCTGTTCGAGATCAACGAGGCCTTCGCCTGCGTGCCCATGGCTCCGATGAAGGATCTCGGCATCGCTCACGAAAAGCTCAACGTCAACGGCGGCGCCTGCGCACTGGGCCACCCGATCGGTTCCAGCGGCGCCCGCCTGGTGGTGACGCTGATCAATGCGCTGCGTCAGCGCGGCGGCAAGCGGGGGGTGGCTTCGCTTTGCATCGGCGGTGGCGAGGCCACGGCGGTGGCCATCGAAATCATCTGACCTTGAGGGCCTTTCTGGTTGGCTGGGCGGGCTGCATTCGATGCAGCCGCGTAGACGTACCGTGAAAAACGCAGCCGGTCGGGGACGGTGTCCTGAACCCTTGGTAGCCTAACAACGTAATAACGAAATAAAGACGGCCACCCCGCTTGACACGCGTAATGGCCTTGTCATCATGTTATAGACGCGCTCCCTGCGCGTTGACCCATCCACGACGAGGAAACGAACATGACTTTCAATAAGGCGCTGATCGCCCTGGCTCTGGGCTTCGCTCTGGCCGCGTGCTCGAACCAGAAGCAGGCCGAAGACGCTGCTGCCGACGCCTCCGCTGACGCCGCTGCGGCCCAGCAGGCTGCCGATACCACCGCTGCCACCACCGACCAGGCTGCCGGCGACGCCGCTCAGCAGGCTGCTGACGCTGCCGCCCAGGCTGCCGACGCTGCTGCCACCTCGGCCGACGCTGCTGCCACCGCAGCCACCCCGGCTGCTGCTGACGCTGCTGCCGATACCGCTGCCCAGGCTGCCGACGCCGCCGACCAGGCGAAGGAAGCTGCCAAGGACGCGGCCAAGACGGAAGAAAAGAAGTAACAGTACTTCCTTAACAGGCTGAATCTGTTACAGTGAACAGGGTAAGGGCCGCCGGCAAGCCGACGGCCCTTTCCATGTGGGTCAGTGAACGATAGGAAGCCGGCACTCTGCCGGGTCGCTGCGCGCACTGGCGTTGCCTGACGGTAAAAATAGTTTTTTTCAGACAACTCCTCGGAGACATTCATGAACACCAAGCTTTACGTCCTCCTCGCCGCTGCGGTCCTCGCCCTGTCGGCCTGCAACAAGTCCAACGAAGCCGCTGCTGACGCTGCCCAGGCTGAAGCCTCGGCCACCGACGCTGCTGCTTCGGCCACCGACGCTGCTGCCGCCGCTGGCGACGCCGCTACCGCCGCTACCGACGCTGCCGCGACCGCCACCACCGACGCTGCTGCCCAGGCCACCGACGCTGCCGCTGCCGCCACCACCGACGCCGCTGCCGCCACCGCCGGCGCTGCTGCTGACGCTGCCCAGGCCACGGCCGACGCTGCTCAGAACGTCGCTGACAAGGCCGACGCTGCTAAGGAAGAAGTCAAGAAGTAATCCACTTCTTGCTCTTGCAATACCCGGAAGGCCCGCGCAAGCGGGCCTTCTTTTTGCGCGCGCCGGCCGCCGTTCCCGCGGAGCTTCGGGTCGAGCGTGACTCCCCTCGCCTGCTTGTGGTTTGATTCCGCGTCTTTCGCCTTCTTTCTACGATGCCCGCGCTCACTTCCCAGCTCGATCCCCGCTCGCAGGACTTCCTGGACAACGCCGCGTATCACCGCGCCCTCGTGGAGGAACTCGACGCCCGGCTGGCGCGCGTGTCCGGCGGTGGCGGCGAGAAGGCGCGCTCCCGGCACACCGAGCGCGGCAAACTGCTCGCACGCGATCGCATCGCTGCGCTGCTCGACCCCGGCTCGCCCTTCCTCGAAATCGCCCCCCTGGCAGCCGAAGGCATGTACGACGATGCCGCGCCTGGCGCCGGCATGGTCTGCGGCATCGGCCGGGTGATGGGACAGGAAGTGGTGATTGTCGCCAACGACGCCACCGTCAAGGGCGGCACCTACTTCCCGATGACGGTGAAGAAGCATCTCCGTGCACAGGAGATAGCGCGGGAGAACAGGCTGCCCTGCGTGTACCTGGTCGACTCCGGCGGAGCCTTCCTGCCACTGCAGGACGAGGTTTTCCCGGACAGGGAGCACTTCGGCCGGATCTTCTACAACCAGGCGCGGCTGAGCGCGGAGAACATCCCGCAGATCGCCGTGGTCATGGGATCGTGCACCGCGGGTGGCGCCTACGTGCCGGCGATGTGCGACGAATCGATCATCGTGAAGGAACAGGGCACGATCTTCCTTGGCGGGCCGCCGCTGGTGAAGGCGGCGACGGGTGAAGTCGTCGACGCGGAGGCACTGGGCGGTGCCGACGTCCACACTTCGATATCGGGCGTGGCCGATCATTTCGCCGAGGACGACCGCCACGCGCTGCAGATCGCGCGCGACATCGTCGGCACGCTCAACCGCTCGAAGGCCCTGCCTGTTGCCGTGCAGCCCGCGCGCGAGCCCCTGTATGCCGCCGAAGAACTGTACGGCATCGTGCCCAGGGACACGCGTCGCCCCTTCGACATCCGCGAGGTCATTGCCCGCGTGGTCGACGGCAGCGAATTCCAGGAGTTCAAGGCGCGCTACGGGAAGACGCTGGTAACCGGATTCGCCCACCTGCACGGCTACCCCGTTGGCATCGTCGCGAACAACGGCATCCTGTTCGCCGAGTCGGCGCTCAAGGGCGCGCACTTCATCGAACTGTGCAACCAGCGTGGCATCCCGCTGGTGTTCCTGCAGAACATCACCGGCTTCATGGTCGGCCGCAAGTACGAGAACGCCGGCATCGCGAAGGACGGCGCCAAGATGGTGACGGCGGTGGCGTGCTCGCACGTGCCCAAGTTCACCGTGGTGATCGGTGGCAGCTTCGGCGCCGGCAACTATGCGATGTGTGGCCGGGCCTATGGCGCGCGCTTCCTGTGGATGTGGCCAAATGCCCGCATCAGCGTGATGGGGGGCGAGCAGGCGGCATCGGTGCTCGCGACCGTGAAGCGCGACGGCATCGAAGCCGCCGGCAAAGTGTGGACGCCGGAAGAAGAGGAAGTGTTCAAGGCCCCCATTCGCGATCAATACGAGTCGCAGGGCAATCCCTACTACGCGACGGCTCGCCTTTGGGATGACGGCATCATCGATCCCGCCGACACGCGCCGGGTGCTCGGGCTGGCGATTTCGGCAAGCCTCAACGCACCCATCGAAGAACGCACCCGATTCGGCGTCTTCCGCATGTAGGCATGCCTGCTTCGGGTGCGAGGTTTGCGCGTCGCGCGAATTCGATGCGCTGAGCGTGTCCGTTAATCATCATGACTAACTGAACCCTGCGTTGCGCGCAGCCGCGGACGTCGCGCTTTGTTGCGACGTGTCACAACGTGGCCCATGGGGGCGCGTGTAGTCTCGAAAAACCAATCCTGCCCCCAACAGCGGAACTCATATTCAATGGCGATTTTCAACCAGCAATCCGCGTCCAAGCGCGACATTCCCGCCCCGGTGGAAGCCTCCAAGCCCATCGAAACCGCGCTCAAGCGTGAGCCGGATCCGAACGAATTCAGCCCTGTTGCCTCCGTGGCGCGCGCCGTCCCCGTCGAACGCAGCGAAGGCAAGGAATCGCTGATCGCCTCCGACCTCACCATCGAAGGCAAGATCGAAGGCGCCGGCCACATCCGCATTGCGGGCCGCTTCAAGGGCGACGTGCATGTACAAGGCGACCTCACGATCGAACTCGGCGCGAAGCTCAATGGCGGCGTTCGCGCGCGCAAGGTGACGATCGCCGGCGAGCTCGAAGGCAACATCGAATCGGCGCAGCGCGTCGAACTGCTCGCCAGCGGCGTGATGGTCGGCGACATCAAGGCCGAAACCGTTACCGTGGCGGCTGGTTCGCGCATGAAGGGCCAGGTCGAGTTCGGCAGCAGCGACAAGAGCTCGGCCAAGCCCGAGGCATGAGTACGCCGCGCGCGGGCATGCCCGGGGCGACCCGCACTTGCCCGCACTGCAAGACCACGATCCTGGAAAGCGCCAGTGTCTGCCCGTCATGCCGGCACCACCTGCGCTTCGATGAGGCCGCGATCGCAGGGACGAGAACGACAATCTCGCCCCTGAATGTGGAAGGCACGATTTCACCACCGCCGGGCGATACCGCCTGGGAGTACTCGATGGTGCTGTCGATCAAGAACGAGCGTGGCGAGGAAGTAACGCGGCAGGTGATCGGTGTGGGTGCGCTCTTCGCGGACGAGCAACGCACCTTCACGCTTGCGGTGGAGATGACCGAAGCCACCGGTTCCAGGGCGCGACGCAGGCACTGATACGGCGGGCAATGCCCGCCCGCTGCCGGGAATGACGGGGACTGCGCCTGGTTACGGGTCGCAGTTGTTGCAGCCACCGCATCCATTTGCGGTGGCTTTCGGCGCAGGCGCGAGCCAGCGACCCACACGCTGCAGCCACTGTGACCGGCCTTCGCGCAACAGCGGCACGGCACAGAAGATACGCAGGCGGCGCACGCCGGCGGGAAATTGCTTCCGCGCTACGAAGACGATGCTGAGCAGCACAGCAATGGCGATCACGGCGTACTGCGCGAGCAGGCCGGCGCCCATCATCCCGCCCCCAACGCCACGGCCACCTGGTACGTAAGCAGCGACGCCAGATAGGCCATGCCGAAAAGGTAACCGGCACTGATGCCGACCTGCTTCCAAGACTGCGTCTCGCGCTTGATCGTCGCCAGCGTCGAAATGCATTGCGGCGCATAGATGTACCAGACCAGCAGCGACAGCGCGGTCGCCAGCGACCAGTCGTGCGCGATCAGCGGCGACAGCGCCTGCGCGGCGGCGGCATCATCGGTAGCCGACAGTGCATAGACCGTGGCCAGCGATGAAACAGCCACTTCGCGCGCCGCCAGTCCCGGGATCAGCGCGATGCAGATCTGCCAGTTGAAGCCGATCGGCGCGAAAAACGCGGTCATCGCATGGCCGATGCGGCCGGCGAAGCTGTAATCGATTGCAGCGCCCGCATGGCCTGCAGGGGCACCGGGGAACGTGAGCAGGACCCACAACAGGATGGTCAGGGCGAGGATGATGCCGCCCACGCGCTTGAGGAAGATCGCAGCGCGCTCCGACAGGCCCAGCGCCAGGTCACGCGGATGCGGCAGGCGATACGAGGGGAGTTCCAGCAGAAGCGCGTGCTCGCTCTTGTCGCGGCGCCACCGCTTCATCACCCATGCCACCAGCAGCGCGCTGAGGATGCCCGCCGCATACAGCGCGAACAGCACCAGTCCCTGCAGGTTGAACAGACCCACCTTCTGTTGCGGGATGAAGGCACTGATCAACAGCGCATATACCGGCAGGCGCGCCGAACACGTCATCAACGGCGCAACGATGATCGTGGCGAGCCGGTCACGCGGATCCTGGATCGAGCGGGTGGCCATGATCCCGGGGATCGCGCAGGCAAAACTTGACAGCAGCGGGATGAACGATCGGCCGGAAAGCCCCGCCGATGCCATCAGCTTGTCCAGCAGGAAGGCGGCACGTGGCAGGTAGCCGGACTCCTCCAGTGCGAGGATGAAGGCAAACAGGATCAGGATCTGCGGCAGGAACACGATCACGCCGCCGACGCCGGCGATGATGCCTTTGACGACCAGGCTGTTGAGCGGCCCGGCTGGCAGGACCGCACCGGCCCAGTTGCCCAATCCGGCGGTACCGGCGTCGATCAGGTCCATGAGCGGCGTCGCCCATGCATACACCGCCTGGAAGATCAGGAACATCACCACGGCCAGCGACAGCAGTCCGACGACCGGATGCAACAGCCAGCGATCGAGTGCGTCGTCGATTTCAGCGGTGCGACGCGGCATGGTCACCGCGAGCGAGAGCAGGCGCCGGGTCTCCGCGTGCAAGGCATCCGGATCATGCGCGGCGGCGCCGCCCAAGTGCGTACGCGGCTCGTGCAACGTGCCGGCGATGGCATCGAGCTTCGCCACGAGTTCGCGGGCACCGTCGCGGCGCACGGCAACCGTCGGCACGACCGGGACGCCGAGTTCGCGTTCAAGCGCTGCCAGGTCGACGTCGATGCCACGACGACGCGCCGCATCCATCATGTTGACCGCGAGCACCATCGGCTTGCCCAGTTCGCGCACTTCCAGCGCAAACCGCAGGTGCAGGCGCAGGTTGGTGGCATCCACCACGCAGACGATCACGTCCGGCGCGGGCTCGCCCGGATAGAAACCGCGACACAGGTCGCGCGTGATCGCTTCGTCCAGGCTCGCCGCCTGCAGGCTGTAGGCACCCGGCAGGTCGAGCAGCGCGTAGTGGCGCCCGGAGGGTGCGTGGAAGCGGCCTTCCTTGCGCTCGACGGTCACGCCGGCGTAATTCGCAACCTTCTGTCGGCTGCCGGTCAACAGGTTGAACAGCGCGGTCTTGCCGCAGTTCGGATTGCCGACGAGCGCGAGGCGGATGGCTGCGGCGTTGCTCACGCGGTCACTCCGCTCGCACCTTGCGACATCACCACGCGGATGCGGGCGGCTTCGCTGCGACGCAGGGCGAAACGGGTGAAGCCGATCTGCACCAGCAAGGGCTCCGCGGCGATTGGACCGGCAGCCATGACTTCAACGCGCTCGCCGTGCACGAATCCCAGTTCGCGCAGGCGACGCGCGATGGCGTCGTTGGGCATCTGGTCTTCGACCCGCTCCACCGTGGCGGCGATGCGGCGTGGTAGTTCAGACAGCTTCAAGTCGTTCGCCCGGAGGCCGGCTGGCCACAAATGGGAATTGTTCTCATTCTAACAGGGCGTGCAGCCAGCGGTAGAGGCCCCGGGGGCCAACCTTGTAAGGCGACACCTAGTTTGCAAACCACCCTGGGAGGGTATGCCCCATTTGAAAAGCCTCAGCCCTCTTACCAGCGGCCTTGATACGGGACCAACCTGTACGGCTCCGCTCCTCCCCGCCTATAGGCCTGCCCAAGGCGACTGCGAAGGACGGCCGCCCGCTCGGCCGTTTTGCATTTCAAGTGTCGAACTGGCCGCCATACGGTCACTTCGCAATCAAAACCGCTGCGGCTGGTCAATCCAGACGTCGGGCACCAGCGAATGCGCGGCGCTCGCTATTATTCAGGCTTCACGACACGGACCGCCCATGAGCCATCCCCTGCTGAGCCTGCGCGAAGGCCCCGTCTGCCGCCTCCGCATGAACCGTCCGGATCTGCATAACGCCTTCGACGCGATGCTGATCGCGGCGCTGACCGGCGCATTGGAAGCCGCGAGTCGCGATGACCAGGTCCGCGTCGTCATCCTTGAAGGCGAAGGGGCTTCCTTCTCCGCCGGCGCCGACCTCAACTGGATGCGCGGCATGGCCGCGGCCAGCGAGGAAGCCAACCGCGACGATGCCCTCGCCCTCGCCCGCCTGATGCGCACGCTGGACGAACTGCCCAAGCCCACCATCGCCCGCGTCCACGGCGCGGCCTTCGGCGGCGGCGTTGGACTGGTGGCCTGCTGTGACATCGCCATCGGGACGCCGGAAGCCAGGTTCGGCCTGACCGAAAGCAAGCTCGGACTCCTTCCGGCGGTCATCTCCCCCTACGTGATCGAGGCGATCGGCGCCCGCCAGGCCCGTCGCTGGTTCGCCACCGCCGAAATGTTCGACGCCGCCGAAGCCAGGCGCATCGGTCTGCTCCACGACGTGGTCGACGCCGACTCGCTGGACGCGGCGGTACAGCGCCAGGTCGACTTCCTGCTCAAGGCCGGTCCTGTCGCCGCGGCCTCGGCCAAGCGCCTGGTCCGTCGCGTCACCCATGAAGCCAACCGGGACCAGCTCGATGCCGACAACGCGACCCTGATCGCGCGGTTGCGCGTGTCGCCCGAAGGACAGGAGGGCCTGACGGCCTTCCTCGACAAGCGCAAACCCGCCTGGATCCAATCCTGATGTTCTCCAAGATCCTCATCGCCAACCGCGGCGAAATCGCCTGCCGCGTCATCCGCACCGCCCACCGCCTCGGCATCCGCACCGTCGCCGTGTACTCGGACGCCGACGCCGACGCGCAGCACGTGCGGCAGGCCGATGAGGCTTACCACATCGGCGCCCCCCGGCCGCAGGATTCGTACCTGCGCGCCGACACCATCATCGAAGTCGCCAGGCAAAGCGGCGCGCAGGCGATCCATCCCGGTTACGGCTTCCTCAGCGAGAACGCCGACTTCGCCGACGCCGTGGAAGCCGCGGGCATTGCCTTCATCGGCCCCAAGGCGGCGTCGATGCGCAAGATGGGCAGCAAGGCGGGTGCCAAGGACCTGATGCGCGCGGCCGGGGTGCCGGTCGTGCCCGGCTACACCGGCGAGGACCAGGCGGCGGACACGCTGCAGCGCGAGGCCGATGCCATCGGCTACCCGCTGATGATCAAGGCCGCGCACGGCGGCGGCGGCAAGGGCATGCGCATCGTGCGCGCCAGTGCCGAGTTCGCCGCCAACCTCGAAAGCTGCCAGCGCGAAGCGCGCAACGCGTTCGGTCGCGATCGCGTGCTGCTGGAACGCTACGTCGAGAAGCCGCGCCATATCGAAATCCAGGTGTTCGCCGACGCGCATGGCCACACCCTGCACCTCAACGAGCGCGAGTGCTCGGCACAGCGCCGCTACCAGAAGGTGCTGGAGGAATCACCCTCCTCCTTCCTCACCCCGGAGCTGCGTTCCGCGATGGGCGATGCCGCGGTGATGGCCGCGCAGGCCATCGATTACGTCAATGCCGGCACCGTGGAATTCATCGTGGGCCAGGATGGCGGCTTCTATTTCATGGAGATCAATACCCGCCTGCAGGTGGAGCATCCCGTCACCGAATGGGTGACCGGTCTCGATCTCGTCGAATGGCAGTTGCGTGTCGCCGCGGGTGAAGCCCTGCCGCTGCACCAGGATGAGATCCGCCAGGACGGGCACGCCATCGAAGTGCGCCTGTATGCCGAAGATCCGGAAGCCGGCTTCCTCCCCGGCTCCGGCACGCTCGAGCGCCTGCGCCTGCCGTCCGCGAATGCGCATGTGCGCATCGATTCGGGCGTGGTCGAAGGCGACACCGTGACGATCTTCTACGATCCCATGATCGCCAAGCTGATCGTGTGGGACAGCGATCGCCCGCGCGCCCTCGCCCGCCTGCGCGATGCGCTCGCACGGTGCGACATCGCCGGCCCCAAATCGAACATCGAATTCCTCGAACGCCTCGCCCGCCATCCCGCCGTCGTCGAAGCCACGATCGATACTGGCTATCTCGACCGTCACCTCGACGAGTTCGTACCCCCGCAGCCACAGGACGATGCGGCGCCTGATTCTGACCCACTGCTCGCTGACCCGCTGCTCGCCGACCTGCTGCTCGCCGCCACCGCATCGCAGTTGCTGGCACAGGAGCGCCAGACCCGCGACGACGCCAGCGCGTCGAACGACCCGACTTCGCCCTGGGCGATCGCCGACGGCTGGCGCCTGGGCCACGGTGGCCATCGCAGCCTGGCCTTCCTGCATCGCGGGCGGCGGATCGAACTGCGTACCCATGGCAGCAACGGTGAGTACCGCGTCGAAGCCCTCGAAAGCCCCCAGAACGCGCACCTGCTGTCCGGGGCACGCCTGGAGGGCGACGTGCTGAGCCTGCGCATCGACGGTCGCGCACGCCGCTTCACGGTGCTGGACACCACGTTGCAGGGGCGCAGCAAGCGCTTGGTCATGCACGACGGCGCACGGCGGCTGGGACTGGAACCGGTGCCCATGTATCGTCACGAACAGGCCTCGGCCAGCGGCGGCGCGGACCGCGTCACCGCACCGATGCCGGGCCGCGTGGTGGTGGTGCGCGCGAGCATCGGCGACAAGGTCGAAGCCGGCCAGGAGGTCATGGTGATCGAAGCGATGAAGATGGAGCTCAGCCTGAAGGCGCCGCGCGCCGGCACCGTGGCGGAGGTGCGAGCTGCCGGTGGCGACTTCGTCGAGGCCGATGCCGTGCTGGTGGCGTTGGAGCCCTGATATGACCATGCCTTCTCACGTCCGAATCGTCGAAGTCGGTCCGCGCGACGGCCTGCAGAACGAAAAGACCATCATCGCCACGGCGGACAAGATCGCGCTGATCGACCGCCTGTCCGCGACGGGACTTCGCAGCATCGAGGCGACCAGCTTCGTCAGCCCGAAATGGGTACCGCAGCTTGCCGATGCCGCCGAGGTGTATTCGGGCATCATCAGGCAACCCGGGATCAGCTATCCGGTGCTGGTCCCGAACGAACAGGGCTACGAACGCGCGCGCTCGGTAGGCGTCAGCGAAATCGCCGTGTTCACCGCTGCTTCCGAAGAATTCAACCGCAGGAACATCAACGCCGGCATCGACGAATCCCTCGCCCGCTTCGCGCCGGTGATGGAGCGCGCGAAGGCCGACGGGGTGAAGGTCCGCGGCTACGTCTCGACCGTGCTGGGTTGCCCCTATCAGGGCGAGGTCCCCGTCGCCGACGTTGTCCGCGTCGCCCGGATGCTGCATGGGATGGGCTGCTACGAGGTCTCGCTGGCCGACACCATCGGCGTCGGCACGCCGGCCAAGGCGCGCGCGATGCTGCGGGCCGTGGCAGGCGAAGTGCCGATCTCCGCTCTCGCCATCCACTTCCACGACACCTACGGCCAGGCCCTGTCCAACATCCTCGCCTGCCTCGAGGAGGGCGTCGCGGTGGTCGACGCCGCGGTATCCGGCGCCGGTGGCTGCCCGTATGCGAAGGGCGCGAGCGGAAATGTCGCAAGCGAGGATGTTGTGTATATGCTGCACGGACTTGGCATCGGGACCGGTATCGATCTCGACGCCCTGGCCGAAACCGGACGCTGGCTCGCCGCCCTCCTGGGTCGCGAAACCGGCAGCAAGGCAGGGAAGGCACTCGGATCGAAATGACCAGCAAGGGCCCGCTGCGAGCCGTCGAAACGACATCGGATGCCGATGCCGCCCCGACGCTCGCCGCGCTCGAACAGGCCTGCAACGATCCCTCGCTTCCCAAACACCTGCTTCCGCTCCTGCAACAGGCCCGCGACGCGCTGCGCGACGCCGACCTTGCCGCCGGCATCGAGCGCAACCGCTACCGCGCCGTCTTCGACGCCGTTCCCGATCCGGTCAGCATCATCGACTGGGACGGCACCGTGCTGGATGTCAACAAGGCCGGCATGACGGCCTACCAGCGCTCGCGCGACGAGATCATTGGCAAGCCGATCGAATTCCTCAATCCCGACCTGCCGCGGGACCACATGCGGCCGGTCTGGGAAACGCTGAACCGCGGCGAGACCTTCGTCATCGAAGTCACCAACATGCGCGCCGACGGCTCGCGCTTTCCGGTGGAAGTGCATTCGGCCGGCTTCATCGACGACGGCAAGACCCGCATCGTCGCGGTCGCCCGCGACCTGTCCAGTCGCCACGCCGCGGAACTGCGCTACCGCGAACTGATGGAGACGATCGACAAGGGCATCATCGTCCGCGACGCGCAGGGCAGCATCATCCACGTCAATCCAGCGGCGATGCGCATCCTCGAACTCGCCGACGGCGACATGCTGGAAGAAGACCTGCGCGCCGACAATTGGCAGACCTTCGACGAACACGGCCGCCTGGTTTCGGAAGACGAACAACCCTCGGTGTACGCGCTGCGCACCGGGAAGATCGTGGAGAGCACGGTACTCGGCTTCTACAACAAGCGCGTGCGGCAGCTGAAATGGTTGTCGGTGACCTGCGTGCCGCAGTTCGCCGTGGGCGGGCAACGCCCGGAGACCGTGCTGTCGCTCTTTTCCGACGTGACGGCGCTCAAGCGCGACAGCACGCTGTTCGATCATGCCCAGGCACTGGCGCATATCGGCGGCTGGGAATGGGACACCGGCCGCAACTCCCTGTACCTCACCGAGGAAGCGCAACGCATCCTGGGCCAGCATCCGCTGCTGGCGACCATGGACGACCTGCTCGCATGCCTGCGCGAACCGGACCGCAGGCGCATGCGCACCGCGCTCGACCACGCGATCGCGCATGGCCGCAGCCTCAACCTCGACCTGCAGGGCTGGCAGGCGAACGGCCACCTGTTCTGGATCCGCGTCATCGGCGAAGCCGAGACCGGCAGCCCGCTCAGCGCGCACATCACCGGCACGTTGCAGGACATCACGGAACGCAAGCAGGCCGAGGAAACGCTGCGCGTGCAGGCGCGCACCGACCCGCTCACCGGGTTGCTCAACCGCGACGCGGTGCTGGAGGAGCTCGAGACACGCCTGTCCGATCCGACCCTGTCCCGCGCCGCGGTGCTGTACATCGACCTGGACCGCTTCAAGATCGTCAACGACGTGCTCGGCCACGCGGCGGGCGATCGCCTGCTGTCGGCGGCATCGCGCCGCATCCAGCGCGCGGTGGGCAGCGAAGGGCTCATCGCCCGTTTCGGTGGCGACGAGTTCCTGGTGATCTGCTCCACCGGCGACGAACCCACCCGCCCCGAACGCCTCGCCGATTCGATCCTGGAAGCCTTCTCCGAGAGCTTCCGCATGGACGGCGAGGAATTCAGCATCACCGCCAGCATCGGCATCGCGCAGGCGCCGATCGACGGGCGGCGGGCGCAGCAGCTGATCCAGAACGCCGACGTCGCGATGTACGACAGCAAGCGTCGCGGCCGCAACGACTGGCAGACCTTCACGGCCGAACTGGCCGAGCAGCAGTTGCAGCGCCTGCAACTGGAAACCCACCTGCGCCGCGCGGTGATCAACGACGAATTCAACCTCGTGTACCAGCCGCTGGTGGAGATCGACACGGGCAACGTGGTCGGTGCCGAGGCGCTGATCCGCTGGAACAACCGCATGCTCGGCGAAATGCGTCCCGACCACTTCATCAGCCACGCGGAAACCACCGGCGACATCGTCGGCATCGGCGGCTGGGTGCTGCGCGAATCCTGCAAGCAGATGCGGCGCTGGCGCGATCGCGGACTGGCGCTGGAACGCATCGCCGTCAATGTGTCGTACCGCCAGTTCCTCGGCGAGGACCTGGCCGAGCACGTGCGCGCGGCGCTCGCCGAGTCCGGCCTGCCCGGCAGCGCGCTGGAGCTGGAATTCACCGAGCGGGTGCTGATCGAGGATGCGCCGGACACCGTGCACACCTTCACGGCTCTGCGCGACATGGGCGTGGTACTGACGATCGACGATTTCGGCGAGGGCTACAGCGCCCTCAACTACCTGCGCAGGCTGCCCATCCACGGCCTCAAGCTCAGCCAGTTGTTCGTGCAGGGCGTGCCGGATCGCACCTCCGATGTCGCCGTCTGCCAGGCCGTCACCGGCATCGCACGCAGCCTCGGATTGAGCCTGGTCGCCGAGGGCATCGAAACCGAACGCCAGCGCGCGTTCCTCCTCAACCTGGGCATCACCGTGGGACAGGGCTTCCTGTTCTCCGCCGGCCTCGCACCGGAGGAATTGCAGGCCAGTTATCCACCCAACAAGGAAGGCACCTGATGGCCCTGGCGTGGCGGATCCGTCCGATCGAGGCGCGCGACGACGCCAATGTCGCCGCGATCATCCGCACGGTGATGCCGGAGTTCGGCGCTACCGGCGAGGGTTTCGCGATCAACGATCCCGAGGTCGACTGGATGCAGCGCGCCTACTCCATCCCGCGCAGCGCCTATTTCGTGGTCGAGCTTGAAGACAAGATCGTCGGCGGTGGCGGCGTGGCGCCGCTGGAAGGTGGCGACGTGGATACCTGTGAGTTGCGCAAGATGTACTTCCTCAAGCAGGTCCGTGGCCACGGCATCGGCAGCGAGATGCTAAGGCGTTGCCTCGATGCGGCCCGTTCGTTCGGCTTCCGCTACTGCTACCTGGAAACGCTCAGCGGCATGAACGACGCGATCCGCCTGTACGAGCGCCACGGCTTCAAGCGCATCGGCGCGCCGCGCGGGCAGACGGGGCACGGCGGCTGCAACACCTTCTACCTGCGCGAGTTATGACCCCGCGCCTGCTTGCCACGCTGTGCATCCTGATCGCGTCGGTCGCGGCACCGGCGCGCGTCGATGCGGCAGAGACCACGTACCTGTTGCGGCCCGACAAGGTCTGGACAGGCGACGGCGAAGCCGCCCATCCCGGCTGGGTGGTACTGGTGCGCGACAGGATCATCGTGGCCGCTGGCATCGAAGGCAGCCTGGACGTCCCCGCCGATGCGAAACGCATCGACCTGCCAGGTGCGACGCTGACGCCCGGGCTGATCGACCTGCACTCGCATCTGTTCCTGCATCCCTACAACGAGACGCCCTGGGACGACCAGGTGCTCAAGGAACCCGAGGCCTATCGCACCCTGAAGGCCGGGCTGCACGCGCGCGATACGCTGCTGACCGGATTCACGACACTGCGCGACTTGGGTACCGAGGGCGCGGGCTACGACGACGTGTCGGTCAAGCGCGCCATCGACGAGGGCCTGATTCCCGGCCCACGCCTGTTCGTCACCACGCGCGCGATCGTCGCCAGCAGCAGTTACGGACCGGGCCCGCACGGCTTCCGTCCCGACATCGAGTTGCATGGCGGCGCCCAGGAAGTGAGCGGCCGCGACGAGGCCACCCGTGCCGTGCGCGAACAGGCCGGCCGTGGCGCGGATTGGATCAAGCTCTATGCCGATTACCGCATCGGCGTGGATGGCAGCGCGCAACCCACGTTCAAGCCTGACGAGTTGCAGGCAATCGTCGAGACTTCGCACCTGTCCGGTCGCCCGGTCGCGGCCCATGCGGCCAGCGACAAGGGCATGCGCATGGCGATCGAAGCCGGCGTCGATACCATCGAGCACGGTTACGGCGGCACCGCCGACACCTTCCGCCTCATGCGCCAACGCGGGGTCGCCTACCTGCCCACGCTGACGGCCGTGGAATCCACCGAGCAATACTTCAACCACTACCAGCCCGGCCAGCCCTCGACGCCGAAAATGCAGGAGGCCGAGCGGGCGTTCCGCTCCGCGCTCGCCGCGGGCGTCACCATCGGTTGTGGCAGCGATGTCGGCGTATTCCGCCACGGCGACAACTGGCGCGAGCCGGCATGGATGGTGAAGCTGGGCATGTCGCCCGCGCAGGCCCTGCACGCCTGCACGAACGTAGCGGCCAGGATCCTGCGCCAGCAGGACCGGATCGGGCGGATCGCGCCCGGAATGAGCGCCGACCTCGCCGGATTCATGGGCGATCCGAGCGTGCGGATCGAGGATCTGCGCCAACCCGTGTTCGTGATGAAGGACGGCGCGGTCTACCGTAGCCCTGCGGCCCCGTAGAGAGCTCTTGCCAGACAAGGCGGGCAGCCACATCTGCGCTGCCCGCGAACGGCGGCGCGTTGCCTGGACTCACCAGCGGGCCTCCTCGCAGCGCGGTAAAATTGCCGCTTTCCGCCTCCAGGACCCTCCCATGCAGCTCAATACCGTCCGCGCCATCGTCACCGGCGGCGTCTCCGGCCTCGGCCTGGCCGTCGCGAAGCATCTCGTCGCCAACGGCGGCAAGGTCGCGCTGTTCGATGTGAACGACGACAAGGGTGCGGCCGCCGTCGCCGAACTGGGCGCGGCCAACGCGCGCTACTTCAAGACGGACGTGAGCAACGAAGCCGGCGTCACCGCCAACGTCGACGCGGCCCGGGAATTCCTCGGCGGCCTCAATGCCGCGATCAACTGCGCCGGCATCCTCGGCGCCGGTCGCATGCTCGGCAAGGACGGCCCGATGCCGCTGTCGACGTTCCAGGCCACGGTGATGGTCAACCTGGTCGGCAGCTTCAACGTCGCCAAGGCCGCCGCGGCGATCATGCAGAACAATGACGCGGGCGAGGACGGCGAGCGTGGCGTGATCGTCAACACCGCCTCCGTGGCGGCGTATGAAGGCCAGATCGGCCAGGCCGCGTATTCGGCCAGCAAGGGCGGCGTCGTCGGCATGACCCTGCCGATGGCGCGTGAACTGTCCCGCTTCGGCATCCGCGTGATGACGGTCGCGCCGGGTGTGTTCTGGACGCCGATGGTCGACGGCATGCCCGAATCGGTGCAGCAGTCGCTGGCCGCGACCATCCCGTTCCCGTCGCGCCTGGGCCGTCCCGAGGAATTCGCCGACCTGGTCGCCTACATCCTGGGCAACCGCTACCTCAACGGCGAAACCATCCGCCTGGACGGCGCGACGCGGTTGCAGCCGAAGTAAGGCGTTGCATGCGGGTCGTCCCGGCCTGCCCTGACGAATATCCGAATCACCAATCCGAACTACAAGAAGACATGAAAGCCTACGACGTCAAGAAAGGTAACGTGGTCGAGCACAACAACGGTGTCTACCAGGTGCGCGACATCGAACGCAGCTCGCCCCAGGGCCGCGGCGGCAACGTGAAGTATCGATTCACGATGTACAGCGTGCCGGGAGGCACGAAGCTCGACGTCAGCATGGGCGCCGAAGACGAACTCAAGGAAGTCGAACTGAGCCGCCGCCAGGCGACGTTCTCGTACAAGGACGGCGATGCCTTCGTGTTTCTCGATGACGAGGACTACACGCCCTACACGCTCGACGCGGACGTGATCGGCGACGGCGCGGGCTACATCGTCGACGACCTGGCCGGCTGTTACGTGCAGATCATCGACGACCAGCCGGTCGCGCTGCAGCTGCCGCAGAACGTGGCGATCGAAGTCATGGAAACGCCGCCGGAACTCAAGGGCGGCACGGCCACCAAGCGCCCCAAGCCGGCCAAGCTCTCCACCGGCATCGAGATCATGGTCCCCGAATACATCGGCACGGGCGAAAAAGTCCTGGTGAACACCACGACCGGCGAGTTCGCGGGTCGCGCCGACTGATCATCCGCATCGGCGCGGAAGCGGCAGGGGCCAGGCAGAAACGCCTGGCCCTTCTCGTTTCCGGCTCCCGCTTCAGCTCCGGCCGGTCCGGTCCGGTCCGGTCAGCTCCGCGACAACCACTTCTCCGCCATCCGCCGCATCGAAGCGTCCGCGCCTGCGTCGTCCACGATCGTTGCGATATCGCGCCACGTCAGGTCGTGTGATTCGTCGCTGACCACGTAGTCCTCGTTCGCGCCGGCGCACACCACGTATCGCACGTCGTAATGCCAGTGCCCGGGCACGTCGCTCCGTTCGGGGATCCAGTGGCGATCGAGATCGAAAATCGCGTCCTCGACGGACAGGCCCGTCAATCCCGATTCCTCCTCGGCCTCACGCAGCGCCACGCGCGCAAGCTCGCGGTCGCCATCTGCGTGCCCACCCAACTGCAGCCAGCGATCGAGCTTGCGGTGGTGGGTCAGCAGCACGCGCCTGCCGGAACCGTCGACCAGCCACGAGGAAGCGGTGAAGTGGCCCGCCAGCCGGTCACGGGTAAACGGATCGGCATGACCTGGGTTAGCACGGCCCGGTTCATCGAGCAACCCGCCAAACAAATCCACGACCGCGGCCTCCGCCGGCCATCGCTGCGCGTACTCCCGCAGCGCATGATGCAATGCGTCAATTGCGCAAGGGACGGCGGCGGCGGCGGAAACAGTGGATTCGTTCATGGGTTTTTCGGTCGTGGGAGCCCCGATTATCGCCCCTGACGGTCCTGCCTTGTGCCCCTGCACCGCAGCAGGGTATGTTGCGGCCGGCTCACGTACCGCCCCATGCGGGAAACCGTGTGTCTGGTCAATCCGCTCTTGGGGGAGAAAGTAATGCTGTTTCAACGCAGGAAACCGCTGGACCTGATTCTGGAGACCGCCGGCAAGCGCGCGCTGACGCGCCAGCTCGGCGCATTCGACCTGACGATGCTCGGCATCGGCGCGGTCATCGGTACGGGCATCTTCGTGCTGACCGCCGTGGCGGCCAACAAGGCCGGTCCCGGCATGATGTACTCGTTCATCATCGCGGGCATCGTCTGCGCGCTGACGGCCCTGATCTACTCCGAGATCGCGGCGATGGTGCCGGTCTCGGGCTCTGCCTATACCTATTCCTATGCCGTGCTGGGCGAACTGATCGCCTGGATGGTCGGCTGGGCCCTGATCCTCGAATATGCGGTCGCGGCCGGCGCGGTTTCCGTCGGATGGTCGGGCTACGCCAACGGCTTCCTGCAGGTCCATCACATGGGCTTGCCCGTGGCGCTGACCGCCGGTCCGTTCGATTCGATCACCCTGCCCGACGGCACCACCACAACGGGCAGCTTCAACCTGATCGCCTTCCTGCTGGCAATACTGGTGACCTGGCTGCTGGCGATCGGCACGTCGAAGTCGGCCAAGGTCACGGCCGTGCTGGTGATGATCAAGATCGCCGCCCTGACCGCCTTCGTCATGCTGGCTTTCCCCTCGGTCGAGGGCGCCAACTTCAAGCCGATGCTGCCCAACGGCTGGGGCACGCCGCTGTCCGGCGTGGGCGTACTGGGTGCCGCCGCTTCGATCTTCTTCGCCTATGTCGGTTTCGACGCCGTCTCCACCGCCGCCGAAGAGACGAAGAACCCGAACCGCAACATCCCCATCGGCCTGATCGGCTCGCTGGCGATCTGCACCGTGTTCTACCTGCTGGTCGCCTACACCGCGGTCGGCTCGATGGGCGCGCAGCCGGGCGGCCCGCTCTCGATGAGCAAGGAGCCGCTGGCTTTCGTCCTTCGCAACATCGGCTGGCCGAGGGTTGGCGACCTGGTCGCCGGCGCGGCGATCATCGCGCTGCCCTCGGTGGTGCTGATGATGATGTTCGGCCAGACGCGCATCCTGTTCACCATGTCGCGTGACGGCCTGATGCCGGAAGCGCTGTCGCGCGTGCACCCGAAGTTCCATACCCCGTACGTGGTGACCTGGATCACCGGCATCTTCGTCGCCTTCTTCGCCGCACTGTTCCCGGTCGGCGCGCTGGCCGACATCTCCAACGCCGGCACGCTGTTCGCGTTCTTCATGGTCGCCGCCGGCGTCATGGTCCTGCGCATCACCGAACCGGGCCGTGCCCGTCCGTTCCGCACTCCGCTGGTCTGGGTGGTCGGTCCGCTGGCCATGGCCGGCTGCGTCCTGCTGTTCTTCAGCCTGGGCTGGAACCCGACCATCAAGTTCTTCTGCTTCTGGGCGGTCGTGGGCCTGCTCGTGTACTTCCTGTTCGCCCGCCGCCGCAGCCACCTGGCGCCGGGTAACGAACACCTGCTGCACGGCATCACCGAAAAGCTGCCGCCCGATCCGCTGGTGCACGAAGGCCCCAGCACGGGCCCGTAACACCCGACGCACCGCTCCAGGAAAAGCCCGGCTACCGCCGGGCTTTTCCGTTATGGGAGCGTGGCCGGGAGCAGGAGTCGGATTGGTACACTTTGCACATGACTTCCCCCCTGCCCTACGACCCCGACCGCCTGGCACGTTGCGCCGCCGAGATCATCGTCAACGTGCGCGAACTGTCCGCACGCGGCTGGACCCCGGCCACCAGCAGCAATTTCTCGCGGCGGATGGACGAGCAGCACGTGGCGATCACCGTCTCCGGCCGCGACAAGGGCAAGCTGACCGAAGCCGACATCATGGTCGTAGACCTCGATGGCCAACCTGTGGCCACCGACCAGAAGTCCTCGGCCGAAACCCTGCTGCACACGCAGTTGTACAAGCGATTCCCGGACATCGGCTGCGTGCTGCACACGCACTCCCACAACCAGACCGTCGCCTCGCGCCTGTACGCGGGCGCGGGTCACGTCCACCTGGCGGGCTACGAACTGCTCAAGGCCTTCACCGGCAACACCACGCACGACGTGGAAATCGACGTTCCGGTGTTCGCCAACACCCAGGACATGCACACGCTGGCCGCCCAGGTCGATGCCCTCCTCGACCGTCAACCGCTATGGGGCTATCTGATCGATGGCCATGGCCTGTATGCCTGGGGCCGCGACATGGACGAGGCGCGCCGGCACCTGGAAGCCTTCGAATTCCTGCTGGGCTGCGTACTGGACCTGCGCCGCCTGCGCTCCTGAGGCACCTTGCCAGCGCCTGGGCGCCCCATCCACAGCCGCTCGATACCGCCACGGAACCCGCACCATGAGCCGCCTGCGAATTTTTGCCGAAGACAATCCCCGCGACCCGCAGCTGAGCACCAGCGACCAGGCCGAGATGGCGCGTGAACTGGCCCGGATCGATGTCGGGTTCGAACAATGGACGGCCGGCGCGCCCATCGCGCCGGGCGACGCCCCGGACGTCATCCTCGACGCCTATCGCAGCGACATCGACCGCCTCATCGCCGAGCGCGGGTTCAAGACCGTGGACGTGGTGAGCATCGCGCCGGACAACCCGCAGAAGGACGCGATGCGCGCGAAATTCCTCGACGAGCATTTCCACAAGGAAGACGAGGTACGTTTCTTCGTCGCCGGCTCGGGCCTGTTCACGCTGCACGTGGGCGACAAGGTCTACGAGATCAGGTGCGAACAGGGCGACCTGATCTCCGTGCCCGACAGCGCCCTGCATTGGTTCGACATGGGGCCGGAACCGAGCTTCGTCGCGATCCGCTTCTTCACCGAGCCGGATGGCTGGGTCGGGCACTTCACCGGGACGGATATTGCGCAGCGATTTCCGCGCTACGAGCGGGGCGCCGCCGGGTAACGTCGTCCCGGCGAACGCTGCAGCCATTTTGACTTCCACGGCGACAGCAGCCGCAAACTGGATCCCGGCTACGCCGGGATGACGAGCAAGAGCAAAGAGCAACAACCCATGCCCATCCGCGCCATCCTCACCGACATCGAAGGCACCACCAGCAGCATTTCCTTCGTCAAGGACGTGCTGTTTCCCTACGCGCGCCGCGCATTGCCGGCGTTCGTCGCCGCACGCGGGAAGGAGCCCGGCGTGCGCCGCTGGCTCGACATGGTGGCCACCGAGAACGGCGGCATGTGCGACGACCGCATGATCGTCGAGGTGCTGCAGGGCTGGATCGACGAGGACCGCAAGCACACTGCACTGAAGGCGTTGCAGGGCATGGTCTGGGCCGATGGCTACCGCGGTGCCGACTTCACCGCGCATATCTATCCCGATGCCGCACCGGCATTGAACGCGTGGAAGGAAGCCGGCCTGCCGTTGTACGTATACTCGTCCGGCAGCGTGCCTGCGCAGCGCCTGTTCTTTGGCCACAGCGACGCGGGCGACCTGACGCCGCTGTTCTCTGGCTGGTTCGATACCGAAGTTGGCGGCAAGCGCGAAGCCGCCAGCTACCGCCACATCGCCGAGTCGATCGGCGTCCCCTCGACGGACATCCTGTTCCTGTCCGATGTCGTGGAGGAACTCGACGCGGCCCGCGAAGCCGGTTTCGCCACCGTGCTGATCGATCGTCGCCAGGACTACCCGCAGCCGCGTACGGGCGACGCCACGCATGGCCATGCCCGCGTGGAATCCTTCGCCGACGTGGCGCTGTCTCCCTGACTTCGGCGCTGTCGCTTCGTCAGGCGTGGATCTTTTCCCCGCGCTCCATCATCGCGACGAATTTCTCCGCCCTCGCCACGCGCGTCCTCGGCTTCTTCGCGGTCTGTACGCGCCAGCAGAACGAATAGCGGTTGGTGCGGTCCAGTTGCTCGAAGAAGCGGCGAGCCTTGGCGTTCGTTGCCAGTGCGTCGGCCAGTTCCTGCGGCACCTCCATGCGACTGGAGCCTTCATAGGCCGCATCCCAGCGGCCATCGGCCCTGGCGGCCTCGACTTCGCGCAATCCCGCCGCTTGCATGCGTCCGGATGCGATCAGCTGCTCGGCCTTGGCGATATTGATCTTCGACCAGACGCTGCGCGGCCGGCGCGGGGTGAAACGGAGCATGAAGAACTTCGGGTCCAGGGCGCGTTTCTGGCCGTCGATCCAGCCGTGGCATAGCGCGCCTTCGATCGCGTCGTTCTGGCTGACACTGGTTTCGCCGCTGTCCTTCTTCGCGATCTGCACCCAGATGCCGGGCGCGTCGCCGTGGGCTGCCAGCCACTTCTCCCATGCCGCCGATGTCGGGAACAGTTTGATGGGCAATTCCGCTGCCTGCTTCACGGCCATCTCATTCCACTCCATCGACCAGCCGGTATGACGCCTCGGCTTCGTCGGTTTCATGCCCCGGGGAAACACCGAAGGCGCGAACCCGGACACGATGCACGCCGATTTCCAGATGCGTGGGCAGTGCGGCACGCCAGAGATGCATGGAGGCAGACGCTTCCGGAAGGCGATCATATCCACGCAGCTGCGGGGCATCGTCGTCGCGCATGTTTTCCTCGACAACGCGCGGATCCGGCTGCTCGACGCGCTGCATCGGCTTCCATTCGCCGTCGTCGATGCGGAATTCCACCCGCGTGTCGTCGCGGCCCATGAAGACGTTCGCGTAGACACCGGTTCCTGGCCAGGCGCCGTGGCGCAGCACCTTCGGGGTGTGCAACGCGATCTGCGCATCCACGTTCCGCGCCGGATGCCAGGCCAGCTGGTAGGAGCGGTCCGCCGCGATCCGCAGCGTCGCAAACCCGTTTGGCGTGCCATCGGCCATGGTGGTGTCGGGAATGCCCTGCGCATCCTTCACCCCCGACCAGAACGCACCGCAGGCGGCACCGACGTTGTACTCGTGCAGCGGCGTCGACCCGTGCCAACCGGTGGACTCGCCATGGAAGACATGGCGCTGGGCGTGGCTGTGGCCGCTGAGCAGCAGCACGTGCGGAAAGTCCTTGAGCAGCGCGAACAGGCGCTCGCGATCCGCATGGCGAAACGTCTCCTTGCCCGCGACCGCGTCGAAGAACGGGATGTGCACCCCGATCACCACCAGCCTGTCCCTGGGAACCGTGGCCAGGTAACTGGCGAGGAACGCGAACTGCTCCTCGCGCAGCCCGCCGATGTAGTTGCCCGCCGGCTTCGGTCGATAGACGACGTCGTCGAGCCCGATGAACACCGCCTGTGGCTCCTCCCACGCGAACGTATCCGGCCCGTAGGTATTGCGGAATGTCAGCAGCGAGTCTTCGTCGCGTGGCGCATCGAAGTCGAGGTCATGGTTTCCCGCCACGTGCAGCCACGGCACGCCCAGCTTCGCGGTGGCGCGATTGAGCGCCGGATACAGGGCGAGATCGTCGTGGGTGATGTCGCCCAGGCTGATGCCGACATCGGCCGACGCATGCGCCTGCCCGCCGAGCACGGAAGCGATCACGTCCTTCTCGTAGTAACCCACGTCGGCCAGCGACTTGGTCTGCGGATCGGAAAAGACCAGCACGTCCAGGGCCTCGTCCTTGCGGCGCGCCTGGGGCACGAGGGCGAAGTCATGGCATGCCGCCGGTTGCGGGGGAATGCCGCCGTACTTGAGCGATGGACCTGCGTGCGTGCGCAGGTGGCGCCAGAAGTCCGGCATGCCGTCGGCGCGGGACGAAAAACGGTAACCGGCCGGCTTGATGACGAACACCGTGCGTCCGTCGACCACGGGCAACGAATAGGTTCCGTCGTTGGCAGTTACCACGATCTTCGCGCCGTCGGAAACCTTGATGCCTCCGAGCCCCTTCTCGCCGTCGTCGCGCCGCCCATTTCCATTGGTGTCCACGAAGACGACGCCGGAACCACAGACGGTTGGCTGCGCCACGGCCTGTGCGGCGAGGATCGAAAGAAACAGGAACAGGATGGTTCGCATGCAACCTCCGCAGGTCGCAGCGATTATCCGAGCTGTCCGGGCACGCGCAAGCTGGCCATTTCCTGGTGGCGGGCACGAAGGACGGCGACCACGTCCTCCATCGCCATGCCGCGTGCGCGCAGGAGTACCAGCAGGTGATACAGGAGGTCGGCGGCCTCGCCCGCGAGTTCCGCATCGCCTTGCGCCACGGCGGCGAGTGCGGTTTCCACTCCCTCCTCGCCTACTTTCTGCGCGATCGGGCGCATCCCGGCCTCGAACAGTCGCGTGGTATAGCTCTGCGGCGGCCGTTCACGCTCGCGTTGGCTGATGAGGTCTTCCAGGTCGCGAAGGAAGTCACCGGGCGCGGACGGGAAGCAGCTCGTACGTTGCAGGTGACAGGTCGGGCCCCGCGGGTGGGCAAGCACCAGCAACGCATCGTTGTCGCAATCGGCTTCGAGGGAAACAAGATCGAGGAAGTGGCCCGACGTTTCGCCCTTGGTCCACAGGCGCTGCCGGCTGCGGCTGTAGAGCGTGACCTGCCCGCTGGCCAGCGTCGTTTCCAGCGCAGCGCGATCCACGTAGCCCAGCATCAGGACGCGCAGCGTGCGCGCGTCCTGCACGACTGCCGGGAGCAGGCCATCCTGCTTCTCCCAAGCCAGCGCGTCGAGTTGTTCAGCCCGCATCACGCACCTCGATCCCCTGCCCGCGCAGGGATTGCTTGAGTTCCGGAATGCGGATGCTGCCGGAGTGGAATACAGATGCGGCCAATGCCCCGTCTACGTCCGCATCGCGAAAGGCCTCCGCGAAATGGCCGGCCGTGCCGGCACCACCCGATGCGATCAACGGCACCTGGCAGAGATCGCGCGCGGCGCGCAGTTGCGGCAGGTCGTAGCCGCCGCGGACGCCGTCGCTGCCCATGCAATTGAGCACGATTTCGCCGGCACCGCGCTGCTGGGCTTCGACGACCCAATCCAGTGTCCGTATGGCCAGGGCCTCCGCGCGCGATGGATCGCCGGTGTTCCGGCGTACGCGCCATTCGCCGTCGCCGTCGCGCAGGCTGTCGATGCCGACGACGACGCATTGCACGCCGAAGGCCCCGGCGAGCTCGCCAATCAGTTCCGGCCGCTCGAGCGCGGGCGTGTTGATGGAAACCTTGTCCGCGCCAGCATGCAGCAGCACGCGTGCATCCGCGACGTCGCGGATGCCTCCGGCAACGCAGAAGGGAATGTCGATGACACGGGCGACGCGCTCCACCCAGCCGGCGTCGGCGCGCCGTCCATGCGGGCTGGCAGCGATGTCATAGAACACGAGCTCGTCCGCGCCATCGTCGCGATAGCGCAGCGCGAGGTCGAGGATGTCGCCCATGTCGACGTGGTCGCGGAAACGAACGCCTTTCACAACTCGCCCATCGCGCACATCGAGGCAGGGAATGATGCGGCGGCTCAGCATGGACGCACCTCGCGCAGCGCGTCGCGCAGCTCGAAACGACCTTCAATCAGGGCCTTGCCCAGCACGGCGCTGCTGCAGCCCGCCGCGCGCGCATCGACGACGTCCTGGACGCCACGAACACCGCCGGACGCCTGCAGCTGCAGCGTCGGCACCAGGGCGAGGATGCTGCGGTACAGCTCGAGATTCGGGCCAGCCAGCATGCCGTCCCGGTCGATGTCGGTGCACAACGCGTGTCGCAGGCCTGTGGCTGCATAGCCTGCGAGCAACTCGTCCAGCATAACGCCGCTCTGGCGGGTCCAGCCCTCGGTTGGAAGTCGCCACCGGTCCCCGACCTTGCGCACGTCGAACGCCACGGTAATGCGTTCCGCACCGAAGCTCGCGAGCCAGCGTTGGACCGTCGCCGGCTCGCGCACGGCCAGCGAACCGATAACGACGCGATCCGCGCCTGCCTCAAGCAATCTCGCAACGTCGCTTTCGTCGCGGATGCCACCGCCGGTTTGCACCCGCAGCGATGTCGATGCCCTGATCTGGGCCAGCAAGGGCGCAAGCGTGTAGCCACCCTCGCGCGCCGCGTCCAGATCGACGAGATGCAGCCAGCTCGCCCCGGCGTCCGCGTAGCGCTGCGCTAGCGCCAGCGGATCATCCGCGTAACACGTTTCGCGTGCGTAGTCGCCCTGGCGAAGCCGCACGACATGGCCCGCGCGCACGTCGATGGCCGGGAGCAGCAAGAAACCGCTCATGCGAACCGCTCCGACAGGAAGTTTTCCAGCAGCCGCGCACCCACTGCCGCGGAGCGTTCGGGGTGGAACTGCGCGCCACAGCAGTGACCGCGACGCACGACCGCAGAAAACTCCTCGCCATGTATCGTCGTCGCCAAGGTGTCGTCGCTCACTGGTGCGGCGTAGCTGTGGACGAAATAGGCCCGGTCGTCCGGCATCATTCCGGCAAGCAACGGGTCTTCGCGTCGCTGGCGCAGCGCATTCCAGCCAATGTGCGGTACCCGGATGCCTGCGCCTCCCGCCAGCCTGCGGACGCACCCCGGGATCAGCCCCAGGCATTGCACGCCGTCTTCTTCGGAAGCATCGAACAGCAGCTGCATACCCAGGCATATGCCCAACAGCGGCTGCGAAAGTCCGCGCACGACATCCACCAGGCCCAGTTCGCGAAGTCGTCCCATGCCGGCACCCGCCGCGCCGACGCCCGGCAGGATCACGCGATCGGCCTTCGCGATCGTCTCCGCATCGGCGCTCAGCCGCGCATCGGCACCGAGCCGCTCCAGCGCATACCGGACGGAACCGATGTTCGCTCCGCCCGAGTCGATCAGCACCACTTCCATCTACGTCATTTCCCTCACAGCACGCCCTTGGTGCTGGGCACGGCCGTACCCTCGCGACGCACCGCTTGCCGCAGCGCGCGCGCCACAACCTTGAAGCAGGCTTCGATCTTGTGGTGGTCGTTGTCGCCATCGACCTTAAGGTGCAGGTTCAGCCCTGCGGTCTCGCACAGCGAACGGAAGAAGTGCGGCACCAGCTCCGTGGGCATTTCACCCACCCTTTCGCGCTTGAAGCCGCCCTCGAAGACGAAACACGGTCGACCTGAGAAGTCGAGGGCGGCACTGGCCAGGGCCTCGTCCATCGGCAGCGTGAAGCCGTAACGCGTGATGCCGCGCTTGTCGCCCAGTGCCTGCCTGAACGCCTGTCCCAACGCGAGTCCGCAATCCTCGACGGTGTGGTGTTCGTCGATGTGCAGGTCACCTTCGCAGCGCAGCGCCAGGGCGAATCCGCCGTGCTTGCCCAACTGTTCGAGCATGTGGTCGAAGAACCCGAGCCCGGTCGACGCCGTGGGTTCGGCGGACTCGTCGAGATCGACGCGGACTTTGACCCGCGTTTCCCTGGTATCGCGGCAGACTTCCGCAACGCGTGGCGCGGATGTCAGCGCACGCGCGATTCCCGGCCAATCCCATTCGCCGCCGAACTGCGGGGTCCGGAGCTGGAAAGCGCGCACGCCAAGGTTGCGCGCGAAGAGGATATCGGTTTCGCGGTCACCGACCATCGCGGAACGCGACCAGTCGATGCTGCGATCGCGCAGGTAGCCCTGCACCAGTCCAAGGCCCGGCTTGCGGGTGGGGGCGTTGTCGGCAGAGAAGCTGGTATCGATCAGCACCTCGCGGAAGACGATTCCCTGGCTGGCGAAGACGTGCATCATCAGGTCGTGTGGCCCATCGAAGTCCGTCTGCGGGAAGGCCTCGGTGCCCAGGCCATCCTGGTTGGTGACCATCACGAATTCGTAGCCCGCATCGCGCAGGCGCAACAAGGCGGGAAGGACGCCCGGGACGAAGCGCAGCTTGTCGAAGCGGTCGATCTGGAAATCGGCGGGTTCCTCGATCAGGGTGCCATCGCGATCGACGAAGAGGATGGCGCTCATGCTGCGGCTCCTGCCGGCGCAGACAGCGACGCCATCGTGCGCAGCACGAGGTCGTTCTGCTCCGGGGTGCCGATGCTGATGCGCAAGGCGTCGGACAGCCCCGGCATGGCCCGCAGGTCGCGCACGACGACGCCCGCTTCCAGCAGCGTCTCGAACGTGGACTGCGCTTCAAAGCAGCGGACCTGGAGGAAGTTGGCGCGCGACGGAAGCACGCGCCGCACCACGGGCAAGGCGGCCAATTCCTCCCGCAGGCGCAGGCGGCCGGCGACGACGTCGCGAATGCGTGCATCGGTGCGAGTGCGTGCGCCAGGCGTCAAAGCCGCCAGGGCTGCCTCGACGCACGGCACAGGCAATGGATACGGCGCTTGGCATCGCTGCAGGATGGCGATCAGGTCGGCATCGGCGATCACGGTGCCAAGCCGGACCGCCGCGAGCGCGTGCGCCTTCGACAGTGTGCGCAGCACGACGATGTTTGGAAGCGCTTGCACGAGAGTGGTTGCGGAGGGCGCGTCCGCGAACTCGATGTAGGCCTCGTCGACGACCACGACGGCGCGGTTGTGCAGGCGCGCCGCCAGCAATGCGATCTCCTCCAGCGGCAGCAGGTTTCCACCCGGGTTGCCCGGCGAACACAGGAAAACGATCTTCGCCGACTGCTGCTCGGCGGCATCGCCCACCGCACGGAACTCGCAGGAATAGCCGTCTGCGCCTTCGCTCAGCGGCACGTCCACGACGCGGGTGCCATGCAGTCGCGCACAGACCGCGTACATGCCGAAGGTCGGCGTGGTGATGACCACGGCATCGCCGCCGGGACGGCACAACGCGCGCAACAACAGGTCGATGCCCTCGTCGCTGCCGCGCCCGGCCAGCAGCTGTTCCGGCAGGCATCCGTACAGGCCGGCCAGCGCCTCGCGCAGCGGCTGCGGCTGCGGATCGGGGTAGCGTCGCAGGCGCGACGCCGCGTCGGCGGAATTCGCCCATGGCGACTCGTTCGCATTCAGCCAGACGCTGCCGTCGAACTTGTCGCTGCGCGCGGAACGGTAACCGGAGAAGTCGCGCAGGTCGCTGCGCACAAGGTCGAGCACGCTCATGCCGCCAACGCCTCCAGGCGCAGCTGCACGGCGAGGCGGTGCGCATCCAGCCCTTCGGCGGAAGCGAGCTCGATTGCGCAGGGTCCGATCCCGGCCAGGCCGTGGCGCGCCACTTCCTGCACGGTGATCGCGGTCTGGAAGCTCGCCACGCTCAGCCCGCTGCACCAGCGCGCAGCGCCGCTGGTCGGCAGCACGTGATTCGTTCCACTGCAGTAGTCACCCAGCGCTTCCGGCGCCCAGTCTCCGAGGAAGACGGACCCGGCGCTGCGCACGCGCGGCAGCCACTCCCGTGCGTCGCGCAAGGCGAGGATGAGATGCTCGGGCGCGTATGCGTTGCTGATCTCGAACGCCTGCTCCAGCGAATCCGCGCGGATCGCCAAAGAAGACTCGAGTGCGGCGCTGGCGACGCCGGCGCGCGGCAAGGTAGCGACCTGCCATTGCACCTGCGCCATGGCTGCAGCGAGCAGCGCGTCGTCGTCGCTGATCAGCATTACCTGCGAGTCCGGCCCGTGTTCGGCCTGCGAAAGCAGGTCGGCCGCGACGAAGGACGGATTGGCGCCGGCATCGGCGATCACCAGCACCTCGGACGGCCCGGCGGGCATGTCGATCGCAGCGCCACCTTCCATCATCGCAACCTGGCGCTTGGCTTCGGTTACGAAACCATTGCCGGGGCCAAAGAGTTTGTCGCAACGCGGAACCGATGCCGTCCCGACGGCCATCGCCGCGATCGCCTGTGCGCCGCCGAGCTTGAAGACGCGACGAATGCCGCAGCACCGCGCGGCAAACAGCACCGCGGGATCGGCCGTGCCATCGGCGCGTGGCGGTGTGCACAACACGGCATCGTCGCAACCGGCAAGCGACGCCGGGATGCCCAGCATCAGCGCGGTCGATGGCAGTGGCGCGGACCCGGCGGGAACGTAAAGCCCCACGCGCGGAATCGGGCGCAGGATGCGGCTGCAACGGACCCCGGCAGCGGTATCGACCGTGAATTCGCTGGTCATTCCAGCCACRTGGAAGCGGCGGATCCGCGCCGCGGCTTCCTCGATGGCCGAGCGCAACGCCGGCGAAAGAGCGGTTTCGGCATCCGCGAACTCCGCCGCTGAAACCGCGAAGTCCTCCAGTTCGACGCCATCGAACCGGGCCGTATATTCACGCAGTGCCGCGTCACCACCGGCGCGGACGGCGTCCAGGATGCTGGCAACGACAGCGCTGGTTTCCGGCGCCATCTGCTGCGACGGGCGCCGCAGCAACGAAGAGCGTTCGACGCCCGCCAGGCGATTCCAATCGACGCGCCTCATGCGAGCAACCCCTCCACCGGCAGCACCATCAGGCCACGGGCGCCGGCGCGCTTGAGTTCTTCCAGCCGTTGCCAGGTAAGCGCACCATGGCAGAGTGCCTGCAACGCGAGACGCTCCTCGCCATCGATCTGCATCACGGTCGGCGCCTCGGCGTCGGGCAGGAGCGGCAGCAGCGTGGGCAGGAGTTCGCGGGGCGCCTGGAACATCAGGAGCTTGCTGCGGCGAAGACGCAAGGCGCCATCGAGGCGGCGCAAAAGCAGCCCCATGAGTTCGGCGCGCACGTCGTCGAATTCGACCGCGGGCCCTGCGAGCACGGCCTCGCTTTCCAACAGGGTGAGCACGGGCTTGAGCTGGTTCGCCGCGAGCGTCGCACCGCTGGAAACCAGGTCGCAGATGGCATCGGCCTGGCCGAGGCGCGGGGCGATTTCCACCGACCCCGACAGAAGCACCACCTGCGCCTCGATGCCCTGGGCGGCCAGCCACTTCGTCAGCAGTTGCGGATAACTGGTGGCGATGCGCTTGCCCGCCAGCTGCGAAGCATCGCGCCAGCTCCAGGACTCCGGCACGGCGATGGCGAGGCGGCAACCGCCGAAGCCCAGCGGCTGCCATTCGCGGAAGCGTGCGCCTGCGCCAGTGGCCTGCCCGGCGAGATCCTGCTCACTGAGTACATTGCGGCCAACGATGCCAAGGTCGCATACGCCTTCGGCGATCAGGCCGGGGATGTCGTCGTCGCGCACCAGCAGCAGGTCGATGGGGAGGCTTTCGCCGTAGCAGAACAGCCGATCGCGGCTCTCGCGCCAGCTCAGGCCGCACGACGCAAGCAGTGCGCGCGCGGGCTCGGCCAAGCGGCCCGACTTCTGGATGGCGATGCGCAGGCGGTCTCGGCTCGGGGCCGGGGTGACAGGACTCATCGTGGCCGACTCAGCGCGAAGCGCGACGCTTGAGCGCCGCCGCATAGCCACCGGCGCCACGCTCGAACGTGCGCGCGACGCGGCCGATCGTGGTGACGCTCACCAGCGTACGGTCATGGATCTCGCGATACGGCACCCCCTCTGCGACCAGAGGGACGACCTTCCAGCGATCGCTCATGGCTTCCAGCTCGGCCGGGGTGCAGAGGTCTTCGAGAAAAGCGCGCACCTTCGCCGCGGTCCCCAGTCGCTGCAGGGCGCTGGCGAGGTCGTCGAGCGCATCTTCGGCCTGCTCATTGTCGTTGGGGCGCCGCTTCATCTCTTGCCTAATGCATTAACGTGCTAATACATTAAAGCAAGCAGCAGCCAGCGGTCAACTCCGGCGGCCGCGGTCGTCGGGCCGAAGTACACGCCTCGGCCATGGATTCGCTGAAGGACGCGGCCCACAAGTCGGCAGGCCAGCGCCCACCTGCCGGACTAAAGCTCCGCTCGCAGCGGGATCAGCGCTGATTGCTCGTGCAGCACTGCTTGCGCACGTCGGCCATGCTGGCGACCTGAGGCGGGTCTCCCCGCCTCAGGACCACGGTACGATCAGCCGCGTGCCGCGGCCAGCACCGCGCCTTCCTTGACCAGCCGCACCGCGATGGCGACTTCGCCGTCGAGTGCGCGATCGCGCGCGAGGAAGGGAATGCGCTCGCGGATCGCCGCATGCGCGCGGGCCACCGCGCTGCCCGGGTGGAAGGGTTCGGAATCCGCCAATTCCACGCGCAGCGCTTCGACTTCGTCCAGGAAATCGATGCGCTCGCTGGTACCGGCGGGAGGACCGCCCTGTATCTTGGCGGCCAGTCCCTCGGCATTCGCCCGCGACGCCAGCGAACGGGCCGCGTTGATCATGTCGCGGCGCAGGTCCAGCGCCTGCGCGGCCGTGTAAAGCTCGAGCGCAAGCACCTTGCCGAGGTCGTCCGCCATCGCCAGCACATGGCGCGCCTCGTTGGCGCCCATTGACACGTGGTCTTCAGCATTCGCGCTGGTCGGAATCGAATACACCGACGCCGGCATCGCGCGACTGGCAAGATCGTTGACGATCGCCGCGGCCGTGTATTGCACGATCATGAAGCCGGACTCGGTGCCGTCCTCGTTACCGATCAGGAAGCCGGGCAAGCCATCGTTGGTGGCGCTGTCGACGAGCTTGTTGAGGCGACGCTCGGAAATACTCGCCAGCACCGGAATCGCGGCCTTCACGTAGCTCATCGACAATGCCAGCGGCATGCCATGGAAATGGCCGGCGGAGATCACCTGCTGCTCGACGTGCTCAGCCTTGGCGTCGGGGAACACGATGGGATTGTCGGTGAGCGCGTTGAGCTCGATGTCGAGCACGCGCGCGGCCTGCGCCAGGGCATCGCGCACCGCGCCATGCACCTGCGGGATGCAGCGCAGCGAGTAGCTGTCCTGCGGCTGGTGTTTCTTGCCGCCGCGGAACGGACGGAAGCGCTGGTAGAACTTCTCGCGGCCGTGGCGCTGGGAGAACGGCACCCAATCCCAGCCGATGTCGAAACGCAGCTGCTGCGCCGTTGGCGTATCCCAGCTTTCCGGCTGCCACTGACGGAACCGTGGCACCAGGTGGTAGGCGATATCGCTGAGCGTCGAACCTTCCAGCAGGCGACGCAGGTTGGCAGCGGTCTCGACCTGGCCCGGATGCGGACGCAGCGCGTGCACTTCTTCGGCAAACGCACCGAGGCGGCCGGCGAAGGCGTCGATGGTCATCGCCGCGGCGAGGTCCGCGGTTTCGACCAGTGCCTCCAGTTGGGCCAGCGCGAGCACGCCGGTCGCGAGCATCTGCGCCGTACCGTTGTTGAGCGCGAGGCCTTCCTTGTAGGAAAGCTTCACCGGCTGCAGTCCGGCGCGCACCAGCGCTTCGCCACCGGGTAGCCGTTCGCCCTGCAGGAATGCTTCGCCACCGCCGAGAAGCACGATCGCCAGGTGCGACAGCGGCGCCAGGTCGCCACTGGCGCCTACCGAACCCAGCTGCGGCACCACCGGCACCACGCCGGCATTGAGCAACGCGGTGAGCGCCTGCAGGATCTCCACGCGGATGCCCGAATGCCCACGCATCAGGGTGTTGATGCGGATGCACAACATCGCCCGCACCACTTCCGGCGCGAATGGCTCGCCCACGCACACGGCATGGGTGACGATCAGGTTGCGCTGCAGCTCCTCGTGCAGCGTCTCCGCTTCCGGCTGCGCCCCCGGCAGCTGGTCGCGCAGGCGATGCGCCCCCAGCAACTTGTCGGCATTGCTGCCGAAGCCGGTGTTCACGCCGTAGATCGGTTCTTCGCGGCGGGCCTGTTCGGCAAGGAAGTCGGCGGCGCGCTGTACGGCGGGCAGTTGATCAACAGCCAGCTCCACGGCCGCGCCATGCGCGACCGCAACCAGTTGCGCACGCGTGAGCGAGCGTCCATCGAGGCGGATTGGTTTCATGCGTGCGTGCCCTGCAATACCTCAGCCTGCGCGAGTTCCACGCGCAAGGCGCTCACAAGTTCATGGCGGGTGATGGTGAACTGGTCTTCGCGGCGCAGGTCCTTCACCGTCACCGTGCCGTTGGCGATTTCATCCTCGCCCAGCACGATCACGAAGCGGATGCCGGCGCGGTCGGCGTACTTGAACTGTTTGGCCAGCTTGCCCGGCTCCATTACCACCTCGGTGTTGAAACCGGCGCGGCGCAGGTCGTTGGCGACCGCCAGGCAATGCGGCAGGTGCGTAGCGTCCATCTGGGTCACCAGCACCTGCACGGTGCTGTTGGTGGCACTACCCAGCAGGCCTGCTTCGCGCAGCTGCCAGAACAAACGCGTCAGGCCGATCGAAATGCCGACGCCCGGCAACTTCGACTTGGTGTAGTGGCTGGCGAGATTCTCGTAACGTCCACCCGAACAGATCGAACCGATCTGCGGATAATCGTCGAGCGTGGTTTCGTACACCGTGCCCGTGTAGTAGTCGAGGCCACGCGCGATGGAGAAATTGAGCGCGTAGTTCGATTCCGGCACGCCCATGGCGCGCACCAGCTCCAGCACCTCGCGCAGTTCCTTGACGCCTTCGCGCAGCGCGTCGTTGCCCTCGCCCAGCGCATCCAGCTGCGCCAGCGCGTCGGCGTGCGAGGCAGAACGCACCTTCACGAAGGCCATGATGCGGTCGACGGCCTCGGCCGGGAGATTGAATCCCTCGCCCGCCAACGTCGCGCGCACATGCTCCTCGCCGCGCTTGTCGAGCTTGTCGACCTCGCGCAGCACCAGCGCCTGCAGCTCGCCATCGGCGACGCCTTGCGCCTCAAAGAAACCGCGCATCAGCTTGCGGTTGTTCATCTGGATCGTGAACGCGCCGATGTCCAGTTCGGAGAACACCGAATGGATGACGGCGGGGATCTCGGCATCGAAACGCACGCTCAGCGAATCCTTGCCGATCACGTCGATGTCGCACTGGTAGAACTCGCGGAAGCGGCCACGCTGGGCGCGCTCGCCGCGGTACACGCGCTGCATCTGGTAGCGACGGAACGGGAACGCGAGTTCGTGCTCGTGTTCGGCGACATAGCGCGCCAGCGGTACGGTCAGGTCGAAGCGCATCG
Organism: Lysobacter sp. P5_B9; assembly: GCF_054049835.1. Taxonomy (NCBI): domain Bacteria; kingdom Pseudomonadati; phylum Pseudomonadota; class Gammaproteobacteria; order Lysobacterales; family Lysobacteraceae; genus Lysobacter; species Lysobacter sp. P5_B9. The sequence goes on from NZ_JBFULP010000006.1 coordinate 249,250, forward strand.
CCAGCTCCGGCATGGCGCGTTCAGGCAGGCCTTCGCCCTGCCCGCCTTCCGCCGCCTTGCCCAGCGCGCCCGTGGACTGTACGAAATACACCTGCCGCTCGGTCTCGCCACCGGTCTTGGTCAGCAGGACATCGGAAAGCTCCATCACCGGCGTTTCCACCGGCAGGAAGCCGAAACGTTCGTAGTTGCGGCGGATCACGTCCAGCATGCGCTGGAAGGCGATCTGGTCAGGAGGCAGCAGCTCCATGACCCCGGGCGGGGTACGCGGCTTGATCAAACGGTGCTCCAGTATCTGTGGTCCCGGAAATCGGGGCTCGACAAGGCAAGTCCAGCGCTGACGCGCGGCGTCACAGTTTAACTGGCGGTGGGCCGCAGGGCCCTGTTTCCCGCTTCATGGCATCTGACCTCTTGCCCGAAGTGAGGGCCACCTTTAGAATGCCGGGCTCTGCCGTCGGGGTGTAGCTCAGCCTGGTAGAGCGCTACGTTCGGGACGTAGAAGTCGCAGGTTCAAATCCTGTCTCCCCGACCAATAAATTCAAGGCTTTACAAGAAACCGGCCCAGTGCCGGTTTTTTGTTTGTCAGCACCTTGCCAGCAAAAACGGTCAGTCGGGCCTGTCCCCACACCCCTCGCGCCCTGCGCATCCGCCCCTCTCCCGACTTCCTCGGAATTGGGTGCGAGCAAATTTGCATACCGGTGCGACGTCTTTGCAGCGCTCACCAGTCAATGGTAACTCTGGTAGTCCCCGCGCTTAGGCTGGCGTCGCGGTCGGCTCCCAGCATCCCGGAGCAGAACGATCTCGCCACGGCTGATTGCCCACACCTTGGACGCGATGAGCGAACCCGCGCGGCGAAATCCTCGTCGGGTACCGGCGGGATGTGTGTCGATAGGCCGAAAGGGCAGCTGTAGTGTTTGTGGAAGCGCCCCCTTTCGAGGGTTGGACTCAATGAGTCAGCATCTTCAAGAACGGCGCGGCGAAGCCTTCAAAGTAATCACGATGATCTTTTAGAAACAATTCGACAAAAGATATTGCATCTTCCTTGCGATCCATCAGATAGAGGCAAGCGGCGACTCGCTCGGGATAACCCCCGAGCATCGGCACCCGCTCTTCAAGGAGAGGAAGCAATTGTTCGTAGCTCGCTATGGACTGCGCATACCGCAAGCCAACAGTCGAATAGAGGTGCGCCAATCGGGCCGCTTCTGCCTCAATATCAGTTTGCCGCGTAAAGTGAAACACCGGTTCATGGGGCGCCAAAACCCCCATGTGTACGGCATAGGTGGCAATGTTTCGATTGTATTTCCGCCCCTCAAGACCGGTATACAGCTTCATTATCGGAACGACATGCATACCGACAAATGGATTGATATCGACATATTCCATATCGAGGCCGCTATTGAGCCCAACCCAGCAGTGGAAGCCGCTCCCGAGTGGCCTGTCTACGTTCTCTTTCTGATAGCGCGTGAACCCCGCCGCCTCTAGTGCCTCGTAGCACTTAAGCAGTACTTCGCGCTTATACGCTGCATCGCATTTATCACCCGTATTCATCAGCACTTCTTCACGTCGTAGCACTTCATCTGAGTAGGCTTGCCTGGTTCGAGACCCGCTTTCGCGGCGTTTTGCCCCCTTGGAGTCACAGCACGCCCCGCTTCAATGTCGGCCTTAACGGCTTTTTGCCCAGGGCTTAGTCGAGCACCGCCGCTTTTCACTTCCACGACGCCTTTATCCGTCGTCACGATGTCCGCCACGCTGCGCTCCCCTGTGCTGGCCTCCAGCGTGACGCGTTGGCCGGCTACTGCTTCGCCCAACTCCTGAGCCACGGCTTTTTCTGCCTTGGCGCCCTGCACGACGTTCTTCGCAAGCTGAGCAGCTTTTAATTCAGTAGCAGCGCCTTTGATTCCGACTACGATCGGCGCAACGGCAAAATGCGAAATACCGTCAGATAATGGCGTTAGAACCCAATGATCAAATTGGTCGATCGCATCGGCAAAATCGCTTATTGCCTGAGGGTTTGGGGTGGGCGCCGGAGAATATATGCCAGTCGCGTGGCCAGCGCCAGATTCTCGCCCGTCAGGATCGGTGAACTTGTATGGATTGTTGTTGGCATACCAATAGCGATTGAAGTTGTCGCCAATGGGTCGCACCGCAACCGGATCGGCGCTCAGGAACTTTCCGATGGTTGGGTCGTAATAGCGCTGCTGCATATACGACAGGCCGGTCGCGCCGTCCATTACATGGCCTGTGTAGCCAATGCCATCGTATGAAGGTTTACCGATCGCCGCACCAAACGGCTCGTACTGCGTACGGTCGATCACCTGACCAGATTCATTGGTCACGGCAACCGGGCTGCCGAGTGCGTCGGTGTGTTGGTACTTGGTCGCGTAAGTGTTTGTCGCCCAATTGCGTTCATGCGTTGCGATCAGGCTGCCACCAAGATAGATGTGTTCGCTTGCGAGCGTACTCGTGGAATTTTCCTGATACAGCAACTGCCCCGCCTGCCCGTAATAGGACACCGTCATGGTGCCGCCTGGCCTCCATGCCAGCACCCGACGGCCGTGGCCGTCATATCTGTAATATTCCTTGCCAACTACTTCGCGCAGGCGATTATCGTAGTAGAACTTGTATTCTTGGCCATTCTTGTTCCGCAAGTTGCCCTGCTCGTCGTAACCCAGACCGACGATCGTCGCGCCCGCCGAGTTCTGGATGTTGGTCAGGCGGTTGTTGGCGTCGTAGTAGTAATTGGCGTAGTCCTTGACGCCGGCGAGCTTCCACGACTTGAGGTTGTCCAACGCGTCGTAGGTGAAGTGGTGCCAGTTGTCAGTGCCACCGAACATGCCCGCGCCCGCAGCCGTCAGGCGGTCGAGGCCGTCGTAGTTCATCCAACGACTACGCGGACTGAAAACCCCAACCCCGACCAGCTCATCGATGGTGCTTTCGACGTTGCCGTTCTTGTCGTAGGCATAGACATCATTCAGCACGCCGCCGCCATCCGTGCTTCGCACTGGCAACTGCCGCGCATTCTGCGTCATCGTGTGCACGATGCCGTTGCCGTAGGTGAACTGCTTGATGGCGCCGTTCGGGTAGTAGCTAACGCCCGTTGCATACGTGCCCGCCCGCGTCGGCTGACCTAAGGCATTAGGGGCATAGTCCACATACAGGCCAGTGGGATAACTTTGAGCCTGGAGTGCACCATTGGCATCGTAGCTGTATCCGACCTGCCAATAGAATGATCCCGGCGCCCATGGGTCAAGCGTCTCACCGGTCAGCAATCGACGCTTGTTATAGGCATAGGCATTGACGATCGAGGCGGCGTTATTCGGTTCGTTGTAGGTGGTGATTTGGGAAGTCAGCCCATCCGGGGTATAGGCAATGTTCTGGTCCCCTCGACCGTCTGGGAAGCGCAAGGCATCGACCAGATTGCGTGCGTTGTATTGACGCCACACCAGGCGCCCGCTCGCCCAAGCCGCGTCATAGTTGCAGTTGGCGGTGTCGGGAAGCGACAGTCCAGCCCAGGAGTGGGTGAGATTGCCGGCTCCGTCGTAGGCCATCACGGTGGCGCCAGCTTCAGGCTCAATTACCTTGCACAGCTGCTGCTGGGCGTCGTACACGTACCAACGCCAAACCGCCTGACTACCATCGCCGTTACGGCGACGCAGGGCATATACCTTGCCGAACACATCGCGATAGATCTCGGTGTGCCGGTCACCACCCAACTCGCTAATCCCACTCGGTTGGTCGTAGGTAGGCTGATCGTACGCCTGATAAATCGTCAAGGTCTGACTTCCGCGCGGATTAGTCACCGCGGTCTGGAAGCCAGCCCGATACTCCGTCGTCGTGGTCAGCTGACCTAGTTCAGAATCCTGCTTGACCTGGACTACCCGCCCGAGAGCGTCATACGACGTGTAAGACCCAGATAGAGTCTGACCATAATCGCTAACCGTACTTGAGGGGTATGACTGGAATGCCAAGCGGCCTGAAGCGTCATAGCGCTTCACAGTTTGGCTCAGTGTAGCGGCGACATTTCCTGAATCGTATGTCTCCTCCACGACCGGCCGCCAAAATGCATCGTAGAACTTGAAGGCCCACGCGTTACCTGTGCGCTCCCATCGACGCCAGTATCCCGCCGGCAATCCGTAGGCTGCAGTTGTCTGCTGCTCAAAGGCTATATAGGTCGGGTTCCATGTTGAAGAATCACACACGCCCACCTGCGACTCGGATGGATACGTAATGCTCGCCAACCGCCCCATGGCATCGTAGCCGTAGCAGGTCCTCGCCCCGGTTTCGTCGGTCACGGAGGCAATCGTGCCATCGTCGTTGACCGCCGCCGACTGAGTTGCGCCCGTGGGTGATTCTGGCGTCGCAGGATGCGTGATCGACTGTGGCGTTCCGCGCTTCCAAGTCGACAACGTGACCGTCGTCTCGGCCCCTCCTACGCCATCGCGGCCGTCGGAGACGGTGGCTACAGTACTGTCGGCGTTGTATGTCAGCGTTTGCTGCAACTTGCCGTACTTGTACGTCCTAATCGGAAGAACGGTCGCAGCGTCAAAGTCCGTCCTGTCGACTTCGATTCCCGCGACTGTGGTTCGCTTGACTTGGTGCAGAACCCACTTGACTGCATCGTCTTGATATTCGGTGGTGTCGTCGCGAGTGTAGCCAAGCGAGCTGAACTTGCGTTCCTTAGCTGCACGAGCAAACGCATCGAAACAGTATGCGGTTGCGGTAGTACATCCCTTCGCTACTTCCGATGTAAACGTCGCGCCGTCCTGCTGGACAATCCTGCGAACGAGGGGCCTAACACGCGCCGTCGACGGATCATCGCCGTTGTAGATCAGTCCGTAGCGAGTGAAAAAACCCTGGCCAGACGCCGCCTCGGCCTCGCTCATGTAGTCCGTAATCTCGGAACGACGGACCACATTTCCGGCATCCAGCGTGTCCACGCCCAGAACGCGGCCCTCATTGAGCGCATACAGAAAGCCGTAGCGATACTTCGTCTTAGTGCCGTCAGGGTTGGTCACCGTGACGGACTTTTCTGTAGCGCACGTCGTGCATGGATAAACCGCAGGCCCGCCGGAACCCCAGAGCGACTGGTCGCTAATCCCATAATCGTACATCCATGTCATGGGCTGTGTGAGCCCGGGCCCGCTGATTGTCTTCTGCCCCAAACTCATGACGTCGAAGAAATACGGGGTGTTTAGTATCCAGTAGTCGCTACTGAATTCGCCGCCGGGAGGAGCGTGCCGCTGGAGGCACTCACTAATGTGCACGCCTGAGCGATAGTGCCGCGTGTTGCTAAACGTGAACGTACCGACTGCCTTGCTCGGGTGCGTAACAGTGAAAGTGAAGTTAGCAGGCAGTTCCGGCGGCTGGATCGCACAATATGGGTCAGAGTCACCATCCCAGGATTGGTCGACTGGTCGGAGCGAATTTGAGTACGTGAACTGCCAGCGACTCGTATCCGGCTGAACGACGGCAGACAGACGGGCCTGCCCCTCCACCGTGGTGTACTGATACGACCAAGTTTTTCCCGCAGCGCTAGCGGTATTAAGCAGATCATTGACGTAGGTGAGGACGATCTCGCGCCCGTCACTGGACCAGATTCGCGTTGGATTGCCGTTTGCGTTGTACTGAAAGTTGACCGTATTCCCGAATCTGTCTTCGATCTTGCTGGCAAGCAAATAGACTTTTGTGCGGGACGTGCTTGCCACAATCTTTGAATCCAGCGGGCGCGTCATGGTGCCGCCGTAGCGCTGGACGGCAACGTCGAAGTAATAGCGAACCCCCGACGTCGTCTTCATTCGGAAGCCTTCGCCCGCGAGACCACCAAGCATGGGAATGCAGTCGAACGAATCTCGCTCGCTGGTAGTGATCCTGTGTGTCACACCATCTTGCTGCACGGGCGTCTGGGCTTCTACGCCCAGCATTGTTCTATCGCCGCCACCGGGAATATGGATCGAGTTGCCCTGCCAGATTTCAGTAGTCTGAAACGAAGGGTTCACCGACGGCACCCAATTGGACGAGCATCGCTGGTTGCTCCAACCAGAAACAGCCCCGAGCATCGCGGAAATGTAGGGAACATCCACATCCCACCCGCCTGCGCCCCCTAGGCTTGTGTCCCACCCCGTCGAATTCTGCGGGAGGATCTGCACGCTGAACTGACGCAGCAGTTGCACGGGCAATGAGTTGTTGCCCGGCAAATAGATGTCTACGCCGGAAAATGTCGTCTGGCCGTTGTAAAGATTGACCTTGTCACCGAATAGGCCGTCAGTTAGCGCAGCAATGTTCTGCGATGACTCGACGCGTTTGCGGTATTCCTGAAATGGCTCGATAGCCAAAGCCTGCACAGAGGCAAACAGCAGGCATACGGAAATGCCCGCGCGAACGGCGTACTGCTTCATTAGCCCCTACCCTTTCAGCCCATTGCGGGGCCGAAATTCCCATGCCTATCCACACGATTCATCGTGCGGCCCTGATTCGTTGTAGCAGTAACGAGTCAGCAGCGGAGGTGACGAATGGTCACTAGCGCATGCAGTTCAAAGGGCAAATCGAGGCGTCTTGTCTAGGTGGGTGATCGAAAGCAGTCACTCCATTGTTACTTTTGCTCACCGGGTTACTTTGGCGTACATCAAGCCTTTTTCGGTCCCGTTCTATGCAGCCAGCCGGTGCTCGTAGTACGGCCGTTCGCGGTCGTCGAGGATGGCGTACAGGGCCTTGAGGTTTGCGGGGTCAGGGCTCACCCACGCATCGATATGCTCCGGCTTGATGGGGATGATGCAACGGTCATGCCCTGCGGCAGCCACCTCTGCTGGCGGGTTGTCGGTGATCGCGGCGAAGGACAGCAACTCCCTCCCCTCACCTTCCCAGCGCGACCACAAGCACGCTACGAGCATGCGCTGGCCCGGTGTTTGGCCGGAACTCAAGGATGGCGTTCTCCTCCTTCTCGCCGGGCCGTAGCTCGCGCCCCTCGGCGGCATGCTTCCAGACGTTCTCGTAGAAGGCGTCCATCAGCACGAGACCATGGGAGTAGCCGAAGACGCCCTTCCAATAGCCCTCCAGGCTGTCCCTGCGCGCGTTATAGGTCCCCGGGAACTTGATATCGAATGCAGCTGGCTTGCCCGCAGGAAGGCACTGGTAGCGCATCGGCTTGACCACGCGACGACCGTTCTCCACGACCATCACAGGGGCATACCAGCCCGGGAATATGCGTGAGTCCTCGGGAATGAGTTGGGACCGTCTTAGATCGGCCAACTTGCCCTTAGCCCATTCGATCTTCGTGGTCGCGATCCGCTGGTCGTCTAGCGCCTTCTTCGTCTGCTTTGTTTGCAGCGTGCGATCCGCATCGGCTAGGCGCTTGGCCTGCTTGAACAGTTCCTGTTCCAGCTTGCTCGCTTCCTGCGCGTTGAACTCCTGGATCATTCCCAGGATCTGGCGCTCTTCCTCACCCTTGGGAGTGGAGAACGCGGCGTCCATAGCCTTGGGAATGCGGACCTTGTCACCATCCCTGCGCTGCCCATAGAGCTTGGCGAACTCGTGGATGCTGACGTTCGCGCCAAACAGGTGGACGTAGGTGTTGTATTCCTGCTCAAGCTGGGCCGAGTAGCACACGGCGGCACTCCGGATCGGACACGGCCAGAGAATCCTACCGCTCAACGGTCGCACCGCGCGCGACGGCTAGGAAGACAATCTCGCCATGCGCCCGCACCCTGCCCTCATCTGGCGTCTAGCTCAAACGGGCGGTTACGAGTTGACGATAGATGGCTTCACACAGCCACTAGGGCGCGCTGTGCGACTACCTGACGGGCGCTGGCGCACGGTCGCGCGCGCACCCGGACGGCCCAAGCAGGGCGCGACAGCGGGCAGCGAGCAGCAGGCGCGGCAGTGGCTGACGGCGTGGGCGACGCCGATCGCTTGGCGTCATCGGCCGATTGTTCCTACAGGTCCGAAGGGCCTTGCCCGCTAGCGCCGAATCGCCTATCCGAGCCGCGAAGCGGCTTCGGCTTGAATGAATTGTTAGCGCGCGCCCGTGATCTTTCTGGCGAAGAGATCAAGGCTGTTGAGGCACTTCTTGACCCTCGCGTCGCAGTCAGCCTGAGTGACCTCTGCGGTTATCGAAATGATGCCAGTGTCCACAGGTTCAATCACCGCACCGA